>JAFZSL010000044.1 GCA_017619375.1 Prevotella sp. | reverse complement strand
GGTGACAGAATGATCTGTCACCCCTTCGGGGTTATTGTATAAACCACTTATTAGCAGGGGTTTCACCCCTGCCTATGGTCTGACCAGGCCTTCGGCCTTCAAGGTGGGAGACTTCAGTTAATAACATATGCACCAACGGTGCATTCTCCTTTCCTCCGCAACTCCGTAGACGTTTTTGTCCGAAGCGGATAATCAGCCAATCAAAGACCCCACCCCAGCCCCTCCCCTCGAGGGGCGGGGAGATGCGCACACTGGATTTGGTCATAGCCTCTTGGCGTTAAAAGTCTAAGGAAACAAGGATTTAAGGCATTTGTGCGCCATAGGCGCATTTCCTTGGTTCCCTAATTCCTTAGACATTTATTGGTCATAAGTTCGTTGTATGGGTGGCGCATTGATGAAGTCAGGAGTCCCGTACACGTCCCCACCCCCTTTTTGCTCCAACAAAGAAAGGCACGTACGAAATTCCTATTTACCTCCCGAAATATAAAAGGAAAAAAAATATGAAACAATCCATCCGACCATGATAGAAACAATGGACAGTCACTATATTTATGTATAAAACGTATGCGTGCATAACATATCACATCCAACGTACAACCAATATGGCAGCAAAAGAATTCATTGTAGCAATAGAACTGGGTTCTTCGAAAATCACCGGCATCGCCGGAAAGAAGAACGTGGACGGAAGTATTCAAGTGCTTGCCGTCGCAAGGGAGGACGCCACACCTTGCATCCGCAAGGGGGTGGTCTACAACATCGACAAGACCAGCGCTTGTCTGATCAACATCATCAGCAAACTGAAGACAATTCTCAAGTCGGAAATAGCACAAGTGTATGTGGGCGTAGGCGGTCAGTCCCTCCGCTGCATCCCCAACAACAGCGTGAAGACGCTCCCCGAGGACACCATCATCACCCAAGAGATGATCAACGAACTGATGGACACCAACCGCAGCACCCGTTATACCGACCTGGAAATCCTTGAGGCAGCCACTCAGGAATACAAGGTGGGGACACTATACCAGGTTGACCCTGTGGGCATTCAGAGCGACAAAATCGAGGGCAATTTTCTCAACATCGTCTGCCGCAAGGCTTTCTACCGCAATCTGGTCAAATGTTTTGAGAAAGCCAAGATTTCCATCGCCGAGATGTATCTCGCCCCCGTCGCCCTGGCACAAAGCATCCTCACAGAAGCAGAGATGCGCAGCGGATGCCTCCTCGTCGACCTGGGAGCCGACACCACCACCGTCTCCGTCTATTTCAAGAACATCCTCCGCCACCTGGCAGTCATCCCCCTGGGTGGCAACAACATCACCAAGGACATCACCACCCTGATGATGGAGGACGACGAGGCCGAAGCGATGAAAATCAAGCATGGCAAGGCTTTCATTGAGGCCACAGACATCGACACCGATGAGACATTGCCCATCGATGCCGAGCGCTCCGTGTCGGCAAAGGCTTTCAACGAACTGGTGGAATCCCGTGTCGACGAAATCATCCAGAACGTGTGGTTCGGCCAAGTGCCGCCAAAATACTACGACAAACTGATGGGCGGCATCATCCTCACCGGCGGAGGGTCGAAGATGAAGGAAATCAAGAAGGCGTTCACCGAGATCACCGGCATCCAACGAGTGCGCATCGCAGGAATGGTGGACCAGAAGGTGACCTCCACCGACAAGGAAATCAACGCCCATGACGGCACGATGAACACCGCCCTGGCACTTCTCGCCAAAGGTGACATGAATTGTGCCGGTTCGACCATCAAGCCCATCCCCACCCTTTTTGAGACCGAAGCGCCCCCTGTCACCACCACGCCGAACACCCAGAAGAGAAGAATCACCAAGCCAGGTGGGGCAAACCTGGTGGAATATCCCGACAAGAACCCATCCAGCAACAAGGAACGCGCCCCACAGAAAAAAGTCACCCATCAAAAGTCCGACACTCCACACAAAGGCGGGTGGTTCTCCCGCGGATATGGAATATTACAAGACTTTTACACGAAAATCATCTCCGCAGAGAACGAGGATGACAACAACGACTAACTCTTTCACTCACCATCAAAACCAGCCCAAACATGCCAAACGAAGAAAATCAATCCAGCACACAAGAAGTCCTCGATTTCGAAGGCCTTAAAAAAGAGAATCCCATCATCAAGGTCATCGGAGTAGGTGGCGGTGGCGGCAACGCTGTCAACCACATGTATCGTGAGAGCATCCAAGACGTGTCTTTCGTGGTCTGCAACACCGACCGACAAGCCCTCAGCGGCTCCCCCGTACCCGTACACCTCCAATTAGGCGAAGGTCTCGGCGCCGGCAACATCCCCGCCGTGGCCCGCAAGGCAGCGGAAGACGGCGTGGAATCCATCCACCAGATGCTGAACGACGGCACCAAGATGTCGTTCATCACCGCCGGCATGGGCGGCGGCACAGGAACGGGCGCCGCCCCCGTGGTAGCACGCTTGTCCAAAGAACTCGGCATCCTCACCGTGGGCATCGTCACCATCCCCTTCCAATTCGAGGGCGCCAACAAAATCGACCAGGCACTCGACGGCGTAGAGGAAATGGCAAAGCACGTGGATGCCTTGCTCGTCATCAACAACGAGCGCCTGCGCCAAATCTATCCCGACTGCTCCGTGCTCAACGCCTTCGCCAAGGCCGACGACACGCTGAACATCGCTGTACGCAGCATCACTGAAATCATCACCGTCCACGGCCTCATCAACCTCGACTTCAACGATGTGCGCTCCGTACTTAAAGACGGCGGCGTCGCCATCATGAGCACCGGCTACGGTGAAGGAGAAGGACGTGTGAAGAACGCCATCCACGATGCGCTCAACTCTCCCCTTCTCAACGAAAACGACGTTTTCAACTCCAAGAAAATCCTGCTGAACATCACTTTCGCCGAAGACAAGGAAAACGGCGGGCTGATGATGGAGGAAATGAACGACGTTCACGAATTCATGTCCAAATTCGGCAACGACTACAAGATCAAATGGGGTCTTGCCGTCAATCCCGCCATGGGCAAGCAAGTGAAAGTGACCATCCTTGCCACAGGCTTCGGTATCGACCATGTCGACGGCATGGGCAATCGCCAGAACAAGAACGCACTGGCAGACTCCGCCCGCCTGGCTGACGAGGAAGAGCATCGTCTGAAACAAATCAAGCGTCGTGAGGATTATTACGGTGTAAACACATCCACTCCCTACAAGCCCCGCCCAAACATTTACATCTTCAAGCAGGAAGACCTCGACAACGAAGACATCATCATGGCTGTGGAGAGTACCACGACCGCCCGTCGCTCACGCAAATCCCTCGACCGCATCTGCAACATTTCCAAAGGCGAAGAGACGGGCGGCACGACATCAGCCGAGGTTGAAATCCCCGACAACAGGATTGTGTTTTAACATCCACAAGCATATATGACAAAGGTCTTGATTTGCAAAGTCATCCAGGCCGAGAGTGACACATGATGCCACACTGTCGTCAGGAGCAGACCTCTGAAAAGAATGGCAGGGTTTTGACTTCATCTTTTTCATTTTCAAATGGACAGTGAGCAAAAGGGCGGTGCGGCACCACCCTTTTGCTCATCGCATTTATAGCCCCCGGGGGTTGCGCCCCAGTCTGTGTTCTATCACCCGGGGGTTGCACCCCTGTCTGTGTTATGCCACCCCTTCGGGGTTAGTGCCCGGGGGTTGACACCCCCGTCTGTGTTCTATCACCCCTTCGGGGTTGGTGCCCGGGGGTTGCACCCCCGTCTGTGTTATGTCACCCCTTTGGGGTTAGTACCCGGAGGTTGCACCCCCGTCTATGTTATGTCACCCCTTCGGGGTTAGTGTGCCTTGGCCTTTTGCCCAACTACATTTTTGAATGTGCAGAAAAAGTGTTATCTTTGCATCGAGTTGTTGAAATGGCAATCAGAATCCACAAGCACTTCTGAAACAAGAATACTGGATATTCATAAATGTGACAGACATGAGACAAGAGTCATCTTGCAGCTTGGCAAGGGTAGCGTACTTGCCAACGCATTGGAGACGGAGGGCCTACCTGCTTTTCGTCATAATGGCCTGTCTGTCACTGCCCTTATCAGCACAGAACATTATTCAGCGCTTCGACAGCGTGTTGACAGCGAACTACCACAAAGGCGACATCGACACCGCCTATATCACACGTCCGAAGACGAAATGGACCATCAGTGCCCGATTCAACTTGTCGGGAGCGAAGATTGAATCCAAGGGTGTGGAGAGTGGCCAGCATTTCAAAGCGGCCATGGCAGCCGACTACAAATCCACGCTCAGCGTAGGCGTGGGCTATCTGGGCTTTTCTCTCAACATGGCCTTCAATCCTGCCAAAATGATGGGAAAATATAAAGACTATGAACTGAACATCAACTCCTATGGCAAGCGTTTCGGTTGGGACTTCATCTACCAAGACGCCCACAACTTCACGGGGTGGCACGACCATGAAGGCATGGAACGCATCGAACTGCCTGCCGACATGCTTTCCGTGAAGACACTCAACCTCAATGCTTACTACGCCTTCAACAGCCGTCATTTCTCCTATCCCGCCGCATTCTCCCAGAGCTACATCCAACGAGTCTCCTCTGGCAGCTTCCTATTGGCTGCGTCAGGAATGGGCCAACATGCCAAACTCGATTGGGACCAGAAGATGGAACTGAAGATGGCCAATTTCGGCATCGGTGCCGGCTACGGATACAACTACGTGCCTTCCCGAGGGTGGCTGCTTCACATCTCCGCCCTACCCACATTCCTGGTCTATAGCCATACATCAATGACCTTCGGCGACACTCGCGTGCCACTGCGCTACCACTTCCCCGAGGTAATCATCACTGGTCGTGGCGCCGTTGTCCGCCAGACAGACCACATGTTTTACGGGATGTCGATGGTGTACAACTTCACAAACATCGGCAGCGAGGAGAGGTTTGCCTTACATAACACGAAATGGCGCATACGCGCCTATTTCGGCTTGCGACTATGACCATGGCAAACGGCCACGAAACATCTCCGAACAAATAAAGATGCCAAAATTTGGGCTATTCGGGAGAAACCACTACTTTTGCAAATAGGAAAAGAAAAATGTCACTGCATATCCTGCATCATCATAGCAAATAAAAATGAAGAAAACATCAAAAGGAACAAGACGCATTGCCATGTCGCTGCTGCTTTTGGCATTATCGACAATGGCTTTTGCCCAATCACGGTTGCATGACCTCGACATTCATGTGGTACTGAGCAAGAACGGTGACGCACGCGTCACCGAGACACGACAGATGACCATTGACAACAATGGAACAGAGTGCTACATCGGATTGAACAACATGGGGCCAAGCACTGTCAAAGACCTCGCCGTCAGCGATGAGAGCCAACGCCAGTATGAAAACATCGGGAAATGGAAAGTCAACCGCAGCAGGAAGGAAAAGGCCGGGCGTTGCGGCATCGTGGAGAAAGGCGACGGCTACTATGAAATCTGCTGGGGCCTCGGCGACAGCGGGCAACGCACATATGTCACCAGTTACACCATAACGGGCCTGGTGCGCGGATATCCAGATGCCGACGCCCTCCGTCACACGTTTCTCGATGAAAGTGTCAAGCCGAAACCGAAACATGCCAAAGTGACCATCGTGGGTGCGGACACCACGCTGGTGTTCACGCCAGACACCTGTGGCATCTGGGGTTTCCGTTTCATTGGCGACATGAGTTTCAAGAACGGGACGATAGTGGCAGAGACCACCGAGGCGATGAATTCAGAAGCGGCCCTCTATATCATGGCCAAATTTCCCAAGGGGATGCTGGAGCCTACCATACAAATAACCGACGACACCTTTGAGCACAAAATGCGACAGGCCCTTGAGGGCAGTGACTATGATGAAGAAGAAGAAGGTGTGGTCATTGAGAAATCGAGTGGCAATTCGAACATTCTTCCTGTAGCCTTGGGCATCTTGGGAGGTAGTCTTGCCAGCATCGGGGGACTGCTTCTCTACTTTTTCAAGATACGACCTGCCTATCGCCGGAAAAAGCATGAGGAGTGGGTTCAATCCGTAGACTACTTCAGGTCCATTCCATTGGAAGGCAATTTGCAACAAGCCAACGACATGCTTAATGCTTTTAGTTTCGAGAAATCTCTTGATTACAAGCGTCTTCTGTCGGCCACCATTCTACAACTGATCAATGAAGGGGCCTTCAGCGTCGAATCCGTGACGACAGCCACGGGCGAGATGTCAAAACGCTTTGTAGTGAAAGAGGAATTGTCACTTGAGAAAGAATTGCCATTGCTGGCCTTCAAGATGTTCGACATTTTCAAGAATGCAGCCGGCGAGAACCGAGTGCTCGACCCCAAAGAACTGGAAACGTTCATGGAAGACAAGAACAATCGGAAACAAATACGTTCGTTCATAGATGTATTATTCACCAAGCGGAAAAGAGAATACTACAAAGACCGCAAGGACGAGATGACCGAGGTGTATGGCTTCAAACGCTTCCTCGAAGACTTCACGCTGATGAATGAACGCCACCTGACAGAATCCCGGTTGTGGCGCGACTACATGGTGTGGGCCACCCTCTATGGCAATGCAGAACAGGTGACAAAAGACATGAAAGCCATCAACCCAGAGTTCTTCAAGATGGACCAAGTGGCCAATCAACTATCAGACAACGTAATCCTTCCTGCCGTGTATGCTTCCGTCTTCAAAGGCACAGACCATATGGCCGGCATCATCAAAGAGAATCAGCGCCTCGCCGCCGCAACCTCATCCAGAAGACGAAGCCATTCATCGACACGCTCATCTGGTGGCGGCGGCCATTCCTCATGGGGCGGTGGCGGCGGCGGCTTCTCCGGCAGCGGTGGCGGCGGCGGAATCCGCTGACGAGAGCCAGAATACTACAGGAAATCATAAGAGAGAAAAATAGATTTATAGGATAAGAATGATGGAACAGACAAAAGAATGGATGCTTGCCATCTTCCTTGGGCTCTTGGGAATGGCAACACTGAATTCGTGTAGCGATGACGACGACGACCAAAAGTCGCCTCAAGAGGGGACGGTAGTAATCAACTGCATCAAACCTGACTATCTGAAGGCGGGCGACAAAGTGGCACTGATTTCTCCGTCTTACTTCACACCGATGGAGAATGTGGAGAAGACAGCCGAAGTGCTGCGCGGCTGGGGCTTGGAGCCTGTCATCGGTCCTAATGTAGGGAAAATCGTCGACGGCCGATATGCCGGGACGGTGAGCGAGCGCATCAGCGACATCCGTTGGGCACTGAACGACCCGTCCATCAAGGCCATCATCTGCAATCGCGGAGGATATGGCACCATCCAGCTTATAGACCAGTTGACATTGGCAGAACTGAAAGCCTCGCCGAAATGGCTTGTGGGGTTCAGCGACATCTCCACACTGCACGGCCTGATGAGTCGTTCCGGAGTGATGAGCATACATGGTACAATGAGTTCATTCCTGGCCAAAGGCGGCACCGACGAAACAAGCACGCTGATGCGTGACCTATTGATGGGCAATGTGCCTCGTTATGTGTTGCCGGCACATCAAGAAAACATCCTTGGCAAAGCCAGTGGCGTGCTTGTTGGCGGCAACCTTTGCACGTTTGTTCCAAACCTCGGTTCACAGGCAGATGCCACAAAGGGCAAAGACCTCATTCTCTTTGTCGAGGAGGTGGAGGAATCCATGCATAACATCGATCGCCAGATGCGCATCCTACAGATGAATGGCGTGCTCGATCGTTGCAAAGGAGTCATCCTCGGTGAGTTCACCGACTGCGGCACAGAATTCACATATGAGAGTGTGGAAGCCATGATCCATGTGATGCTGACCAAATACAACATCCCCGTGCTCTGCGGGTTCCCCGGTGGTCATGGCGACGTGAACCTCCCGATTGTCATGGGTGCCCCTGTCACCATTGACGTCCGTAGCGACGGCGCCACGCTTCAATTCAACATCGAGGGAGTCCAGCGTGAAGTTCACACCGCCGATATCACCGCCACGCCGACACCTGCCGCCACCCGCATGATGATGGCAGGGAAAAAGTGACAAAGCCATATCATTAAAAAGTCTACGGACTCAAAGGACTCAAGGGACTCTTGGACAAGAATTTAAAGCATCTATAGTATTTATAGTAGCCATAGTATTTATAGTAGCTATAGTCCTGATAGTTCTTAAAGTCCGTAGACTGCGACAAATGCACCCCCTTCGTTTAGTCTTCCACTCTCTCGACGATGAAGTCGCAGGCGGAGAACCAACGGCCATTGTAGTTGGAATCATGTCGGGTGGTGACACCATAGGTCAGGTTGCCGTCCTCACTGACGGTGACCTCGTCGAGCCAGATGCGATTCCAGCCGAAGCCCTGTCCGCCATTGGCCGCGGTCTTGTCGATGTCAAGGGCGGTAACGAAGTCACCATTGCTGGCGCGCTGTTCGAAACGGCACAATGCGGAGAACCAGATGTTGCCGCCCGTATTTCCCATGGCAGGAATTTCCTTTTTGATGACATCACCATTACCCGTCTTTGCAAAAACATATACATTGGAATGCTCTGCCTCAGAGGCGCGCACCACAGCAGAGACGCGATAGCGGCCTGGGCGCAGGCCTCTCAGCGTAGTTTCGGCCTCGAATCCTTTGCCAGCATCACCTTTTACTTCCAAATAGGCTTTCTGTTCATTTCCACCATAGTGCTCTCCACAGGCTGTGAAATGAGTATTGGCATAGTCGACAGGTTCGTGGCTGATTATCCAGAAGTTGCGGTTCAGGTAGTCCTGGTCTTGTTCGTTGAGGCTGTCAATCTCTGTCGTCATGTTTCTTTTAGCATTGATGCTTTTACGGGCTGAGGCAACTTGTTTCCTCTGACCTGGGGGGATAGTGGCCTCCAACGCATCAGTCATGCCACACAACTTTTCAGCTAACCACCCAGAGAACTGGAATGGGTAGTTGTCAACCTCTTTGTTCAACGTGTGGAGGATGGCCTCCAACTCGGTCATGTCGGCGGTATGGCTCAACTCCCACATACGTTGCACTTTAGCCTGTAAGGCATCGTAACTGGTGTACACATTTGGGATTTCAGACGAACCGTTGAGTTTCGCCACCATCTCTTGGAATATATAGCCATACTGCTCCATCACGGTGTCGGTCTCCAAGGTTCTGGCACGTTCCGGATCGCTCTTCTGGAGCCCGCGCACCAGATTGTGTGCCACACCCAATCCCGTGTTGGTCCTGTTCAGGTATTCATCGGGGTCGTAGGATTTCATTTGCGGTGCATTGTCTATCTTCGGGCAATGGAACTCGTAGATAAGGCCTTCTACCATATAGCGCTTATGCTTGGTGTCGCCATCGGTCAGTTCCGTATCCGTCCATGTGAGAAGGTAGGTGGAGCGGAACCCGTCATCATCCTTGAAACTGATGATACGGGTGTTCATCGAAGGATGGAGTTGCAAGGGAAACGTATGTCCCTCCTCTCCCCATGCAATCTTTACACCTGGGAAGACAGCTTGATCATCGCTCGCCAGATAACTGTAATAACTATTGGCAAAGGGCGCCTGTTTGTCGAAGGCATCGAGCATGGGACGCAGCGGCAGCGTGGGGTCATCAGGCACTTGATTGAACGAGAAACGGTAACCGTCGATATACAGCGGTCCGACAGATGCCGAGACGTTCGACTTGGTCTGCGAGAGTTTCACCACATGGATTTTCTCCTTGGGCACCAGCCCGCCACCATCCAGGCAGCCCCATTCACCCCATGCCACGGTGATAGAGTCTTCGTTCATGCTCTTCATCTTGGTTTCTATGCTTTTCGGAAACTTGCCGTATCTCGTTTCGACGAAAGCCGTGCGCATGGCCTGGGCGTGCTTGTTCTCCTGTGCCTGAAGCCAGGCTGCGGGCATCAGCAGGAGGGCTGTTATCAATATTTGTTTTTTCATTTTGTTTTCATTGATTTAGAAGTTGATATAATTGGAAGTACTGTCTTTCTGTAGTTCACTCATAGCCTGCTCCGCCTCGTCTTTCACAATGCGGTTGACCAACTGTTGCAAGCGGCTGTCGGCGGCGATGATTTTTTCCAAATGCGCAGCCCTTACGCTGTCATCGAGAGCATCCATCTCTGCCTCCAGCCGGGCGATGTAGTCGTTGAGTTGGTCTGCGGCGACAACGGATGTTGAGTTGGCATTTGAAGCGGAGTGGTTCTTGACCATGGAAGTTTTATTTTTACCATCGTCTGGCATTTTCTGAGCACTCGTCGGAATCTGTTCGATGACCTGCGATAGGACTTGTTCACTCCCTGCATGGTTCATTTCGGTTCGACTTTGCTCTTTTCCGACAGAGGTCTGCCCTCCATTTTCAATCGTGCCGTCTTGCAGTTCCGTCTTTTGTGCTGTCAGAGGTTTCTCTTTCGGCTCTACATTTTTACTTGCATAATGCAGTGTCAGTAATATAAGGACACAGGCGGCGGCAACGATGGATACAGAGCGCAGCCAAAGGTGCGACCTGTTTTTCGACTTGAGACGGCCCATCACCCGCTGTTCCATATCGTCGGGCATTTTCATTTCTGAAGCCCGTTTGTTCTGTCGCTGCAGGGCTTGGCGGAAAAGTTCATCTTGCTTCATCGTTCATGTGCATTAAAATCATCCTGAGTCGTTGACGTATTCGGTGAAGTTGGCTGCTGAGCCGTGACACTTCACGATTGAGAGAGTGGTCTGCCGCACCTGTGATGTAGGCGATTTCTTTCAGGGGGCGCTGGTCAAAGTAGTAGAGTTGCAAGAGCATCTGCTCTTCGGGCGTAAGTTTTTGAATGGCTTCATCCAACTCTTCGGCTGTCGTGGCATCTGGCAACTCGTCTGGAATGTCCTCGCCCACATCGAGCGGTATTTGCGCCATCCGTTTTCGCCGTCGCAGAAGATAGAGGGCTTCATGGTAGGCTATGCGATGAAGCCATGTCTTCATTGAAGCCTGTTCCGGGTTGTAGTCATCCAGATGTTTGTAGGCCGCTACGAAAGTCTCTTGCACCACGTCCTCTGCATCCTCCTGTATGGTTACGATACGACCGACAAAGGTCATGAGCGCAGGGCCATAATGACTTATCATCGTGGATAGGTCTTCGGCTTTGGGGGTTCTATGCATGGGTCTTTTAAACATTCGCCAGCTATTTTATCATTCTATTGGAATATAGACTCTTTCTTGAGTTTTGTCACGGAGCCTTTGCCAAAATTAACAAAAATTAAAGGTCGGTGGCAGGTGAGGTAACAGCCCTGTCATCATTCAATGGTTGGCCTACGGCCTCAAAATTATAAAAAAATGGAATAAAAAAATGATAAGACAAGCGAAGTTTTGATAATTTTCGAGGTTAATTTTGGGGAATTTTGAGCGAAGCGACTACAACAAGGGGATGACTGAGCTATTTTTACAAAAACGAAAAAACAAAAAAGCCGCAACTTGCATCTTTTGTGGAGCATTGACCATTGAAAAAAATTACGCCATAAGTGGTTGTTTCCGTTTTATTTATTATCTTTGCCACCGACACCTACGACATCAAGAACCACATCAAAGCATCTACAAAGGCACCATCTGCCATTCCGCAGAAAAGCACACTTGACAATCACCAAGTCATCAAACAACAACCTCAATACAAACAGATATGCTACATTTCAAAAAAGGGTTAGGCTGGAAGGCCTGTTATGACGACGAGAAGAACCTCTATACGGCAAAAACATCATGGAGAGGGGATTTCGACCTCTATGAAATCGATGCGGAAATCTACAATCAGCTCGATGAACCTGATGTGGACGCATGGGAATTGATCGGGTCCGGACGGCATCTGTATTATAGTCAAGACAGTCCCATCGGACCTCCAACCGACATGGTCATAGATGAAAACTATGCCACACTTTGCTCTTGGGCAGAGATTCAGGAAAGCGGAAATATCATGCCCGATAAACTGACAGACATTGCTGTCGATCTTTGGGAGAACGAGGAGACACGCGAACATAGAAAAGAGCAAAAGGAATCAAAGAATAAGAAATAAGTCAAACGACAAACTGTTGTCAGATCATGCAGACGACCATCATCTGCATGGTGCTGACAACCTATGGAGGGAAAGACTTATTCTCTTACAAACGGGGAAATCATAGGCGAAAAACGAATCAACAAAGAATCGTTTTTCGAATATGCCGCGAATGTGTTCTTGGATATCAAGAAAAAAATAAAAGAAGATGAAACAATTGTCATTCATTATCCTCTTAGCCATAACGTTTGGCTGTGCCGGCGATGGTGGCAAAGATGTCGCCGTTTCCATTGTCGACCTTAACGACAGCACCATGTTGGCCAACGGATATGACACAATAGAACTACATAAGATGCGTTCAAGGCATGTGACGGCCACGTTACAAGTCAACGGAAAACCATGCAAGTTCTTGGTGGACACTGGCGGTGGAGGCACCTTGATAGACATGTCCAAGAAAGACAAATACGGCCTTGAAGCATTGGGCAAACGGGATTATGCGGCAGGCATCGGTTCCGTCAGGACATTGGTCAGGACATCCGCTATGCTCCAAGTCAACGGAAAGGAATTCAAGTCTGTCGACCTCTTTCTGATGGACATCTCTTATCTCAACACAGAATTCAAAAAGACCAAAGGGATACAAGCAGATGGTGTCCTGGGCACAGATTTCCTTGAAAGACACCATGCAATCATCGATTACCCACATTCAAGATTGTATCTCATCATCAATCCAAACGAAGACAACTGACCAGTCTTCCCACCCTCCTGAAAACAAAAACGAAACAACCTTAATCGGCAAAGTCCATAAAAGGGAAAACCTGCAAGACCGACGGGCAATCATCATCTTTTGCCAAGTGATAGATTTGTTGTATTTCAAGACTCATTGAACTGAAAGATTTAAAGAACAAGGACAATGAAAAGATGCAGACTGATAGATTTGGCATTACTGCCATTCATATTTTGTGTGGTTATCCTCCGATTGCTGGGCAAGGCGTTCAACCTGACATACAACCAGATTTCCGTGGTGTTCAACCTTTGGCTTCAAGGAGCCTTATTGACCTTGTCGGGAATGGCTCCGGCCGCCGCAGCAGTGTACAAACTCTGCACAAGCGGTTCTGCCCTCTGGCTGGCAGCAACTGTACTGCTGTTGGCGTATGCCGCTGTTTACATCTTTGGTTTCATTCGGATGCTACGCCACTATCATCTACCTTTCGACGATGCCTTTTGGCTTTGTGTGAAAGACTTGGAGGAATTGGCAAAAAAATGGCACACCACCTATGAGATGGTGAACCTCATCATCTTCGTGCTGCTCTTCCTGGTGCTTTCAGGGGCAAACATCTGGCTTGCATATCATATCACCCAACTTTAACATATCACCCAACTATTCAACGAAAAAATGACAGACCTTTTGATATCCTTTCTCATAATTGTTCAATTTTACATGACTGGTTGAATCGACAACAACCTTATAGGTCAACTCATACAACAAACGCTGGTGTTCATACATTTTACTTATTTATAATTGGAATGTCAGACATTTCGAACTAACTTTGTGGCATCAAAACATAGAAATCATATCAAAACGAAAAAGAAAAGCAAAAAGACAATGAAAAAGCTAAAAATCACTTTTGGCATCTTGGTCCTTGCAATGCTGGTCTTTGGTTTCAAATACTGCATGGGGCAGACATCGGTTGAAAAGCTGAAGGAGGGCGACCTCATCTTCCACACGTCGAAGTCAAAGCAGTCGCCTGCCATCCAGTATGCCACGATGTCTGTACTGAGCCACTGCGGCATCATCATCGAGAAACCCAATGGCTTGTATGTGCTGGAAGCAACCGGGATACTGAAGTTGACCCCTCTGCAGGAATTCATAGACCGGGGAAAAGGCAAGCAATGGTGGGCGAAGCGAGTCATTGACACTCCCGTTAAAGTGAAGTACAAGCATCTGCTTGGCCGTCGCTACGACAGTTCTTTCAAACCAAATAACAATCTGTTTTATTGTTCGGAACTTATTCACCACATTTACCAAAAGCAATTTGGTATGGAATTGTGCAAATATAGAAAAGTATCGTCATATCATTTATTCGGGCTAAAGAAAAAGCTCATCCTACGAGGCATCAGCCTTGACCAAGAGGTCGTGGCTCCGATTGACATCTACAACTCCAAACATGCACATGACATCTGAAATAGACATCTCAACATTCTCAATTTCCTCACCGCCATTGCGGCATTTGCCTACTATACATTGAGATTGAGGCATGGTTGATGAAGGACGATAAAAATAGTGTTATGAAGAATTTGTTTTTCTCCTTTTCCAGAACTATTGTGCTATGGTTCATAACAACTTTATGAAAAGCAGCGACATCTAATCCATATAACACCAAGAAAGTGAGGTGACCATATGAGAAAGAAACTATTGAAATACGCATTCGCAACCGTGATAATCATCGTATTGTTGCGATTCCTATTATCATTCGAGTTGGTAAAAACTGTTGATAGAGGTGGAGATGGCTTTCCTCTTTCTGCCGAATTGAAGGAGCAGATAGCCAATGACACAAAAGGCTTTACAGAAGATGAAATCATCACATACAGCACAAAACAAACTGCAAAAATGCTTAGGTTTACAAAAACCAATGACATAGAAGCAGGGAAAGCCAACTGTGTAGGATACGCCAAGTTGTGTGCTGCAATCTGTCAACAATGTTTTGACTCAAACAAAATCAAAGGCAAGGCGAAACCAGTAGTAGGTGATGTCAGAAGGTTTGGGGTCAGTATCTGCAAAACGCTTAAATCCATAGTTCCCTCTTCGTGGGAAGGGTTTGTGAAGGATCACGATTTCGTGGAGGTTCAACTACCCGACAAAACCGTGTTTTTTGATGCGTGTTTTTACGATTATACATACAATAACTGCAAGAAAACAATAATGAAAAAATAATCATATACTCATGCCCATACAAAAAAAAGGCAATTCATAAAATCATAGGAAAAAGTCGATTGTTTCTAAAATAAGATAATTTTGCACTGATATGAAAAAGAACCGTAAAAAATGGCTGAAAAGAATCATGTGGGTTATAGTGGTTCTTATTGTTTTGAACCTGTTGTTGCCCTCCAAGATTCAAAACCCAGTGGAGGGATGTGGAAAGGAAAGTTACAACAAGGAATCGTTCTGGCATCCGTGGGGCGACCACAAGCATCGTGGCATAGACATCTTTGCAAAAAAAGGGACCCCGGTTCATCCTGCCATTGGTGGGATTGTCGTGGCTGCAATGCACACCAAAGGCGCAGGCGGCAACATCGTTTTGGTGTTCAGTTCGAAATTGCGTTTCCACTACTATGCCCACATGAGTGAGATAGATACCCATGTCGGTGCCATCGTCACAAAAAAGTCTGTCATCGGCAAGGTGGGAGACACTGGCAATGCAGCAGGGAAGTCCCCGCACCTGCACTACAGCATCTCCACCATCTACCCGCAAGGTGAAGGACAATGGGATCCGAAAAAGCATCTCTTTTTCATCAATCCCATCAAGGAATTGGAATGACTCGCAAACCATATGCCAACCCCTAAATGCACCAACTGGATTACGTTTTAAAAATGAAATGATATGAAAGCCACATCACTTAAAGTATTATATTTGTTAACTCTTATGAGTTTTGCGCTTTGCATCAATTCATGCAATAAACAGCCCTCAATGAAATCGGCTTCTTCTGAAGCGGAATGGATAGCACTCTCGGGGGCGGCGCAAGAAAAAATCGTGTCTGAATACGTGAATGCCCTTGACTCTTTCGCTTCGGCCATGCCAATTATCGGTGGTGACACGGAATCTGAATGGGCGGCAGACACAGTACATGCAATGGCTAAACGTGTAAGGGCAAAGAGCCAGTCATACTCGAAAAGCATGGCCGACATCTATCAGATGCAATGTTATATTGCTTATGGAATGTCTTATTTCAATGCCATCTTGGGCATTCACGGCGATTTGTCTTACTTAAGCACATACGCGCTTAAACAAATGCTTCCCTTATGCGACAGTTTACATCAATCATTTGTCGGGAAAGGCTGCAAGGATGTAAAACTCTTGTCCTGGCTGAAGTTTACATCCATACAAGACATGCAATTATTCCACACACTGAACACAATGAACAACGGGGGTTCTTTTAACGAACGAGATTACTATTACTGCTCTGAGTGTGAAATATGTCTGGATAGCATCAGCAGTATGCGACGTCTTTCTGACAAGGACTATTATAAAATGTCATGCTTCTTGGAGTCTTGTGCGTTCTTCAAGATGATTATTCCCATCATGCGCATGCTTGACGGCTCCTCTGGCCTGGCTAAAAACAACGAACCATTAATCATGGAAGCAGCCTATTTTTTTGACGAGGCAACCATTCCTGTCTATGATATCCTAAACAAAAAAGAGGGGACAAAAATTCTCAACGACAAGGAATTTGAAGAATACATGCTGAAAGCCACCATGTATAAAATCGCTTTATTGAGGATAGCCACTCAAGAAATACATGACTATCAAGCAAAAAATCAGTGACCAAGACATTTTTTTATCATCACTATAAAAACAATAACATATGAACATCCTTATCATATTGAATTTTGCGACCGCAGTCATCGCTTTTGCCATACTTGCCTGGAAACGTCATTATATAATGGCTTTTGTTGCCTTATGTTGTGCTATTTGGTATGGTTATGGGTTATGTAATGTGGGACTGAACATCGACGGTCAACTTTGTCAAACCCTTCGTGCTGGGGAACGCTACGGAAAGGAAGCTGCGTATCCTGCTTTGATGGGCGGGTGGACTGCATTGATACTGACAAACGTCTGTCTGGCTCTCTATCCATGGCTGAAGCGTTGGGCGGTGGTGTCATGGGTGCTGATGGTTCCTGCCGTGGGTCTTGTCGTCGGATTGGTGTCGCCTCTCAGCGAGATTGAGGGACTGTTTGCCGTATGCTGCGCCATCATGGCGGAACTGGCAGCCATCACAGGACTTACCTATTTCGAATACTGTACGTATGAGCAAATTTATTTCCATTCGCTACTCCCGACGGTTTTCGCAATTCCTGCCTTCCTTGTCAGCGTCCGCGGACTGATTAAAGCACAAGGCCGTCAATACCTGCCACTGCTTCTCACCGGGGGATGGCTTGTGCTGAATGCGATAATGACCATCGTCGTTTGGAACCATTACATTCATCTTCCTTTGTTGGATGCGGGCAGGAAATGCGTCGGCGAACTGAAAGATTTAGCAGGAGGTACATGGGCGAATTATGTCAAGGTCAACCTGTTGATTTTCGTAGTGTTTTTCTTGGTCGACCTGTTCATCAGTTGGCTGCTGTACCGATATGCCAAGAATCACTGCAAAGCGATGGAGGTAAAATGAAGATAAGAACAAGTCTACCTGCATTATTGGAGGGAGAACGTCGCATACAGTGACGATGACAGAAAAATAAGCCAGGTGCTTAAGAAATTGACATATTAACTGATTACTTTTCTCAAAATTTGGGAATCATTAATGGAATTACTATTTGAAAACATAAAATAATCATGTTAAAGTTTTGAAAAGTGTATGGTCATCATTAAAAACAAAAGGACAAAGAAAGAAAATATCCTCAAGGAATATCCTGATGCGATGATTTTCGATGTGACAAGCAAAGGTGAATATAAAACCCTTTCCCCGTTTTATCCACACGGTGGCATTCCTATTCCATTCTCTGGTACTGTGACTTCTGCTTGTGTAGAAGGAATTTGGCAAGGACTTAAGGTCTTTCAAAACGAGGGGATAGACTTCAGTTGCTTCAACAACCGCACGATGAAAGACCTCAAACGCACGGTACGCACACACGGCAAATGTCTCGGTCATCAGAAAGGCCTTGGAAGCAAGGAACTGCTTGGATATCTTACAGCAAGAAAAGAGATTTACGTGCCCTCATACAATTGGATGTTGGAACACAAGTGCCAAAAAGAAATCGAGTATTTCCTCTCATTGCTCAGAGAAGGCAAGACCATCGTCTTCCTCGACTATGACACCAATGAAGACATTGACAATCCCTCAAAACCACTCTCTCATGCTTCTTTGATTAAGAAATATCTTTTGAGCCAGATGTGTCCATGATAACTATTGGGCAACCCAGAAGGGGCGGCAGAGTCATTCTGTCGCCCCTTCTGGCTTTCCATTCCATGCCAATAGCCTAAACCAATTGCCGAACACATAAGAAAGAACACGAAACAACCGAAAATGTCTGATTTAAAGACTTGCAACGTGGTCGGCAAACGTTGCGACAGTAGAGGCGGGTCTTGTGCCCGCCTAAAAGAATATTTCATCCCGAATTAGCGAGATTTGTCGAAGACCCACGACCATAGGGAGTAATTGGAGAATTATTCAATTATTTTACTGACATCTTCCATACATCAACAACAAACACGAAATGACCGAAATAGCCAAAGGCCATTCATTTCTCAGCACAACTGAAAGACGCTCACGAAATACCCGAAAGAAACTATTTAAAGTGAACAAGAATCCATCGATTGGAAGTCTTTTTTAGTATCGACCTGTTTTTTATTCAATTAATCGAGACAAACATGCGGTATATTGAGGAAATATCACTATTTTTGCACATACGTTTTACATATTGACTTATTCATTTTCATTATAATTTGCACCTTTGCACTCTAAGACAACTTCAAATCCAATACACCTAACATGAAGATAATATATAGTCCTTTCCACAATGGGAGTTGTTACTTCAACTTACAAAACAAGGAGGTGATGCTTGATGTCCAAGTCCTTGAAACCCAAAACCTTCTGAGTCAACTCGCTTTACATGCCGGAATCCATCAGCAAATACCGTCTTACCCAGAACGGCTTACATCCTACCACAAGGCCCTGCTGCAGTATGACACGAAGAACGTAGGCAACATTTTCCATCGTAGCATCGCCATCGACAGCATGAGCGTCGCCAAGACATTGCTACGCTGGCGAGACAGCCTTGCCATGTGTGGTTGGAGCAAGGAAACCATACTGAATGACTGCACCCGGCTCAACACTTTGGCAGAGATAGACTCCCTCTATGATGATGGAGGCATGGCCACATTGCTGAAAAAAATCTCAGGTCAAATTCATTTGATGGAATCCGGAGAAGCATATGTACCTAATGCCTATAAGACACTTGTCATCGAGATTCCCTGCCGGTTGGAAATCTTGCCAGACTACATCAAGCCACTGCTGAGATCCCTGCAAAAGATTGGTGTCAAAATCATAGAAAACGCCGATGACACGAAAGCTGTTCTGCAAACCATCACCGAGATACACTTCACTCAACAATGGAAGGCTGAGGTTTGGCTCACACAGCAACAGCCGCAATCCTATGATGTTTGGATCAACTCCAACAACAAACGCCTTGACAACTGGCTTCACATGTCAGGCAACCCTGTCTGCGGCTGCGAGATGGCCAACACCAACCCGCAGGTCACGCAGATGTTCTTGCTGGCCATCCAACTATTCCGTCGTCCTTTGAACGTGAACTCACTCCTTCAATACCTCTCCCTGCCAGAGTGCCCCCTTGACGGGCTATTATGCAGGAAACTGGCAAGGATGATTGTCCGTGAGGGAGGCTTCTGCAATGACAAAGTGCGACAATGCATCAACGACTACATCGAGAAGGAGTTCAAGCCAGAGGACGACCCGACACCGCCACAGAAAACAAAAAAGCAACGCGAGGAGAATTATCTCCAATTCCTTCCCTTCGACCTAAGGAAAGACGACAGAGAATCGTCATTGGCAGAAGAGACCGACACCGTCAATGTCAAGGCATTGTCCAATTTTTTGTCCTCCATCAGCAACTATGCTTCAGGAAAGTCGATAAGCATCTATGCCGTCCAACCTTATGATGCCCGCATAAGCCAGTTGAGAAAAGTCAAGGAAATGACCGACGCCCTATTGAACCAAATCACAACACTCATCGACGGGGACCTTTCTTTCACAAGACTCAACCAATGGGCACAGTCGCTTTACGAGGATGGTGACTTCACCCTCTACCACGCCCAGGCAAACGGCAGAAACATCATCAACCATCCGGCAAACATGATTGACACGGCAGAGAACACCATTTGGTGCGATTTCTACGGCGACATCCCGGCCACGCTCTCCACTGATTTCCTATCCAATCATGAAATAGGACAACTGAAGGAGCATGATGTGCTACTCTGGGACAAGGAACATGAGGCAGAAATGATGCAAATGATGATGAGCAGACCCATACCTAAGACATCAGGCAAACTGACCATCGTCACCTGCGAACAGCAGGGGGCGACCAAGCTTCCCAAGCACCCCATGCATCTCCAACTGCCATTCATCACCAAGACAGAAGATGGAGATCAGCTTTATGAACAACTCGCCACAAAGGTAATAGAACCGGTAGACAACCATCGTGAAGAAGACAACCGCGAAATCCGTTTCGATGCGAAGGAACATCCCGTAAGTTGGAGTACCATGGAAAGCTACTCGTCCCTGGAGCAACTCCTTCAGAATCCACTTGACTATTTCATGCAATACGCACTCCACTTCAAAGATGTCAGCGAGATGGACATCAAGTTGTCCACCACCTACGGCAACGTGGCTCATAAAGTGATAGAGACTCTTTTCACAGCAGAAAGAGATAACATTTCCCTGGCCAATTTCGTTGTCAGCCAATATGACAAGGCCTTCAGCAGTGCCCTTGTCAGCAAAGGAGCACTTCTCCTGCTTCCGGAATATCATCTGGACCGGGCACGCCTGAAATATCAACTCCTTAGCTGTGTCAAGAAACTCGCAGACATCATCAAGGGCAACGGGCTGACTGTCATTCAATGTGAGCAAGAGGAAATACAAAACCTGGGATTCGGAAACGGTATCCTTCTCAAGGGATACTTAGACATGCTCTTGCGAGACCCGGCGGGAAATGATGTGATTTTCGACCTCAAATGGGCCTCGAAGAAAGACAAATTCAAGAACTATTTGAAGAACAACCGCGCCATCCAGTTGGCCATCTACGAAGCCACGCTGATGAACCATGTAAATCATCCGCAATCCGTACGTACGGCCTACTTCGTCATGCCCCTTGGGATTCTCTTCAGCACGGATGCTTTCAATGGTGAGGATTGCGAGCAGATATTTGGAAGTACTAAAGAACCCATAAAAAGCAATGCTGAAATCATGACACAACTCAGAAACGGCTACGCCGAAAGGGTCAGGGAAATCAGTGAAGGCATGATAGAAACCGCCGACAACATGCCCATAAAAGAAATTGAATATGAGCAATCCGGGGATGTCTATCCTTTAGAGACAAATGGTCAGACAGGGAATCCCTTAAAGGCAGAGAACCTCTATTCCAACTACAAGTGTTTCACCATCTAAAAGGAGCATCATGAAAAAGACATTCATCAGTGCCGGAGCGGGATCTGGCAAGACATACAGAATTACAACGGACGTGGCAAAGATGGTTGCAAACAACCAAATGAATCCCGAACAAGTCATCATGACCACCTTCACCAAAGTCGCAGCCCAGGAGTTGCGCGAGAAAGCCAAGAAAGAACTGGCCAACCTTGGAAAGCACAAAGAGGCTCAGCAGATGGAACACGCCCTCATCGGAACCGTTCACTCAGTGGCCAACACCTTCCTCACCAAATACTGGTACCAATTAGGCATCATGCCCGACGCAGCAGCCATGGAAGATGATGAACTTCAAATCTACCGCGACCACTCTCTTCGTGGATTGCTGGAAGACAAAGACCGTTTCTTCCTATATCGATTTGCAGAGAACCACAACATCACCCATGGTTACAATGAACAAAAAAGCGGTATCAATTATGAGTTTTGGAAGGCCGACCTATGCATGGTGCTTAACTTCATGCAATGGTATGGCATCACTGAGGACCAGTTGAACAAAAGCCTGGAAACCACGGAGAGTTTCATCAAGTGTCTGGAACCCGCCCCCGACATTACATTGCAGTCCGTCCTTACAGACAGCTTCTATCAAGAAGTGGAAGATTTCTTCGGACTAAAGAACAAATTGAAAGACAGTCAAAGTGCTGCGAAGGATTTTTATTATTCCCTTCGGACAAAACCAGATGTCTCTGCTCAAGATATTGAGGATTTTAAGAAGCATATAAAATTGAAAATTACGAATAAAGGTAACAAATACCAGTTGTCGGGACCGGCAACTGACGATGTAAAAAGCTTCATCCTCGAAAGGGAATTCTTCACCAAGGAAGTGGCGCAAGAGTTACGGACATATGCCTCTCTGATATTCCATCTCGCTGCCAAGTGGCAGAAAGAATACCGCCAATACAAGGATGAGCACCACCTTATCGATTTCAACGACATGGAGGAGATGTTCCTGAAACTTCTCAACATGGAGGAGGTACAACAAGACATTTCCTCACGCTACACCCACCTCTTCGTAGACGAGTTCCAGGACTCAAATCCCATGCAGGTCCGCATCTTCCAAAGACTCTCAAGCCTGCTGCACACCTGCTATGTAGGTGACAAGAAACAGGCCATCTACGGTTTCCGTGGCTCCGACACAGAACTGACAACCGCCGTCGCCGACAGCATTGAAGACACGGAACATCTTGAACACTCATACCGCTCCGTAAAGCCATTGGTGGATTTTTCAAACGCCATCTTCTCACAGGTGTTCAGTCAAATCACAGACAAGGAAGTCAAACTCTCCATGCCAGAGGAAAACGGCAACACTACGTTTGTTGAGCACCCACTCCGACTATGGCCCAACTCAGGGGATGAGGACCTGGCTCTCCAGATTCAGCAACTGATTCTCAAAGAAGGAATCTCTCGAAAAGACATCGCAGTACTGGCAAGAGCAAATGCCCAACTCGACAAGCTGGCCGAAGAACTTCGCAAACTAAAAATTCCGGTGTGCCGGGAATCCAACGACATCAAGGACTCTCGCACAGGCCGTTTGCTGAAAGCGCTTCTCACGTTGGTCAACACACCATCCAACCAGTTGGCGCGCGCCGAGGTCGCCTACCTTACCGAACCAGGGTACAATGTCACCCAAATCATTGAAAATCGCCTTGACCATCTCGCCACCGAAAAGAAAACGCCTCAGTCCTACCTTGAGAACATTTCCATCATCAAAAGGTTGAACCAACTACAAAGCTTCCGTTCCAACGAGGAACAGCAATATGCCACGAACCTTCTGGGTTATCAGAGCATCAGCGCCCTTGTGGAGAGCCTCATCATCGAGCTGGACCTTTACTCATTGGTGCAGGGATGGGAGAATGCTCAAGCCGAGGAAACCAACCTACAGGTGTTCATCGACCTGGCACGGAAATATGAAGACCACGCCACCGAACTGGCACAGCCTGCCACTGTCGTAGGGTTCATCGATTTCTTCACCAACCAAAAGCAGAACGGAGCTGCCAACGAAGATGGCGTACGTCTTTTCACCTATCATAAGTCAAAAGGACTGGAGTGGAAAGTGGTCATTCTCCTTTCACTGGAAAAGGATGCCGCCGACGCCACCAATATCGCCACCAGCAGCATGCTGGGATGCCATCATCACCGAGAGCAGGCACCAACACCGGAGAATCCCAATCCTCCGATGACCATCTCCCTGGTCCACAACATCTATGGCGGCACTAACGCTGCGAAAGCAGCACTCATCTCCAAACTGCAACAGCATCCGCTGTGGAAAACCGTATCCGAACAAGAGGTGAACGAGGCGGCCCGCCTACTTTATGTAGGAGTAACCCGAGCGCGGGAAATCCTGATACTCGCTCCGAAAATGATTGACAATGCCGTCAACCTCAACTGGTTCCGTTCCGTAGGGGTAAACATTCCCCATCAAGTCATGGATGGAAACAACCAGCAAGATTTCTTCGACATCAAGATGCCCTTCCTCATCGAAACCATCGATTTCGACAACTTGCTGGAATGGCCAGAGGAAAACACCAGCCGAGTACATGACATCATATCCGACTTCTCTCCCCTTGACAACATACGCCATGTGGCTCCTTCAAAAGCAGGGACAACACCTCACGACATCAATGTCATCAATGACAGGGAACAACGCATGAAAGCCGACAGCAAAGGGGACGAAGCACTTATGGGTGACTTCATCCACCAAGTGTTCTGCTGCTGTGATGACAACATCAACGCAGAGCAGGTCAAAACCCTCCGCGACAGCTATGGTTTCACAGACAAGAACATGCCGGACCCCCAGAGCCTCCTGGAGTCATGGAAACACCTGACAAAAGTCCTTGAAACCCGCTATGGCAAATCCATCATTCGACATCATGAAAAGCCTTTCCGGCATCTGGATGCCGAAGGGCCCATCGTCAGCGGCTATATCGACCTTGTCTGGGAAACAGAAGACGCCTATGTGGTCATAGACTACAAGACCTGTCCAGGCAACTACTCTTTGGTTTTCAATCCAACCAGTGAACATTATGCCGGACGACATGGCGACCAACTCGACTGCTACCAACAAGCTCTCGAAGCAGAAGGCAAGAAAAAGGTAAAAGCCCGTGTCATCTATTATCCCGTGACACGGTTCATGGTAGAAGTCAAATAACTGATGTTTCCCACCTTGAAAGCCTGGTCAGGCCAAAGGCAGGGTTGCCCCCGCCAATAAGGATTCCATGCAAGAACCCTGAAGGGGTGACAGTCAACATTGATATCATTCATTTGTCTTGTTCCCGATTTGTATTCATGTCAGATAAAAAAATAATAGAAAAGATGAAAAGACCATTCCATTTGTTCTTATTGACCTTCGTGTCGATAGTTTTCTTTGGTTGCAGGGCTTATGACAAGCCACCAAAGCACGACACCCCTGCCCCCCCGCCACACAATGGTGTCTTTGCAAATGGCAGAGACACGTTGTGGATGAATGGTGACGGCAAAACCATAAGATGGCATTTTGAGAAGGCTGTGCCTGAGATTGGCCAATCCGGCAAAGGCGAGTATGTATTCTTGTTTTCCCATGGGAAATACCGCTACGACGCTGCGGAGTATTTCCGTATCATCAATACAGCCAAAGGCAATGCCCAACACCAATTCAGCATTATTCCCGGAGAGGCTACACCAGAAGGGTTCACCATCTTCCGCGATGATCTGGACCACAAAAAACAGCATTTTACCAAAGTGAAAGATTTGTGACCTTCTTTAGGGTAACACATGCAATAGTCTGATAGGTCTCGCCTCCGGCCTGCGCCCCCCTTCAACCCTCTTCACACCTCATTTTCCCTTACTTGCGAATGTTGACTCATTGGGGGTGTGTCAAAAATGGACTGACACACCCCCAATGAGTCATTTCAGCTTGTCAAGTGCAGAACTCAGTTCCTCCACATTCCGAGGACATGCCACTATCGTTCCTTTGGAACCAATGACAATCAACTCCGGATATGAACGGATGCCATAGTCAGCGGCAGCTTTTCGCAGGTTGGTATCCGGGTCAGGCATCAACTGTCTCCTTCAAAGATTTCGCTTTTCTTGTAAATCAAGTAGCAAGAATAGGCCAGGATGCTCTTCAGGTTTTCGTTCTTTTCGTTATCGACCAACGGCTGGATGCAACTCAGCAGGTCGTAGTACTGTTGCTGGGTCAGTTGGCCTGTGAACGCATTGCATGTCTTGTTGAGCACCACAGCAGCCGCCATCTTCCCTTGCGGGGTCTCGCGTTCAAATATCTCACAGGTGCGCTTCACTTTGGCCATGAATACATCGACAGTCATCGCATCGGGTGTGGTGTCATACTTGATTTGAGCGTCAAAAGCCATCCCTTCTGATTCCGGTGCCTCGGGCTTGTAGTGGGCAATGAAAGGCCTGTCGTCCAACTTCCATCCGCTGATTTCATAAATCATTCCATCCATCAAGTATACCTTGCCGATACTTTTGTCAGGGTCGATGGTCTGGTCCCACATCAGCAGCAAGGCATAGAACCTCCCGTCAGGTTCATCAAAAGAAATGAGGCGGATATTCTTGTTGAGGTCGAATGCCACCTGCTGAGTCATCGGACGGAGGTCGTCAATCTTGAATTGGAACATGACACCTGGCAAGGGAGAGTCGCCATTGCTTGCATCATGGATGTAGATGGTCCTGGCATTGACGGCCTCTGTCCTGTAGGCCTTCTCCAAGTCCAACATCCGAGGAGTGAGAAGCGGCCCGTAAAAGTCGCCAGGTGGCTCTTCTTCCATCACAAATTGCTGGGCAAACTGATAAACATTGAATCCGTCCTTGGAGTAGTTGAGTTTTTGCACATTATACTCCTTCGATTCTACAAAGGCATTCAGTTTTTCCTGTATGCTGCCGGTGTGAGTGGGTTGTGCATTGCAAGTAATTGCCATCAGCACCGCCGCAATCGCTAAGATATGTCTATTTTTCATCTTGTCCTGTTTTTACGTTATACATGTTGTCTGCCGTTTGGGGACGTCCATCCTCGTCGAGGGTGTGCAAGATGTAACTGCTGACGATGCGCTGCAGTCGCTCGTCGGCACGTATGACTTTGTTTATCCGCTCAATATAGAGGCTCTCATCCACTTGGGCCAATTCGCGTTCTATCTTGTCGATATAGTAATCCAGACTGTCTGTCATTGGAACATCTGCTGAAATGCGATGAGCAACCGATGCAGCAAGGGGTCGTTGACTGACCATAGTGGGTTTCTCTTTACCAGACTTTTCCTGTGCAATCATAGGTGCCTGCACCCCCTCCTGGACAATCGCAGGATTGTCCTGCTGCTCCGTCTGCCGGCCTTGCCTTTGTTCGCCACTTTGTGATTCCTGCTTGCTCGACTGCTCTGGCAGTTCCGTCTGTTTTGCTATCACATTCTCCTTCCCTGTGCCCATATGGCCATGCACATAGTGGAACGCCAACAATAGCAGGATGCTGGCGGCAACAGCGCCAATGAAGGCATAGAGCCATGGGCGATGCCACTTGGGCTCCGGCTTGGACTTCAATTCAGGCTCTTGTTCGCCGATGCGTTGCATCAGGCCGTCGGTGAAGTCCTCCGACAGCGTCATCTTTTCAGGAGTCTCGTTCCTATGTCGTATGGCGAGACGAAGACCTTGGTCTTTGTTGGTCTCATTTCTCTTCATTGTTCTCAAGGGTTTTGATGGTGATTGCCAGTTTTTTTCGTATCCATTGCAACCGCGAACGGAGATAGTTTTCCTCATGCTCCGTGATGCATGCGATTTCACGAATCGAGTGGTCGTCAAAGTAATAGAGGCTGAGCAACATCTGGTCGTCGGGCTTCAGCGTGTCGATGGCTCTTTCCATAAGTTCCACGCGGTCGGCGGCAATGTCATCCAGCAGGGTGTCGGTTTCATCGTCCGGGATGTTGGCAAGCCAATCTTGTTCCACTTCGACGATGGTGACAGACCTGTGCAGCTTTCGGTAGTGCTTCAGTGCCGTGTGGTAGGCTATTCGCATGAGCCATGTCTTGAACCCCGCCTTTCGCGCATCGTAGCGGGCAAGGCTGCGGAAGGCTTCCAACAGCGTGTCTTGTGTCGCCTCTTCTGCTTCTTCTTGCGAAGGAATCAGGCGTGCCACCATCCGCAGCACCTCTACGGCATATCGCCCTGCAAGCAGACGGAACAGTTCTGTCTGTCCGTCAAGGATGCTGCGTATAAGCAGTGTCTCATCCTGCATGGCTTGGGATTTATGGCCTGTGCTTGTTTCCATTCGCTTGATGTCTTCTACTAATATATTACCACATCTCGGGGAAATATATAATCAAGAAAACTTTTTTTATTTTTCAGCCAAAGAGTAAACGTCCGCTTGAAAGAGTAGTATTGGTTTTTCAATACGATGATTATCTCACATTCAAGAAACAAAAAACAACATGATTTTTTTAACGAGAATCACCAATTATTTTCCTATAAATGCTGGCGTACAACAAATTGCTTGTCTTGAACAATTTGTAAGATTTATCCTGCCTTATAGGACTACCGTTCCGCTATAGAATTTGGTTTGCATGGCGGTGGGCGTCATGCAAACCAGGGCGAGCAATATGATGAAAATGGTTTGTTTGTTCTTAGGGGTGTATTATATGAGGACAATTCACTCAACTCTATATGGCACCAAGGTTTCGGGAAATTCATAGATGTCGATATGGAGTATGCCCTTTTCCAAGGCCTCCTCTACAGCCTGTTCGCCGGCTGTCTTGTGGTTTTCGAGGAATTGGCTGATGGCCTTCTCGGCAACCTTGTTGTCACCGGAAGCGATGTTGTTGACCACGCCGTAGCCGAGATATCTGCCGTTGTTGTCAAAGAAGGAATAGGCATAACCGCCTCCTCCTGCCGAGGGGATGCTTTCGACACGACGCACTTTGAATGATACCTGCGACAGGATGTCGATCAAGGCGTCGAAGTCCTTTCTATCGT
The DNA here is from genome assembly GCA_017619375.1 of Prevotella sp. Classification (GTDB taxonomy): domain Bacteria; phylum Bacteroidota; class Bacteroidia; order Bacteroidales; family Bacteroidaceae; genus Prevotella. Next base: position 9,240 of record JAFZSL010000044.1, on the reverse strand, counting down.
ATTTCACCACGTCGTATAGGACGAAGCCATTACGGTGGTCGGAATAATACCAGGTAACGGAATCGCACGTGATGTTGTATTCTGTTTGCACGGCAATTCCTGAATTGGAGGTGACGGTGTAGCGGATGGTTGTCGTCTCTTTCTTGATGGGGCATCCTCGTTTCTGTACTGCATCAAGATTGGTGTTGCCAGCATGGCAAGTGGAGAGGCAAGTCGTTGCAGCCAGAATGAGAGAGAATAATAAATACTTCATGGTTTTCAATGTCATTGGTTTCGTTCTGCGAAAATACGAATTAATATAGAAAAATGGTTATTGTCTTCGACAAATTATGTTTTTTTGGTCAAATTAAAGATTGAGTAACCATTCAGCGCATTTTTTAGCAAGAATTTCCAAGAATCATTCAAGATTTTTTTGACAAAAAAATGTGTGTTGAACATAAGATTTCACCATGATTCATGTTTGCATCATAGACGGGTGACTTGACTAATTCCATCTGGGACAATCATCATCGTGTTCTCCGTTTCAAAAGAATCCATGCCATGACTACAACCATGGCGGAGAGCAACGCGTCCAAGGAAAATCTTCCCATCCTATGGCGACGCGGAACTGACACTTCCCTCACCGCCTGCCTCTTGAGTGCCGCTTGCAACGAGTCGGCAAGATGGCGAAAAACATGTACGCTATCGGTGACAAACACCGTATGCCACCTCTCAAGAATGGTCTCCACCCTCACGGTATCCGTCCGAGCAGAGTCTTGGCGCAAGGTGATGACCTCCACCCTACTCTCCCTTACGGTGTCGGTATGTGAATGATGGATGTCATGCCTCACGGTGTCGGTATGAAACACCCTCAACGTGTCATGGACCACCACCTGTTCGGACAGCATCCTCCGTGACACACAAGAGGATTGTACGAACATCAACACCACTGCCAGCGTCACCACGCAGCAAGACACAAGTTTTCTTTCTATTTCTTTCATCTGTCACAAGGTTTGATTGGGTTGCAAAGATAAACCACCCCAATCCCGTTACCTTGTCATTTTCACATAGATGAAACCTTGAGCAGAAGATTTGAAACAACGACAAGAATGCCCAGGCGGATAGGCAATCCGTCTGGGCATTCTTGTCGTTGTTGAGCATTCTTGACCCTATGGGTAGAACCAACAGCACCGACTGAGCAACAACTATTTGTTATTTGCTGAATCCACTTTCAAAAGTCTGTTTGAGCAAATAGCGGCAACTATTTACGACAAATATTACCCAGCTACCAAAATGAAAGTGTCGCCGGTCCACTTCAGTGTCATTTCCGTAATGTCGTAGCCATCATCTCCATTGTCAGAATAGAGCTTGACCACGATATCCTTCCCTTGCTGGGGGAGCTCCAAGGCATAATCCTCGAAGTCTTTGTTGAGAGCCACCTTTTCCACGACTTGGCAGACATCCAGGTCGGGAGTCATGATGTTGGTCTTTGGATCATAATCATAGAACATGAAAGCCGACTCTGACTCTGCGTTCTCGGAGCCGTACACCATGAATACCCCCACCAATGAATGGCCGTTTTTACGGTTCCTATAGCACATCTTGGTGAAGCGGTCGATTTCAGTCAACTGAATAGAACTGATGTATCCGTTGGAGACATCGCTTGTGACAGAGTACACCTCGTCCTCCTTGTTGTATGCCTTGGGGTCGGCAAGGTATTTCAGTATCTTCTCATTCGGTTCGTAACTGCCATATTGACCGCAGAAAGCCTGAGCGAAATCATTGATGTTGGCCTTGGCACCCTTGGGACTGACAGTGATGGGCGTCTTCTTCCATTTGCTTGCTATCAAACCGATTCCCTCCGACACGGCGTCGTCCACTTCAGCCGACTCGTTTCCGTCCTGCACCTCTGTCGATTCCGTCTTCACGGCCTTGGCGTCTTTCGACTCTCCAGAGGCGCTCTCACCTTCGCCGGCGGATTTACCACAACCCGTCAATAAAGCCACACAGACAATGGCCATCATGACCATCCATTTGTCCATTTTTCTTAAGTTCATTATTGCAGTTTTCATATTCTTATTGTTTAGTTGAGACTTGTGTCACCATTTTCACATACTTGATACAGATTAGACCGCAAATGTACTAATAATGATTGAATCTGCCAAGCAATCAAATTAAATTTCTATTACCAGGAATTTGGCTGATAATACCACAAAAAGTATTAACTTTGCAGCCGTATATTTGAAATAGCATTGTTGCTTTTTTTTCTCGTTTATACATTATTAATGCGCCAACTTATGATTACCTTTGCGTGGCAAACGCGAACAAACCTATAGAGTATGAAACATTCCCCATCAATCAGGCACTTGCAGAAACTTCTTCTCGTCATCACCATAATAATGACAGCCGTCCCATCCTTGGATGCTCAGACTTCCGACCTAAAAGGCCTTTACAGGCTAACAGAAATCGTCCATCAAGACGGCAAGCATTTGGAGGCGGGTTACAAACAGTATAAATATTGCCTGGACGATCTCACGCTCACGCTTACTTACACTCCGAGCATTTTTAAGAACCAACCATTTAGCTTCTCCGTTTCCAATCCTGATGGAAAGCCTTTGCACCTCACAGGCGAACTATCCAAAACCGAAAACAGGGGCATCCAGACGTTCGGCACCTCTGACAGTACTTTCACCTTGCGTTGGTATAACGACCGAAGCGCTTTCAACGAGCACCTGTTTCCCTACCAAACAAACATTGACGAGAAATACGAGTTGGTGAGAGATTCCGCCGATGTCATACAGCGGTCGTTGAACCTGCTGCAAATGAACCTGGGGGACGGACGCCATCGTCTGCAGGGAGCATGGAAATTACGCGGCATACAACAAACGAACACCGCCACCTCCCAATTTGGATTGTAAGTAACGGACCGGAAACCTATCAGATTCTTGGCAGCCAGGAAGCGGTGACCATCATTGCCAACGCAGATTTTCCAAGCAAAGACATGCAGTGCCAATATACACCTTGCACCTATTTGAGTGAAAACGCCTTCGATTTTGCCGGACAGACATTCATCGCCAACTGGTTTGACAATGAAACCATCTCCGTAACGGGCATTAATGACGCTGGACAACCGTTCGTAACGGTCTGGGACCGTTGTGGCCTGCCACAGAACATCCAGAATGTCTTTGGCACAAACACACCCCAAATGAAAAAGGACATCTCCCGCTTCCTCACTGCCGATTTCATCAAGAAATACGGAGACCTTCCTGACTCCATCCGCCTTGCATACGAGACATACGATTTTGCAGTAGGTGCCAACGAACGCAACAACGCCATATTCCCCGTCTTGATGCAGAATGGTTTTAGAAAAGAATACACGAGCATGAAAGACTCTCTCCTGTCACGCTTGATGAGAGGCGAAATCAATGCCGATGAAGCCGTGGGGCGTTATGTGTTCTGGTTTTATGAGAATTTCGACCGTCATACGAATTGCTCCTCACAGTTTTTCCATAAACTGAAGTCAGAAGCCTTTATCGACTACACCAAACTCATTCCGCAATATAATCCCGAACCGGTAGGATGCAAGGTGGACAACGACACTTACCTCCTGCGTCTGCCCTCCTGCGTAGGTGATGTACCAACATGGGAATGGATGCTGAAAAAAGAGGAAGAATTCAAGCAGTCTGGCTGCAAATACTTGATTCTTGACCTCCGGGGAAACAGTGGCGGCAGCGATGCCTTCAGCGAACTGTTTGCCAAGATGATGTGCGATTGCAGTGCGATGAATGATGAAAAATCATACTATATGAACAGCACTGCCAACAACAAAACATTGAAAATATACTGCGAGACTTTCCCTGGGATATTCTTGGACCGCGTCCTGGCAGAAACGGCTACGGCCGAAGAGGGGAGTCTCATCAACTGGCAAACCATTCTCAAAGGAACTGGTGCATACACCCCTTTGGTGCGCAAAGGCGCCATCATCATCGACAATTACAGTGCAAGTGCGGGTGAAACGCCTGTCCGGCTTGTTCGCAACCACTCCAAGAGCCATGCCAAGGTCTATGGTCGGGAGCGTTCAGCGGGTTGTGAGTTGTCGGGCAACTGCAACACCATCCACTTGCCCCATAGCAACATGCACCTGACCTACCCCATGACAGTGGATGCTGAATTCGAGAAGGCGTGCAAGGAGAGGAACCCAGGTCACAAACCCGATGTCATCATTCCATTGCCTTACCCAAAGCAACTGACGGACAATATTGACCCTTGGGTGCTCTGGGTGGCAAAAAAGATGAAAAAATAAGGAATAAGAAAAAGGAACAAGGAGTCAGTTTCCCTTCAATTTTTTGACTTCCTTGCAAGGGTTACCTGCAGCGACGCAGTTGGAGGGGATGTCCTTGACGACCACAGAACCGGCTCCGATGGTGACATTGTCGCCGATGCTCACCCCCGGGAGGATGGTTACGCTGCCCCCTATCCACACATTGTCTCCAATGGTGACGGGTCTTGCCCACTCCACCCTTTCGTTCCTGCGAACCGGGTCTGTGCTATGGCAGGCGGTATAGATGCTCACATTGGGTCCGATGAAACAATTGTCTCCAATGGTGACCGGCGCCTCGTCGAGTACGGTGAAATTGAAATTGGCAAAGAAATGTTTGCCCACGCTGATCTGCTTTCCATAGTCGCAGTGGAAGGGAGGATTGATCACCACCTCATCGTCAGCGACGCGGCCAAACAAAGATTTGATGATCTCGCGCTTGCGTTGCCTGTCGGCAGGCGGCAACGCGTTGTATTCCACAAGGATTTCCTGAGTCACCACCAATTCAGCCAGCAACTGCGGGTCAACGGCGGAATAACACTCCCCAGCAATCATTTTCTCTTTTTCAGTCATCGCCATCACACCTGCCATCCAGCCATGTGTTCTTAATAAACCTTGAGCCTGTCACCCACTTTGATTTGGTAGCCGGCGTCGAGATGGTTGATTTTGTAGAGGCTGGCAAGGCGCATGCCATACAGTTGAGAGATAAGGTACATGCTCTCTCCAGCCTTCACCACGTGCAATTGGTTCTTAAACTTCTTGTCTGCCTTTTTCTGCTTCTTGCGGAGATAGACGACATCCCCTTCACGAAGTTGCTCATCTTTCTCACGCTCGTTGTATTTGGCAAGGGTGGATGCCGACAGCCCCATCTCCTTCCCTATGCTCTCGAAGGTATCCCCCTTTCGGGCGTAGACATAGTAGTTTTGGTTGTAGGCATTGATCTTGTGCACCTGATAGGAAGTCCTCTTGGTGGTGTTGGCATTGTTTTCCGCCACCCCGACCACGTCCTCCACCTTGGCGGGCGACATTGTGTCGTATTTGTAGAGTTGATAAGTCTCGATGATGCTGATGAGTCTTTGGGCGTATTTGGGATTGGTGGCGTAACCACAGTCCTTCAAGCCCTGGGCCCACCCCACGTAGTCGGTCATGCTCAATTGGAACAACCTACTGTAACGCTCCCTGTAGGCAAGGAACTTGCTATGGTCCTCATAACTTTCCCTTACAGAGTCGTAAGCCCTGAATTTCTCTTGTTTTTGGTCGTCGTCGTGCCGGATGGTCCTTCCCGTCCACCCATTGGACTTGATTCCAAAATGGTTGTTGCCGTATCGCGAGAGATAACTCTTCCCAGCCCCGCTTTCGAGCAATCCCTGAGCCAAGGTGATGCTTGCCGGGATATGGTAGGCCATCATCTCCTCAATGGCGATATCCTTGTATTGGTCGATATAAGCTTGATAATCTGCATTCCATCTCACTTGTGCAAACGACAAGTGAGCGCAAGCCAGCAGACACAAGATTGTGAAGTATAATTTTTTCATAATCCCTATCAATCATTCGCCTTCCGCAAACGTGTGGCGGCAGGCATGTGTTAGAAAAGTAGTAAAATAAGTGCCTTTATTAGGATGTTGCTGCAAAGATAGGAAAAAAAGGCTCAAGAAACAACCCCGTTTGTATTTTTTAACAATTATGAGGTGGTATGGATTTTTTTGTGATTTGCATGTAACGAAATCCCATTTCATGTGTCTATATGGTTGTAAGCGCTTCAAAAAACATTGTTACACAAAAATCATAAAAAAATGAAGAAGACTATATTTACAATCATGCTGACGACCATTTGGGCTGCAAACATGGCCGCCCAGAGTGTGGACGACCTCTTTAAAGAGTATAAAAACAAAACAAATGTAGAGTATATTGAAATTCCCCAAGCCATGATGTCGATGGCCTCGACGTTTGTTAAAAAAGACAAAGGAAGCGACATCATCAAGAGAGTCAATCATATAACCATTCTCAACATTGAAAACAACCCACAGCTTTGTCAGGATTTCGCACAAAAAGCCATGTCGTTGAGCAGGAATGGTTATGAAACAATGGTGAACAGCAACGAGGATAATGAAAAGACACGGATTCTGGTGAAGACGAAAAATGATAACATCACCGAAATGGTCGTTCTCAACATTGAGCCAAGCGAATGTTCGCTCATACAGATAAAAGGGAAACTCAGGCCATCTGACATTGAGAAACTCAACAACTGACACAACATTTCCCAACTACAAAAAGATGTCTGCCTCTGAGTTTAAACAGATATTCCTGCCATTGTCACGCCGTATGTACTGGACGGCGTGGCAATTCACTGGCAATGCCCAGGAAGCCGAGGATTTGGTGCAGGAAGCGTTCTTGAAGCTATGGCAGAAAAGAGATTTGTTGGGTGACATCAAAAACACAGAGGCATATTGCACCATCCTCATCAAAAACCTTTACCTCAACCAAATTCGGCGTAAACAAATCCCCATCACCACCGAATCATCCGAAGAACTGACCATAGCCGCAGAGAATGAGAGCGACATAGAAGAAATATTAGAGAGGAAAGAGGAATCTCTTCAGGTGAAATGCCTTATCGAACAATTGCCTGAACAACAGCGCAAGATCATCACTCTGCACGACATGGAAGAAATGTCGAACGAAGAGATACAACAGCACACAGGGCTGCAACCTACCAATATCAGGGTCATCCTGAGCCGTGCACGAAAGACAATACGTGATAAACTAATCAAGGGAAATAGATGAAGCAGATAGATGAAATACTGAGACGCATAAAAGCGGACGAAGCCACCGATGACGAACTGAGAATGGCCGAACAACATCTCAGCGCAATGGAAGAAAGACTTTCATCGCAAATCGACGAATGGGCAAGCCATGAACAGAAGTCAATACAAAAGCGGAGAAGAGCATGGCTGCGACAAGCGATGACAGCTGCAGCATGTCTGCTGCTATTGGTTTCCGTAACGGTATGGTATACAAACAATCAACACAAGGATAGCCAACTGACCTCTGTGACAGAGAAGGACACCTTCGACAATCCAGAGGACGCAGCGGCAGAAACGGAACGCGCACTCCTTCTTTTCTCCGGTGCTATCAACAAAGCTATCAATAATTAGTTTGTAACTTCTTGAGTTTTGGCAATTGTAATATCAAATCATAAAAGACATGAAACAACGAAATATTTACATGGTGTTTTTGTCATTGTTGCTTATGACCGTTGCACAAAGTGCAATGGCCCAGGACGCACTTTTTGACAAATATGAGGACACAAATGGTGTTACCACCATTTTTATCTCGAAAACCATGCTCGGCATGATTCCCAATGTAAAGGCAGGGAATCACGACATCAGCAAGATTGCAGGCAAATTGGACCAACTACGTATTTTAACTTGTGAGAAAGCCACGCTCATCCCCCGCATACTTGATGATGCTAAAAAAACATACAAGTCTGAAGGTTACGAGGCAATCATGCGCATGAACGATGAAGGCGAGAAGATGACCATCTACCAACGCAGTCTCAAAGGTGGCAAGAACGAATTTGTGTTGCTACAAGAGGATGGCTCCAACTTGAACATCATCAATGTCAAAGGAGCCATCACCCTAAAGGACATTCAAATGATTACAGGCAATTGACAAGAGTTCGGGTAAGGCCAACGCCATGTCATTCTGCTGCAGCCCTACCCCATAGAACTATCAATATGGCATATAGTGGAGCGCGAGAATCGTTAGAATCATCGATTTTGCTTTTTTAACAGTCATCCATACAAGAAATGGGCACTTGCCGCATTATAATAGCAGAAGTCAACCCCTACAACACAAACAGAAATGTCGATAAGGAAACTATTGAGTATTGGCGTACTCCTGCTATTGCTGGCAGGATGCAGCAGTGATGATGACATCGCTATCAATGATAAAAATATCCAAGGCTATTGGGAAAGTACAACCCGAAATGGAGAAAGTACAACCGGTACCTACAGTGGTGTCGAAAACACATCGGGTTTGTTGTTCCTCTCTGATGGAGAAATCAAGTACTGGGGGTACTTTCTTAACGATTATACTGGCACAGAAGAGTATTCAGAAGAACATTGGGGATATTATTACCTTGATGACGAAGGAACGTTGGAAATCAGGTTTGGATTGAAAGGTTCCTCCCCCAATCCCGATGAACTGTATTACAAAGTCACGAGTCTTACCAAAGACAAGATGGTGATTCGTTCTTGGGGCGGCTTTTTTGGTATCCCGTTTGAAAAAGGTTCTGATGTAGTTTATAAGAGATTGTCTGAAACGCCTTACACACAAATAAAGATTATCTAATGAAAGTCATGAAAAAACATTTATTGATTGTCGCCTTACTATTGCTTACCTGTCTTACTGGATGTGATAACACCCTTAAAAATCATATAAGTATAGACGATTATGAATTCTATTCATTTAAACAATTCAATAGAGATATAGAAGTACCTGAAGATGTGGATGTGATAGCCAACCTGAGGGATTCAAAAAAGATAAGAGGACCTATCAAAGGTGTACCAACGAACATGCGCTTGGTCAATAAAACGAAAGAAGGAGATACCTTGAAAATCACATTCTATGGAAAGAACCTCAAAGTTTTCAGTATAGGAAAAGACTTCTATGAAGCAGAGAAATCCATCATTTCAAAATGACATGACAGGGCTTTCTGTCAATCCTGTCGTCCTTACGCTTTTTTAACAGTCATCCATACAAGGATTGGGCATTTGCTGCATTATAATAGCAGAAGTCAACCACTACAACACAAACTGAAATGTCGATTAGGAAACTATTGAGTATTGGCGTACTCCTGCTATTGCTGGCAGGATGCAGCAGTGATGATGACAGTGATGCTGTCAATCCATCATCATTGATTGGAGAATGGTCGGCGAGTCATC
>JAFZSL010000003.1 GCA_017619375.1 Prevotella sp. | reverse complement strand
GGCACGCCTGACGTGGATGTCTCTGTGTTCAAGGTTTGAGAAGAAGCGCTCCAGCGTGTCCTGCTGGTGGAAGCGCACGTTGGCGTTGCCGTCGCGGTTCTCAATGCCTACTATGAGGTCGCCGATGACGGCAACACCGGGCAAAACGGAAAGAAAAACACCGAAGAGTCGCATTGGTGTGGACCTCTTTGAAAATAACTTTTCATTGCTGAAGATGCACATTTTATACATTGAAAATCACTGTAAATCATGTCAAATAGTTGAATTTATATGAGTTTTTATCTTATTTTTATTTCTAACGTATTACTTTTTATAAAAAAAGTATAACTTTGTAAGCTGATTAAACTTGACGCCTATATCTTTTACTATACTCAATAAGATTTTTATTCAAAAATTGAAAAGTTAAACAATATAAGTTATAAAAAAAGGATTTAAATTATGAAACAATTATTAGTTTGCATTTCTATTCTTCTGACCTTCAACTTGGGTGTGTTTGCAGAAGAGCCTTTAGGTAATGACCTTGACCCCAAAATAGTGGAACACCGCCATTGTCATGCTTTGCAAGACTTATTCAATGATGCACTCAACTTGCATTACGAGCAAATCATCTTCGAATACAACAGCTTAGGACCAGATTTGAAGACACCTGTGCGCTTGACAGCATCTATCTCCATGAATCCTGCCGTGTATAACAAAGAGGTGGCACCCCGCGGGCTGGTACTCTATAATCAGTTCACCACCGCCAAGCACCGAGAGCGTACGACGCAGGACGCAATCGACGACATCGCTTTCTATCTGAGCAAATACCAGGACCTCATCGCCGTCTCTGCCGACCTCTATGGATGGACGCTCACAGAAGATAAGCCTCAGGCTTTTTGCTGTCCGGAAATCACAGGCGTAGAGAGCATCGACGCATGGGATGCAGCCATGAACATCCTGCAGCAGGAGGGCTATGAACATAAAGGTCTGCCCACGTTCAACGTCGGCTATTCGGCAGGAGGATTCTCCGCCATGGCCGTGCAGAAATACGTCAGTGAGAAACGCTCTGATCTCCACTTTGACCTCACTGCGGCTGGAGGAGCACCATTCGACATCACCACGGTCTATGAGAACTATGTGAAGACTAACTCCACCGGTTACAAATGTGCTCTGCCTCTCATGATGGTGGCCTATAAGGAGAACTTCAAAATGCCTTTCGAGTATAAGGATGTGTTCCTGCCCCCACTTTGCGACAACATCCAGGAGTGGATTCTGTCGAAAGACTACAACACTTGGGAAATCAACGAGAGAATCGGCCTTGAGGCCAACGTGGATGAAATCCTCACCCCGACGGCATGCGACTACACCCAGGGGATGGGCAGGGTCATCTATGAGAAATTCCGCGACAACTCGCTCTGTGGTCCCTGGTGCAACTGGCAGCCCGACACCGACACGAAGTATTTCATCTTCCATAGCGAGGGAGACTTGTACATGCAATACTTCGTCGGACTTGAAATGGCCAACTACCTGAAAAAGAAGGGTTGCGAGGTGGAAACCGACTTCGGCAACTGGGGCAACCACGTGGATTATGCCTTCTACGCTTTCACCTTGGAGGCCATTCTCGAAATCGAAACGGTCATCGGCGACGACATCAGCGATGACATCATCGACAACATCGACGACAATATGGATAAAATCACCGACCTTTCCGATGTGATTGACTTTGGTGGTAGCAGTGGAATGGTGTCCAGCATCAAGTCTGTCAGCGATATTCCTAATTATGACTCCAGGAAATACTACACACTCGACGGCCGTGAGATTTCGGGCAAACCACAAAAGGGTATCTATATCCATCAGGGTAAGAAACAGGTGGTAAGGTAAAGCATGCATATAAAAGAAAACAAAACGATAATGAAACAGGTAAAACTATTGCTATTCGCCGCTATTGTCATCATAAGCGGCGCAAATCGTGCGTGGGCGCAGTCTGCCATCAATGACATCCCGGCAGAAATTGATGCCAATGATGCCACCATCACGGATATGGTGCATGTCACGATGACCATGAAACAAGAGGTTGTATATGACTCCATAACCCACTGCTCTGATACCATCGTCTCTGTGGAAAACATAGAATATAATACGGAAGCGGGTACTGCCAAGAGACGGATGGCACGCCGTAAGGCTGTCGCAGGTTCCGACTTCTATGACAAAGAAACCAGCTGGTATTTTGACTTCTGGCGGTTCAATTACAAGTATCCTTCCATCAACGCCGACGGTGAACCCATTCTTCTCTCCAGTCAGGCCTGCATGCCCGATGATGACTGCGATTTCGTCAACAATGTCATCATAGGTAGCCACGTCACTATTACCAGTGACGTAGAGTGCCCAACAAATTACTCTTTGAATGGAACACTCGACCGTCTTCAAACCGATGTGAATTTCCTTCAGAATTTTGCCGGAAGCGGCAGATGGGGAAGCGAAGAGACAGAGCCGGCATTATATAATCTCGTCATCCTGCCCGACTATGAGGGATATGGTATCACTAAAAACAATGCCCATCCCTATCTCTATCAGGAACTGACGGCACGTCAGGTGGTTGATGCGGCTCGCTACGGCATCAAACTCTACAATACATCGGATGCGGTCAGCGAGGTAAGGCATCCCTTCCGCGATACTTGGCGCACTATCTGTTTAGGATACTCCCAAGGAGGTTCTGTCACTCTTGCCACGCAGCGTTTCATTGAGCAGAATGGGTTGACTGATGAACTGCGGCTGGCAGGTTCTATTTGCGGCGACGGCCCTTACGACTTGCTTTCCACACTGATGTATTATGTGGGCAACGACCTTGAGGGAAAGCAAATGTCCATGCCCGTGGTGCTGCCACTCATTCTGAAGGGCATGTGCGACAGCAACCCCTATATGAAGAATCACAAGGTGAGCGACTATCTTTCAGAACACTTCCTCGAGACAGGCATCATCGATTGGCTCACAACGAAGGAGAAGACTACTGATGATATCACAGAAGCATGGGAAAAACTGTATAAAAATGGAAAAAACGGAAATGCCAACTATTTCCGAGATGTCCTGACCGAAGACGGCAAGGCAAAACTGCAAAATATACTTGTGCCGGAGGGATACACTTATTTCAAGAATTTGTACAACGCCAACAAGAACACCTACACCAGTGCGGCAGGAATACCTCTGCCCACTCACCGTGGACTGATGGAGGACCTGCACTTTGCCTTGGAAAGCAACAACATGACCATGGGTTGGCAGCCACAGCACCCTATTTTCCTTTACCACAGTTATAATGACACCGTTGTCCCTGAGAAAAACAGGGAACGTGCCGGGAACACCATCCCCGACTGGGTAATCAAGGTCAAGGGTTCTGGGGAAGATCATGTGGCAGAAGCGAGACATTTCTTTTTCTTAGACGACAATAAGGTTGATTATTGCATCAGACTTCTGTCGGGTTTCAATATACATCCGACTATCAGCGATGTCAGCACCTTGAGAGATAATTTTTGGAGTTCTTATAGAGACTATTGACGAAACACCAGCATCAATATTTTATGGTAATGAAAAAGTATATCAACATCATCATATTCTTGTTTGCCATACAGTTTTTCTGCAAGGCAGGCAACGTAGTGACTGGCACCGTGTTGCTTAATGGCGAGGAAATCAAGGCTGAATATACGCTCCTTGAAACAGGGGCATCTCTCGGATCCGGACGAAATGCATGTATTTCACAGTTTTCTTCAGGAAAAGTGGTCGTGCCCGAAAGCATTATCGTCAACGGCTTGCCATGCCCTGTGGTTGGGGTGTCGGATGTGGCATTCCGACTCTGCACGCACATTACGTCCGTGGAGTTGCCTGAAGGTGTGGAACGTGTGGGAAACTTCGCCTTTAAGGGATGCCGTGACCTGACCAAGGTAACGCTTCCCTCAACAGTTGAAACCATCGGTACGGGAGCTTTCATCGACCTCCCCAATCTCTCTGACTTCTTCGTGAAAGCGACGACACCCCCTGTATGGGAGTACAACGACGTGTTCTTCTTTCATTTGGGTGGCATCAGTGACAACACGATATTTTCCATCGGAGACATCACTTTGTATGTGCCTGAAAATAATAAATCTGACTACCGGAATGCACTTTACTCCGATGCCGACTTGGGGTGGACTACCCCTGAGGGTTGGGGACGGTTTGCGACCATCAAAGCTATTGAAGACTATGTGAAAGAACCCTATGCTGTTTATGATAATGATAATCGCACGCTGACCTTCTACTATGATGGCCGAAAAGCCCAGCACTCGAGTGGAGTCTGCGGTTTAAACGAAGATGCCACCTCCGATCCAGAATGGATTACCAGAGGATTCAATCATTATATCAAAAAGGTGGTGTTCACGCCATCGTTTGGTGACGCACGGCCCACGACCACCTCGAAGTGGTTCCAAGGTTTCATGAGGCTAACCACCATTGAGGGCATGGAGTATCTGAACACCAGTGAGACAACCAACATGTCGGAGATGTTCCATGGTTGTATGGAGCTCACCTCTATCGACCTGAGTCATTTCGACACCTCCAGCTGTACCGATTTCTCAGAGATGTTCAGCATGTGCTCGACAATGCAGAAACTTGATTTAAGCAATTTCGACACCAGCAAGGCGACAAATATGAAAGAGATGTTCTTTGGGTGCGACTACCTGAAGAGTCTTGACCTGAGCAACTTCAACACCAGCAAGGTGACTAGTTTTGAAGGCATGTTCTACTCCTGCAAGAGTCTTGAGTCGCTCCATGTGGAATCCTTCGATGCCAGTGCCAACGACGGCAGGGGCAACAAGATGTTTGAGGATTGCCAAAAGTTGAAATCCATCCTCATACCCTCATCCATCAAGAGTGCCGACGAAATGCTCACTGGCTGCGATAGTATGGAGGACGTCTATTTCTATGGTGTGGCTCCATTTACATCATGGTCTGATAACAAAACCATGCTGATGCCCGGGAAGGCCACGCGCTTCCATGTGCTGTCGTCGCAGGTTGATGCTTGGACTACGGAGTGGCCCGATGCCAACTGCACTTTCGTCGGAGACCTTGGAACCAATGACTCCCCCTTGTTGCTTTACACCGCAGCCGACTGGAATAATCTCGCTGATTTAGTGTTTTTGGGCATCACCGATATCAATGCCAAGATGATGGCCGACATCACCTGCAACCGCAACAGGGTAGTGGCCGGATCCGCGGATTACCCCTTCAGCGGAACTTTCGATGGCAACGGCCATACCCTGACATTGAACTTGCCTGACGATATCAATACAATGGGAATGGCTCCTTTCTGCTTTGTGATGGATGCCACCATCAAGAACCTTGTTGTTGACGGTACCATCAACGGCGGCATCCATTCGGCTGGAATAGTAGGCAGGGTGGCCAATACTGCGACGCTCACCATTGAGAACTGTCAAGTGAAGGCTTACATCAGCGCACGCCCCAACAGCTCCAGCGGCCCTCATATCGGCGGCTTTGTGGGGCATGGCGGCACTGCCACCATCACCATCAAGGGTTGTCTCTTCGACGGTATCTTAGGAACGGGGTTCAATAGCGACGACAGTTATGCCGGTGCCTTCATTGGCTGGTGTGAGTCCGCTGCGGGCAAGACCGTCGTCGACTGTTACGAGAACGGCACCTACAACAGCCTTTACAAACATGCGGGCATGAACTACGATGCCAGCAAGAATGCCCAAGCTGTCAATATGACTCGCTGCTACTCGAGCCACAATTGGTATGAGGCTCCCCATGCCAACAGTATCACATGCGGCACCGAGGGGCTGAACATCGACTTTGGCTCGCCGACAAAGACCTACGACGTGAGCGGCATCAGCGTTTACGACTCGGGATTCATGCTTGGTGACACCCGCTATGCCGGTGTCGGCGAAACGGTGAGTTTCACATTCGACAATCCCGGCTATTCCATTGGCAATGTGAAGGCCAACGACATCACACCGGCCAAGCAAGGCGGCGCGCTTGACGGCAGTGGCGCAACTTATTCATTTACGCTTGCAGAAGCCACCGACTACGTCATCACAGCCGACATGACATTCCAATATATCGTGTTGTATGACAATGGCACCGAAAACAGTGAAATCCTCAAAGAAAAATTGAACGGTGAAGCCACCAATGTGCAGTTGAAGAACCGAACAATTTATATGGATGGAAAGTGGAATACGCTCTGCCTGCCCTTTGACTTGACAGAATCACAAATGGCAAATCAATGGGGTGAAGGCTATCAGCTTAAGTCACTCGAGTCGGCTTCATTCTCCAATGGCACACTGACCCTCAATTTCAAGGACACCACTGCCATAGAAGCCGGTAAACCCTATATCATCAAGTGGGAGCCTGCCCTCTCGGCCAACGAGCATAATTCCGTGTTCAGAGGGGTGACCGTTACCACTGCCAAACCAGGTTCAGTCAAGTTCGAATTGGGGGATTCGCCAATGGGCTTGGAATTCAAGGGTGTTTTCAATCGCTTTGATATAGAAGGGGAAGATCACAGCAAACTGATTCTTGGAACCAGCAACACCCTCTTCTATCCCAATGATGAGATGACTGTCAACGCATTTAGGGCTTACTTTGAACTGTATGGTCTTGAGGTCGGCG
Organism: Prevotella sp.; assembly: GCA_017619375.1. Classification (GTDB taxonomy): domain Bacteria; phylum Bacteroidota; class Bacteroidia; order Bacteroidales; family Bacteroidaceae; genus Prevotella. The sequence continues at coordinate 9,264 of JAFZSL010000003.1, read as the reverse complement.
TGTCGGCCAATTCCTCTTTGGGCGACGTGAACGGCGATGGTACCACCAACGTGACCGACGTGACTATGATGGTGGACTATATCTTAGGCATAACAAGCAACAACTTCATATTCGACAATGCCGATGTCAATAGGGACGGTTCTATCAACGTGACCGACGTGACAACATTGGTGGACATCATCTTGGGCAACAACAATCCCATTAAGGTGGTGACCAATGTCGATGGTTGCGATTTCATTCTCGGCAGCGGTGGCAATGGTGAAGCCAGGGTAGGGGAGAACCGCCTTTGGACTAACGAGGATTGACACAGCCTCTATCTTTGCTGGATAGACACACTTTAACTAACCTCACAGCACAGCCTCCATGCACGATGTATGGAGGCTGTGTCTGTTTTTGTGTGCCTGTCTTCATCACAAGCCAGAGGTCGTTTTGTGGATTAGAATTCCACTCGATAAGCAATATTGGGGAAGGTGAGTGAGGTGAATTTGTCGACAATTTTATGCGTTTCCAAATTGAAGGTCTGACCTTGGAACGTGCGCATCTGCAGGTACTCCAGAATGAAGTGCTGGGAGGTGCGCTTCTTGTTGATGGTGTATTTCAACGAGAAGGCATAACCCACGTTGATTCCCTTCTGCTTACAGAACGGGTCAAGGCCATCGTCCTCAGGAATCGACTTGTCGGGGCGCAGTATGATGTCTTCGTAGGTCGTGCCTTCAGTAATGGGCGTGTAGCGGTCGCCACCCATCAGGGTGAGTCGGCCGCCTCATCCCGACTGGATTTTAAGGCTAAATGCTTGATTGTCAAGCATTTGGCTTTTTGTGTATCGTTACTTGCACAACCGTTTTGCACTACAAAAGGGGGCTTCTCCAATACCGTCTTTACAATAATGAACATCCACAAAACAAACTGAAAAGTAAAGGTGGTTGCCCATAATGAACAACTACCTTTACAGATTAATCCCAGTCTATGATGGCAGAACGTAATGTAGTGTCCCCTTTAACTCCAACATTCCAAAAGTTTTCAATAATTACTCTACTGTCCATGTTTTTGATTCCATTTTAATTGACACCCTTTAGTCGATTCAATTCTTCAATGAGTAGATATACTGTTGTTGATGGATTAGTGTAAGGTTTCAGATTTTTAGCTCTTGTTATGGCTATATGTGAATGTTCCAATAAATATCGTTGAATGTCAGGAAGAATCGTACCTTTATAGTATTGCCGCGCCATAGAAGAAAGACGTGAAATACATTTTTCACTTGTCAGTTCAGCCTGTTGGTCAGCATAGTGCAGAAGCAACCACAATTCAAAACAGGGATTGGAGCATAACAGCGTGGCATCAGGTACTTTCTGTAAGCGGACAAGCATTGTTTTCACATCAAGGTCATACATCAGGTATGTTCTGTCTGTTTTGGTTTGGACATACATCGCCTTGCATCGCTCCACAAATGCTGGGGTGACATTGAGCATAGTCTTTTTAGCAATGATATGAATAGGCAATCGGTAAAATGAGCGTAGCATCTCCGTATAGGCAATCTCTGTATCGCCCTCACAGAAAACAAAGAAGTTGGGCTTCATTGTTTTGCCCTTGGATAATCGTTCTTTACGTGCCATAGGTCAGATTCTGGGTTTCGAGAGATACGGAACCGCATCAAATCTTCCTTGAAGATATGCTTTCTCCATATCAAGCGTGTCACGGAAATCCTTGTAGTCAAAAAGTGAATAAAGGTCGCTGCTGCCGTCATCACGCTTGTTGACAAAATACACTTGGTCGCGTCGTTGGAAATCAGTGTTGAGCAGATGGGTGTTGTGGGAAGTATAGATGAGTTGGGCACATTTGCTGCTGTTGAACATCCCAATGATGAATTCTACTAACTGGGTGTGAAGACTGGTATCTATCTCATCAATGAACAGCACCTTGCCCTTTTGGATGATGTCTATCATGCTGAGCATCATCCGGAATAGTGTTTTCGTACCACCAGACTCTTCTGTCTCAAAATCAAAAGCCACATCAGGATTGTTGCGATGGTAGGTTTTAATGCTGTTCCCTTGCAGTCGTATGTCGATGATGTCGCTGTCTGCAGTATTAAGCACATCAAGCAATTGAGGTTTCTGCTCACGAAGTATTTGCTCAATAGAAACTGTTTGTGGAAGGTGATAGTCCAGCACAACTTCGTCGCTGAAAAAGCGGAACACCTGTTTGGCAAGCTCCCTATCCATCTGGCTCGCACGTGAGACAAACAAGGTTTTGCGGGATGTGTTGGCTGCCACATCCATAGGTCGCTTCAGCACGAGTTTGAAATCATACACGTTTTTCTTATCAGGCCCTTTGCTCTCATCACGACTAAACACAAGAGAACGACGTCCATTAGGATAATAGTATAGCTGTTCGGTGAGTATTTCGGTCCGTGTCATAGAGAACGAGTATTCATACTCTATACCCTCCATCAGGAAGCGTACGTAAAAGGTGCTTGGCTTTGAACCATAACCATCAAACTTAAAGGGTTTAATCCCAAAGGTCGTATCCTCATTGTAATTATGCGATGAACGAATCATCTCGATACAAGCACGGATAGCTTTGATTACATTACTCTTACCAGAAGCGTTGGCACCAAATACGGCCACGCTTTTCAGCAACTGCTCTCCTCCGATGGAGAACACGTTGCCTTTCAAAGTCTGGGCCTTCCGAGTTTGGATATTGGCCGCTTGGAGATTGAGCGACATCTCGTCACGTAATGAAAAGATATTGCTCAGACGGAGTTCTAATATCATTTTAACTGCAATTATTGTAATTTTTTTGCAAATATAGACAATAAATCGCAGAAATAATGCGATTTGTGGTTTTTTTTATCATTTCCTCATTCTTTTTTGTTTGAACTGTGACTACAGGTGCCATTTCTTTGACTTTCCGGTTGAGCAACTATTGCTGACTTGCACAACATTTGCAATACAATACCAAACAAGAGCACGTAAGACAAGATAATGGAAATGTCAAAAAAAATGTTCAGTTTTGACCTTAAAAAATTAGAATAAAGACGTTCTGCTGTTTTTCAAATATTTATGGTGTTAACGTAATAAACGATTTGTTAACCCCAAAAAATTGCCTCATCCCAACTTTTTCAACAAAAAGCAGGACTGTCCTGCTTTTTTTGATGGAAGTAGGGTTCGGAGTCAAAGGCCGCCTCATCCCGACAGAAGAATCACGGGAATCAGACAACTCTTTAGCATCATTAGAAGCCCCAACAACGTATCAAATTCCCCGTCCCCTGATACATTGAAGAATTATTTAAAAGTTAGGACCTTGCCTAAAATGTTAATACGGGCTTCATGCAACAACACATAGTCGATAGGAGGTTCTATTCCCTGTTCAAGAGCCTGTTTGCAAGCCATCAAGACCTTGCCTGTGATGTTCTTGCCCTTGAACACACCGATGCTTGACCATTCTCCAAGTCGCATCTTGTCCTGTTCACGCTTAATGGCTGCTTTACATTTGCCACGGGCTTTCAACTCCTTTTTCAAACTATTCAAACGCTCCTTCAATTCCATATTCCTCGTACCCCACACCGTAGCCGTTCGTCCTGCTTGGAAGGTGCTGTCCTCTATGATAACAGCATCTTTGGGAAACGATAGTAACAACTTTTTGAAATCTTCATTGCCAAGGCATTTCTGCCAAACGACATAGAGCATCCATTGAATATTGTACTCCTCCCAATCAGCACGTTTCTCTTTCTCGTGGGGCCTGCGAATATATTTTTTTGCAGCGAAGCCATTATCACAATCCAAAAGTTGTTGTTGGATGGAAAGGTGCGTGTCAGTACCCTCGGAAAAAGCCCCAGCAATGTAGGCACACTCGCTGTTTTTGAAGTGGAAGCCCTGCATGTCAAAGTCATAACCACGTACCATATTGCCAAGAGACATCGTCAATCCATCCTTTACGTCATAACCATGACGAAAGGCGAAACAATTCAACGCTGAAGCATCGTACGATTCTTCACGTATCAAATAGTCATAAAAATCTTGAATTATCAAAATGTATTTTAATTAGTTGAGTATTAGACAATTAAATTACTTATTCGCATCATTGTCCCCACTGCGGTCAATGATGAGGCTCGATTGGAGGCGATATTAAAACCTTCTCTTGATGCTGCGGTATGTCAAAGAAGAATGCAAATATAATGGAAATAATTGAGGATGCCAATTTAGCGGGTATTAATAATAGTTAATGTCAGCGGTCTTACCCATTCTTCCTTCCGTATCTTATGGCAGAAGGGTCAAAAACTGAAAAAATGCTATCAAAAGTAATACACTATATTATTTTCACTTGGTATGGATAAAGATAACAAACAATCTTTTCAAAGTCACGGATAGAGTTCGATAATTTTTCACCAATCCCGACTGGGTTTTAAGGCTAAATGCTTGATATTTCAAGCATTTAGCCTTTTTGTGTATCGTTACTTGCACAACCGTTTTGCACTACAAAAGGGGGTTTCTCCGATACCGTCTTTACAATAATGAACATCCACAAAACAAACTGAAAAGTAAAGGTGGTTGTACGGCATTCAGGGATGCGAGATCATGGAACACCATTCCCTCAATGTCGACATAGACAGAGCGGTACATCAGCTTCACGGCGTTCTCCACCAAGGCTTTGTCCTTAGGACGGCGCACTTTGGCAGGGAATACGGCCATGTCATGGAATTCGTCAAAGGCGGCAAACCCCTCGTTGATAATCGGTTCGTTACGGTCGCTGCGTGTGACGGCCGACTTCAGATTGTCCGGGACAATGGCCATCGGCACCCCGCCAAAGAAATGGAGGGCATTCTCACAGGCGGCAATCAGGTCCTCCTTCCTCTGTGACCAGACAGCCTCGCAGTAAGTATAATGGCTCTTCCCATATTTTTTCCTGTTGGGAAAAGTCATTTCTTTTACGACAAGTATGACATACGGTGCGCACAGCCCGAATGGTAAGATATATTGCGCACAGTCCGAATGGCGTGATTGTTATATCAAAAAAAACTCCACAACCCCGAAAACGAGGCTGTGGAGATTATCAGTGCATCATGGTCGCCCATGCTGTATATATAGGAGTAAGCGCTTACTTGCTTCCGCCGAAGGAGCCGCGAGAGGTGCTGCCACTACCGGCCAGGTTGCCAGAGGCGCGGCTTCCCGTGCGACTTGGTGCATTGGTCGTTCCGCTGCCATGGCTGTTGCTGTTGCCACCCACGGAGGGATTGTTGTTGCCGTTGCCGCCAGTACGTGAAGGACGATTGCCGCTGTTGTTATTGCTGTTGCCGTTGGGGGTTCCGTTATGGTTCCCGTTGTTGCTCCAGTTTCCGTTGTTGTTGTGATTTCCGTTGTTGTTATGGTTTCCGTTGTTGTTGTGATTTCCGTTGTTGTTGTGATTTCCGTTGTTGTTATGGTTTCCGTTGTTGTTATGGTTTCCGTTGTTGTAATTTCCGTTTCCGTGGCCACTGGGAGCATTGGGTTTGTTGAAGTGGTGTCCGGAATAGAAACTGTTGTTCTTATGGCTATGTCCGCCGCTGAAGTTCACGTAAGCCGTGGGATGGTTCCTGTACATCCAGTTGTGGTCGTAGCGGGCATAGATGGAGAAGGTTATACCGCTGTTGGTCCAGATGATGGGACGGTAGAACCACTCGCTGGCCATGAAGCGGTCGTACTGCCAGGTGCTGAGCACATAGCGCAGGTCGCGGTTGCGTACTTCCCACCAGAATCCGAACACGTCGGCACGGGTATCGATGTTGAGCAGGTAATCGAGATTGATCTCATACACTGCCTCATATTGTGATGCTGTCAGTTCCAACTCGTAGGCCATCTTGTCTGAGAGGAAGAGGGCCTCGTTGCGTGCTGCACTGTAGGTCATCGCTGTGGCGGAGATGGCTATCGTCATCATCATCACCATGGTCAATATCTTCTTCATATCTATTTCGTTTTGATGGTTGAACTTTTCTTTCTTTTTCTACTGCAAAGATATGGCTAAAAAACAGGCCGTGAAAAGGATTATGCCTAAAGTGAAAGGGTAGTTTCCCTATACTTGATTAGGAAAACCACCCTTCGCGTAGGGATTCAATACTTCTCATGTTCTTGTTATCCCGAATTAGAGAGATTTGTCGAAGACCCACGACCGATAGGGAGTAATTAGCGAATTATTTACGCCCTTCGGGCTATGCGCACTGTAGAGACGTAGACAATAACAATGCGTCTCTGGCGCATAAAGTCCTTTTAGTCCTAAAAGTCCGTAGACAAAAAAAAACGGCTTTCCGTAGGGGAGACGGGAAGAATTCCATCTCTACAGTGCGCACGAAGGAGATGGAGTTAAAGGGGAGTTTTGTTTGTTTCAGGAGTTAAAGAGGAGTTAAAAAGGAAGTTCTCCCTCGCCCCCGGCCTACGGCCACCCCCTCTCGGGCAGAGGGGGAGGAGTTAAAGGGACATATGTTATCTTTTACCAGATTTTTTAAAGGAAATGATGTAATCCTGATTTCTTTAAAACCTCCTTCACACCTCATTTTTTCCTACATGCGGAACTTAAATTAATTATTAATTTTCAGTTATCAATTATAAATTATTAATTATTAATTATCAATTAGCTTTCCCGTTCCCCCCTCCTTTGTAGGTGATTTCGGCGTCGCCGGAATAGACCTCAATGTTCAAGTTTTGGCTCTCATTGAGGATCATGCCCACCAGCACCGTCACGTCCGTCACGTTGATGTCCCCGTCGCCGTTGAGGTCGGCATTGGCGGCGACGAAATGGTCATTGGCATTTCCCATGATGAGGCTGACCATCGCCGCCACGTCGCCGATGGACAGTCCGCCGTCGCTGTTCACGTCGCCCTTGCTGGAGATGGCCAGTTGGAAGCTTGCGTGGAAGGAGCCTACGGTCATGTTGGCGTTGGGGTGATGGAGCGTGTTGTTGGCGCCGAGGAAGAGTTTGGTGTGGTCGTTGGCACCGAGGGTGACGGGACTGTAGCTGCCCTTGAAGGTCACTGTGCGGTCAGTGCTGGTGACTGTCGTCGGTGCGACGTTTTTGATGGTCACACCGTAGAACACTGGGTTGGTGAGCGTGCCAGCATTCGAACCGGTGTTAAGCCTCACGATATAAGGCTTTCCGGCCTTGATGCCTGTGGCGGGCTTGAAGTTCAGGTGGTAGGTGATGGTCATGGGATCCAAGCCCGTCACGTAGCCGTTGCGGGCGGTCTCGGTGTCGAGTTCGATGGCGGTGAAGCCTTCGAGCAGTGTGCCGGTGAAGTCATTGAGGTCGAAGGGCAGGCAGAGCGTGTTCCACGTCCCGTCGCGGTAGAGTGTACGTCCTCGGAGTTGGATGTCGTGCTTCTTGTTGTCGGCATAAGTGCTGATGGTGGTCGTGTTGTCGGCATTGTCGTAGAGCACGAGGTCGGCGAGGCCGGGCCAGAGAGTACGGGTCTTGCCCGCTATCATGTCTATCAGGTCTGGGGCGATGGTGACGGTGCCACATGTGCCATCAAGGCCCGGGCCGATGGCAGTCCAAGCATCATCGCCCATTGTGGAGATGATGCGGGTGATGTTATCGCCGATGGTGATGTTGCCGCAAGAACTTCCAAAATAGCCGCTACCGATGCCTGCAGCCCATTTTCCTCCCGTGGCAGTGATGTCGCCGCCGTTGATGGTGATGCTGCCACAAGAACTTTCAAAATAGCCGCTGCCGATGCCAGCAGCCCATTGGCCTCCTGTGGCAGTGATATCGCCGCCGTTGATGGTGATGTTGCCGCAAGAACTTCCAAAATAGCCGCTACCGATGCCTGCACCTTCTTCGCCTCCCTTGGCAGTGATGTTGCCGCCGCTGATGGTGATGATGCCGCAAGAACTTTCCCAACCACTACCGATGCCCGCACCATCTTCGCCACCCTTGGCAATGATGTTGCCGCCGCTGATGGTGATGATGCCGCAAGAACTTTCCCAACCACTACCGATGCCCGCTGCATATTTGCCTCCCGTGGCAGTAATGTCGCCGCCGCTGATGGTGATGTTGCTGCAAGAACCCTGCCAACCACTACCGATGCCCGCTGCATATTTGCCTCCCGTGGCAGTAATGTCGCCGCCGCTGATGGTGATGTTGCCGCAAGAACCTTCCCGACCACTACCGATGCCTACACCATCTTTGCCACCCGTGGCAGTGATGTTGCCGCCCTCTATGACAATGTTGCCACAAGAGGATTCGTAGCCGCTACCGATGCCTGCACCAAAAGAGCTGCCCGTGGCCTCAAGCGAACCATTGCCACTTATGGTGAGTGTATGACCCTCGGGCACGAAGATGCCGGAACCATCATAACCACCCTTCACATTGTTCGTCGTTCCGTCGGCAAGGATGATGATGGCATCTCCCAGGCAGGTGATGCCCGCCCACTGATAGTAGTAATCATCGTTGGGGATGGCTGTGATGTCCACGCCGCTCAAAGTCACCGTGGCACCCTCGGCAATTTTTACGTGGGTGTCCTCGCCACCCGTGCCGAAGAGCACGTCGCCGTCCAGCAACGTCACTTCCGTCGTTGAGGAGGTAAGCTTCACAGGGGCCCGTGCCATAGTGACGTGCATGTAGATATAGTTGCCACCTGCACCCGAATTCAGGTCGTAGCCGGTGGTGCCGCCGTTTGCGCCTACGGCACCGCTCTGGGTGCTGTTGAAGGTGATGTCGGTGACGGCATGGAAGTTTGGCATGGCGTCTGTGGTGTAGTAGAGGTAGATATAGTCTCCGCTCGCGCCCCTGTTCAGGTCGCCCAGACTATTGACGAAATTGGTGCTTCCGTTGCATGGGAGGCGGTGATAGGTGCGCCCTTCGTGGGTAAGGCTTTCAGGGGGATTCTTGCCCGTCTTGATGTAGAATCCGGTGATGGGTGTGCCACTGCTACCCGGACTGCTCTGCTTCTTGTAGAGCAGATGGATGATGTCGGTGCCGTCGCCGCAGCCTGCGTTGAGGTCCTTGTTGACGGCAGTCCAACCCTGCGCCTCATAGCTGCTCTGCTGGTTGTAAAACGCCGTCTCGTTGTTGTTGCCGATGACCATCACGTCGGTGATGAAGTCCTTGGCAAACGCCCCTTGAGTGGAGCCAAGCAGCACCACGAGCAGCGTTATGGCCGCCCGTAACATACAGGTTGTAAAGAGTGCTTTTTTCATAATATGGTAGTTTTTAATCTTTAATCTTTCATCTTTCCGCCCCTCTTTGCGGGCGGGCACAAGACCCGCCCCTACGGTGGGAGGGGAGAGTGCGCACCGC
>JAFZSL010000043.1 GCA_017619375.1 Prevotella sp. | reverse complement strand
ATTATTAATTATTAATTATCAATTTCCTCCCCCCCATGATGTAGATGCCGGTGGGCAGGCCCTGGGTCATCTGTTGCGGTGTGGTTCCCGGTGTGCCGCGACGGATGAGTCTGCCGTCGATGCTGTAGATGTCGGCGGAGGGTGCAGCCTCGTTGGCGATGGTGGGTTTGATGTCTGTGGTGATGATGTTCACCTTGTTCTTGCCGCTTTCCGTCTCGGCGGAGATTTCAAAGAATGTGTCGTTCTTGATGCCGTTGACGTCCACGGTTTGTGGCGATCCGCTGTTGGTGCTGAAGACGAAGTTCACTTCGTCGGTGATGCTGTTGATACGGTAGGTCTTGGCAAACCAGTTTTTGCCGTCGATGCTGACTGTTGAGGTCACCTTGTCGCCGGGCCAGTTTTTGTTGGCGGGAGAGTGGCTGTTGTCGCCGCCCCAACTCCAGAAGTTGACGAAACTCCATCCCACGGCGTCGGTGTTGACGTATGCGGTGAAGTCATACGGCTCGAAGTTGGTGATGTTGTATTGGCGTGTGATGATGGCGCCCACTGCTCCGTTGACGAGGAGCGCTGCTTTCAGCGTGGTGTTGCCAGGAGCAAGGTTGATGGTGGTTCCACTGACGGCTTGTGTGCTTTGCGGTGTGGGGTCGCTGCCATCTGTGGTATAGACGATGCGGGCGTTGTCATTGGTGCTCACTGCTGTGAGCGTGGCGGTCTGCGCGCCGTCATAGGAACCGCTGGGGAGGTCCACCCATGCCTGTTCTGCGCTCTTCAGCATGTAATAGGCGTAATGATGTCCGGAGAGGATGCGTTGGAAATTCTGGTTGGGAGCGTAAGCATCGGCGTTGTTGCCTACCACGGCGAGGAGGCTGGTCTTCGTGCCGTCCACCTTTACGGCGTAGTAGCCGGTGTTGTTGGCAAAGTTGGCATAGTTGCTCAGGCTGTTGATGCCTGCGGCCTTTCTGGCATTGATCATCATCTTGATGTCTTTCTTGCAGTCGAGCCAGTGGGTCATGAACACGCATGGTGTGCCGGGCATGGCCAGGAGGTAGGCGTTGGCGGCGAGGGTGTCGCGCACGATGGGGTCTTGTGCGGCGTTGGAGCGGCGCTCGGTGTCGTGGTTCTCCACGAAAGTGATGGCGTAGCGTCTGTAGGCTCCGTTTTGGTAGTTGCTGCTCATCAGCGGCCAGTTGCCTTCGTTCTGCTTGCCCAGTTGTGTCCAGTCGTTACGGTTGATGGCGTTGCGCACGGTGTAGCGGAACTGGAAGTCGAAGGCGGCGCTTTGTATCTCGCCGTTGGTGCGTGTGGCTTCTATCCAGTTCTTGATGGTGTTGGTGCCGTCCCAGCACTCTCCCACGCTGTATGCCACGCCGCAGTCGGTGTTGTAGAGTCCGGTGTAGGAGCCGCTATAGCCTTTCACCATGTCGTAGCGGAAGCCGGTGTAGCCGAGGTAGTTGAGCAGGTATTTCAGATAGGCTTTACAGTTGTCCTGCACGTTCTGGCTCTTGTGGTCGAGGTCGCGCATGCCGCCCCAGCCTTCGCCGGTGTCGTTGTTGGCGCTAAGTTGGTAGCCGTTGTTGTTGGCCCAGTTGAGTGTGGCGCCGCCATCGTCGTCACGGCAGATGTCTGTGGAGTACATCTGGTAGGTCTTTCCGTCCCACGGGTTGGTTTCCTTGGGGAAGTCCACCCAGTTGGACACGTTGCTGCGGTGGTTGATGACCACGTCGGCGATGACGCCTGTGCCCAGCGACTTGTAGGTCTGAATCATCGATTTGAGTTCGGCTTCGTTGCCGAAACTGCTGTTCTGGTCATACCAATAGAGTGGGTCGTAGCCCATGGAGAGGGTGTTGCCGGTGCGTCCGCTCTGCGGCACCCACACGAGGGAGAAATAGGAGGAGATGTCTCCGGCTTGCGCCTCAAGGGTTCTCCATTGCGAGGGGGTGAAGGAGTCCCAGTAGAATGCTTGGAGCATCACGCCGTCGTAGTCGGAGGGCCACCCTTGGGCGGCAACGGGCTGGCTTGATGTCATGGCCAGCAGGATGACGAGGAGGGAGTAAATCTTTTTCATATGATATGGGGTTGTGGTTGTAGTTTATGGATGTTGCAATCGCAAAGCAAATATATAACTTTTTTCGTCTTCTTGGTGCTAAAAGCCCGATTTTTTGTTTTAAACGGCAGTGCAATCGTTTGCATATTGCTTGCTTGCTAAATAAAAACTTTATGAGGTTTCGGATACCTTTCTCATCAAATTGTAATTGTATTCTTTGACCATCTCTCTTATGTTGAAAATATCTTTTATCCACCATACAATGGCTATCAATCCAGGAATGATAAGAAATGAGAAACATGTCATGGCTAATTTCATAAGTCCTTTTTTTGTGTCTTTCAGTAAAAATCTATCTAAACCTAAATAGCCCAGGAAAATGGATATTAAGAATACGAGTTCAACATCTCTGTAGTTCATATGATATAGCAGACTTAACTGTCTTTTATTGAGAGTCATCAACCATGCTTTAACCTCATCGTATCGATCTGCCGGATAGTTATCGGTTTCTGTCAGCATAAACATATATACTTCCCGTTCTTTTTCTGATGAAAAATCAGAGGATGCCTTTTTTGAGGGGCATCCGCAGTTGGGGCATATTTTACTATCATCTGGGAATTCTGTACCACAATCTTCACATTTTTGTGTCTTTCCTAACGGAACACCACAATGAATACAATGGGATGCCTTGTTGGATATTTTTCTCCCGCAATTGGGGCATAAGATGATTGCCATGATCGATTATTTGATGATTGTTATGATTGATATTACAAAATTAGTGTTTTTTTAACCAAAAGCAAAATGATATGCTCATATTTGGATAAATTGACTGAAGAACTCCACAAATATATCGGTTGATTTGTTATACTGTTTTTCCATTTTTTCTATCAAAAAAGCGGGACGCCACAATGTGGCATCCCGCTGAAGATTTTGCGAAAGATAGTTATTCTCCTACTACGATGACGCAGCGGTTGCGGTCGTTCTCGGCGAAAGGCTGTACGGTGTCGCCGAAGGACTCCACGGTCATGCGGCTGCGTGAGATGCCTCTTTCCTCGAGGGCCTTGGCCACCTTCTCGGCACGTGCCTTGGCGTAGCCCACGTTGATGCGCGGATTGCCGGTGCCTCTGTCGGCGTATCCCTTGATGCTGATGGTCTTGCCAGGATACTTGTTGCACCAGTCCACGATTTTCTGGAGGGTCACATCGGGAGCAGGGTCGGACTCGCGGATGATGTAGAAGAAGGTTTCCCTAAGCGGTTCTTCTTTCACGATAGGTATGGGCTCTTTCTTCTGCGGCTCCACTTTGGGTGCGGGCTCCGGTTCTACCTGGACCGGTGCGGGTTCCTCTACCACCACTGGTGGAGGCACCACGACGGGAGCAGCCTTCTTCTTGAAGCCAAACTTGAAGGTCAGACCCACCAATGCTGAAATCTGCCAGTCGGGGTCGTAGTTGGCCTTCAGGTTGTAGACATCGTTCTTGTAGTTGGCGTCGAGTTCGAGATTGATGCCAAGGCTGCGGCTGGGGCAGAACTCAAACTGTGTGCCGAAGCGTCCGTTGTAACTGCTGTGCTTGGTGCCGCAGAGTTCGGGACCATGGTAGAAGTTGTTGCCGGCAGTCATGCCGTTGACGATGCCCTTGAACTCGTCGAAGTCCCAACCATAGTTGACGCCAAAGCCGGCGATCAACAACCAGTTGAACTTTTGCGAGACGCGGTTGGGGCTGATGATGTTCGACATGTTCATCAACAGGTCGAGGTCGCCTGTGACGGCCTTGAAGGTGTAGTCCATGTCATCGGTGAGACCTGGGAAGCGGTCTTTCTGGAATCCGCCCTTCGTGTCGAAGCCTTGGACGTGTAGGCGTGCGCCCACTTTCGGGTTGAAGAAGCGTCCGAAGGAGACAGCCACCTGCGGCGTGAAGAGGTCCATGATGTCATAGTGGGTGAGGGTCACCTGTCCGCCGCCCTGCACCGAGATGAAATTATGTGGATAGTATTCGTCCGCATCTTGTGCTTGCGCAGCGGTGGACACTCCGAAGAGGAGTGCCACGACTGCTGCTATGTTCAAAAACTTTTTCATATTCGTAAATCGTTTTATGAGTGACTGTTTACTCTACTGTGCAATAGATCTTTCCAGAGGTCTTGCGGGTGGGGTAGAGTTTGATGGTGGAACCGGCCACGGTGATGTTGCCGCCGTTGCCTACCAGGTCGTTCAGAGAGTTGCTTTCGCCATAGCCCAGGTTGATGCCCCAGTCGTTGTTGGCGGTGAATTTCCATCCATTGGAGGTCACGCCAGCGTTGGTGATGACATAGCAGTATTCATTGGCATCCCATGTCATCTGCTGTGCATCGTCGCCTGGATTCCATCCATTGAAGTCGCCCACGAGGTTCATATTGTAGATTCTCACGGCGTTGAGGGTGTTGTTGGCAAGGTCGAGTGTCACATAGTAGATGCCTTCACCAGCCGTGGCCTTGATGTTGTCGCCACCATCGGCGAAGTCGCCGCTGATGCCTCCTGAGAAGGTGCCGCTGTTGATTTGATCATCCCATGAGCCTGCCACACGCTGGAACTTGAATTCGTTGCCCCATCCGTTCGGGTCGGCACAATAGACATAACCGGTGTAGACTCCGTCCATGTTGGGCGATTCCAACTTCTGCTCTGCATTTGCCCATCCGTCGGTGGCTCCGATGAAATAGACATATTGTGAGAAGTTGAGCGGTGTGATCTCATAGGTCATCGTCATCATGTTGACAGAGAAGCGGTAGTACTTGGCGGAGCCGTCCACGCAGAAGGAGTGGTCGCCGTCGAGGTTGTAACGGCGGTCGAAGGAACCACTGAGGTCCTTGCTGTCGCCTGTGGTGCCGAAGAGCTTGTTCCATGTACCCTCGCCCACGGCGTCGATAGCCTCGTCGTCACCGAATGCGAACCACATCTCGCCGCCTGTGCTGGCGAAGGTGTAGGTGAACACCGGGTCTTCGAAGACGCTCTTGTCGCTGTGTGAGAACTTCTGGTCTTTGGAGTTGTTCCACTCGCCCGGGCCGCCGATGAGGTAGTAGTTCTCGGAGATGTTGAGCGACTCAATCTGGTAACTGTAGTCCATCATGTTGATGGTCACCTTGATGAGTTTGCCTCCGGCCGGCACGCAGAATGAACCGTCGTCGCTCAGATTGTAGCGACGGTCGAGAGTGCCGCTTTCACCGCTGTTGCCATTGCCCTTAGTGGTGCCGAAGAGTTTCGACCAGTCGTTGTCGTTGGCGATGGCGTCGCAAGCCTCGTCGTCGCCGATGGCGAACCAGGTGTCGCCCTCGGAGGCTTTGAATACAACGGAGAATACAGGATCCTCATAGACATCCTTGCCACTGTGGTTGAACTTCAGTTCCTTGCTCTGAGCAGAGCCGAACCAGTCGTTGGGACCTCCCACGATGTAATAGTTCTGTGAGATTTGCGGAGCCTTTGGTATGCCGATGATGTGGAACACGTCTGATGTGGCGGTCTTCACGGTGGTTGCTCCGTTGCTCAGCCACATGCTCACGGTGGCGTCGAGAGTGCGCTCCACAGGTCTGCGGCCGTAGAGGCTGATGATGTAGTTTTGCAGGTCGGCAGCCGACATCATGCCAGCGGCGTCGATGGGGAACGTTTGGTCGCCCAGGGAGATGGTGTACGAAGGAGTGTAGGATGCGTCGGATGACGTGGGTGCAGAGATGTTGCACACCTTCACGAATTCATCGGTGATGTTGTTGAAGTCGATGACTCCCACTGTGGAGATGCTGCCGTCACCGAAGGAAACTTTTTCCGGCTGACCTACCACTTGTGGGTCGAGCCAGTCTTTGTAGTCGTCGGTGCAAGCGGCCAACGAGGCTACAAGAGCTATTCCCAATAATATTTTCTTAGTCATGATATGTTCATTTATTAAGTTGATGGGTTGGTGAGTTTTGCTCTCACTTTACTGTTTGATGAAGCGGATGTAGCCCGTGATGTCGTTGAAGATGAT
>JAFZSL010000042.1 GCA_017619375.1 Prevotella sp. | reverse complement strand
CTGCTCTCGCTTAATCGCGATTTTGAGCTACTCTCGAAGTTGCTCACGCTCGGCAGAATTCAAGCAAGCTTGGTCTGCTCTCGCTTAATCGCAACTTTCCTCCTTTTTATATCTTTTTCCTCCTTTTTTAATCTTCTTTTTCTTTTATTGCTATCATTAACATCTTGTGAATTAAAGGTATAATAGATGTGTATAAAGCCTTGAATGGGAGGGGATACCATTCGGCTCACGGCCATCTTATTCCACTTTTTAAAGTGGACTCAATTTTTAATGATTTTGGGCGCACCTAACTATGTGTTTATGCCACGTCACAGGGATGCCCATCAACAATTCGGGACAGCCAAGCGGCTGTCCCGGAATGTTGATGAGTGTAAGGGAGAGATTCTTATTGCTTTGGCATCATAAGCACCTCGATGTAGTTGCCACTCTTGAGAATGGTGTTTTTGAGGTGGTCGCTGATATCCTTGGCAGTGACAGCCTCGACAGTCTTCTTGTAGTCGGTGTGGATATCAACACCGTGGCGGTTGAGGCGGTTGATGACATTCACCCAGTAGCGGTTGGTCTTGGCATCCACGTCGGCCTGCTTGAGCAGAATCTGCTTCACCTTGTTCAGGTCCTCGAGGTTCGGGCTGGCGATAGTGGCATCCATGCCTTTCTTGAACTCAGGCACAGCCTCGGCCACCTTGTCGGGATTGAGCATGGCAGTACCGGTGATGGTCATGTAGATGGCAGGCCCGCCAGTTTCAAGTTCTCCCTCTGCACCAGCATGGTAGGCGGCGGAGAGTTTCTCGCGGATTTCACGGTTGAAGGTCATATCGAGCATACGTGAAGCCATATCGTTGATGACAATGTTCTGGAGCGTGTACTTCACGGGGTTCGAGCGCCAGATTTCGTTCACCTGAGCCTGCGGGTTCTCCATCTGCTTGTCGAAGTGGTTGGTCACCTTGCCGTTGACGTAGGTGCGCTCCTCCTTGCTCTTGAGGTCGGCCTTGCCCTTTGAGGGCAGCGAGGCGATATATTGCTCGACATATTCACGCATCACAGCCTCGTCGAAGTTGCCCACGATAGTGAAGGTGAAGTTGGCGGCATTGCCATAGAGCATTCTGGCAATTTCCAGCACTCGGTCATAGTTGATGCTCTCGATTTGCTCGGGAGTGGGGATGCGGAAACGGGGGTTGTTGCCATAGACGGTGCTCATCACAGAGTCCTGGAAAACAAGGGTGTTGTTGAGGCTGGCGTTCTTCAACTGCAGGGAAAGAGCGTTGAGGATGTTGTTCACAGCCTTCTCGTCCTTCTGAACATTAGTGTAACTTAGGTAGAACAGTTGCATCAGGGTTTCCAAGTCTTTGGGAGTGGAGTGGCCAACAAGGCCGTGAGCGTTGCCGAAGAGGTTGCACTGGATGCCTACCTGCTTGCCGGCGAGGGCCTTCTGAAGGTCGGTCTGCATGAAATCACCAAGTGCGCTTTGAGAGAGAATCGTACTTGCAAATTGGATGTTGTTGTCATCCTCATGGCCGAAGAGAGACTCGCCGCCATCAGACTCAGACCTGATGATGATTTCCTCGGCGTTGAAATCGGTCTTCTTCAACTGCACCTTGGCGCCATTGGAGAGGGTCCATTCCTTGAAGCCCAGCACGGTGTTCTCTGTCTCTTTTACAATGCTGCCCTTCTTGGGCATTTCGCTCATCAGAGGCTCTTGCTTCACATTGTCTACATAGGCTTCCAACTGCTCTGCGCGCACGGTGGTGACGGCTTTCTTCATATCATCGGTGGTGAAGTAGGTCTTGCCTTCCTTCTCCTGAAGCAAAGCCAGCGCCACGAAGTTGGTGTCGTTGTTGCAGATAAGTTCCTGTGCATATTGGTTGACCAGGTCCACGGAGAGCATGGGCACGATTTGGTTCATTGTCGTGTACTCATACTCGATGGAGGGGATGGGCTCCGAGTCGATGAAGTTTCTGACATACTGCTGACAGTAGTCGTTGGTCCTGTATTTCTCGCGGTTGTTGTACATCTTCTCGATTTGGCTGAGGAATTCCGACTTGGCGCGCTCATATTCTGTGGCAGTGAAGCCATGGTCCTTCACGCGCTTCAGTTCACGAAGGGCGGTTCCCACGGCCTCCATTTCCTGCCCCTCTTTGGGCATGAGGGTGAGCATGAGGGCCTCTTTGGTGCGTGAAAACAAGTAGTTGCCATCCTCGACGCTGGCCTGCAGGATGGGGCAGTCGGGTTTCTGGGTCTCCTCTGTGAAGCGGGCGTTGGTCATATGTGAGAATGCGTAGCTCAAATAGTCCTTGACCATATAGGCCATTGTATTCTTCAGTGAGTCGGGGAAAGCGTCATGCTTCATGGCGATGAGGAAGAGGGGTATCTGCTGCTCCTTGTCTGTGCCGATGACGTAGATACCCTCATTGTTGTCGGGCACAGGCACGGGCTCCACCTTGGCTGCGTTGGCTGGCACTTTGATACCTGCAAAGAGTTCCTTGATCTTTGCCTCAGTGCGGTCCACATCGATGTCGCCCACGATGATGATGCCTTGATTGTCGGGACGGTACCATTTGCGGTAGTAGGCACGCAGTGTTTCAGGCGAGCACTTGTCGATGACCTCCATCAGGCCGATGGGGAAGCGCTCTCCATATTTTGAACCTGGATAAAGTTCAGGAAGTTTGTTCTCCAAGATTTTCTGAGTACCCACGATGCGCATACGATACTCATTGTGAACGATGTCACGCTCTGCGTCGATAGCCTTGGTGTCGAGGGTGATGCCGTTGGACCAGTCCTTGAGAATCATCATGCAGGAGTCGAGTGCCGAGATGCGGGTGGTAGGTACGTCAGTGATGTAGTACACCGTCTGGTCGGTCGAAGTGTAGGCATTGAGGTTACGGCCATACTCCACACCAATCGACTGCAGGTATTCCTGCAGCATATTGTCCTTGAAGTTGTCGGTACCGTTGAACGCCATGTGTTCCAACAGGTGGGCGAGTCCGCGCTGGTCGTCATTCTCCTGCACGGAACCCACTCTTTGGGCGATGTAGAAACTGGCCACATTCTCGGGATAGCCGTTGTGGCGGATGTAATAGGTCAGTCCGTTATCCAATTTTCCTGTGCGGACTTCCGGATCAATGGGAATGGTAGGCAACTCTTGTGCCTGTACCGACATTCCCACAAGGAGCAGCATTGCTGCCCACATTTTTCTTGGTTTCATATTGAATTTGTTAAATAAAAAAAGTATCTATATAATTGGTCGTACAAAGATAGGCAAAAACTACACAATATTGTCGTTTTTTTGTTCAATCTTTTATTTTTTGTGATATCAAAGCCGTTTAGAGGCCGTAGGCCGACCATTGAATGATGTGCTAATACCTTCCATTCCCAATATACATTGACGGCCACCAATCATTCTTTTTCCCAAAATTCATTGCCAATCGGAAAAGATTGATTAATTTTGTCGCAGAAGACCTAAATTTTTACCATTATGAATACAATCAAGACCAGACTGTTTGTTGTGCTTTGGGGCGTTTTGATTCCTTTTTTGGCAGCAAACTGCAGTGACAAGAAGACAGTGGAGAAAGCAGAAACTGCTGAGACGACAACGAAGACGGAAAGCGTGATTACAGTGGCCGCACCGCCATTCCAGAAATTCGTGGTGGTGAGCGTTGATGAAGAGGCGCTCTACAAGAAGGCTGACACGAACAGCCCCACCTTGGTTTGTTGGATTGAGTCTGATTGCGAGAGCGACTATTGCGAGAGTATCTACCAATGGTCGGACCAGCCTGGCAAACAAGGGTTCGAATTGAGCACGGACATCATTGCTTGCGCAGGCAAAATCTTTCCTGTGCTCGGCGAGGAAGGCAATTTTTATAAGGTGAGCACCACTACCAGATGGTGCGAAATAGAAAGTGCCTATATCCCCAAAGCCAGTGTGGGAGACATCGAATGTGCACCTATCACTGCCGACATGTTGGAAGCGGACGATAATTATCTCCAGTGCCGTGTCGTGAAGGACGGCAAGTACAAGGACATTGTCTTGATCGAGGAGTATAACGAACTCGATGGAGAGACCATCCAAGTGGGTGTGTTGAACGACGGCGTCGTGGCCGCCCCGTTGGTTTACAATATGGAGGGTTATATGTTCGATAATCAGAAAGAAGACATCATCGTCGATGATTCGGAGGACATCATCACCATCAAGTACAAGAATAGCCTGGCATTGCCAGCAGAAGAAGGCGGAGACCCATATCAACTCGACTTGAAGAAACTCAGCACCGAACAAATGGCAAATATTTTGGATAAGGTGACAAAGAGAAAGCCTGAATATGTGGAATTCATGTACCACTTCCCCGCCCAGGGACTGGAGTCTTTCATTTACTTGGTCAAGTAGGGACGGAAGGTCACTTCGTTTTTTGGAGTTAAAAAGGAGTTAAAGGGGAGTTCTCGTTTTTATGGAGTTAAAGAGGAGTTAAAAGGGAGTTAAAAAGGAGTTAAAGGGACGTATGTCCACTTCGTTTTTTGGAGTTAAAGGGGAGTTAAAATATACCATTTCTCGCTGTAGGCGACTCCATCCCAATTTTTTGACCAAAAGGCCCGTGCGCATATCCCCGCCCCTTCAAGGGGATGGGGTTGGATCTGTAACTTATTGACCACAAACTTGTTCTGCGCCCTCCGTGTGTGCTGTAGGAGGTCATTCCGTGGTGGAAACGGGAAGAGTCCCGCCTGTACAGTGCGTACTACCCGAATGGCGTAATTAATTCTCTAATTCGATAATTCGTGATAACAAGACTTCAGAAAAACAAGAAGTGCCCTGACGGGCAGAAATGATAAAAAAAATGAATAAAAAAAATGATAAAAAAATGGCTTTCCCTATGGGAAAAATTATTTTCTTACCATTTTCTTACCATTTTCTTACCCATTTCTCGCCGTAGGCGACTCCTCTTCTCTAAACCCCGTGTGAATATACCCCCGAAACACTATTCGGGCGGGCACAAGACCCGCCCGCTCCAAAAAGTCTACGGACTCAAAGGACCACAGGACGGAATGATTAACTGCGCTTCATTCTTTTGCGGACCTCTATGATTTCCTTTGGGAATAGGGTCTCCATAATATTCCGATGATGATGGCCAGGTAGCCTATGAGGCACACCATCGGGGCGATGACGATGCGGCGGACGGAGAAGATGTCTTGCTCGAAGGTCGTTTCCGTACTGGCGTCTCCCGCCATGAGCACGAATCCCACGACGATGGCCACACAGGCCAATAGGATGATGACGTAGTTGGTGCGGCAAAGCAAGGTGGGGGCTTCAGCCTTTTTGGTATTGGTTGGCATGTCTTTCAAAAATTTGATGATATTTTCTTGTTAGTGGTTCACGTTCATAATGATAGGCTGTTTCCAAAGAATGCTGCATGGTTTTCAGCCATGTGATGGCGGTATATAGGGAAGCCGGCCGCCGCCTTGTCCCGATTGTTTCAATCCATGACAGCCATTCGTCGCTCCTGACGAGAAGGTCGGTGAGGATGTCGTCTCCCCGTGACGCCATGCCGTTTTCATAATAGCAGCGCGCCAATGAAATGGCAGGTTCGGTAAGGGGGATGTTGCAGGCAGGCAATTCCTTCTCCCATTTCTCCGCCACGGCAAGTGCCCTCTGCTTGTCGCCTCTGGACAGCAGGCTGTCGATGAGGATGCTCATCACATACTGATGGGTGCGGGCCATGTGCATCACGTCCTCATCCACGTATATTCCTTCTTGGTGGAGCCCCCCGTATTTGAAACGGTGCATCACGTTCTCGTACAACCGTTCCACATCTACCCGTGGACCATTCGACTCGGGTGTGATACGATAGGCCAGACCCTCGAGCACGTAGTGGTCATGGAGGTAGGGTATCTCGCTGTCACCCAGACTGATGGAGGCATAGATGGGTCGTTCCCAGTCTCCATGTGAAAGCATCTCAAGTACGAACAGGTCGTTTTTCTGTAGATAGCGGATACCTTTCAGTGAGATTTGCATCTGACTTTCGCCAGTGGTGATGGTCACGCTGTCGGTGGGTATGCAGTGCCTTTCGGGAGTGTCGGCGAGCACCCAGTGTCGGATGATGTTGCTCAATTCGAAAGGATGGTCCCCGAAAGCCTTCCGTGCCTCTTCCGGTTGTTCCCTGTACATGTCGAGGACGCTCTCTTTGAGTTCAGGCCTCACAGCCACCAAGTCGTTCTTTCCCTCTTGATAGTCGGATGGTTTCCAATCAAAGGGCAGGGGAGGGGAGTCGTAAGCCGGTCGTTTCATCTGGTCGATATACCAGTCGGTGTTTACATACGACAGGTTGCAATCGCGGGTGTCGGTGCGCTTTCCCTCCACCTCATGGTTATACCATAGCGGGAAGGTGTCGTTGTCGCCGTTGGTGAGGATGATGGGGTGTCCCTCGCGAGGCATGCTTTCCAGGTAGTTCAGACCGAAATCCCTGCAGGCAAAGCGGCCGGAACGGTCATGGTCGTCCCATGTCTGGCTCACCATCTGCAAGGGGACCAGCATGCTCAGCACGGAGGCGGCGATGGCGGCTGTCAACGGCCTTTTTGCTATCCGTTGCAACAAGGATGCCATGGCGGATGCCCCCATGCCTATCCATATGGCGAAAGCGTAGAACGAGCCGGCATAGACATAGTCGCGTTCACGTGGCGGTTGTGGTGTCTGGTTGAGATACACCACGATGGCCAGGCCGGTCATCAGGAAGAGCATTCCCACCACCATGCTTTGGCGCCTGCCATGGCTTCCTTGCCGGTATTGCCACCATAGTCCGAGCATGCCGAGCAATAGCGGGAGTCCGTAGAATACGTTCCTGCCTTTGTTGGCGAGAAGGTCGGAGGGCAGTTTTGACGTGTCGCTGTCCAGCAGCAGGTTGTCGATGAAGCGGATGCCGGTGATCCACTGTCCGTGCTCCACCTCCCCGTCGCTTTTGATGTTGTTCTCCCTACCCACGAAGTTCCATAGGAAATAGCGCCAGTACATGAAATACACCTGGTAGGACAGGAAAAAGCGGATGTTCTCCCGGGTGGTGGGCAGGTTGCCTTTCTTCTCCACGCCGCCCATCCATTGCTCATAGGCCTGGGCGTGCTGCGGCGAGACCATGCGCGGGAACCACATATTGTCCTTATAGACGTATTTTATTCGATGGGTGATGGTGGTGTATTTGCGGCCCGTGCTATCGTTGGTGAGGCGGTAGACGGGAGCCCCTTCTTCCTGTTTGGCCACTTGATATTCCCCCATTGGCTCGTAGTCAAGTTCGCTGCAATAGGCAGGGCCATGGAGCAAGGGGGCGTCGCCATATTGCTCACGACTCAGGTAACTGCCAAGACCGAACACGTTGTCGGGCGAGTTCTCGTCCATTGGGGGTTGGGCCGACGACCGGATGAGGATGACGCCATAGCAACTGAAACCGACCAGCAGCATCAAGAGGCTCAATAGGGCACTCTTGACAACCCTCTTTTGGGTTCGGCTGATGAAGATGATGACCATCGTGAGCAGCAGGAGGAAAGCCGTGATGAGGCCGGTGTGGAAGGGGAGGCCGAGCACGTTGACAAACAGCAGTTCGGCCCATCCGCCCAATCGGATGACCCCGGGGACGATGCCGTACAAGATGCCGAGAAGCACCAACCCGCCTGCCGTTAAGGCTTTCACTCCGCCCCACCAGGTCGCTTGCTTCGTCTTCCTGTAATAGACCACCAGGGCCATGGCGGGTATGCACAGCAGGTTGAGCAAGTGTACGCCGATGGACAATCCTATGATGTAGGCGATGAGGATGATCCAGCGGTCGCTCCGTGGCTCGTCGGCTTCTTCTTCCCATTTGAGGATGAGCCAGAACACCAGGGCCGTGAGGAAACTGGAGAAGGCATAGACCTCGCTCTCGACGGCAGAGAACCAAAACGTGTCGCTGAACGCATAGGCCAGGGCGCCTGTCAGGCCGCTCGCCTCGATGAGGATGACTTGTGCGAGGGTGGGGGAGTCGCCTTTTTGTGTGAGCCTGCGGGTGAGGTGGGTGATGGTCCAAAACAGGAAAAGTATGCATCCTGCACTGAGCAAGGCCGACATCATGTTGGTCATCCTTGCCACTTCGGATGGGTCGTCGGCCATCTGTGCGAACAGGTTGGCGCAAAGCATGAAGAAAGGGGCTCCGGGTGGATGTCCGATTTCCAGTTTGTAGCCACTGGCGACGAATTCAGGACAGTCCCACAGGCTGGCGGAAGGTTCTGTCGTAAGGCAATAGGTGACGGCTGCGATGGCGAAGGCCAGCCACCCCGTCAAGGTGTCGATTTTTGAAAAAGTCTTTGGTCGTATCATACCGCATTTTTGGATTTGCTGCAAAAGTAGCGATTCCTGCGGCTTGCGATGCCAAAAACGGCCTTACATCTCCCTTACATTTGTCTTACAAAGATTCAAGGCGCTGGTTGTCAGTCGTTTGGCTCTTTCTTTACAAGTTGGTATTCTTTCCCGCGTTTGTTGACAATCTCCATGTCCGACTGCTCTTTCAGTGCGGTTTTCAGGCGACAAATGAACGTATACAAGGTGTTTTCCGGTTGTTCTTTCTTGGGCCATAGCACCGCACAGATGGCCTCTTTGCTGAGGGTGTGGTCTGGGGCGGCGGCAAACATGTCCATCAATTGTTCTTGCATGGGGGTGAGGCGGATTGGCCTTTCCGACGGCTGGGGGGATGTGACAGCCATCTCCGTGTTCCTTCCCGGCATCCTTGATTTCCATCCCATACCCAGAACCATGAGAAGGCAGAGGATGAAGCCTGTGAGAGGAAGGCGCTGGTCGGAGTGTCCCAGCACGGCGCAGAGCGACGGGTTGGCGTATGCCTTGAGGGCTATGACGGCATCCCTGCTTTCTTGTTGGGGAAAATGCCACAACACGGTGTCGCTGCAAACAGAGGCTTCTTCCTTGAACGGTTCCTGACCGTCATGGTGCAAGAGGCATACGGACAGGTGTGAGGTGTCTTTGAGCGAGGGGCAGGTCAGTTGGCCGCTGAAACTGCTTTCCGCATCATTCAATGTCAGCACCATTCCATGATGAAGGGTGGTCAGGCTGTCGAGCAGCAGCGACTGCCGGGGCTTGTCCATTATGAATTGTCTCAACGCGCAATTCAAGTCCTGACGCATGTCTTCTTTGGCATCCTTGTAATTGTTGAAGCCAATGACGATGGAACTCATCAACAGCAATGCCGGTACGAACATCAAATAGCGTAATCCTCTCATGATTCTGTTTTTGCGACAAAATTACAAAAAAAGGTCATCATACATCATCCCCGTAACATTTTTTATCAATTCTTTCCCATCAAAAAACGCCACAAAGACACTGTGGCATGTCAATGTGGCGTTTGTCATGTTTCTTTAATTCACGACTGTCTCGCTTGTTCTCACCTTTTTCTTCCTTTTTCAGAAACGCTTGCGTTTTTTTATTTCTTCATCAACAAGATATTTTCATACTTTTTATTTCTTTTTCTTAAGCGAAGCGTTTTTTTAATTTATTGTCATTCAGAAGGATGCAGACTTGTTTATAAGATTAGCCTACGAGGGGAGGGGAGATGCGCACAGCCTTTTGCTCATAACTGACTTTTTAAAGTGGACTCATTCATAATACGCTTGAGACAATTGCTGAGGCCTTTCAACCAACTCCTTTCTTCCTCTACTTTCTCCTTCTTCTTGATTTCTTCAACCTCATTCTTCCAAATCGTCATGAATTCCTTCATGTCATACGTCAAATCCTTCAACTCATCTTTTTTGAAAACACCACTCTGGGCAACATAATCCTCAATCCTCCTCTTCACCGTGGCGGCAGTCTTGAAACGAGCCATGTCAATCGGATCCATAAAGAAAGTGAACGACTTGCCGAATTTCGTACCATTTACCACTTCAAACTTGATTGCCGTAATTTCTGTCTCCATTAATATTAAATTTAAAAAAAATAATAGGATGTGCAACCATATAATGCCAAGAAAAGGGAAAAGGTAAACAATGAAAGACAAAAATTCTCTAATTCGATGTTCATGTTATCCCGAATTATCGAATTAGAGAATTAATTACGCCATTCGATGTTTTTGTTATCCCGAATTCTCGAATTAGAGAATTAATTACCCCGTCTGTGTTCTGTCACCCCTTCGGGGTTGGTGTGCATTGGCTTACGTCCCTTTAACTCCTCCCCCTCTGCCTGAGAGGGGGTGGCCGCAGGCCGGGGGCGAGGGAGAACTCCCCTTTTAACTCCCTAAACAAACAGACATATGTCCCTTTAACTCCTCCCCCTCTGCCTGAGAGGGGGTGGCCGCAGGCCGGGGGCGAGGGAGAACTCCCCTTTAACTCCCCTTTAACTCCTTTTTAACTCCATCTCCCATGTTGTTTTGGAAAAAAAAGCGTATATTTGCATCGAAAGTAAAAACCTTGACAAACATCCCTTGTGAATACTTGCATTGGGGATGAATGAAACTCACCTTAAACATGTAGATGATGAACGGAAAAACAATTGCAACATTTGGAATGGGTGCCATGCTCATCTTACTGTCGGCATGTGGCGGACAGAAATGGTCGGAAGAGCGTATAGGCTCGTATATGTTGGTGACACAACGAGGAGGCGCCACCTTGGGCTACTCTCCCGAATCAGGCGTCAAACTACTCACAGAAGACGGATATGCGTTCAAGGACTTGAATCGAAACGATACATTGGACCCTTATGAGGACTGGCGGCTCACAGCCCAGGAACGTGCCGCCAACCTGGCATCCATGTTGTCGATAGAGGAGATAGCGGGACTGATGCTTTACAGCAGTCACCAGTCTGTTCCGATGATAGCAAGCATGGGCTTCGGGGCTTCCATGTACAACGGCAAATCGTTTGAGGAGAGTGGAGCCAAACCCTCCGACTTGTCCGACGACCAGAAGAAGTTTCTTCGCGACGACCACCTGCGTGCTGTCTTGGTGACAAGCGTGGAGAGTCCGATAGTGGCTGCGGTGTGGAACAACAACATGCAGGCTTTCGTCGAAGGACTCGACCATGGCATTCCAGCCAACACCAGTTCCGACCCGCGTCATGAGGCGAAAGCCACGACGGAGTTCAATGCCGGTGCGGGAGGGCACATCTCGCAATGGCCCACCTCTCTCGGGCTCGCTGCCACTTTCGACCCCCGGTTGATGCATCGCTTCGGGGAAATAGCATCCGAGGAATACCGTGCATTGGGTATCGCCACGGCTCTATCGCCACAGGTGGACATCGCCACCGAACCACGGTGGTTCCGCTTCGACGGGACATTCGGTGAAGACCCCCAACTTTCCACCGATATGGCGCGTGCCTATTGCGACGCTTTCCAGACCACTCCCGAAACCAAGGGGTGGGGCATGAAGAGTGTGAATGCGATGGTGAAGCACTGGTATGGCTATGGCGCGCAGGAGGGAGGGCGCGACTCCCACTTCGCATCGGGAAAATATGCCATCTATCCTGGCGACAACCTTGCCATGCACAAGCGCTCGTTTGTGGAAGGGGCTTTCCGCCTGCCCGGCGGGACGGAAATGGCCTCTGCCGTGATGCCGATATACAGTATCTTATGGAACCAAGACCCATCGGGCGAGAACGTGGGAGGCAGTTACAGCAAGTGGATGATACAGAAGCAACTCCGGGAGGAGGCGAAATTTGACGGCGTGGTGTGTACCGACTGGGGCATCACCAAGGACATGAAGGTGCTCGACTCTCCTATTGGCGGCAAGCCGTGGGGCGTGGAACATCTGTCGGAGGCGGAGCGCCATTACAAGATTTTGCAGGCCGGTGTCGACCAGTTTGGAGGAAACAACGAGATAGAGCCCATCGTCGAGGCGTATGGGATGTGGAGCAAGGAGTTTGGAGAGGAAAGTGCACGTGAGCGGTTCGAGCAGTCGGCAAGACGGCTGTTGCTCAATGTGTTCCGCGTAGGACTTTTTGAGAATCCATATTTGAATCCTTCCGAGACGGAGAAGATTGTCGGCAATGCCGATTTCATGAAGGAAGGTTACGAGGCACAATTGAAATCCATCGTGATGCTCAAGAACCATGGCGACCAGACCCTGCCCATGAAGGGGAAGAAGAAGGTCTATGTGCCCAAACGCCATTTCCCCGCCATCCCCGGCATGTGGGGTGGCATCTCCGAGGAAAAGACCGTGGAGCCTGTCGACCTGGCTCTTGTGGAGAAATACTTCGAGATGGTGCAACAACCCGAACAAGCCGACTTCGCCTTGTGCCTCATACAGGAGCCGAGTTCCGGCTGGGGCTACAGCAAGGACGATGCCATGAAGGGTGGTAACGGTTATGTCCCTGTCAGCCTGCAGTATGAGGACTACACGGCTGTGGACGCCCGTGATGTCAGCATCGCTGGCGGAGACCCGATGGAGCGAACCACCAACCGCAGTTTCAAGGGAAAGACCGTGAAGACCTATAATCGCGACGACATGCTCATGGTGGCGGATACGAAGGAGAAGATGGGCGACAAACCCGTGGTGGTCGTCGTGGAGACGGGGCGACCGGTGGTCCTGTCCGAAATAGAACCGCACGCCGATGCCATCCTCATCTCCTTCAAGGTGCAGCACCAGGCCTTGCTCGACATCATCAGCGGCAAGGCGGAACCATCCGCACTGCTGCCCATGCAGATGCCTGCCGACATGAAGACCGTGGAGGAGCAGAAGGAGGATGTGCCACATGACATGCGCTGCTATCAAGACGCCGACGGGCATAAGTACGACTTCGCCTTCGGTCTCAACTGGAAAGGAGTGATTAAAGACGACAGGGTGAAAAAATATGGGACGCTCCCGACAAGCAAATAATTATCTGAATAGATTCTTATTTCCCCCTCTGCCTGAGAGGGGGTGGCCGTAGGCCGGGGGCGAGGGAGAACTCTGCCTGAGAGGGGGTGGCCGCAGGCCGGGGGCGAGGGAGAACTCCCCTTTAACTCCCTAATCAAACAGACATACGTCCCTTTAACTCCTTTTTAACTCCTCTTTAACTCCCCTTTAACTCCTTTCAACTTTAACTCCCCTTCAATGAATTAATGATTGGTTCCAGGGCGGTTCCCTTGAGTCTTTTCGCGTTGAATAGGGGAGATGTTCTTATGTCGATGCCCTTGTCTACATATTCGCATTGCAGGTAGGCTACGAGGGCGGGCAGTCCGGTGAGGCGCTTCCCCGAAGTCTGGGCAGGCTCCGCTTTCTCTCTCTCGGCACGGGCTATTTTTGTTCGCCAGCGAGGCAGGTAAGCCTTTCCGCATTGTCGCAGCACGTCGGTGAGGTCGAATTGCCCGTAGCTGCCCTTGTAGTCGGTCAGGTAGGTGGCGAAGAAATGGAGCATCCCATATACCGACAGTTCGGCGCCGTATTTCCCTACGAAGAGTTGGGCAGTCAGTTCGATGGCCTGCACGCAGAGCGGGTCACGGGGTCGTGTGACGGAGAACAGCCCCACGAGGTTGTTCTTCACGATGCTGACAGCCAGGCCGTCGCGGTAGATCTTGTCGAGCATTCCGAGACTCACCTCGGGGAATTCGGTGCATCTCTTCGGAATCTTGAGGAAATCCCCCCATCTGGCGGGCACGAAATATGCAGCCACCGCTGTCTCAGAAGGGAAAGCCTGTCTGAACGTCGTCGCCTCTTCTCTCTGGCGATTGGAGGAACCTGATAGTCTCTTCATAAGCCCATTGTTGGGCGTCTGCCACAAATTCATTTGCTGTCTTGTTTCTTCTTGTTGTTTCATGGTATGGGTTGTAGTTTTGGTTTGTTTTTATGGTCAGCCAGTTGCAGAAATGGCTCTGCGCATCGGCGATGCCGTTGTGTCCGTTCTTCCCCCGGCAGACACATTCCCGGGCGAACTCGTCGAGTCTCTGGTGTAGCGTCATAGGGGTGATGCGGTGGTGCATGCACATCATCTCCATCCATTGGCTGTTGGCCTTCAGTTGCTCTACCTCGACATGAACATTGCCCATGGGCGAGCCGGCCTCTTGGATTCGTGTTGGCACAAGCCCCGTCCCTGCGACTTCGGGGGATTTTTGCCCCTGGCCGATGATTTCCGCCACCCTTTTGGCGAGAGGAGGCGCATCGTCGTCCTGTGCATTGTTGTCGTCATCCTGTGCATTGTAGCCAACCATATCCGTTGATTCAGCATTCGACTTCCCTTTCACACGCGCGGATGTCGACGACGACGATGAAGGAGGATAATTTTTAATTATCTCTACTCTCTTATCATACTCTTGCGTACGGTCTGCTTGCTGAAATGCCGTTTCTGTTGTCGAAAAACCCGTTTCTGCGTGCAGCCTTCCCCCATCACTTCTTTCGTCTGCTTCGGGTTGGTTCTGCTCTTCTGCCGTTTTGTTGTCGGTTTCTGCAAGCAGAAACGGCATTTGTGCGGTGTTGTTCCTTCTTCGTTTGGTGGCGTGTAAGAACTGTTGCTGCACCTCCCGTCCGGTGAGCACGTGCTCCTGTTCGAAGAGATTCTTGTCGAAGAAGTCCCATTCCACGAGGCAATGTACGATGCGGTCGAGTTCCGTGGGGGTGACGCCCGGCATGTCTTTGAGGAGACGGACGCGAGCGACATTGTCCCATTTGAGGTAATAGCCTGATTTGTAGAGGTGTACGAGCAGCATGATGGCGGCGAGTTGTCCTTTCGCGCCATTTTCAACGGCTACGGCGCAGATGCGGATGTCGTCGAAGAAGTCTACGGGGAGTGGGAAGTAGTCCAATCCTGTTTTCACGGGCCTTGCCATGGTTTCTGATGTTTTGGTGTGTATGAATGATGTTTTCTGCATGCAAAAATACGAGCACCTCACACAAACCATATGTCATCTTAATATGGTCCTCATAGTCCGTAGATACATAAACGCCAATCCCCTCCCTTGAATTCTTAACAAAACCGGTAAAATCTTAAAGAATGCCGGAATCTTAGGATTATAGAAGTGCTTGGTGTATTTTTGCGTAAAAAAATATGGAATACAGATTAAAAAAAATCGAGGCGGCGGATATGTGCCTACGCATCGTATCGGTAATCGTCGGAAAATACCTTGAAGAGATATTGGATAAGAATGGTAGATTGGAACTTTCGGTTGTTGAACCTCATTCAGAGGGCACAGGGAAAAAGATTATAATAGATGTCTCCGAGGATGCTGATGCGACAATAAAAGCAATGCCACTCTCTGCGAAAAGATATGGAAAGGGGGATGTGTGGGCGTTCATTGAGAGATTTTTACCAAATTATTACCACAGAGATGACATCCTGCATTTCGACATATATTCTCGCTACATCGACAATGAGGATTTGTCAGAAGGAGATGCGGAATGGATATATCAAACTTTCGGTGCTGACAGGGAAAAGGTCAAACAAACTATCGACCAAATGGAAAAAAACTTTGCTTATGAGGCGCTGTCATATTACTTGGAAAACCACGAGTCAGAAAGATGGTAGGTTTAAGAAATGGATTTCAGAAATAATTCATGGTGCATAGCCAGGAGGTCTACGTCTGGGGCGAACTTATCAGGAAGCAGTATTTTCTTATGCTGTAATCCAATCAGATATTGTTGAGTTTTCACGTCTTTTGTCCCTTCAATCATCTGTTCTGAAATGACAATCTCAAAATCAGGTGTAACTGCCATAAGGTATTTGTCGTAGGCTCTATGGAAGGTTGGTGTCATACAGAGACCATTTTTTGGATTAGTGCGATTTTTCACATCATCTTTCCACGACGATATATGACAGGCTTCAAGCAAAGTCGATATGCTCAAACCAGTAATACAACAATGTTGGTTATATGCCGATAGTACGGTGTCATGAAAGAAACGTTGGTTTACACGCTGGCGAACAACAATTTCGCGTGTCTTACCCACAGGTAAATCTTCCGTGCGTATCTCCGTGTATTCTTCTAATGTCTTACCCATCTTTTGTGCTAGTAACTGTTCGCTTTCAAAAATCACCTTTTCTGGATTCCTTTCAAACTCAGCCCATATAATTGAATCAAGTTTTCCCGTATGCGATAAGCCTTTTGCTTGAACCCCACTATCACAATGACCAAAATTGCAAATCTTCGTATACAAGCCACCAGGAGACCGCCCGATTATTTTTGCCCACTTTATGATTTCAGGGGACGACTTGCGAGCTTTTGTGAATGGTATTTTGCAGTATACATTGATAGCCATCTTTAGCTCTTCTTCTGTCCAATTAGGATTTTTCTTCATAGTATTATTCTTTTGAATTTTTGAGATTGTATTCGATTACCCCCATTAACCTTGATTGTTTAAAAACCGACGAACACCTTGTCTCTATGATATGCCAAAAAGTCGAGATTGGGTTGATACTCCGTGGGCAATGTAATTTTCTTGCCATTGATGCAGCCAAAGTGCCGGTCGAAGTATTCTTTCGATTCATTCTCGCGCAAAACCGAGGATAGTTGGACGGATAAATCGTCGGGCGAGAAGGTGATGAGGCCCTTGTCGAACGCCTTGTCATAGAGGGCAGATAGGCAGATGCCGTTGCAAGGATTAAGGCGCTCTCTCTTATGTGACTTGTCTGACCAAGGTATGATGTGGCTGGCCAGCAACAATTGCGGAATGTCAATGCCTGTCAAGGCACAGCGACCACCGTAATTGGCTAATATCATACGACGGAAATATTCCTGACCCTTTCTCCGTTTTCTTTCCGATTCAATATCTTCTCCTTCCTTTGTTAAATCAAAGTGGGCAATCAACTTCGTAGATATGGTTCGCGGGTTTGTCTCTTGGGCCACAATCTTGTCGGCTTCCTTAACCTCCAGTTCAAATTGGGCATACTTCATCAAACTTTTCAGGGCAGCAGAGCAGAAACTCTTCAGTGGATAGCTCCTTTGGTTTGGTTTTCCATAGTCGAAGATGTTCGGCTCATTGTTTTTCATCTTTCTCACTTCATTGTTGACGAAGAGAAGTATCGCTTCTAAAACTGCAACATCGTGAAGGGCGTATAACGACTGGCCTTGAAGGTCTATTTCGTCTTGATATGGCAACACCTCGTCCAGAATCTTTATTGCGCGGGCGTAACTGTCCGCCTTCCCCGAATTCTCTGGGGAAAGTCGTGTGTTGAAATCTATAAATCCCAGTCTGTCCATATATTGTTTTTTTCTTTCTTAATTCTTGTGCTTTCCTTGACAACTTTTACCTCTCTCCCCGAGTTTTTTGAACCTTGTCTCTGTTATAGTGCTCATAGAACCATATTTGTTTGTCTGGTTCATTCGTAATTAGGTAGAATATGCAAAAATAAGAAAAAAAATACATTTTCTCAGATTATTTGCCTTTTTTCATTAATTGAATGCAAAATTACAGGCGTGTTGTTTCATTTAGTGGGACAAGCGAGAAGAAAATGATTCTTATTCCTTGGTTCTTGTATTCCTTAGACCTTTTAAATCGGATACTGGGTTTTGCGGGCAGGCACAAGACCCGCCCTTCCTCTTTAACTCCTCCCCCTCTGCCCGAGAGGGGGTGGCCGCAGGCCGGGGGCGAGGGAGAACTCCCCTATAACTCCATCTCCCCTCACAAGACCCGCCCCTACGACTTCGGGGGACATGACTTTACGTTTTCGTAGTTAATGCAAACGATTGCGCATGGGCCATGTTTTTTTATTTCTTTAGAGGAGAACAACGAATTTGATTTTGTGTTATATTTGCATCGTTGTTCATACAAAATCAATCACATAATCAATCACATTCAATACTTATGAAAAGAAAAATACTATCATTGCTCGCATGGTTTGTGCCCATGTGCCTGTTGGCCGACGGCTGGCCTGCCAACTATGGAGGAGTGATGCTGCAAGGTTTCTATTGGGACTCTTTCGAGGATGCCAAATGGACGAACCTGACAGCACAGGCCGACGAACTATCTTCCTATTTCAGTTTGATCTGGGTGCCCAATTCCGGACAGACGAAGGAAGACCAATGGAACGCCCCCGGAAACTGGGGATATGAGAACATGGGCTATGCGCCCGTCTATTGGCTGAAGCACAACACTTGCTTTGGCACGCAAACAGAATTGATGCAGATGATCAACACCTTCAAGGTCAGGGGCACCGGCATCATCGAGGATGTGGTCATCAACCACAAGAACGGCTTGACCAACTGGGCCGACTTCCCCAATGAGACAGCCAAAGGCCCCACTACGGGAAAGACCTACACGCTGACATGGTGCACCGACATGCAAAACCTGTGGGGCATCTGCAGCAACGACGAGGTGTTCGCTGATGGTGGAAACCATGGCGGCGACATCACCTATGTCTGCAGCAGCGATGCGGCTGAGGACGAGGCCGATAATTTCGATGGATGCCGGGATTTGGACCACACCGACGCACGAGTGCAGCAAAACGTATGCAACTACCTTGACTTCCTGCTCGACGAACTCGGATACGCGGGCTTCCGCTATGACATGGTGAAGGGTTACAAGCCATACTACACCGGACTCTACAACAAGCACGCAAAACCGGAATTCTCCGTCGGTGAATATTGGGACGGCAGTTATGACAAAGTGGTGAATGGCTGGCTCAAGCAAACAGGCATCCCCGCCGACGGCGAGGTGCAGTCTGCCGCTTTCGACTTCCCCCTCAAGTTCTCCATGAACAACGTGTTCAACAACGGGGCTTGGACCAAACTCTACGACAAAGGCGTGGCAGGAGACCCCAACTGGAGCCGTTATGCCGTCACTTTCGTCGACAACCACGACACTTACCGCGACGAAGCCAGAATCAGTAACAACGTGTTGGCCGCCAACGCCTTCATTCTCGCCATGCCAGGCACCCCATGTGTATTCCTGCCGCATTGGAAGAAATACAAGCCGGAAATCAAGAAGATGATTGCTGCAAGAAAGGCGGCGGGCATCACCAATGAAAGCCCCATCACCGCGCAATATGACGTGGATGGAATAGGCTATTACCTGAAGGTCACAGGAACCAAAGGTTCCATCATCCTTACATTGGGAAACCTTATCGGGCATGATGTCGACACGGCCGACCACAAATTGGTGTTGAGCGGCGACAATTTCGCCCTCTACCTCTGGAATGAAGTGTATGACGAGGAGACTTACGAGGAAATCGACGCTGAGTCAGTGAAGGACATCACCGTCTATGTGAAAGACAATGGACAGGGCGCCCCGTATCTCTATTTGTGGAACGGGGACAACCAAATCAATGGAGGCTGGCCAGGCAAGCAAATGACAGAGACGGCCACGCTCGACGATGGGACGTCGTGGTACAAGCAGACCGTCTCTGCTTCATCCTTCAATGCCATCGTGACGTACAACAACGGCAACCAGACCAACAACATCGAGCGCATCACCGAGGACACCTACATCTGCTATTATGCCGATGACTATGGGAAATACGCCGATTACACACCGCTTTACAAAGGCGACGGCGCTTCTTCCAAGATATTGGCCTATTTCGACGCTCCTGCTGGATGGAAATACGCATGGGCGTGGTGCTCCATGTTCTACGACATAGAAAACAAGAATTACACCGGAGGCGAATGGCCGGGACAGGAGATGACCAAGGTGGGTAAATCGAGTTCGGGCAACGACATCTATTGCTGGAGCATAGACAAGAACTTCGGTGAGGGCGTGCCAGACCATATCATCTTCAACGGAAATGGACAGACCGACAACCTTGACTTCGTCAACGCCGCCTATTATGATGTCAATGGCATCGTGTCAAAAGACAGGCTTGATTTCTATCCCACGGTTTTGCAGAATGCCACCATCGTGAGCGGTGTCAACCAGAACGGGGAAACTTCCTCCCTGGCTCAGGCCGACGCCAACACCGCTTTGATCCATACGCTCTACTATCCCGCAGGCTACTATACCGTGCAAGCCTATGTCAAGGGACAGGAAGGAGGGCACCTCACACTTACTGCAGGAACAGATGGTGTATTGGAAATCACTACGGTGGACTCCAAGAATGAATGGGAGAAAATTGAGGCGCGTTGCATGATGAAGAAGGATGGCGTGCTGAGGATGACACTCGAATCTGATGTCGCCACATGGCAGGTGGGAGAGGTTTCCATTCTCAAAAATGCGAGGATTCTAGGCGATGTGAATGGCGACGGATCAATCACCGTGACAGATGTCACTTTGATGGTGGATTATATCCTGGGTAAGCAAAATGACAACTTCATCAAAGATAATGCAGATGTCAATATCGATGGAACCATCACCATTACTGATGTGACGGCTTTGGTTAACATCATCCTGCAAACGTCAGCACACTGATAGGTTCGGCTTGAACAGATAAGTTGAAATGAAAAATCCCCATCAGCCTTGATGTTGATGGGGATTTTTACGTCTCCTTCTGGAAAAACTCCGTGTTGATATTCCCCCTACGGCGCGCACAGAGGGTGAGTGTGAATCATTTGAGACACAACAAGTTACAGACACCACCCCTGCCCCTCCCCTTGAATGCTAATCTTATACACAAGCCTGCATCCTTCTGAATGACAATAAATTAAAAAACGCTTCGCTTAAGAAAAAGAAATAAAAAGTTTGAAAATTTCTTGTTTATGAAGAAATAAAAAAACGCAAGCGTTTCTGAAAAAGGAAGAAAAAGGTGAGAACAAGCAACACAGATTTCAACTGGGTGTTCACCTTTTTCATCCTTTTTGGGAGTGCCTTGGCACTTTTTCCAACTTCATT
>JAFZSL010000041.1 GCA_017619375.1 Prevotella sp. | reverse complement strand
GGTGACAGATCATTCTGTCACCCCTTCGGGGTTATTATGTGTGTCGCCTATACCGGGGGCTCCACCCCCGGCTGTGGTCTTTTCGCCCCTTCGGGGCTTGATTTCATCAGCTACATTATAAGGTGGGAAACTTCAGTTATTCATCAATGTCGGTGCTATCATGCAAAATGAAAAAGTACTCCGAATCACTCCCGCATCCCCAAAATGTGAGCCATGAAGAAAAAAAGTCTTGAAAAATTTGGAAGTCACATGAATATTGAATAAATTTGCGTACCTTTTAGTAAAACATATCATAACCTGTAAAACGAGTTACTATGGAAGTTGAGAAAATCATGAGTGCCTTGGAGCAAAAGCATCCAGGCGAGTCGGAATATCTCCAGGCGGTGAGAGAAGTGTTGCTCTCCGTGGAGGAGGTCTACAACCAGCATCCTGAGTTTGAGAAAGCCAAGATCATCGAGCGCATTGTGGAGCCAGAGCGCATACTCACGTTCCGTGTCCCATGGGTAGACGACCGCGGAGAGGTGCATGTCAACCTGGGATATCGTGTGCAATACAACAGTGCCATCGGCCCATACAAGGGCGGACTGAGGTTCCACTCTTCAGTCAACCTTTCCATCCTGAAGTTCCTCGGCTTTGAGCAGACATTCAAGAACGCGCTCACCACGCTCCCCATGGGTGGCGGCAAGGGTGGAAGCGACTTCTCCATCCGTGGACGCAGCGACGCGGAAGTGATGCGCTTCTGCCAGGCGTTCATGCTTGAACTGCACAAGGTGATAGGCCCCGACATGGACGTGCCGGCTGGAGACATCGGCGTGGGAGGACGTGAAATCGGCTACCTCTTCGGCATGTACAAGAAACTCACCCACCAATACCAGGGCGTGCTCACCGGCAAGGGTATGGAATGGGGCGGTTCCATCCTCAGACCTGAAGCCACAGGATACGGAGCCTTGTATTTCGTCCACCAAATGCTGGAAACACACGGCATCGACATCAAGGGAAAGACCGTGGCCATCAGTGGATTCGGAAACGTGGCCTGGGGTGCAGCCAAGAAGGCTACCGAATTAGGTGCAAAGGTGGTGACCATCTCGGGACCGGACGGATACATCTACGACCCGGCAGGACTTGACGACGAGAAAATCGAATACTTGCTGGAATTGAGGGCAAGCGGCAATGATGTCTGCGAACCTTATGCCGAGGAATTCCCCGGCTCCACCTTCTATGAGGGCAGGAAGCCGTGGGAGGTGAAGGTCGATATCGCCCTGCCTTGCGCCACACAGAACGAACTCAACGGCGATGACGCCGACATGCTCCTGGCCAACAAGACACTTTGCGTGGCAGAGGTATCCAACATGGGCTGCACGGCAGAGGCCGTCGACAAGTTCGTCGCAGCAGGACAACTCTTCGCACCTGGCAAGGCGGTGAACGCCGGCGGCGTGGCCACCTCGGGACTGGAGATGACGCAGAACTCCATGCGTATCTCTTGGAGCAGGGACGAGGTAGACCAGAAACTCCACACCATCATGGCCAACATCCATGAGCAGTGCGTGAAGTACGGCACCGAGAAGAACGGGTACATCAACTATGTGAAGGGCGCCAACATCGCCGGATTCATGAAGGTGGCCAACGCCATGATGGCCCAAGGCATCGTATAAAAATAAAGAACCCCCATACAATCGAGCGGCCGGAAATCTCATTTCCGGCCGCTCGATTGTGCTATTTTCTAGTCTTTCTAGTTTTCCTAGTCTTTCTATAATCTCCTAAAACTTCCTATAACCTCCTATGACTTCCTATGCTTCCTGCAAGATCTCGCGCAGTGCCCCGATGTCCTTTTCCGTCGTTGCCCAACTGGTGACGAAGCGGCAGACGGTGCTATGGGCATCGTATGGTTCCCACTGGATGAACTGCACTTGTCGCTCCAGGCGATGCATCAGGTCGTTGGGGAGAATGACAAATTGCTGGTTGGTGGGTGAGTCGACATGGAAGCGAAGGCCGGCCTCTGACAGCACCTTGCGTAGCAATGTGGCCATCTCGATGGCATGGCGTGAGATGCGGAAATAGAGGTCATCGGTGAAGAGGGCGTCGAACTGCACGCCTGTCAGTCGTCCCTTGGCGAGCAATGCTCCATGGCGCTTGACGATGCTGAAGAAACTGCGAGGAGCGTTGCCATGGGTGAACACCACCGCTTCGCCGCAGAGGGCGCCCACCTTCGTGCCGCCGATATAGAAGGCATCGCAGTGGGAGGCGAGGAAAGGCAGCGTGACGTCGTTGCCTTCGGCCATCAGGCCATAGCCCATGCGGGCGCCATCGACAAACAGCAAGAGGCCGTGGCGATGGCACGTCTCCTCCAAGGCCTGCAATTCGGCTGCCGTGTAGAGCGTGCCCATCTCCGTGGGGAAACTGATGTAGACCATGCCGGGCTGCGCCACATGGTCACGGCTCTCGTCGTGTTCGAAAACGTCCATAAAGTGCTCCAAAGTCTCCGCTGCCAATTTCCCATTGTCGTGGGGCAGGTCGATGACCTTGTGCCCAAAGGCTTCGACGGCACCGGCCTCATGGACGCTGATGTGGGCAGTGGATGGACACACCACGGCCTCGTAGGAACGGAGCATCCCATCAATCACCGTGGCATTGGTCTGTGTGCCGCCGGTGAGCAGGAACACTTCCGCATCCTCCCTCTGGCACGCAGCCTTGATTTTGGCTTTCGCTTGTTCGCTGTATCGGTCAAAGCCATAGGTGAGGGTGTGTTCATCGTTGGTCTCCATAAGGTGACGCAGCACCTCGGGGTGCGCACCATTGTCATAGTCTGATTCAAAGGATATCATCGCTGTCTATTTTTACAATTTGCAAATATACACAAAAAACCGACAAGTATGCATATTCCATAAAAGTTTTATATGAAGATTCGCATACATGCGATAATGGCACGAATGCAAGGGAGACACTTTTCAAGACGTCAAGGAACAACCCAAGAACTTCGGCGAAAAATCCCATGTTCATTTTGTTCTACGCATACTTATTCGTAACTTTGCACCTCAAAAAGGAGAAATGAAATGAAGAGATTCTGCAAATTGATTTCCGATTATCTGGGCGTGCTGGTATTGTTGGCAGCCGTGTTGGCCTTGGTGTTTCCCGAGACGATGAGATGTGTGAAGACAACGGTCATCACACCGCTGTTGGGCGTGATCATGTTCGGCATGGGACTGACGCTGAAGGCCGACGACTTCCGTGTGGTGTTCAGCCGGCCGAAGGATGTCATCATAGGCTGCCTGGCACAATTCACGGTGATGCCCCTGCTGGCATGGTTGCTGTCAAGGCTTTTCGCCCTCGACGACGCACTGACCATCGGCGTGGTGCTGGTGGGATGCTGCCCAGGCGGCACGGCGTCGAACGTCATCACCTATCTGTCGAAAGGCGACCTCGCCCTTTCGGTCGGCATGACGGGAGTGTCCACGTTGCTGGCTCCGCTGATGACGCCTCTGCTCGTATGGCTCTTGGCGGGAAAGACCGTCGATGTCGACGTGGTGGACATGTTCTTGAGCATCTTGTGGGTCGTCATCCTGCCCATTGTGGCCGGCCTCATCGTCAAGAGGATATGGCCGCGGCAGACGGAGAAAGCCACCGACTACCTGCCTGCCATCTCGTCGCTGGCCATCGCCGCCATCGTCTTGATTGTCATCGCCGCCAGTGCGGAGAAACTGTACACATGCGGTCTGGTCATTGTCTTGGTGGTGGTCCTTCACAATGTCTGCGGACTCTCCATAGGCTATCTCATAGGAAGGCTCCTTCATCTCTCTTCGCCCAAGCGCAAGGCGGTAAGCATCGAGGTGGGCATGCAAAACAGCGGACTGGCTTCATCGCTTGCCGCCCAGCATTTCGCCGCTTATCCCTTGGCCATCATCCCCGGCGCCGTCTTCAGTGTCTGGCACAACATCAGCGGAGCACTCGTCGCAAGGATATACGCCACCCAGAGGGGAGATGGAGTTAAAGAGGAGTTAAAGGGGAGTTAAAGGGACTTAAAGGGACGTATGTCTGTTTGATTCGGGAGTTAAAGGGGAGTTCTCCCTCGCCCCCGGCCTGCGGCCACCCCCTCTCGGGCAGAGGGGAGAAGTTAAAGGGACGTATGTCCACTTGCCCGCACGGAGGGGAGATGGAGTTAAAAGGGCGCCTGAACATCCTTGTCGTTATTGCCGCCTGAACATTTATCTAAATAAAAAAAGGTCGTTTGAGGGATGTTAAACGACCTTTTTTAGAATTTCAAATCTTATTGGATACTCTTAGAAACAGGGTGACTCGGTGATGCTGACTTTTTTGGCACTCATATAGCCGCGGAAGGTGCCTGACTGGGTGTAGACTTTATACCATCCATCTTCATAGTCTCCGCTGCAGAGGATAAAACTGCCATCACGCACTTTTCCCACAATGGCATAGCGGGTGCCCGGGCCTTTGCGGATGTTGGTATAGCCATCCTCGTCATTTACATAGCCGAGCATCTTGCATACCCCTGGCTGACGTTTGAGAACCACCACTTTGCTGGAGTGGATGTAGCCAATCAATTCCTGGGGAGAGCCATCGGTGTAAGTGGTGTATACCTTGTACCAATTGCCAGTCCCACGACTGAAACTGATGTAACTGCCGTCGGGCACTTGTTCCACAACGGCATAATTGGTGCCTGGACCCTTGCGAATGTTTGTGGTTCCACCTTCATCTTTTACCAAACCCGCTTGTTGGGCAGCGCATGGCAATATGAACATGGCGGCCAAAATCATTAATAACAGTTTTTTCATGTTTGTAAGTTTTAAGGATTATAGATAAGTAGATTTTGAGTTCGAGAGTATGGGCAATGCCGGGCGTGAGCAACTTCGCCTATAGCAGCGCTGGCAGTTCGAAGAGGCGCATGCCGTTGCTGCCTTTGATGAGGATGTAACAGCCTTCCGGCCGCTCCGCCGCGATGGCGGCCTTGACCTCTTCCACGTCGTGGAACTTGCGATAGGTGCAGTCGGTCTTTCCAAACTCCTCGCCCACCAGCCAGATGTTGTCGAAGCCGTTCTCTTTCAAGAAGTCCACCACCTTGCGATGCTCCTCCTCGCTGCTCTCACCCAGTTCGCGCATGTCGCCGAGGATGGCCATCTTTGGCTCCACCGCCATGGCCTTGAAGTTCTGCAGGGCGGCCCCCATGCTGGTGGGGTTGGCGTTGTAGGTGTCCACGATGAGGCGGTTGTGCTCGGTGATGGTGAGTTGCGAACGGTTGTTGCTCGGTCTATAGTTGGCCAAGGCATGGTCTATCTGCTCCTGTGTGACGCCGAAATACAGTCCGATGCAGGCGGCAGCGAGCATGTTGAGGATGTTGTACGACCCGATGAGGTGTGTCGCCACGTCGTGCCACTCGCCCTCCCCGTGACGCCAACGGAAACGCAGCATGGGGTCGCAGGCCACCACCTCGCCTTGGGCGCAGAGGGCGCTGTTGTCCGTCGTGCCATAGCGCACGAGTGTCAGGCCTCCGGCGATGCCCTTGAGGTGCTCGTTGCCATCGTCGATGAACACCACGCTGTCTTTCTTCTCCCTCAGGAAGTCATAGAGTTCGCCCTTCGTGCGTATCACGCCCTCGAAACTGCCGAAGCCCTCGAGGTGCGCCTTCCCCACGTTGGTGATGATGCCGCAGTCGGGTTCCACGATGTTCACCAGGGTGTGGATTTCCCCAGGGTGGTTGGCGCCCATCTCCACCACGGCGATGTCGTGCTCCGGGCGCAGTCCGAGCAAGGTCTTCGGCACTCCGATGTGGTTGTTGAAGTTGCCTTGTGTGAAGAGCACGTTGTATTTCTCACCCAACACGGTGGCGATGAGTTCCTTCGTGGTGGTCTTACCGTTGGTGCCTGTCACACCGACGATGCGCGTGCCGATGGTGCGGCGGTGATGGCGTGCCAGTTGCTGCAGGGTCTGCAGGCTGTCGTCCACGAGGATGATGCGCGTGTCGGAAGGGTCGGCGCATGCCGGGTTGTCCACGATGGCGAAGGCGCATCCGTTTTCCAACGCCTTCTTGGCAAACTGGTTCCCATCAAACGTTTCTCCTTTCA
This sequence comes from Prevotella sp., assembly GCA_017619375.1. Taxonomy (GTDB): domain Bacteria; phylum Bacteroidota; class Bacteroidia; order Bacteroidales; family Bacteroidaceae; genus Prevotella. The sequence continues at coordinate 3,117 of JAFZSL010000041.1, read as the reverse complement.
GGGCGAAGAAGATGGAACCCTCCGGGCAGTTCCGTGTGTCGGTGGTCACAACGGGATGCTGCTTGAAAATGTCATAAAGTTGTTCTATGGTCATCATACTTTTTGTTTATTGGTTAACTATCACCCTATTCTCGAAGGTGCAGATTGTTGTCAAGAACGGCTTTCTTCATCCTATTCCATTTTCACCAGTTTCTGGGAAATGCTGCCTCGTCTCACGATGTAGATGCCGGCAGGCAGGTGGAATCGGCAATCGCCCTCGCCCTCTGCCACTTTCGTTCCTCCCATGGTGTAGACTTGCCAGTGGTTGGAGTGGCCCTCTTGTTGCGTGTTCGCAATCTCTTTCACGCTCAGGAGTTCTCCCTTCAAGGGAAGGAACGCCTCTGTGGAAGGCAGCAGTGCATACACCCCGAAAGGTTGCAGCACGTCGTCTGACGTCACCCTGGCGAATCCCCATATGCCATCTTGGCAAGCCAACACATAGTCGCCATCTTGGAGGGATGCGCGGGTGTAGGTGCCACGCAGCATGTCGGTGAGGGGCGACGTGTGGTAAACCACCTCGCCACTGCCGGAGAAGACGACATCACCTTGAGCCTCCACCAGAACGGGGGTATGGGCGGGCATGGCATCCAGGGGCGCCAACTCCAATTGGTCGTTCACGGCATACACCCTCACCCCTTCCGGGATGCTGGCTGCGAATGGCACCATGACCATCCGGCAGCCATCGACATTCAGTTTCAAGGTTGCTTGCCGTGCTTCAAACACACTGGCGGGGCGGAAGTCTCCACCTGCGGGAGTGAGCGAGAGTGAGGCACATTGCCCGTTGGTCACGATGTTGTCGCCATCGACACCGCAGTCTTCTGGAACATAGGTCACGCGGTTGCCGAAGAGCCAGGGCAGTGATGAGGGCAGTTGTGTCACCCCGGTCATGTCTATGCTGGTGCAATTGCCATCACTGGTGTAATCGAGCACATAACTATCGTCTTCCACGTAGGCGCCGGTGAGCGTGGCGGCATAGGGCGATGATGGCCCGCACAGATAGACATCGCCAAAGGTGATGGTGAGCGTCGACGACCAGTTGTTGTTGGTCAATGATATCAGTCCCGTGCACCCATCGGGCAATGCCTTCGGCGACAGGTCGAGGACGATGGTGAAGTTCTCACGCTGGCCGAACTCGAGGTCGCCGTAGTCGTGCGAGGACACCTCTCCTTTGGCGTTGACATAGGTCAGGGTGGTCTTGGCCGAACTGTAGTTGAGTGTCGAAGTCATCTTCTTCACCTGCATCACGAGACGGGTGTATCGGTTGTCGAGTGCCACGTAGCCATAACTGTCGCTGGTGCGAGTGGATATGAGCGGGTTGTTGTGGTCGAAAGTCTTCGTCTTGCCACTCAGTTTGTAACTGGTGCCGAACGTGCTCTTGGTGACTTGCATGTCGTCGATGCGGTTGAAACGGGCGATGCTGCCTTTCATGTCCGACGGCTGGCGGTCGCGGCTGCGGACGAACAGCACCGTTGTCACGCCTTTGGCTTCGACACGTGTCACAGGGCGGCAGGTCTCGGCTTCCAAAGCCAGCGTGGCTGTCTGGAAATTCTTGGTCTTCGTGGTGACGGTGGTATTCCCCTCCTGGGTGTAGAAGGGCAGGTCCATGGTCAGGTCGACAGCGTTGTCGGTGGCGTTGGCGATGACGGCCACCACGGTGTCGCCCGTCTCTGAGAGGTAGGCCGAGCCTTCCAGTCCGCTGTCGCCGAAGGAGGCGTCGATGCGTGTCATGCCGGTGACGAAGCGTGCGAAATGGGCCATGATGTATCCGCGCTTGGTGACCACGCCGCTCGACGTGCCCATCTGCCCGTCGCCCAACATGCCATAGTAGCGTTTGGCGGCATAATGCACCCAGGCGTTGAAGTCGCCCAGCATGCAGATGTTGATGGCGCGGAAGAAATCGAAGAAGTCTTTGGAAAAGTCGAAATTGCGGTTGGAGGACTGTCCCTCGTTCCAGTTGATGAGGTATTCCGTCATCCACACCTCCTTGCCTTTCTTGGCCAGGTTCTTGTAGGCCGACTGTATGCCGCCATATTGGTGGCCGCCGTAGATGTCGAAGCAGGGCAGCACGTCGCTCTTGTTCAGGGCGTTGGCGTAGTTGTCGCTGCAAGCCAGCGTCTCAGGGGCCATCACCTTGCAACTGATGGTGGAGCCGTAGGTTTTCACAAACTCTGCTATCTCGGAGGCCGACCACAGGCAGCCGGCGTAGGTGGCGGCCCAGTCGGGCTCGTTCTGGATGCTGATGGCGTCCAGTTCCACGCCGTTGTTGCGCATGTATTGCACATAGTCTTCCAGGTATTGGGCGTAATCGGGCCAGTTCTCTCTCTTCAAATAACCCAAGGTGCCGTCGCTGTTCTTCGCGTTGATGGTGCCGTTGGTCTTCCATTCGGCGGGCTGCCCCCATGGCGAGGCGAAGACAATCAGGCCCATCTGCTTGGCATTCTTGGCCGTCTGCAACGACTGGCTCCAAGCATTCCTGCCGATGGGGATATAGAGGCGCATGATATTGCAACCCACCGTACTGCCGGCTCCCCACACCTTCTTGATGTCGGAAGTGCTCATGTGGTTGTAAGTGAACTGCGGGGAGCAAACGAAACCACCGAAACCTGTGATTTTCTGGTGTTTTGTTTGTGCGTCGATGCGCATGGTGGCCGACTGCTGGGCGAAAACTGAGGAAGCCATCAACGTAGCGAAACCGACGACAAAGACCAACAATGTTCTTCTCATATCTTCTCTTTTTGGTTACGGCTCCAAAGTTACAAAAAATTCGATTAAGCGAGCAAGAAAGGAATTCATTTCTTTCTTCGAGAGTGAGAAATAGTTCCGAAAATCGGATGCTTTCGTTCAAAGACCATTGAAATAGGTGGGAAAAAAGAAATTGGAGGAAAAAAATTGTCGGACCGGCTGAGTTCTGACCGATTCCTCACCGCCGTTTTCGCACCTTTTGGCGCTTAGACACACCCATGTTTCCATAGGTAGGCGGCATACGGACAGGTTTGGAAAACCTGCAAACACTACTCTCACACTATGTAAAGTACTCCTTTCACCCTTGGCTCTTGCGGATGCAGAGGCTGCCGCCTC
>JAFZSL010000040.1 GCA_017619375.1 Prevotella sp. | reverse complement strand
CTGCTCTCGCTTAATCGCGATTTTGAGCTACTCTCGAAGTTGCTCACGCTCGGCAGAATTCAAGCAAGCTTGGTCTGCTCTCGCTTAATCGCAACTTTCCTCCTTTTTATATCTTTTTCCTCCTTTTTTAATCTTCTTTTTTATTGCAATCATTAACATCTTGTGAATCAAAGGTATAAGAGATGTGTATAAAGATTAATCACGGGCAGAGGGGGAGGAGATAAAGGGACAAATGTGAAGTGAACCCAGAAAGTTGGACAAGATTAAACATTATTATTCATTTGGAATTGAGTGCGGTATTATACTGGACTCATTCCGTTTTGTCATGATTCTTACAGACTCAGGACAAAAAAAGCTGACCCATTTGATTGGGTCAGCCTTTAAATTTTTATACCGATAAGGAATGATTATTCCTCATAGTATACAGAGTTGAGCGTCATGGAGCCGCTATACAGCATGAGGTCGAGGTCGCGGCCTTCGCCACCGTTACCCTTGGCGCACTCCTTGGCCATTGTCTCGGTGATCTGAAGTTCATTCAAACCAGACACCCACTTCACGTGATCATAATAGGTGTTGCTCCACCAACCGTTCATGACCTTCAAGTCAAAGTCGTCAGTAACATCTGATACGTCAAAGATCAGAGTCTTCAGACCAAAGTATACATCATCAGGAATGGTGGGAAGGTGTGCACCTTCTGTAGAGCTGAAACGCATGGCAGCAGCATCCCAAGCACCGGGCACGAATGGAGCCTCATCCGTCTTTGCGGGGTCACCATAGATGTAGAACTTCTCAAGAGCATTGGTGATTTCCTGGCATGAAATAGGATAAGAAGCAACCAACTCGGTTCCATCAGGACAAATAGCAGTCAAGACGACGACATGCTCACCAAGTTTCATCTTCTTCCATGCATAATTACCAATCAGATCCTTGCCTGCGATAGTCCATTTTGCATTGACCGGCGCTGAAGTCTGGCAGGTAACAACGTTGCCAAACTGTCCACTGGCAGCCTTGTCAACGACTACAGAGGACTTCGCCTTAAGCTCGTCAAGAGTGATGTGACCGCCATTGCTGATGTCCTCATGAATAGGATCGCAAGCAGCGAAAGCACATACTGCGGCACACAGCAAAAATAATATCTTTTTCATTTTGAATACTTATTAATATATTAATAAAGAACTTTATATGTCCACTCATTAGCAGGAGTCTCATTATCCCATCCTGGATTCTGCTTCATCCTGTTATTCATCAGAGTCATCTGAGCTTGAGGCTTGGGCAAGAAACCGTTGGTGTCAGCGTAACGCTTGGCCCAAGAACAGGTCATATGTCCCATGGAAACCTTGGCACTCTTCTGGCCATAGCATACAATCTGCTTGCCGTTCTGAGCCTGGAGAGCCTTGGCAGCGTATGAACCCTCACCTGAGTTAATACCTGACCAACGACGCATATCGTTGAAACGAAGACCCTCAAGAGCGAACTCCCAACGACGCTCGTTCTGAACGTTTGTCAAAGAGTATCCAGTCTGAGGAACACCGGCACGAGCCTGAACCATGTTCATCCACTGAGCTTCGCCTGTAAGTTCGGTCAGCATAAGGAGAACGTCGGCATAACGCATCAGGTAGTAATCCTCGAAGTGGTCACCCTGCTGCTTGTTGTCAAGCGAGCTGCTGGAGTAACCCTCGCACTTTGACCACCATGAATCGTTGTCGGCGGCGCAAGCGTCAAGGTTGACATCAGCGTACTTCTTCACAGCATAGCCAGACTCCTCGTTGTCGTCCTTCTCATAAGTATAGGCTTCAAGCTCATTGTCAAGGTCAATCAGAGTACCGAGCTTGCGGATGTCAGTGTAACCTCCAGCTCTCTCAGCATCTGTCCAGTCATCCCAAATATTGCATGAAGGAGTACCCTGACCCCAACCCTGGTTGAATGGATAAGTCTTGTCACGTTTACCGTTGTCGTTGGTAGCACCATTACGAAGTCCCCAGAAACATGAGAGATAGTTGGAGTACATACGCGGATTGTTATAGGTACCGCCGATGGCCCACTTGGAGGCATTCATGAACTGAATCTGGAAGATTTCCTCGGTGTTGCCATTACCCATTCCAGGCTGGTCGAAGCAGTTCTCACGCTTCATGTCAGCGATGAAAGGATAAGCATGTGTACCTTCAAGATTGCCAGTACCATCTTCGTTGTCATGAGCCTCGTCCCAAAGCAAACTGTTGGAGTACTGCCAGAGTGAGCGGAAGTCCTCGCAAAGTTTGTAACCACCATTGGAAACGATGTCCCTCAAACCTGCAATGACATCAGACTTTGAAACAGAAGTGGCATTGAGGCCCTCCTGAGTGATGGGCTCACCAGCGACGTTAACAAGATTCATCGTAGCATCAGCATTGACGAGTTCGCCTGCTTTCTTATAGAAGCCAGCCCAGAACATCCAAGCACGGGCAATGAAAGCCTCGGCTGCGAACTTGTCAGCATGACCTGAGCCATTGGCCCTTTCTGGCTTCATCAAATTCTTGGCAGAAATAAAGTCTGCAATAATCTGTGGGTAGATGTATTCCTCTGCACTCACCTCGTCCCACATATCTTCAGTAATAACGGTAGAAGTGATCAGAGGCACATCGCCATACAATTGGGTGAGCCACATGGTGTAAAGACCACGCATGAAGTAACCCTCACCAAGCAACTGATTGCGCTGAGCCTTCTGAGCGTCAGTCCATTCCACATTGTCGATGGTCTCAATCTGGTTGTTGGCACGTGAAATACCGCCATAGAGTAGGATGAAATCCTGTTCATACTGATTGGCACTGGCCGTTGTGAAATGATGCAACGACTTGGCCACATTATCCTGCAAACCGCCACTTCCGTAGCAGTCGTCAGACATAAGAGACCACCAATAGAACGGATTATTCAAGATACCACTTTGATCGCCGCCACCCAACGTATTCATAATACTGTAGGTTGCTGCATTCAACGCCTCAACATCTGCCGGCTTACCTGGGAAAGTAGCCGCAGTCAACTCAGTAACGCGTGGATCGGTGTCCAGCATGTCGTTACAAGATGTAAACAAAGTTGCTGCTGACAAAACAGCTACTGCTGATAATAAATATTTCTTCATAACTTGTTGTCGAATTAGAATTTAATACTTGCACCAACCAAATATGTACGAGATGGTGGGTAGAGACCCAGGTCGATACCAGAAGCCCAACCTGAACCACCAGCAGAGTTACCAACCTCAGGATCGAGGCCTGTGTAACTGGTGAAGGTGCAAAGGTTCTGAGCCTGGACATAGAAACGGAGTTGCTGGAACGGGCAAGACTTCCAAATATGCTTGAAGTCGTAGCCGAGGGTCACAGTCTTGATCTTGAAGTAGTCTGCATCCTCCATGTAACGAGTGGATACCCAGTTGGTGTTCTGGTGACCAGTAGCAGAAATGCGAGGCTGGGTGTTTGAGGTACCCTCGCCAGTCCAACGCTCCAGGATGGTGGTGTCGTAGTTTTGGTAAGGAGCATCACTGAACGAACGATAAGAACGCATGATCTGCTGACCGAATGCACCGGCACCGTTCACAGCGAAGTCAAAGCCTCTCCAAGCAAAGCCGAGGTTGACACCAAGCATGATATCCGGGTTAGGATTACCAATCTCATGGCGGTCGCAATCATCACCTTCAGCGTAGGTGATCACACCGTCACCATTATAGTCATCCCAGATGCAGTCACCAGGCTGTGCGTTGTCAAGAACAGCCTTGCCAGCTTGACGGGCGGCATCGATCTGAGCTTGGTTCTGCCAGATACCGCTGTAAGACATACCGTAGAAGTAACCGATAGGCTTGCCTTCCTCTGCACGATAGCAGTACTCTGTACCTTGTGAGAGCACGCCACTGGGACCATTGATATAGTGGTTATCGTTGGCGATACGGGTTACCTTGTTCTTGTTGGTAGCCAAGTTCACGCCAATGTTGTAGTCGAAGTCACTACCAATCCTGTCTCTCCAAGTGAGAGCAAGTTCAATACCTGTGTTCTCCACGTCACCACCATTGATGGCGGCAGGGTTGGTACCGTAGATGGCAAGCAGGTTGCCACCAATCAGCCAGTCCTTTGTCGTCTTCTTATACCAGTCGAAGTTGACACCCAGACGACTCTTGAGGAAGCGTGCATCGAAACCAAAGTCGAGCTGCTCAGAGGTCTCCCAAGTCAAGTCGGGATTGGGTACGATGTTGGCGTAAGCACCTACATTGGGACTTCCGGCAACAGAAGTAGCCATGTCTGAACCGAACTTATAGCCAGCGTCGCCGGCTTCGCCCGAAAGAGCGATGGTTGCGAGATACTGGTACTTGGAGATGTCCTTGTTACCATTCTGACCCCAAGATGCACGGAGTTTGAAGAAGTCCATCCAACTGTTGGTGCTTGCCATGAAAGGTTCGTTGCTGACCACCCAACCAACAGACACTGACGGGAACACACCCCAGCGCTTGCCATCGGTAAAGATACTTGAACCATCATAACGCAAGGTTGCGGTAGCCATGTAGGTCTCATTCCAGTCCCAGCTTACACGACCGAACCAAGAAGCGAGATACTCCTCATCATTGGGAGAGCCAGTAAGCGTAGCATCGGTAGCATTCACCAATTTGATGTTTGACAGCCAAGCAGAATTCCAGCCCTTCAAAGTAGCGAGTTGGTCGCCATAATTCACCTTGTTGGAACCACCGAGGTTCACACTCCAGTCAGTGCTCTGGTAGGTCTGGCCAACCATTGCGCTGATCTTGTGACCAGAAATGATGGGAAGGTCGTAAGTGAGGGTGTTCTCGATAGACCAGTTGGTATTCAACCAAGTGCTCTGGCTCACACTATAAATAGGAGATGTGGCATTTCCATAACCAGACGAACGTGGCTCATTATAGTTGCGATATGCACCTGAACCCCAGCTGTAGTTGAACTGAGAACGGAATCTCAGACCCTTGATAGGCTGGATGGTAAGGAAAGCAGTTGCGCTGGTATTGATGTTGCGGCTCTCTGCCATGGAGTTGAAACCACCCTTCTTGAGGTTCTCCCATGGGTTGCTGAACAAGGAAGCGTTCCAGCCGTCACCATACTTAACAGTGCCATCAAAATCCTGATAGTAATAGATGTCGCCATTGTCAGCGTACTGTGGCACGAGAGGACAAGTCTGAAGCAAGCTGTGGATGTAGCTCCAGTACATGCCGTCCTCAGCCAAGTCGTGACTCTTGGTGTAGCCAATGGAGATGTTCTCACCGATGGTGATGGCATCGTAGTCCTTGACTCTCAAGAGCACATGGTCGCTGTTGATGCGGATGGTGTGGCGCTTGTAGAAAGAAGCCATTTCAGCACCCATGATACCTTCGTTGCCGGTATAGGTGTATGACATGGCGAACTTTGAACGGTCAGTACCACCGGTCAAGGTGACAGAATGATTCTGCTGCTGAGCATTCTCGTTTTCGAATGCACCCCACCAGTCAGTGCCTTCCCAACCGTCGGCAACCCTCTTGAGAATGTCCTGAGGAACGAAGCCATTGTTCTTACCAGGATCTCCTGCCCAATTCATCTTTTGACCAGAAGTGTTGAAGGAGTACTCATCAATAATCGTCATATATTGCTGAGCATTGAGCAGTTGCGGACGCTTGTAGGCGTTGGACCAACCCATGGCACCATTATAACTGAGTTCAATCTTGCCAGCCTTGCCTTGCCTTGTGGTAACGAGGATGACGCCGTTGGCAGCACGTGCACCATAGATGGCAGCCGAAGCAGCATCCTTGAGGACGTCGATGCTCTCGATATCGTTGGGGTTGATTCCGTTGAGGTCACCACCAGCCACACCGTCGATGACATAAAGAGGAGCGGCATTACCTGTGGTACCGATACCACGGATGTAAACCTTGTATCCCTTGCCTGGCTGTGTGGATGACTGTGTGATCTGCACACCAGGAGTGCTTGACTGCATGGCTTCAAGAGCACTGGTGGTGTTCAGTTTGGCAATGTCTTCACCCTTGACCTGAACGGTAGCACCGGTAACCAACTTTTTCTTCTGGGTACCGTAACCGATAACCACCACGTCTTCCAGAGAAGCAGCGTCTTCTCTCAGAGTGATCTGAATGTTATTCCGGCCCTGCACACTGACGGTCTCAGTGACATAGCCTACGTAAGAGATCTGCAGTGTGGCATTGCTGGCAGCCTCCACACTGAAATTACCATTGAGGTCGGTGATAGCACCAGTCCTGGTACCTTGCACTTGCACACTTGCACCAATAACCGGTTCTCCCGTCTCATCAATTACCGTTCCTTTTACGACGCTTTGTGCCAATGCTCCCATTGGGAACAAGCAAAGCAGGAACAGCAACGCTAAAGGCATTCTCATGAATTTTGTAATGCTCATAGAGTTTTTGTTTTAAGTTGATAAATTTAGGAAATTTACATATTATAATGTGTAATCGTCAGAAAATTTATGCAAAAATATTAAAAAGCGTTATAGTTTTCTTTTTTAAAAGAAACATTTACTTTGTTTTTTGTATCACACCCTTGTTTTTTGATTAAAATATGACATTTCACGCACTCAGAGGCATCAAACGGGCTTGTTTACATACCAAGATCATGTATTGGAAGATTTTCAACATTGATGAAACAACAAATTAAATACTTGTTTTACTCCCAGTATTCCGGCTCTTTTCATTTCGCCGTTTCCCGCGTGCTGCGCTTGTCTCTCCGATATGACCTGTATTCATCGAGTGGAATTTCCACGTCAGGTTCCTCCAAAACTCCAGTGTGTGGCAGTCGGAATTTGATGTACCTGATGTTGAGTCCGCGCTCTATCCACATATTTTCATAATAGGTATGAATGGAAAGGATTTGCCGGGTGGCATCATCCATGCCATCATCGTGGTAAAGGTCTTCCGTGCGCCAGAGCACGGGAAGGTTGTTTTTCTCCACCAACAAGGAGGTGTAGGTGAAAAGGAAGTTGGAGTCGGTCTTGAGATGCACCACTCCCCCGTCGACGAGGAACTTGCGATACCGCTCAAGGAAGGTGGTACTGGAAAGGCGCTTGCGCGGGTTCTTCATCTGCGGGTCGCTGAAGGTGAGCCATATCTCCTTCACCTCGCCTGGAGAGAAAAAGCGCTCGATGACCTCGATGTTGGTCCTGAGAAACGCCACGTTGCCCAACTGCTCGTTCAACGCCTGGGTGGCTCCCGTCCACATACGCGCCCCCTTGATGTCCACACCGATGAAATTGATGTCAGGGAACATCCTGGCCAGACCCACGGTGTACTCACCCTTGCCACATCCCAACTCCAGGATGATGGGATTATCGTTGTGGAAATAGTCCTCGTGCCAACGCCCTTTCATCTCGAAAGGTACGTGCTCCACCACAGAATAGGGGTATTGGAACACGTTCTCATATCTTTCCATATCGGCGAATTTCGCCAATTTTCCTTTTCCCATTCAATCTGTTTAATAGTTTCTCAGATCCGGCTATTGCCTTTCAAATCCTCATAGAAGTGGGCTAAGGAAGTCATCATATAAGGAATGAGCAAGATAAAGCCGAGTCCAAAGGTGAACATAGACAAAATAGCCCATCCTATGAAACTCAAAACCAGCAGGAACAAATCCATTTTATGACCATCCATCATCCTCATGCTCTTCTCGATGGCTGCATTGCCACTCAACTCAGGATTATCTTTCAACACAAAAGGCGTCATGGAATAGGAAAGCGCCTTGATGATGCCGGGAACAATGAGGAGCAAACTCCAAAGGAAAGTATAGACAAACACCAGCAGATATGTTATAACTATCCGTCTCCAGTCTGTCCCTTTATACGGCTCTATCAACTTGGAGAGTGTCAATTTCTCCTCGCCCCGTATGAAACTGAGGAACGAAGTGACGTAGCCCCACATTAAAGGAATGCAGAGAATCAGCCAAAGCAATGACACCACAGTGCCACTCGTAGTTTGTTTATACGGATTGATAAAGAAATTGATGCCACCCGTTACGACCATATAGACCAACGTCAGAATGGCTGCGTCCGACCAGTTGCCCTCCAGATTTTTAAGGGCCCGATTCTTATAACCTTGATTAGTATCCATAATTATATGAGAAAAAAGATAATCACTCGATGACCACAGTGGTCCAGCCATGCTTGTCCTCGATAGTGCCATACTGGATGCCACGGAGGGTATCGTACAGTTTTTTGGAGATGGGGCCTGGTTTGTCGCCGAACTCATATCGTACGCCAGTATCAAGGTCGTCGATATAGGAGATGGGGCTGATGACGGCCGCCGTTCCACAAGCACCAGCCTCCTCGAAAGTAGACAACTCTTCCTCGGGGATGGGCCTGCGCTCCACCTTCATGCCTAAGTCTTCAGCCAACTGCATAAGGCTCTTGTTGGTGATGCTGGGCAGGATGGATGTCGATTTCGGTGTGACATAGGTGTTGTCCTTGATGCCGAAGAAATTGGCGGCGCCACATTCATCCATGTATTTCTTCTCCTTGGCATCGAGGTAGAACTCGCAAGCATAGCCTTTCTCGTGGGCCAGGTTGTTGGCGAAAAGGGAAGCGGCATAGTTGCCACCCACCTTGTACTTGCCCGTACCAAGAGGTGCAGAACGGTCGTAATCGCGGATGATGACATAGGGATTGGTGGAGAAACCTCCCTTGAAATACGGTCCCACCGGTGTGACGAAGATGAGGAAAAGGTATTCACTTGCGGGATGCACACCCACCTGTGCGGAGGTACCGATGAGCAACGGCCTGATGTAAAGCGTGGCACCGCTCTCATAGGTGGGGATATACTCCTGATTGAGTCTCACCACCTTGGTGACCATTTCCTCAAAGAGTTCCGTAGGAACCTCCGGCATCATGATACCCCTGCAGGTGCTTTGCAGACGAGCAGCATTCTCATCCATACGGAAGACCCTCACCTTCCCATCGGGGCACCTGTAGGCCTTGAGTCCTTCGAAAGCTTCTTGGCCGTAGTGCAGGCTGGTTGCAGCCATGTGTAATTTCAGATACTCATCAGAGCAAATCTCTATTTCACCCCATTTTCCATCTCGGTAGTAGCACCGTACATTGTAGTCGGTAGGCATGTAGCCAAAGGACAAGTTTGCCCAATCCAATTGTTTCATATCTGCGTTGTTTTCGTTGATTATTCGTTGTTTTTAGTCGTTGACGGTATTCACAGCGCAAAGTTAATGAAAAAAAACAAAACAAATGCAAAGAGCGGTGAATTTTTCGGTAAGATTGAATTTCCACATACACTCTATTAACAACCTTCGCCAAGATTGGCTGTGTGAACGATAAGGGTTGGCAATCCGATGAAAGCGCTATTAAGTGATTGATAACAAAGATTTTATCGGATTAAAAATCCTTATGTTACATACTGATTAAAAATCCTTATATTATATGCTGACGGATTGCAAATCCGTCAGAATATTCGCGGCGGGGAGGACATTCTTGGCGGCTTTGGGGAACAGAATATTCGCGGAGTCTCTGGAACAGGACATTACAAAAAAACGACTGCGGCACACATGGTGTCGCAGTCGCAAGTCAACCTTTGATCTTATGAAAAACAATCCTTACCTTTTTCAAGTTTTGAAATCATCCAAATACCTTGTGAGTCTTTTCCTTGATTTCCGCCATCACGCCAAGAAAGCGGACAGCCATGATGAAAATATCCATATCCTTATGCTATTTAATCAATTCTACTTTTGTTTTGACGATGCAAAGGTAGCACTGTGTGCGCACACGGCAAAGAAAAACAATAGTTTTTTTGCATATAAACGGATGTTTATTGATGTAAGTCAAAAGATAGGAACTAAGAGATGATGGAAATGCCTGGAATAATAGAAACACAAGGGATACCATTGAACAAGAAAAAGCGAATGAAGGGACGGGAAGTCTCTTCATTCGCATCAAATAGGTCATCCCTTTACAGGATACCCTGTGATCTTTCTTTTTTCTTATTCAGCGGAAGCGATGTCCTCGAGAACTTCCTTCTCGTCGATCATCTCCTGTGTCTCCTCTACGGGAGCCACTTCCTCTGCGGGCTTCTCCTCGACAGCAGCAGCTGCAGCAGCAAGCTCTTCCTTGTTCTCAGCCACAACCTTGACAGGAACTTTCACCTCCACGTCCTTGTAGAAATGAATGGTAGCCTCATACTCACCCACAGACTTGATGTCGTGCATGGTGATGATCTTGCGGTCAACCTCAATGCCCTTCTTGGCCAATTCCTCGGCGACGGTGTTTTTGTTGACAGAGCCATAGAGCACGCCAGTGGTGCTGACTTTGGCTGCCACTTCCACCACGACGCCTTCCAGCTGGTCGGCACGCTTTTGTGCGGCAGCTTTCTGAGCCTCGATTTTATGAGCCTGCTGGCGCATGTTTTCCTCCAGTTGCTTGATAGCAGAGGGAGAAGCGATGACGCCCTTCTTCTGAGGGATGAGATAGTTACGTCCGTAACCTGGCTTCACATCCACAATTTCGTTTTTGTATCCCAGACCGATGATGTCTTCCTTGAGTATAATCTTCATACCTGTATCCTCCTTCTTTTTATTTCATCAAATCGGTTACATAAGGAAGCAGAGCAATCTGGCGAGCACGCTTGATGGCGGTTGCCACGCGGCGCTGATACTTGAGGGATGTTCCAGTGATGCGGCGGGGAAGGATTTTTCCCTGCTCGTTGAGGAACTTCTTGAGGAACTCAGGATCCTTATAGTCGATGTACTTGATACCGCTCTTCTTGAAACGGCAATACTTCTTTTTCTTGGTGTCGACTGACGGCGGGGTCAGGTAGCGAATTTCAGTGTCTTTCTCTGCCATGGTTTAAGCCTCCTCTTTTTTACCTAATTTAATACGTCTCTTCTCAGCATACTGTGAAGCATACTTGTCGAGCTTGACAGTCATAAAACGGATGACTTTCTCTTCGCGGCGGAAGCCGGTCTCGAGCGTCTTGATTACTTCTGGCTCAGCCTTGAACTCGATCAGGACATAGAAGCCCGACGATTTCTTCTGGATAGGATAAGCCAGTTTCTGTCTTCCCCAGGCCTCTTCATTCACAATTTCCGCACCTTTGTCGGTAAGGATTTTCTTGAATTTAGCGACCGTTTCCTTCATCTGTTCATCAGACAAAACGGGAGTCAAAATGAAAACGGTTTCGTAATGATTCATACAAAAAATTAAGTGATAAAATGTTGTTTTGCAAAAATGCGGTGCAAAATTACTGCTTTTTCTTCACCTGACAAAATATTTTTGCTATTTTTGCAGAAAATAAAATGAAATGAAGCATATGAAACGGTTTTTCCGTCTGGGCCTGCCCTTGATGCTGTTGGGATGTGGCCTGTTAGGTGTAGGCTATCCTACCAAAATGAACGACCACAACTGGTATCTGCTACTTAGCCTGCTGGCGGTGGTGCTCGGCATCGTGCTGTATGTGGCGGACAAGAAACGAAACAGCAAGTATTAGGGGGCTGAGGAATCGGAACAATCCGAGTTGTCGGAGAATCTGATGAATTTGGAGAATCTAAAACCATAAAGCAAAATGCGCGGGAGTATTTTCCCGCGCATTTTGCTTATGAATCCAACCCACTATTCCTCCTCGGGTGTGATGAGTTTGTAACCCTTTCCGTGGATGTTGATGATTTCGATTTGTGGGTCATCCTTGAGATGCTTGCGCAACTTGGTGATATACACATCCATGGACCGTGCGTTGAAATAGTTGTCGTCAATCCAGATGGTCTTCAAGGCGAAATCGCGCTGGAGAATCTCATTGGCGTGGGCACAGAGCAAAGCCAGCAGTTCGTTCTCCTTGGTGGTGAGCTTGGTCTGTTTCTCGCCGATGGTGAGCAGTTGTTTCTGGGTGTCGAAGACAAACTTTCCAATGTGGTAGAGCGTGGACTCCTTGTTCTTCTTTCCCCTCACACGCCTGAGAATGGCCTCGATACGGAACACGAGCTCCTCCATGGAGAAGGGTTTGGTGATGTAGTCGTCGGCACCGATTTTGAAACCTTCCAAGATGTCGTCCTTCAACTGCCTTGCCGTAAGGAAAATGATGGGTATTTCCGCATTGGCCTGACGTATTTCCTGTGCCAGTGTGAAACCATCCTTCTTGGGCATCATCACGTCGAGGACGCAGATGTCGAACTTGTTTTTCAGGAATTCCCTGTATCCAGCCTCTCCATCGAGACATAGTTCAGCCATATATCCCTTAGCCTGGAGATACTCGCGAAGCAACATGCCGAGGTTTTCCTCGTCTTCGCACAACAAAATTTTCAGTTTTTCTTCCATATAGCTTATTCTTTGATGATTGGTAATGATATCGTAAATTTAGTACCTTTTCCATATTCGCTTTCCACCTTGATGTCGCCCTTGTGCAGTTCCACGATGTTCTTCACGTAGGCGAGTCCCAATCCGAAGCCTTTGACATTGTGTAGGTTGCCGGTGTGGACGCGGTAGAACTTATCAAATATTTTCTTATAGTTTTCCTTCTTGATGCCTATGCCATCATCCTGCACCGACATGAAAATGCGGTCGTCCTTGTTCCAAGTCCTCAGCACCAAATTGACGGGCTGGTCGGGCTTCTTGTATTTGATGGCGTTGTCCAGGAGGTTGAAGATGACATTGGAAAAATGCGTCTCGTCCACGCAGATGGTGGAATCGACCGCTCCCACTTCCGTCATGATTTTTCCTCCGGTATGCTCCACCCGCAGGGTGAAGGTATGCGCCACATTCTCCATCATCTCGTTGAGGTCGAGGTTCTTCTTTTTGAAGATGGCATCGTGCTTATCGAACATGGACATCTGCAGCACCCTGTCGACGAGGAATTTGAGGCGTTTGGACTCTTCCTGTATGGCCGTCCCGATGTGTTTCATCATGGCCGGACTCTTTGCGAGCGACTCGTCGTTGAGCATCTGGGATGCCAGCGAGATGCTTGAAATCGGAGTCTTCAACTCATGCGTCATGTTGTTGATGAAGTCGTTCTTGATTTCAGAATATCTCTTCTGCCTGAAGACCACGACGATAGTGAAGATGAAGGTGACCAGCAAGATGACGGTGAACATGATGGAGGGAATCATGAAACGGATGCTGGAGAAGATGTACTTGTTCATCAACGGGAAATGTATCTTTACGATTCCCGTCTTGTTGGCGGGGTCGTTGCGATACAGCACCTGCGAGTAGGTGTACTCCTCTCCCTCCTCATCGTAATCGGAGCAGCGATACACCTCCTTGCCCTCCTGGGTCTCCACGGTGAAATGGAAGGGGATGTCGATTCCGTTGTTCTTCAACTCCACTTTGAGTTCCTGGTCGAGAAGGAGGAAATTGACCCTTTCCTCCAACGGTTTCTCCGACGCGGAATAGAGGATGCTCATCACCACCTGGTCGAGAAGGGCTTTTTGGTAGACGTAACGGTTGCGGACGATTTCCTGCATCGACTTGTTCGACTTCGAGAGGGTGTTCTTGTCGCTCCTGAGTATGATGAACTTGGGTATCTCCCCAGGCTTGTGCTCGTTCACCTTTGTCTCAAAAGAATAATAGTCGTTGCTTCCGGGGGTGATGTCACCCACGGCACTGACCACAGCAGTGTCGCTCGACAAACGCTTGCGCTTGGCTGTCCTCACATCACTCTCCAAGAACCCCAGCGTCTCATTGAGTTCGAGATTGCGCGACACCTGGTCGAGCGAGCGGGTAACCGACTCGTCGAACTGTTCCTTCTTCATGCTCACCATCTCGTCGATGTATTTCAACTGTAGGAAGAGCAAAGCAAGAAAGGAAAGGCCCATGATGGTGGACACAGCCCATATCGTCTTCTTCTTCATATTGCAAAGATAGACAAATAATCATATAATTAACACAATTAAGTTAATTATTTCTGAAAAATACCGAGGATTTAACATTTTTGATGGTTTGTAGTTGATAATTATCAACTAAAGATGGGGACTATAGAGACTATAGGAGATATAGGAGCTATAGAAGCTATAGAAGCTATAGAAACTATAGAAGATATAGAAACTATAGAAGATATAGGAGCGGCTTGCACTACTCTGCCCTTCGGGCGAAGATAGGCGGCGCCTCAACAATACCAAACAAAAAATCGTCTTTTGTTTTGTATTGTCTTCGGCTTGCACTACTTTGCCCTTCGGGCGAAGACAGGCGGCGCCTCAACAATACCAAACAAAAACTTCGTCTTTTGTTTTGTATTGTCTTCGGCTTGCACTATCTTTGCAGACGTATGAATGAGAATCAGCGCTATTTGGAGTTCCTACGTTATTGCCTGGATGAGACGGCGGCGCCACCGGCAGGTGTGAAAGACATCGACTGGGACGAGTTATATATGTTCGCCCGCCATCAGACGGTGGAAACGACCTATTGGGAAGGCATCGACCGCCTTGACCGCACCGGCGGCATCAAGTTGTCAGAGACCTGTGTACTCAAATGGATGGCCCGTAAGAAGAAGATAGAGAAGGACAACCTGAAGGTTTACAAAAAAGCGGCTTGGGTGTGGAAGAATTTCCTTCACGAGGGTTTTCGTTCCTGCCTGCTGAAAGGCCAGGGAAACGCCCTGCTCTACCCCACCCCATACATGCGCACCTCCGGTGACATCGACATCTGGGTGGAAGGCGGCGACAAGAAAGTCATCGCCTATATCGACTCCATCGTCCCCGGCATGAAACGGGTGTATCACCATATCGAGTTCATCAGCACCGGCAAGGTCCCCATCGAGGTGCATTACCGTCCTGCCTGGTTGAGCAACCCCTTCCATAACAAGCGGCTGCAACGTTGGTTTGAGTCGCATGGCGACGAATGTTTTTCCAACAAAAAAGAGGAATGGGGATTCTGCGCCCCCACGTCACTGTTCAACACCATTTTCTTGCTCACCCATGTCTACAACCATCTTATCAGGGAGGGCGTGGGCCTTAGACATGTGGTGGACTACTACCACCTGTTGAACAACTACCCTGCCGACACCCCAAAGCCAAGCGAGGGCGAACTGCGCCGACTGGGACTGCTGAAGATGGCGGGGGCCATGATGTGGGTGCTGCACGACGTGTTGGGGCTCCCCGAGGAGAAACTCTTGTGCCAACCCAACAAGAGAATCGGACAATTGTTTCTCAACGAAATCCTGGAAGGAGGAAATTTCGGGAAATTCGACGAGCGTACGATGGGGGGCGAACAGAAAACGGCGTTGCGACACAATATCAAAGTGCTATGGAGAGACCTTCGCCTCATCTTCTATTTCCCCTCGGAGTGCCTATGGGAACCCTATTTCCGCCTGTGGCACTGGGTGTGGAGGAAAAGACACTGAAGATTGAAGATTGAAAATTGAAAATTGAAGATTGAAAATTGACCTGCGGTCGAAGTTGCTCACGCTCGGCAGACTTCAAGCAAGCTTGGTCTGCACTCGCTTAATCGCAACTTTGAAGATTGACCTGCGGTCGAAGTTGCTCACGCTCGGCAGACTTCAAGCAAGCTTGGTCTGCACTCGCTTAATCGCAACTTTGAAGATTTCACTCGTATAATCGCAACTGTGAAAATAAAAAGATGTCCTTACGGGGCCGGGGGTGATTTTCAAGAACCGGCCCGTAAGGACATCATCATTGATGACTATCAGTTTGTTTAGTCTTGCGGCTTGACGTTTGTAGCCTCCAGCATCTCAGCCACCTCGGCATTGATGCGTGCGGCGAAATCCTCCATGGACATGGTGGCTTGCTCACCGCCACCCTGCTTGCGCATGGACACCAATCCTTCAGCAGCCTCCTTCTCACCCACGATGACCATGTAAGGCACACGACCGAGTTCGTTGTCGCGAATCTTGCGGCCGATTTTCTCGTTGCGGTCGTCGACGACGGCACGCACGCCCTGGGCGTCGAAGTAGGCAGCCACCTTGGCTGCATAGTCGTTGAATTTTTCCGAGATGGGTAGTATGGCCACCTGGTTGGGTATCAGCCAGAGAGGGAAATGTCCCGCTGTGTGCTCGATGAGCACGGCGGTGAAGCGCTCCATGGAGCCGAATGGCGCCCTGTGCACCATCACGGGCGTTTGCTTGGAATTGTCCTCTGCGGTGTATTCCAACTTGAAACGCTGCGGCAGGTTGTAGTCCACCTGAATGGTGCCCAACTGCCAGCGGCGCCCGATGGCGTCTTTCACCATGAAGTCGAGTTTGGGTCCGTAGAATGCGGCCTCGCCATATTCCACCTTCGCATCAAGGCCTTTCTCCTTGCATGCGTCGATGATGGCTTGCTCGCTCTCCGCCCACACCTCGTCGGAACCGATGTATTTCTCGGTGTCCTTGGGGTCGCGGAGGGATATTTGTGCCTCGACGTTCTCGAAATTGAAGATTTTGAACACGGCCTGGATGATGTCCATCACACGCAGGAACTCACCCTTCACCTGGTCGGGACGGCAGAAGATGTGAGCGTCGTCCTGGGTGAAGGATCTCACACGGGTGAAGCCGTGCAACTCACCGCTCTTCTCGTAACGATAGACGGTGCCGAATTCAGCGATGCGCAAGGGCAGGTCCTTGTAGGAGCGCGGTTTCATGGCAAACACCTCGCAGTGGTGGGGGCAGTTCATGGGTTTGAGCATGTATTCCTCATCCTCTTCAGGGGTGTGAATGGGTTGGAAGGAGTCCTTCCCATAGTGTGCGTAGTGTCCGGAAGTGACATAGAGGCTCTTGCTGCCAATATGCGGCGTGATGACCTCCTGGTAGCCGAAACGCTTCTGAATGCCACGCAGCATGTCCTGCAGGCGGAGCCTCAACTCCGTACCTTTGGGCAGCCAGATAGGCAGGCCCTTTCCCACACGCTCGGAGAACATGAACAACTCCATCTCCTTGCCGATTTTGCGGTGGTCGCGTTTCTTAGCCTCTTCGAGCATGACAAGATATTCGTCGAGCATCTTCTTCTTGGGGAATGAGATGCCATAGATGCGGGTCATCTGCTCACGGCTGGCATCACCTCTCCAGAAAGCACCGGAGGCGCTGGTGATTTTCAGGGCCTTGATGATGCCGGTGCTCATGAGGTGAGGACCTCGGCAGAGGTCGGTGAAAGCACCCTGTGTGTATGTGGTGATGGTGCCGTCTTCCAAGTCGAGGTCGATGTGCTCGCACTTATAGGTCTGTCCGTCGGCCTTGAATTCCTCCAATGCATCAGCCTTGGAGATTTCCTTGCGCACCACCGGCTCGTTTTTCTTGGCCAGTTCCATCATCTTGGCCTCAATGGCGGGGAAGTCGCTCTCAGAAATGACATCTCCATCCTTGAGCATGACATCGTAGAAGAAGCCATTCTCCACAGCCGGTCCGAAACCGAACTGGATGCCGGGATAGAGTTCCTTCAGCGCCTCGGCGAGGAGGTGTGCGCTGGTGTGCCAGAAGGTGTGCTTGCCTTCCTCGTCCTCGAACTTGTAGAGGGCGATGGTTGAGTCACTGAGGATGGGACGGTTGAGTTCCACCGTTTCGCCATTGACACCGCAAGATACAACGTTGCGGGCGAGAGCCGGCGAAATGCTCTCTGCGATTTGAAGTCCGGTGATACCCTGCTCGTATTCACGCACGGTGCCATCGGGGAAAGTGATTTTAATCATGACAAATTTACGGATATTTGTGAAATTGCGGCAAAGGTAATGAATAATTCGCTCACCACAAAGAAAAAAGGTCTTGAAAAAGTGTGTTTGTGCAAAAAGCCCCTTGTCACTTGGAATGCTTCTTGATCATGCCGTATGCGCTGTAGAGCCCCAATTCGCCGGCCTTGCTGAGGTCGGCGACCCCTTCCACCTGCTGTCCGGCCTTCACCCGTGCCAGCCCTCGGTTGTAGTAGGCTTCAGCCACGTTGGCGTTCAATTCCAAGCATTTCGTATAATCATCGATGGCCTGCTGGTATTCCTCCGCAGCGAGTCGGATGTTTCCCCGGTCGTAATAGGCGAAGGGATTGTCGGGCATGAGGCTGACAGCCTTGTCAAGGTCGTAGAGCGCGCTGGCGTTCTTGATTTGCGAATCGATGCCTTGCGTGGCATTGAACTCGTTCTGCATGGCCGTGCACACCCCTCTCTGCCAGTAGGCGAGAGCCATCTCCGGGTCTATTTCCAGGCAAGTGTTGAGGTCATCGATCGCCTCGCTGTAGTTTTGCACCACCGTGTAGGCCACCGCCCTTTGCAGCAATATGTATTTCTGTTGTTGCGTGACGCTGGTGCCAAGGATGCCGTTGGACAAGGTGTCGATAGCGGTGAAGACCGCTCTCGACTGCTGCTCCGTGAGGGAGTTGGGATTGCAGTTGACAAAGACGGTATGCAAGGGTTTTGCCTTCTGGTTGAAACTCTCCACGGAGGCGTCGAAGACCTGGAAGGGCTTGAGCACGTTGTTGTAACGGATGAAAGAGAGGTGGTACATGGGCATGTTGTCGACCTCGAGCTTTCGGTTCTGCACCTTGCCTCGGTATACGCTGGCATACTCCTGCTCGGCGATGGCCGGCAGTTCCTCCTCCTCGTCCTCCACGACGATTTGGTTGTACTTGGAAAAGTCAATCTCGCTGCGCTTCCTGGTCTGCACCACCTGCGCCCTGGACCATCTCGGCTGGATGCCGACATGCTTCTCCATCTGCGCTTTGACGATACGGAACTCGTCAAGTTCAGCCTGGTTGGTCATTCCCAGCCTCCTGTAGCATTCAGCCCTTGCATGCAGCCCCACCCAGAAGTTGGGATATTGGTCGATGATTTTGGAGTAGTCCTGTATGGCCCTTCTCAGGTTGCCCGTCTTGTGCAATAGTACGGCTCTGTTGTAAAGTGCCATGATGTTGTTGGGCTCCATCTTCACAATGAAGTCGAAATCATCGATGGCCCTGTTGTCATCGCCCACTTGGACGCGCAGGATGCCCCTGTTGTAATGAGCCATGAAATTGTCGGGGTCGATTTCCAAAGCCGCGTCGTAGTCGGCCATAGCGCCTCGCAGGTTGTTCACATTGAGGCGCACCAAAGCCCTGTTGAGATAGCATCCCACCATTTTGGGTTTCAGGTGTATGACTTCGGAGAGTTGCTTGTCGGCGTCGAGCCATTGTTTTCTCGAGAGGCTGATGTTGGCCCTGGTGAGCCACGCCTCCCAGTCGTAGGGGTCTAGTTCATTGACATGGTCGAGCCATTTGGCCGCCTCGAGTGTGTCTTTCTGTATGAGGCAGATGCCGGCCTTGATGGAGTATGCCCTTGCGAAAGTGCTCCACTTCTGGATGATGGTGTCGAGGTCGAGTTGGGCTTTTTCATAGTCTTTGAGTTCCACCCTGCACAGCATGCGGTTGACCCAGAAGTTCTGTGACGACGGTTCGTCACGCAAGGCCCTGTCGTAGTCGGCGATGGCGTCCTCATACCTTTTGATTCTTATGCGGCAGAGTCCTCGCAACTCATACATCCCGGTGATGTATGGATTGAGTTTGATGGCTTCTGAGCAGTCGCTTTCCGCTCCTGTGAAGTCGTCGAGGTAGTATTTGGCCACGCCGCGGTAGAACCAAGGCTCATAAAGGTAGGGTTTCGACATGATGGCCCTGTTGAAATGCTGTATGGCAAGGACATAATCCTCATAATACAATGCACTCCTTCCACTCATGATAAGCCTGTCGACATTGAACTGCGCCGACATCGCGAGTGGCAGGAGTGCGAAAATTACTATGAACAGGCGCCTCATCATACCCTGTGGAGGAATGGTGCGACCTATCTGACAGCAGCCTTTGTGCGGTATCCGCAGCTGTATCTCCCTTGTGTCAAAGCCTTGAGCTTGCTCTTGATCATGGTCTTGCGGAAAGGCGAGATGCGGTCTACGAAGACCTTCCCGTCAAGGTGGTCGAACTCATGTTGCATCACACGTGCGAGGTAGCCATCCACCCATTCCTCATGAGCGTTACGGTCGGTATCCTCGTAGGTCACCTTGATGCGCGTGGGGCGGGTCACCTTTTCATGGATTCCAGGGAGGCTGAGACATCCCTCCTCCATGGTGTCGGTCTCCGATTCGTCGTATTCCACGATGTGCGGATTGATGAAGGTTTTGCGATATCCCTTGTATTCGGGATAATCCTCGCCGAGCACGTCAAGGTCGATGACAACCACGCGGATGTCCTTTCCCACTTGAGGTGCCGCCAGGCCAATGCCTTCGGAATTGGCAAGCGTGTCATACATGTCGGCGACGAATTTCTCCAAATCGGGGAAGTCGGCGGGAATGTCCTGCGCCACCTTTCTCAGCACATTCTGACCATATATATAAATAGGTAAAATCATAGTTATGGTTGGTTTTAGGTTGAAGAGGGGTTGCGCCCCACCCTTCTCGACTCCATGAAACTTTGCAAGATGATGGTAGCGCTGATTTCATCGACAAGCGCCTTGTCCTGACGAGCCTTCTTGCCAAGTCCGGCATCCAGCATGGCGTGGTGTGCAAGGGTTGAGGTGAAGCGTTCGTCGTACATCTCGACGGATATGTCGGGAAACTCTTTCTTGAATCTTCCGACAAAAGCCTTCACACGGGCCATGTTCTCACTTGGCTGGCCGTTGGTCTGCCGTGGCTCACCCACCACCACACATTCCACGGACTCTTTTTGGAAATAAGACCTTAGGAAGTCGAGCAACTGGGATGTAGAAACAGTCGCCAACCCGCCGGCAATAAGTTGCAGCGGGTCGGTGACTGCCAGTCCTGTTCTTTTCTTGCCGTAGTCTATTGACAGGATTCTTGCCACGATTTCATCAACGTCCGTAATACAGGAGCCATGCGTCGGGGAACTCGTTCCTCAACTTAGTACGGCTCTGCACGGCGCTACCCTTGTCGTTGAACGAAGAGGCCACCACCCTGTACATATTGCGAGCGGAGTTGTAAGCCAACTGTGCATCGTAACCTCTTGAGCGCAGTCTGGAGACCAATCCGTCGGCATTGGATTTGACTGAGAACGAGCCTACCACGACGCTGTAAGCCTTCAGCGAGCCGCCTCCGACCACGGAGACCTCTTCCTGACGCACTGGCACGTTGTCGTAGTTCTGCTCTTGCTGACCCGAGTTGTCGATGTAGGGAGTGTCGACGAATGGCGTCACCTCCGGAGTGTCGTTATAGGCATTGTTTTCTTCGTTGAGGGCGGTCTCTTGCGCCTTGGCCTTGTCGTAAGCCTGCCTGTAGGCACTCTCCTTGGATTTGCAACTGCTGAATGCGAGGACGATACCCATTCCAGCAATAATTACTAGAAATTTCTTCATGTCGAATTGATTAAAAAGATAAATTATACACAATATTCTATTTCACGTGCGAAATTACGCAAAATTGACAAAAAAACACAACATTAACCCTATAAAGTTTGTTAAATGGACAAAATCAAACATTTTTTAAAAAAATGATACAGAAATTTGGCGTATATCGAAAAGAATGATTATATTTGCTATCGAATAGCCTGCATCTTCAGGCAACAATAAAAAGACAATCATTTTTCAACTACAAAAAATTACCATTATGAGACAACTCAGCTACATTGGCGCATTCATCGGTGGTGCCATCGCCGGTGCCGCCTTGGGCATTTTGATGGCTCCCGACAAGGGAACCGACACCCGCAACCGTATTTCCGATGCCGTTCAAGACTTCTGCAAGAAACACAACCTGAATGTTTCCCGCAAGGACATGGAAGACCTGGTAGACGACATCAAGGACGCCGCAGAAGAGGCAATCGACTAATTCACAGCCCATGATTTCCAGCGACAAGAACATAGAGACCATAGCCCAATTGGTGGAATCGGCGAAGCATTACATCGGCATACAGTCGGAGTATGTCAAGCTCGACGTCATAGAAAAAGTGGTGAGGCTACTCACAGTGGCCACCATCTCGTTTTTGGTGTTGCTGCTTGCCCTACTGATGCTTACCTACCTTTCTTTCGCCTTGGCCTACGGGCTTGGCCCCCACATTGGCATGGTGTGGTCTTTTGTCCTTGTCGCTGGCATTTACCTGGCATTGCTTGTACTCTTCCTGCTCAAGCGACGCCAATGGATAGAGAAACCTCTCGTCCATTTTTTAGCCAATCTTTTCCTCAACAATTGACGCCATGGCCGACCAACCTTCGTTTACTTACAAATCGCTCGATGACATAAGGGCACGAAAAGAAGCCTTGCGCAAGGAGTTGCAGCAAGACAACAGTTCTATGAAGACACAATGGAACACCCTGTTCCACAAGAAGGAGAAGAGCAATCTTCCAGCCCATCGTTTCGCCAATATCATGGCCTCGAGTGTCACCTTGTTCGATGGAATCATTTTCGCATGGAAGCTTTACAACCGTTTCGGTGGTGGAAAGAACCGAAAGGCCAAGAAGAAGAGCAAAGGCATTCTTGCCAGCCTCTTCTCATAAAGGATTCCTAATTTGTGAAGCATAAGAGACAGGAGAATGCCGTCGGCGTTCTCCATTTTTTTACTGTGGCGAGAGCCATGGGGGGCAATGATCTTCAGTGTCTCGATAAACTTTTTGGCAATGATTTCAAGGGGGCAAAAAAAATGGAGTACCGCTGTACTCCAACCTTTTGTTAACCTTAAATCTAATACTATGAAAAACACGTTGCAAATTTAGCCATTTTATTTTAATCCGCAAGCATTTCTGTCAAAAATGTGACGATTTATAACTTTAATTAACAAAAACAATCATAAATCGGTAATACCCCATCATCTCAGACATGGAATGCCGTGGTTTATTGTGAAGCGACCAAGCAGCCCGTCGAAGAAGCATAGCGGGTCTTTAAGGCCTTTAAAGACTTTAGGGGCCTTGAGGACCTTAAGGACCTTAAAAACATCGTGGGGGCCCGTCGAAGGCCCCCACGATCTCCTCGTCGTCAATATGATGACAGAGAGGCATCATTAGTCCGTTACAAAATGATGGAGCACGATATCCACGATGCACATGATGTCGGAGATGTTCAATTGATCGTCTCCATTCACATTGGCATTTTCTTCGTGGAAGTTATCCACAGGTTGGCCAAGAACCACGCTCACCGTCATCATCACGTCAGAGACATTCACGTCACCATCGTGGTTGACATCACCAAGTGGATAGCCTGAGATGTCGACGGGAACCACCAGGGGAGCCACCTTGATGACGTCGAAGTCGAGATTGGAGAGCACGATGTTTTCCACCCAGCATTCACGCGTGCCTTGAACCGCGTCCACATCAGCCTTGACGGCAAGTGTGATGACAGGACCAGAGGGTCCCTTGATGGCCTTTTTTTCATCCATGAAGAATGCCATCAAACTGTAATGCCCCTCGATGTCCTCCACTATTTTCACCTCCATGCCGTCGCAACGTTCTCCAAGGGTGTAGGCAAAGCTTTCACCATCCTCAACAAGGGAAACACCTCCAGTAAGAGTGATGTCCATCTGGAAGGCGTTGACATGCTCATGCCCGTTGTTCAGGCTCAGTTGGAGCATGGAAGTACTTCCTGGCAACAATGCAAGTGCTTTGGCCTCGAATACGCAGGAATCAGCACGGTCAAGGGCGAACCAACCGCTCTTCCATTGGAAGTTGCCGATGGTGTCCACTCCGAAATCGAACCCTTCCGGAGCGATGACCAGGGAAGGTGTCTTCTCCGAGCCCACGCCGCTGCAAGCATTGTCATCCAAATCGCCCATGGAGTCACTGAGTGTCAAGCACTCCAGGCTGCGGCAATTGTCGAGCATCATGGCCGTAATGGCAGTTTTGGAAATGTCGAAGTTGCTTAGGTCAAGTGTCATGAGTCCGTAGCACGCGTTGAACATTTGACGCATGTTCTTGACCTTGGACGTATTGAAACCACTGACATCGAGCGATGATAGCGCCGAACAGAAGCTGAACATATGTTCCATGGTCGTCACTTTGGAGGTATTGAAAGACGTCACGTCAAGACTATCCAAACTGCTGCAACCATAGAACATCATGGACATGTCCTTCACGTTAGAAGTGTCAAAATGTGAGACATCAAGATTCGTCAAGCAAGCATCGTTAAAGAACATGGCTGTCATCCTCGTCACGTTGGAAGTGTTGAAATGTGTGACATCGAGTTCGGCAAGGCTGTCGCAGTAGCAGAACATCCATCCCATGTCGGATACGTTTGACGTTTCGAAAGATGCCAGTTCAAGACTCTTCAGACTGCTGCACCCATAGAACATCATGGACATGTCCTTCACTTCCGACGTATTCAGGTATTCCAAACCTGCAATAGAGTCAAGTGCGCTCATGCCTTCAAACCAAGAACGTGTGGAGGTTGGACGAGCATCGATGAAAGAAGGGGTGAAAATGACAGTTTTCACATCCTCGGAATGAGCAGGCAATCCTTCGTAATCCTCCAGGTCAATCACAATTCCCTTTCGTCCCTGTTTTTTCTCATCATGATAGAACAAGACGTTCAAACAGTCATCCGACAAGATGAGGTAGCTCTTCTTATCACCTTCTCCAAGGGTGAACCATCCACCCTTCCATTGGAAACGGGAAAGGGAGTCCGTATCGAAGCCGAAGTCGAAATCGTAGGATACGGTCAAAAGGCAGGGTATGGAGTCGGTGCCTACTCCATTACAGGCGGGAACACCCCCTGCGTCATCACCATCGAAGAGACGGCTCATGGAAGAGGAGAGAACAAGGTGCCGCAAACCGATGCATCCGCTCAGCAACCCTTTGGTGCCATAGAGCAGTCCTTCATTTTCCGAGTCAACGCCGCCGTCAACACCCTCATTGCCGGGACCTTCATCGCCGGAACTACCATTATCGGGAGTCACATCGCCGGAACTACCATCATCGGGAGTCACATCGCCAGAGCCACCATCATCGGGAGTCACATCGCCAAAACTACCATCATCGGGAGTCACATCGCCAGAGCCACCATCATCGGGAGTCACATCGCCAGAACCACCATCATCGGGTGTCACATCGCTGGAGCCACCATCATCGGGAGTCACATCGCCGGAGCCACCATCATCGGGAGTTGCGTCGCCATTTCCGACAGCATTTTCAATATGGAAACCACTCAGATCCAAGGTTTCCAGACTGCTGCAATCCAAGAACAAATATTCCATGTTGTTGACATTGGATGTATCGAAATGGCTGAGGTCGATGTCCTTCAAATTACAACAGCCGGCAAACATAGACCTCATGTCGGTCACTTCCGTCGTGTTCAGGTATTCCATCCCCTCTATTTCCTCCAACACACAGAAACCTTCAAACCAACCATGGCAAGAAAGCGGTCGGGCATTGGCAAAAGAGGGATCAAACACCACCTTTCTCACTTTTTGTTCATCCACATGCCATGCACACCAG
Source organism: Prevotella sp. (assembly GCA_017619375.1). Taxonomy (GTDB): domain Bacteria; phylum Bacteroidota; class Bacteroidia; order Bacteroidales; family Bacteroidaceae; genus Prevotella. Next base: position 139,542 of record JAFZSL010000040.1, on the reverse strand, counting down.
AGACTATCTTTTTCGTTGACATCAACGTCACCTGTGCCGGCATCGTCACCGAGACCCTCGCCGTCACCCGTGCCTGCATCGTCATTGCCCGTGCCTGCATCTCCATGGTTGTCATCCCCTATGAAGATGATGGTACCCAAGCGTGTATCCGCCAGGTTGTCATCATAGAATGCCATGAGGGTTTCATCCTCAGACACGGCGATATAAGTTTTCATCTCCCCCTTTCCAATGGTGACCCATCCACCTTTCCATAGGAAGTTGCCATAGGTGTAAACGCCATAGTCAAAGCCTTTCGGTGCGGACACGAAACTAGGTGCCTCCTCCGTGCCCACTCCTTCGCATGCATTGTCGGCGAGGTTGCCCATCATTCCGCCAACGACCAGACTATCCAGACCAATGCAGCCGGAAAGCATCAGTTGGGTATTGGCAGCCTGCGACGTATCGAAATTCGCCAAATCGAGGTACTTCAAGCCACTGCAGTCCTTGAACATCGCAGACATATCCGTCACTTTTGACGTGTTGAAATTGGCCACATCAAAGTTGGTCATACTGGTGCATCCCTCAAACATGGACTTCATATTCGTCACATTTGATGTGTTGAAAAGGGTCACATCGAGACTATCCAGGCCGCTGCACCCCTTGAACATCTCAGACATATTGGTCACTGCCGTCGTGTTGAGAGGGGTCACATCAAGGTTAGTCAGTCTGGTGCATCCCTTGAACAATGCAGACATATCCGTCACTTTCGACGTGTTGAAATAGCCCACATCAAAGTTGGCCATACTGGTGCATCCCTCAAACATGGACTTCATATTCGTCACATTTGATGTGTTGAAATGGGTCACGTCGAGGTTTTCCAGGCTGCTGCACCCCTTGAACATCTCAGACATATTGGTCACGTCCGTCGTGTTGAGAGGGGTCACATCAAGGTTGGTCAGGCTGCTGCACCCCTTGAACAATGCAGACATGTTCTTCACACTCGACGTATTGAAATTAGACATGTCGAGGCTGTCAAGGCTGCTGCATCCCTCAAACATGGAGGACATGTTTGACACTTTAGACATGTTCAAGTACTCCATCCCATCGATGGAGACAATGTTGCTCATGTTTTTAAACCAACCGCGGGTTGTCTTGGGACGCGCATCAGCAAAAGACGGATCGAAGGATACTGAGTTCACCTTTTTAGCAGTCTTCGAAGCCAAGCCTCCATAGTCCAAGGCATAGACCTTGCCCGCACAAGAGTCATTAATGAGATCATAATAAAATGTCACATTCGTCTCGTCTTCCGACAGCATGAGGAAGCCCTCTTTGATGGGATCCCACCCAAAGGCGTTGACATATTCATTCTCCAGATATGGATCGAGCCATTCATAGTATTCATGCAAAGCAGAAGGTGACATCTCGCCAGCCTCACGAGCCCCATCGAAGAGGATTTCGCCCTTTCTGACCACTTCTTCTTCAAGGCGCAAGACGGTCTGCAAGATGCCTGTTTCCTCTTGATTGTAGAGTTTGGCAAGGTCCATCACGGCCTTGGAGTCGCTGTAAGGAAACAACTTTCCCTTCATCGTCTCCCCCTTTTCACACAGCCAAGCCTTTTTGTCCCCATCGGAAACAGCCTTGGCGGGCAATTCCCGGTCGGAGGTAAGGCAAAACGGCGCAACCACTGTCGTCAATGGAAAACCCACAGTCGCCCAACACATGGTGAGCAGCGGCGACTCCCCACTCTTCACCCCCTGTATGATCATCGCATTGGTGTTGTTGTACCTCGCGACGTATCCACTCAACTCCACAAGTGTCTCATCATAGTAACCCATGGGGGCGGAGTCAAGCAAGTCCACACCATTTTGATTCACCAACAAGCGAGAAAGAGGCAACAAATCCTTCCATCCAATCGTGGTGTCTTGAAAGCGTTGCATATAAGAGGTGGCGATACGATACCTGTCCGTCCCCGACCTACCACTCGAGGTGCCGCAAAGACAATAATTGGTACGTACCAACACGCCATAAGGTGCCACTTCCGGGTCGTTGACATCATATTTCATATAGCCAGTCTCCCACATCTCATAAAAAGCGGCATTACCTTGTGCATCCATGACAGCGTAATTCGCCCTCACCATCAAGGTGTCCACAAGCATGGAATCCAGCATAATTTCGAAATCTTGCAACGTTTCGCAGAAGGTCAGTCCATTTCTGATGACCAGACTATTTTGAGTTGCAGCAGGGGCGGGGACATTGTAAGAAAGAGAGTTAGCAATAGCAAAGCCCTTTTCGTTGAAACCACCCCACGCAGTTGACTTGGCAGCAGAACTGGCATATTGTCCCAAATAGGTGAAGCACTCGGTTTCCACAATCCTCATTTCCACTCCCAGACCATCGTCAGAATCCCTAATCTTGAACATCAAGGGTCTTCCGTCAGAGGTGGCTTTGCCCGACACCAATACCATCGTGCAGGCATTACCGTCCAAAATGAGCAAGAAAGCAAACAAGCAAATTATGAAAATCTTCAGTGTCCTCATCATCAATCTCCTTTCCGTTTATTCAGAAAAATGGGAGCCAAGAAACATATCCACCACCGCCGTGACATCAGCGAAACACCCTTCACCGGTGCCTCTGACGACTGTTTCTGCCGTGGCATCCTCCACATGAAGCATGTGCCACAGAGAGTCAAACAATAAAGCTGCTCTAAACGTATGCTCATCTTTTAAAACTTCACGATACAATAGCCTTTGAGTTAGAAAAACAGGAATGCATCACGGCCTTCCTTCCAGACAGGTATTGGCAAATCGTTGGTAGATTGTTTTTTTAATTTGCAAAAGTAAGAATAAAGGCTGACACCGACAAATTTTACCCCTTTTTTTTACAAAAAAAGAATAATCGACAGAGTCCTTGATGAGCCTCAAGGCCGCCATATTGGGATATTTGCTGTGTTTCTTTGGGGCATTCGTTGGCATTTATAGAAAGCCCAAACCCGCCGTGGCACTGTAGAGACGTGATTCTTCCCGTCCCCCCTGCGGAAAGCCGTTCTCAATCGGTCTACGGACTTTAAGGACTAAAAGGACTATATGCGCCAAAGGCGCCTTGTGTTTCTTTGGGGCATTCGTTGGCATTTATAGAAAGCCCCAAACCCGCCGTGGCACTGTAGAGACATGAATCTTCCCGTCCCCCCTGCGGAAAGCCGTTCTCAATCGGTCTACGGACTTTAAGGACTAAAAGGACTATATGCGCCAAAGGCGCCTTGTGTTTCTTTGGGGCATTCGTTGGCATTTATAGAAAGCCCCAAACCCACCGTGGCACTGTAGAGACGTGATTCTTCCCGTCCCCCCTGCGGAAAGCCGTTCTCAATCGGTCTACGGACTATAAGGACTAAAAGGACTATATGCGCCAAAGGCGCCTTGTTATTGTCTCCGTCAAGTCATTCTTGGTGGATTTTCTGTTTTTGTCAGAAATATTTTGTAGTTTTCCATTTTTTTCATACTTTTACGGCAAATTTGCGATGTCCTCGCGTCATTGCTGCGATTCTGACTAACATACATCAAACATCATTACTCCATGAAAAAAGTTTTCACGACCCTTTTCCTCACATTCCTCACCCTGACGACATGGGCTCAAGGAATGTCAGCGCTGGACCAGCTCAAGGCCGACCCACGCAAAGCCTATGGCACCGACTATCCATACGTGTCGCAACCCACCAACCTGACGAAGGCTCCCAAAGGTTACAAGCCATTCTACATCAGCCACTATGGCCGACATGGTTCGCGCTACTATTGGAATGCCTTGCTTTACAACACTATGGACTCCGTGCTGACCTTCGCCCACAACAACCACCAACTCACCGCTGCCGGCGAGGCATTCTATGAGAAGTTCTCTGCTGCCAAGGAAGAATTGAAGACTGGTGTCAGCGAATTGAGCGATCTGGGATGGGAGCAGCACCAAGGCATCGCACGCTTGATGTACAACCGTTTCCCGGAGGTATTCAAGAAAGGTGGCAACGTGCTGGCCATCTCTTCCCTCACCGGGCGCTGCGTCATCAGCATGTCGGCCTTCTGCCAGGAATTGGTGCAGTGCAATCCAAAGATAGAAATTCGGGAACAGTCCTCCCGCTTCACCCTTGACGGTGTAGTGCCGACAGACAGGCAGAACCCGTTGCGCCGCACGTGGCCCAAGTCGAAACCCCGTTACGAACAAAACCGCGACCAGTTCAAGGGCGAGAACACGCTCCGCGAAAAGGTCATCTCCCGTGTCTTCACCAGCACCGAAGGCCTGCCGGGCAATGTCAGGCGCCTGGGCGAAGACCTCGTCAACCTCTACACCTCTCTCCCCAACATCGGCCATGAGGGCATGATGGGCAACATCGTCACCGACGAGGAGTTGGCACAACAGTGGGAGGGCTCCAACCTCGGCACTTACTCCTGGCTGTTCCCCGACCAGAACGACATGATTCCCATCCTTGAGGACATCATCAAGAAGGCCGATGCCGTGTTCACTGGCAGCAGCGACCACATTGCCGACTTGCGCTTCGGCCACGACACCTGCCTGGGACCGCTCACCATATTGATGGGCATCAATGGCGCCGACAAGGATCCGTTGGACCCCTACGAAGTGAAGAACTGCTACCAGAGTTGGGAGACCTGCAAGGCCTCCAACATCCAATTGATTTTCTACCGTAGCAAGAAAAGTTCCGACATCCTCGTGAAATGCTTGCTCAACGGAGCAGAAGCCAGCCTGCCGGTACCCACAACCCAATACCCCTATTACAAATGGTCTGACTTCAAGCAATACTACACCAAGCGGTGTGATAGCGTGAAGTAGAGAGATATTTAAGATTGAAGATTTGAGATTTGAGATTTGAGATTGAGCTACGCTCGAAGTTGCTCTCGCTCGGCAGACACCAAGCAAGCTTGGTCTGCTCTCGCTTAATCGCAACTTTGAAGATTGATTCAAGAACATCGGGGGATGGCTTCAGGCCATCCCCCGATGATTTTGGTTGGGAATACATTCCCAAGGGAAAATGATGATTATCTCTTGCCTAAGATGATATCCACCAGCAAGGTCACATCAGTCACATTAACAAACTCGTCTCCATTGATGTTTGCCGCATCGCTGTATCCTCCTGCCAGGACCATGTTCACCAAATTGGTGACATCGGATATATTCACCTCTCCATCGCCGTTGACATCTCCCGTTAATTGAGGAGTGCCGTCCAATTCCATGATGGTGAAGTAGTCAGCCCACGGTGAAGCCTCGTAAGCGTCCTTGCTGCCAGCCGGCACATAAAGGATACATTCTGTGACTTCATTGAACACATAGGGAATTGCATCGGTATCCACATCAAACGTAGGCGGCGTGGTCGTGTTATACAGATAAAGTTCTTTCATCGATGAGCAGTCATAGAACACATATTGGCCCAAGCTCTGGATGACAGCTTCTATCTTTATGCACGAAATGCTGCTACATCCGTCAAAGGCACTTGGCGCCAACGTGGTGACTTGGTATTCAACACCGTCGTGAGTCACCGTTGCCGGGATGGTCACTGTCCCTTCAAACGTATAACCAACTTTACCAAGCGAGGTCGTGTAATCATCGCCACCCTTGCTGGGCCCCAAGGCTACGGTATGGTTCACTTCGTCAGTGATGCGATAAGTCAAGTCAACATCATCTTCGTTGGGCTCGGTGAAAGTCATTGGATCCACACCATATCGGAGGTATTTGCTCCACCTCCATTGCCAGTTGTCATAATTGTCAGGATCCTCACCCTCTGGACAATACCAGAAGCCAACACAGCCACCTTCCCCGTCGTTGTAGGATTCAAAGTCCATATAACCGGAATAGACAAAATCATCCATGTCAGATTCAAAGATGGAGCCTTCATCATCGTCATAGTAGAAGTTATATGCGCCCCAGATGGCTGCTGTTCCACCTCTAAGAGAAACATCGCCTCCACTGAGATACAAGAAACGAGGATCCATCCCTTGAGGGAGTTTGGTTGGACCAGTTTTCTTTCTTGCGTAGATTTCGCCACCGCCACCAAAGTCTTCCTCGTAGTCTGTGAAGAGCACACCGTATTCGTCGCCGGAGATGTTGGCCGCCACACCTTCCATCACCACCGCTCCATTATAAACATAAATGCCGTTGGTGCTGTTGTCAGGGATGGTGAGCGAATTGGCACCCACTTCATTAGTCGGGTAAAAAAATGCCAGACAGCCTTTGCCCTCCAAATCCTTGCCCTCACGGGTACCCAGAGAGATGGCGGCCGCCCCCGTGCTGCTCAGGGTGTTGTCGCCATTAAGGAGGAAGAACACCTCGTCGAGACTGTTCGCCTCGATGGCCGGTTTGCCTATTGTGCTGAGGTTGGCGTTGTTCAGTATGATGGTTGCGACATTATAATCGCTTCCCCTGTCAACGTTCTTTTCGATTTGTTTCTGCACCTTCCTGGGTGCATTGGCAATGTCGCCTCCACCTTCAGTTTCTCCACAATCTTCTTCTGTGGGGTATCCCCAGTGGAACATGACGGTACCATCGCCCAGCAAGTCAAGATTGCCGTCCCCATAAGCGATGACATCACCCACTTTCACTTTGAAGAGTATAGCATCGCTGTCAGCATATCTGAAATACTTGCACCATCTCCATGACCAGTTGTCGTAATTGTCAGGATCCTCATCCTCCGGACAATACCAGAAGCCAAGGTCACCGCCTTCCCCATCATAATAGTTACGGAAATCCAAATCCGAGGAATAGACAAAATCATCCTTGTCTGAAGCACAGATGGAGCCATTATAATAGTCGTACCTAAAGTTGTATGCGCCCCAGATGGCTGCTGTTCCACCTGTGAGAGAGACATCGCCCCCCTCGAGGAACATCGAACGGGTAGAAACGTTGCTTGGTATTTTTGCTGGTTCAGATTTCTTTCTTGCGTAGGCTTCGCCACCGCCACCAAAGTCTTCCTCGTAGTCATTGAAGAGCACACCATATTCGCTTCCGTAGATGTTGGTCTTCACATCGTACATATTGAGTGTGCCGTTGTAGACATAGATGCCGTTGTTGCTGTTTCCAGTTATGGTGAGCGAGTGGGTGCCCCCCTGTTTATGCGGATAGAAATAGGTCTGACAGCCCTCCGTGTCCATGCCCTCGAGTGTGCCTATGGAGATGGCTGCCGCCCCCGTGCTGCTCAGGGTGTTGTCACCGGCGAGCAGGAAGTACACTGCATCGAGACCGTTCACTTCGATGGCTGGCTTTCCTGTTGTGCTGAAGTTGGCATTGTTCAGTATGATGGTGGCGACACTCTTGTCGACTTCCTCGCCACCGTCTTCACCTATTCGCTTCGACGCTCCCCTTGGGGCATTGACAATGTCGTCGCCGCCTGGTCCTCCATAGTTCTCACTCTCTTCCTCGGTGGGGTATCCCCAGTGGAACACGATGGTGCCGTCGCCCAGCAAGTCAATGTCAACGTCCCCGTTGGCGATCATGTCACCCACCTTCACATTATAGTACTCCGCCCCATCGGGAATGTAGACCACATTGTTCACATAGGCGTGCCGCCCGTTATAACTTACATTGGCGCCATAGACATAGGCCCATGCCTCCTCTTCGGTCTCGAATTCGTAGGTGAAGTTCTGCATGTTGGTGCCGGTATACTCCATTGGTTCGCAACCTGCCACGCAGATGCCCAGGAATGCATCCGTGCTCTCGGTGAATCCTCTGACGGAAATGGTTGCTTTTCCAGCGGGCACCTTGAAGCAAATCATGCCGCCAAATTCCAATCCGGACATTTGGTCAAAGTCACCTGTGATGTTGGAGCCCCAGTTGGGTGTCAGATACATCGGCGAGCAACTGATTTGTAATGCGTTATCCCCATACGACCAATATTCCGACATTGCAAGATAGTTGTTTGTGTGCCAATAGGCCGAAACGTAGAAATTGCCGTCCATCATATGAGGCAATTCCCATATATTCACTTCGCTGTAATTGCCAGGGGTGGGTTTGAAGACGGTGAGGCCGTCCAACGGCACACAAGTGTTGTATTCGTTATTGTTCTCCTGGTTGCCCAAGTGCACGACAGGGATGACACGGAGCAGGAAAGTGGCACTTCCCCACTGGAAATCATCGTCGCCTTCTGAATAGGCGGAAATCTCTGTCTCGCCAGGTTTGAGGATGGTCACCTGGCCTTGTTCATCAACCGTTGCCACATTTGGGTCTGAAGAACTCCAACTCAGCGTCCTGGAGTATGGGTTGGCCACTTCAGGCGAGACGAATGTCTCCCCGTAAGTAATGACATATTCCGCTTGTTCAAAAGCCAGACCAGGATTCTCTTTCACATAATAGGTGATGTCCTTCACCGAAGAATGGCTACGCCCATCCACCGACACGTAGCGCACGGTTGCGGTATGGTCGAGATAGTAAGGGTTGTTGCTGTTCTTCGACCCTTCAATCCTTGTCTCGCTGGTGAGCGGGTCAGTACCGTCGATGGTGAAGTAAGGCACCCACGAGTGTCTCTTCACTTGGGCGGCCTCACCGAAATAGATGGGAACTCGGTATTCATATTTGGTGTTCGCCGCTTCGTACTCGGAAGGATAAATATTGGGTTCAGGAATTGTAATGGTGATGTCTCTTCGTATGATGTCGCTTGGGAATACGCCATCGCAGTAGGCGATGGCCTTCAGCACACAGGTGGTGTCCACCACGAAAATATTGCCGTCATAGAGGATGCCATTTCCTGTCGAGGGGTCTGTGCCGTCCAACGTGTAATAGATGGTGGAGTTGGGGGTGTTGCCATGTCCGAAGGACACTTCTATGCTACTTCGATAGTTGTACCCTCCCGTAGCCACATTTCCAGTAAGGATGTTACAGACGGGAGCCGCACATTGCACAAAGAATTCCATATCCGCCCCATACGAGTAAATGCTGCCGTTGTAACCAATCCACTTGATGCGTTTCCTTCCATCGATGTTGAAGGCGGTGCCATCATATGGAGTACCATTCACCACGGTCGGTTCAGCGGGTTCTGTACCGTCTTCCGTGGAAGTGTAGTAGATGCTGTAATCGCCATAACCCGTGCCTTTCAAACCTAAAGTGACGGTGAAGGGACTATTTTGGGAATACTTGTAGGGATTGGAAGCGACCCCTGGCACCTCAATGTTGTTGTAGGTTGGATAGACTTTGCTAGAAAAAGAACAACTCTTTCTTGTGGATAACACCTCACCGTTGTAGGCGACGAAAGAGATTTCACAAGGATAATCCACGGTGAAAGAGTTCCCATCCCAAGGCACGTGGGTAATGGTTCCACTTGTCACGGTGCCTTCCACACCTGAATAGTCATTGGCGACTCTTGAACTTAATCCCATATTGTAGTAGATGGCGACATCGTCTTCCGTATTTTCCGGCTGTGAGAAAGCCACGGTTACTGGTTGTGTGAGCTTATTACTATAGCCTGCATATTCCACGCCATCGACCACGACCTTAGGGTCTGAGTTCAAGCCAAAATTGTATCTCGCGACCCATTGTCTGGTAACATTTGAATTTTGGTAGGAAACGGTGATGTCAAGAATTTGTGTATTTTTATTAGGGTTCGGGGTCATATGGATAGGCCCCGTGTAGGTGTGCATGTTCGCCGACCCTTCATCGCTGAGGTAATAGGAGATGACGGCCTCGTTGTTGCGCACACCCAGTTCCAAGTCGAAAGCATGCTCGTATTTGGTGGCGTAGGTGGTAGTGTTATGATAGTCGTACAAACTGTTAGGCGTTTGACTGAAGGTCAAGTCTGCAAGTTGGTAATAAAAGGTCCAACTTGCAACATTTGAGAAATTTCCATCAACATAAGAAATAGCATTCAAAGACGCATTATCGTCATAGTTTACGAGTTCAAAGGGTTCAGTATAAAGCGTGCCATTGCTCTCGTCTGGCATAGTGCCATCTGTGGTATAGTAGATTCTCACGTCATCCCCCAAACTCTCACAGTTCAGTTCCACCGTGACGGGGTTGTAATAGTAGTACGAGTTGCTCGTCACCTTGTTGCCATTCACTGTCAAGGTTGGCGGCGAGATGGCAGCCTGCAACTTCACACCCGTGGATGCAGTCCAAGTGAGTGTACCTTCCGTCGACGTGAGTACATTCGTCCCCAACGTGTAGCCGGTGAATGTGGAGGTCGAAGTGACGATGGTAGCCCACGCTCCTTGCACATTCGCCACCAGCATGCCTATCAGCATGGCCAGCAGCATGGTTTTTCTCAATGTTTTCATATACTTGATTTTTAGTGAATTATCTTTTCCAATTCCTATATTCCGAATATGATATTTACCAGTGCGGTTACATCCCCAAAGACTCGAAGGTGAAGGTAGTGCTTGGCGTTAGCTCCACCTCCTCATCGATCCTTGCTACATAGAGTCGGAAGATGGAGTGACATCGGCATCCACCAGTTGTCCGTAGCTGTTTTCCGCAACCATCGACAGCAGAAAAGCCGTAGCAAAGACAAGTTTGATCAAATGATTTTTCATATTGGTCATGGATTGATTATCAAGATGTTAATGGTTAATAAGGTAAATAAATGAGGTTTCGCACCCCCTCTTTGCTGTTTTCAGCCAAAGGCGGTGTACGTTGATAGATTTGTCCTTTGCAAATATATAAAAAATCTTAAAATAACCTTTCTGCCCGAATGTTAAAGTTTGCTAATTTAAAGAATTGACAAACATTTTGTCGTGCATTATGGTTGATTTTAGGTACATGGACGATTTGTAAAGACATTCCGGACATGCATAAAAAAATCCCCACGACAGATGGGGATTATTGGATGCGGGCGGGCACAAGACCCGCCCCTACGACTTCAGGGGAATTCTTACACCTATATATCATACACCGCCTTCGCTGAAGAGCAGCGAAAGCGTAACATATTTCCCCTGGATGTTGTGCTGAACGAGATGGATGACACCGCCTGGCACCTTCCAAGCCGCCATGCGCTCCACTCCACCCCGCGCCCCCTTCACATCCTGGGCAGGCTTTCCGTAATTATTGGAGATGGACATGGCCAGTTGCTCGAAACGCTGGACCTGCTGGCTGCGCGAGACGCCCCCGGACCCACCGTCGAGGACCACCGTCCATCTTTTGAAGTCCACGCCCACCTTGCACACCGTGTTTGTCTCTGGTGTGAAGATGCAGTTGACCTCCACGAAGTCACCGGCAAACTTCCCCACGAAGGAGCAAGTTCCCGGGGCGTCCGTTCTTCTGTCGTTGATAGCGAATCCCTTTTCAAGCATCTGTTGGCGAAAAGTGTCAAGATTTCCACCGAGCGGGATGCCTTTGAAAAGAACGTGTTGGGCCTGTTGGGCATATCCTGCTGCACATGTCAAGGCCAAGAGGCACAAAATCACATATTTTCTCATCATCATTTTCATTTAAGTCTTTGCTGTTTATTGGTTTCTCACGGGCGGTCGCCACTCCGTGTTCCCCAGTCAGAAGGCGAAGGTCCCATGAAAAGTTCCAGCATCGCCCCCTGTTTGATTTCTTGGAAAGTGAGGTAAGAGCGTGAAAGTGGCTTTCCATTGAGGACAGCCTTTTGCACATAGATGTTTTCTTTTCCAGCATGATGGGCGACGACTTGGAAGGTCTTCCCGTCACCCACGTCGACTTCGCATTTTGCGAAGAGCGGCGTCCCGATGACATATTTCCCTCCCGCCGGTTCCACTTGGTAGAAGCCCATGGCAGAAAGGACATACCATGCCGACATCTGCCCCACGTCCTCATTGCCGCAGAGGCCGTCGACATCGTTGCGGTAAAGCATCTCCATCGTCTTCCTCACCATTTGTGCCGTCTTCCACGGCTGCCCCACATAGTTGTACATATAGATGACGTGGTGGCTGGGCTCGTTGCCGTGTGCATACTGGCCTATGAGTCCCGACACGTCGGGCGGTGCGCCCTCCCCGAGGTCGCCCTCCACGATGAAGAGCGAGTCGAGTTTTTCCACAAACCTTTCCTCAGACCCGAAGAGGCGGGCCAGCCCATGAACGTCGTGAGGAACGAGCCAGGTGTACTGCCACGCGTTGCCCTCCGTGTAGTCATCGTGCTGGTGGATGCTGCGGAAGGGATTGAAAGGCTCCCGGAATCTTCCGTCCGCTCCTTTTCCCCGCATGAAGCCCGTCTTCTTGTCGAAGTATTGTTGGTAGGCGAGGCTCCGCTGGTGGAAATAGCGGTAGTCGTCGCGGTGGCCCAGCGCCTTCGCCACCTCTGCCACGCAATGGTCGGCGAGAGCATATTCCAATCCTTTCGCCACCGTCTCATAGGTGGAGTCTTTGTCGTAAGGGAGGAATCCATATTGCTTCAGCAACCCCATTCCCCTCTCATCGAGCATAGCCGACGACCTCATGGCCTTGAAGGCACGCTCCTTGTCGGCCACATACCCTTTCAACACCAAGTCGGCCAGCACCGGCACGCCGGGATTGCCCACCATGCAGTCGGTCTCGTTGCCCATCAGGTGCCACACCGGCAGTTTCCCCTGCTGGTCGAAGATGTCGAGCATGGTCTGAGCGATGTCGGCTTGTTTCTCCGGATGGATGAGCGTCATGAGCGGATGAGCCGCCCGGTAGGTGTCCCATAGGGAGAAGGTGGTGTAGTTGACATGGCTCACTTGGTGCACCCGCCCTCTCACTCCCCGGTAGGAACCATCGACATCGCAGAACACCGACGGAGCCACCATGGTATGGAAGAGCGAGGTGTAGAACACCACGAGGTCGTCGGGAGAGGCATCATGTGCTGCTTCCACACGCACCTTGCCCAACTCCTTCTCCCAGGCCAAGGAAGCCTCCCTCCTCACCTGGTCGAAATCCCAATGCGGCAGTTCCGCCGCCATGTTCATCTTGGCCTGTGACACCCCCACGGGCGACAAGGCACATTTCACCAGAAGGGGTTTCGACAAGTCCTCCGCACGCAAGAGGGCCACAGTGTCGCCTTGTTGCTCCACCATGCTCACCGGCTGGGAAAACTCCGCCACGAAATAGACGCGCTGCTCTTCTGCCCACCCGCTCGAATAGCGGAATCCAGAAAGGACAGTGGGGCTCTCTTGCTGGATGGAGGTCCTTGTCATCCGGTCCCATCCAATGCCTTGACGCAAGTCGAGACGCAACAAGGCATCCGACCCTCGGAAGGAATAGCGATGGAAGCCCACGCGACACGTGGCGGTGAGTTCCACCCGCACCTCAGGGTCGTGCAAGTCTATCTGGTAAAAGCCCGGTTCCACCCGTTCCTCGTCGTGGGAGAAGCGCACCTCTCGCTGACACCTGTCTGCCACGGGCAACAGCGCCACGTCGCCCAATTCACCTATGCCGGTGCCACTGAGGTGCTGATGGCCGAACCCGATGAGGATGGAGTCGGAGACATGGTAGCCGGAGCACCAGTCCCATCCCCGCGTATGCTCGGTGGGACCCAGTTGGACAAAGCCGAAAGGCACGTTGGCCCCAAGGAACACATGGCCGTGACCGCCAGTGCCAATCCAAGGATTGACATAACGGACAAGGCCACCATCCGCCCATGCCGCGAAGGTGACAGAGCAGACGCCCAGAAGAAGCAAAAGCAACCTTTTCATACCACCTGTCTCATTCAGTTTTCCTATCAAACGCAAAAAAGACAAAAAAAGTATATCAGACAACCACACAAAAGCACAAAAATATCAAAAGAAAAGCGTACTTTTGCAATAAAAAAGAAAAGATACCATCAACCATCCCATCATCGCCCATTAACTCCTGCTACTTCCTATCCACTCCCAAACCCTCCCACCCCCAATAATCTCATACAAAGAATGACCAATCACTCATCCCCCCCATTGAAAGTGTATAAAGCCAGCGCGGGAAGCGGAAAGACCTTCACCCTCGCCGTGGAATACATCAAACTCCTGGTTGACAACCCAGAGAGTTATCGCAACATCCTTGCCGTCACCTTCACCAACAAGGCCACGGAGGAGATGAAGCAACGCATCATCAGCCAACTCCATGGCTTGGCCAACGGATACGACGACTCCAATGACTACCTCGACAAAATCACCAGCGAGATGCAGGTGAGCGAGCAAACCGTCCGTGAGAACGCCCGTCTTGCACTCAACAACATCATCCACGACTACACCTCCTTCCGCGTGGAGACCATAGACAAGTTCTTCCAACGCATCCTCAGGAACCTTGCCCGTGAACTCGACCTCACCGCCAACCTCCGTCTTGAACTGAACGACAAGGAGGTGGAGCAAGAGGCCGTAGACAAGATGATAGACTCACTCACGAGCCACGACCATGTCCTCTCCTGGATCATGGAATTCATCATCAGCAAAATCGATGAAGGCAAAAAATGGAACGTCATACAACACGTGAAGAAATTCGGTGAAAACATCTTCAAGGATTCCTATAAGAAGTATCGTAAAGAACTGCAAGCGAAACTCAGCCAGCCCGATTTCTTCACACTATTCAAGGCAGAATTGTGGAAAATCAAGAACGAGTGCATAGATACGATGAAGGCCCATGGAGAAGAGTTCTTCGAGGCCACGGCCAGTTATACATCAAAAGACTTCTACCAAGGTTCCCAAGGTGTCTATAACTATTTCACCAAACTACGAAACGGGGATTTCAACAACGCACCGCTCAGCACTCATGTCAGGCCCCTCCTTGACGACGCCGAGAGATGGCCCAGTAGCAAAAGCGACCGCGCCGCCATCACCGCATTGGCACGCACACGGCTGATACCCCTCCTCCAAACCACAGAAGCCGACCGCCAACGCTGTTTTTCACTGAAGAAGTCGGTTGAACTCATCCTCAACCACATCGACCAATTAAGGCTGCTCGACAGCATCGAGCAGAGCGTCAGGAAAATCAACAACGACGCCAACCGCTTCTTACTCAGCGACACGCAAGGAATGCTCAACGCCCTCATCGAAGGCAGCGACACGCCATTCATCTTCGAAAAGACAGGAACATTCCTCAAGCACATCATGATAGACGAGTTCCAAGACACCAGCACCGTGCAATGGGAAAACTTCAAAGTGCTGCTGCAGGACTTGATGCACCAAGGCACCAGCAACCTCATCGTGGGAGATGTCAAGCAAAGCATCTACCGCTGGCGCTCAGGCGATTGGGAACTGCTCAACAACATTGAGAGCAAATTCCACAACAACATGGTGGAGGTGAAATCGCTCGACACCAACTACCGCTCTTCGCGAAAGGTGGTGGAATTCAACAACCATTTCTTCATCGTGGCAAGGCAACTGGAATACCAACGCTTGTCGGGATTCGTGGGTCCCCAAGCCGCCCAATTGCGACTCGCCTACAGCGATGTGGAGCAAAAAGTGGCGAAGAACAAAGGCGACACCGGCTACGTGCACGTGGAATTAATGGAAAAGGAGACACACAAGGAAGTCATCATGCAGCGCATCTCCGACACCATCAAGGACTTGATGGCACACGGAGTGTCTCAAAGAGCCATCGCCATCCTTGCACGCAGCAACATGGAAATAGAGAGGACCGCCGACTATTTCCAAAAAAACGAGCCCGACATCCGCATCGTCTCCGACGAAGCCTTCCGCCTGGATTCCTCGCTCGCCGTCGACACCATCATCACCGCCTTGCGCATACTCGTCAACGAGAACGACGTGCTCGGCAAATGCACCTTGGCAAAAACCTTCCAATGCCAAGTCATGGGCAACGACATCGCCGACGACACCTTGATGCTCTCCTACGACGAGAACGACGTGGAACACGCGTTCAAGGAATGGCTGCCGTCGGGATTCCGCGGCCCACAAGACTTCTCACACCTGCGCACACAACCCCTTGCCGACCTGGTGGAAAGCATCTACAACATTTTCCAACTTGACCGCATGGATGGACAAAACGCCTACCTGTGCACCTTCCACGACATCCTGGCAGAATACATGAAAGAAAACACCTCGGACATCAGCAGGTTTCTGGAAGCATGGGATGACAACTACCATAATAAAAACATCCATGGCGACAATGTGGATGGAGTGAGGATGGTCACCATACACAAAAGCAAGGGATTGGAATATGAAAACCTCATCATCCCCTTCTGCCACTGGAACATGGAAAAGGACAGCATCCTTTGGTGCCACACCGATACGCCGCCATTCGACAAACTACCCGTCATTCCCATCGGTTTCAGCAGGAAGAACATGGAAGGCACGGTATACGACGAGAACTACAAGAACGAGCATCTCCAAAACTCCGTCGACAACCTCAACCTGCTCTATGTGGCCTTCACCCGCGCCAAGGAGAGGCTCTTCGTCTACGGCACCCTCAAGGCGAAATCATCGAAACTGGACGACAACACCCATTCCCACCGTGGCATCCTGATAGAGCAATGCCTGCCGCTCTTGACACAACCTTTCGAGTACTCCCTGCCCGACGACACAAAGGAAACACTCGAGGCCCTCGATGCCACAATGCAAGTCAACGAGGAAGATAAAACCATCGTCTTCGACTACGGACAGTGTTTCCAGGAAACCAAGGACACCTCCAAGAAGAAGGATGAAAGCCAAAACATCTTCCTGCAACCTGAAGAGAGCATCAGCATACGATTGAAGTCACATGCCTCACGCGCCACCTTCCGACAAAGCAACAACAGCCAAGCCTTCACCACCACAGATGAGAACACCCTCTTGCGAGCCAGTTACATCGAGAGAGGCAACCTGCTCCACAACATCTTCTCCAAACTGAGAACCGTAGACGACATCGAGCGCGTACTGCACCAAATGCAACACGAAGGCGTCATCTATGACGAGACCAGTCCCGATGAACTGCGCCACCTGCTCCAACGAGCCTTGTCCAACAAGCAAGTGAAGGAATGGTTCTCGCCTAAATGGAAACTACACAACGAATGCTCCATCCTCTATCACAACAAGGAAGGGGAACTGAAAGACATGCGCCCCGACCGCGTGATGACCAACGGCGAGCGAACCATCGTGGTGGACTACAAATTCGGAAAGCCTTGGACTGGACACAAGGAACAAGTGGAAAAATACATCGAACAACTCCAGAATATGGGTCACAACCAGGTGGAGGGATTCCTCTGGTATGTAGGAGAAAACAAAGTCGTACCCGTAAAACCACAGAAAAAGCCATGACACCCAACCATCATTCATCAGCAGAGAACAAACCCCTTGCCACACCATTCCTCGAGCATGTGGCACGAGACCTGTACGGGAAATACGGCAACGACCTCTCCCACGTCACCATTGTCTTTCCCAACAAAAGGGCATCGCTCTTTCTCAAGGAACACCTCTCGCGCCTCACGCAACAACCCTTGTGGTGCCCCGAAATCACCACCATCAGCGACCTCTTCCGCGAGCACTCCAAACTCATCGTGGCCGACGACATCAAACTCATCTGCGACCTATGGCACTGTTTCACCTCCTACCCGGAAAACGACGAAAGCCTGGACAAATTCTTTGCATGGGGCAAGGTGCTGCTCTCCGACTTCGACGACATCGACAAGAGCATGGCCAACGCGCAGGGGGTCTTCGCCAACCTCAGCGACCTCCACAGTTATGACACCGCCGACTACCTCACAGAACCCCAGATAGAGGTGCTCAAGCATTTCTTCCAAGACTTCAATGAAGAGCAGACAACCTATCTGAAGAGGAAATTCCTACAGTTGTGGAACCGACTCGGAGACATCTACAACGACTTCCGCCAACGGTTGGCAAAGCAAGGACTGACCTACGAAGGAGCACTATACCGCGAAGTGGTGGAGGACGAGGAGGTTGACTTCGGCGACAACACCTATGCCTTCGTCGGATTCAACGCCCTGCAAAAGGTGGAATACCAACTATTCAAACGACTCCGCCAGGCAGGGAAGGCCATCTTCTACTGGGACTTCGACCACTACTACATGCCTGCGAAGAACTCCAAGCAAGCCCACGAAGCCGGAGAACTACTGAAGACCTTCGTGGATGAGTTTGGCAACGAATTCGACAACGATTCCGACATCTACGACCAATTCGAAAAAGAGAAAGACATCACGTTCATCGGTGCAACCACCGACAGCATGCAAGGACGTTACGTCAACCAATGGCTCGAAAACGAGCAACGTGTGAAAGCCGGCAACAGAAGCGCCGTGGTGCTCTGCAACGAAGGATTGCTCCACACCGTGCTGCACTCCATCCCGGGAAACGTCACCGACATCAACATCACCACAGGCTTCCCTCTCATGCAGACAGCTGCCGCATCGCTCGTGAAACAACTCACCGAACTCGCCTTCCAAGGCCGGGCCGGCAACAACAAGTACCGCCAGCAATTCGTCCTCACCCTTCTCAGCCACCCCTACGCTCCCTACATCGTCCCCGATGCTTCAGAATTGCGCCATCATCTCGTCACCGACCACATCTATTTCCCCACCCGCGAGGAGTTGCAGAAGGACGATGGCACACGGCTGCTCTTCCGCGACACCGGCATCTCACAGACGAAAGACCGGGAATACGATGCCAACAGGGAGGTGAACCAATGGATGCTCGACATCCTGCGACAAGTGGCGATGACCGCCCAGCAGAACAAGCAAGAAGAGCCCCTCACCCACGAGTCGCTTTTCAGGGCCTACACCCTCCTCAACCGCCTGCAGAACCTCTTCGACCAAGACGAACTGAAAATCGACACCATCACCTACCAACGACTGCTCCAAGAGCTGGTCGCCACCACGACCATCCCCTTCCATGGCGAACCAGCCATCGGGCTGCAAGTGATGGGCGTGTTGGAAACCCGCAACCTCGACTTCGACCACTTGCTCGTGCTCTCCTGCAACGAAGGCAACATGCCACGAGGCATCGACACGCCCTCGTTCATCCCACAGAGCATCCGCAAAGCCTTCGGACTGACCACCATCGACATGAAAGTGGGCATCTACGCCTACTATTTCTACCGCATGTTGCAACGCGCCTCCGACATCACCATCATGTATGGCAACGCTGCCGATGACAAGCACACCGGCGAGAAGAGCCGTTTCATGCTCCAACTCCTGGTGGAAGGGCGGCATGACATCAAACGCCAAGCACTCATCACCACGCAAAAACCCACCATCACGGAAAGATACGGCATAGAGAAGAGCGAAAAGGTGATGGAACGCCTCAACGCCATGTCAAAACTCTCCCCCACCGCCATCAACAGTTATCTCCGTTGCCCACTGCTGTTTTTCTACAAATACGTGGCCAACATCAAGGAACCGGAAGAAGAAACCACCGACATCGACCATCGCACTTTCGGAAGCATCTTCCATGACTCCATCCAATTCATCTATGACGAAATCAGCGGCGTCGACCGTGAAAAAATCGACACCAAACATCCCTTCGCCAATGCCGGCGTGGTGATACATCCCCAGCAAATCGACAACGTACTGAAAAACCCTTCCGTGATAGAGCGCAACCTGGACAAGGCCTTCATGAAAAACCTCTTCAAGCCGAAAGACAACAAACAACTCCCGGAATACAACGGGTTGCAACTTATCAACCGCAAAGTCCTGATACGCTACCTACAACAGTTGATGGCCATCGACAAAGAACTTGCACCCTTCACCATCCGAGGCCATGAAGGAGACATCTTCTCCACCATCGAGGTGACCACCAGCCTTGGCACCCGCAAGGTGAAGATAGGCGGACGCATCGACAGGTTGGACGAAGTGGAAGACGACAAAGGGCGACGCATCCGCGTGGTGGACTACAAGACCGGCTATTTGAATAAAAACAGCCTTTCCCTCAACGGAATGGAGGAAGTATTCATGTCGGAAAAAATCTCCGCTCACAGCGACTATTTCCTACAGACCATGCTTTACTCCATGCTCGTGAGCCGTGACGAGGAAGTGAACCCCAATCACTTGCCGGTGAGCCCCGTCCTCCTCTTCATCCAAAAAGCCAAAGACGAAAAGTACTCCCCCGTCTTGCGATTCAACAAACAAGACATCCTCAACATCAGCGAGTACAACGCCGATTTCGAAAAAAGACTGTCAGAATTGGTGGCGCATATCCTCGAGCCCAACGAACCATTCCAACCCACCAGCGACAAGGATACCTGCTTCTACTGTGCCTACAAAGCCATCTGCGGGAAAAGAAAGCAGGTGTAGGCATCAGGAGCACCAACAACGAGGGTGTGCCTAAATGAATAGACACACCCTCGTGGTTCACATTGTGAAAGCAGCGTCACATGATGCCGTCTTCCCTCAGTTTCAGTTGCCATTTCCAGGCAGAGGCGAGGACGTCCTCGATAGGTGTGTCGGCCTTCCAACCAAGCACCTTGTTGGCTTTGTCCACATTGCCCCAAACCTTCTCGATGTCGCCCTCTCTACGAGGAGCGAAGGCCCAATTGAGTTTCACTCCGGTGGCCTTCTCGAATCCCTGCACCACTTCCAAGGTGCTCAGTCCCCTACCCGTGCCGATGTTAAACACCTCCACGGGGTCGGTTTCCTGCTCCAGCACACGTGTCATGGCCGCCACATGGGCCTTGGCCAAATCCACCACATAGATATAGTCGCGGATGCAAGTGCCGTCGGGAGTGCTGTAGTCGTTTCCAAACACCTTCAGTTGCTCCCTCACGCCGATGGCTGTCTGTGTGACAAAGGGAATGAGGTTCATAGGCACGCCCAAGGGCAGTTCGCCTATCAGTGCCGAAGGATGCGCCCCGATGGGGTTGAAATAGCGCAGGATGACCGACTTGATGTTGGCACCGCTGTGTATGTAATCCTGTATGATTTCCTCATTGATTTGCTTGGTGTTTCCATAAGGACTGAGCGCCTTTTGGATGGGAGCCTTCTCCGTCACGGGGAGGTTTTCCGCCGAAGGTTGTCCGTAGACGGTGCAACTCGAGGAGAAGATGATGCCTTTCACCCCGAACTCCGGCATCAGTTCCAAGAGATTGATGAGGCTGTTGATGTTGTTTCTGTAATAGAGCAGAGGTTTCTCCACGCTCTCCCCCACTGCCTTGCTGGCAGCGAAATGGATGATGCCGCAGATGCCGGGATATTTGGCGAACACCGCCTTCAGCGCGTCGATGTCGCAGCAGTCCACCTGCTCGAAAGCCGGGCGTATGCCAGTGATTTTCTCAATGCCATCCACCACTTCGATTTTGGAGTTGGAGAGGTTGTCCACGATGACGACATCGTAGCCAGCCTCTTGTAGTTCAACGGTGGTGTGGGAACCGATGAAACCCGTTCCACCCGTAACAAGAATTGTCTTTTTCATTCTGATATGATAGTTTGTGAGTTTATTCAAGTCCGAAGAGGTCTTTCAAGCCGAGGTCGACACCGGAGAAGCCCATGAAGGCCAGGCTGAGCAAGCCGGCGGTGACGAGCACGATGGCCATGCCACTCATCCCCTTGGGAATCTTCACCAGCGAGAGTTGTTCGCGAAGGCCGGCGAAGACGGTGAGTGCCAGTGCGAAGCCTATGGCCGTAGAGAAGGCATAGACGACCGACTGCAAGAGGTTGAAGTCCTTCTGTATGACGAGGATGGCCACACCGAGCACGGCACAGTTGGTGGTGATGAGCGGCAGGAAGATTCCCAAGGCCTGGTAGAGGCTTGGAGAAACCTTCTTGAGCACGATTTCCACCATCTGCACCAAGGACGCGATGACGAGGATGAACGCCAGCGTCTGCAGGTATTGTAGCCCCATGGGCTCCAGCACATATTTCTGCACGAGGAAGGTGACGATGGTGGCAAGCGTCATGACGAAGGCCACCGCCCCTCCCATTCCCAAGGCAGTATCCACCTTTTTAGACACCCCGAGGAACGGACATATCCCCAGGAATTGCGACAACACGATGTTGTTGACGAAGATGGCTGAAATAAAGATCAATATGTATTCCATGACTTATCCTTTCTTGAGTTTGTTGACGATGGCGATGATGTAGCCGAGGGTGATGAATGCACCCGGAGGCAAGACGAACACGAGGATGTTGCACACTTCCGGCAGCAAGACGAAGCCGAAGAGCGATCCGGCGCCAAAGAGTTCACGCACCATGCCCAGGAGTGTGAGCGCGAAGGTAAAGCCCAGTCCGATGCCGATGCCGTCGAACATGCTGGCGAGCGGAGAATTCTTGCAAGCGAAAGCCTCCGCACGTCCCAGGATGATGCAGTTGACTACAATCAGCGGGATGAAGAGTCCCAGTGCCTTGTCCACATCCGGCAGATATGCCTTGACACACAGTTGTAGGATGGTGACGAAGGATGCGATGACGACGATGAACACGGGAATGCGCACCTTGTCGGGTGTGATGCTCTTGATGCAGGAGATGACGATGTTCGAACAGATGAGTACGAACATGGTGGCCAGTCCCATGGAGAGACCGTTGATGGCCGACGTGGTGGTGGCCAGCGTGGGGCACATGCCCAGCAGGAGAACGAAGATGGGGTTCTCCTTGATAAGACCATTGGTCAGTATTCTCATGTGGTTCATGGCTGTACGGCTTTAATGGTGGCAACTTTCTTTGTGGCACCGCTTTCAGCATCGGTGTCCTTTTTCATATAGACATTGTAGGCCTGGTTGACGGCTTTGAGGAATGCCCTTGAGGTGATAGTCGAGGCGGTGATGGCATCCACGTCTCCCCCATCCTTGCTGACTTTGAGCGGTGTGGCGGGATTCTTTCCGATGATGCTTGCCTTTCCGTCTTTCTGGAACCACTTGTCGGCTTTCGCCCCCAGTCCCGGTGTCTCGGCATGTTCCAGCAGGGTGTATCCCAGTATCTCTCCCTGTGGGTTGAATCCCACGAGCACCTTGAGGTCGCCTCCGAATCCGAGTGTGGTGGACTCTATGGCTGCGCCCAGTTCCTTGCCGGATGCATCGGCCACTTTATGCACGATGAACACGCACTCCTTGTTGTCGATGGTCTCCTTCACCGTGTCGTTGGCGGTGACGTTGAGTTGGTCGCTCATCATTACCGCCTTGATGCCGTCGGAGAGCGCCTTCTCCGCCTGCAGGCTGATGGGGCCCTCTGTGGCATGGTTGACGAAGGCAAGGATGCCTCCCATGATGAGGCAAGTGCATACGAGCACGCCCACCATGTTGACTAATGTAGATTCTAACTTTTTCATTTTTCCTGAACCTCCCCGAATCGTTTAGGTTTGACATAGGTGTTGATGAGGGGGGTGAATGCGTTCATGATGAGTATGGCGAACGACATTCCCTCGGGATAAGAGCCCCAGTTGCGGATGATGACGGTGAGCAGTCCGATGCATACGCCGTAGATGATTTGTCCCTTGTGGGTCATGGGCGAAGTCACATAGTCGGTGGCCATGAAGATGGCTCCAAGCATGAGACCGCCGCTGAAGATGGCGGCCACGGGGTCGGCGTAGACGGGATTTGCCAGATGCAGCAATCCGCAGAAGACGAAGACGGTGGCTATTATGCTCACGGGAATGTGCCATGTGATGATCTTCTTCCAGAGCATGTAAGCCAAGCCGATGAGCAATGCGAGGGCGCAAACCTCGCCGATTGTTCCAGCGCCACCATCGACGTTGCCCAGCAAGAGGTGCAAGGAGTCGGGCAGTTGGTCGAGGACGGAGGAGTCGCCTGTCTTGATGGCGTTTTTCATGATGCTGAGGGGCGTTGCTCCCGTGGTGGCGTCGGCATATTTGCCAAGTTGTCCCACGACCGGCCACGAGGTCATCTGCGCGGGGAAGGAGACGAGGAGGAAGCAGCGTCCCACCAAGGCGGGATTGAAGGGGTTGCACCCCAGGCCGCCGAAGGTCATCTTACCTATTCCGATAGCGACGAGTGCTCCGATGACGATGATCCACAACGGCAGGTTAGAAGGGAGGTTGAATCCCAGAAGCAGGCCGGTGAGGATGGCCGAGCCGTCGGAAATGGACGTCGGCCTTTTCAAGAGATATTTGGTGATGGCCCACTCGAAGAACACGCAAGCGGCCACGCTCACCGCACAAACGAGGGCCGACCCAATGCCGAAATATAGAAACGACACGACCAATGCCGGCACCAATGCGATGATGACTCCATACATGTTGCGCTCCACGGAGTCGTTTCCGTGGGCGTGTGGAGAAAGTGAAACTATGAATTTAGACATGGTGGTAAACTTTATTTCTTAGCATTGCGGGCCTTGATGATGCCCATGACAGTGGATTTTCCGAGACGGATGTTGTCGAGCAGCGGCCTATGCGCCGGACAAGTGAACATGCATGAGCCGCACTCGATGCAGGAGGTGATGTCCTCCTCCTCGGCTTTTTCCCACAGGTGCAGTGCCGACACTTGCGACAGGAGGTAGGGTTCCAGTCCCATGGGGCATGCACTGACACATTTGGCACAGCGGATGCACGGTTGCGGTTCTTTTCTGCAGGCTTCCTCACCGCTGATGAGCGTGACGCTGTTGGTGCCCTTGCACACCGGCACGTCGGCGGAGGTGAGGGCCTTACCCATCATGGGTCCGCCGGCGAGGAGTTTGTGGTCGCCTTCGGGCATCCCCCCGCATGCGTTGATGAGGTCGATCATCGGCGTTCCCATCCTCACGAGGAAGTTGGAGGGATTTTTGAGCATCTTGCCCGTCACCGTGGTGTAACGCTCGAAGAGGGGCTTGTTCTTCATCACCGCCTCATAGACGGCGAAGGCAGTACCCACGTTCTGCACGATGGCGCCGACGTTGACGGGGATGGCGGGTGGCGCTGGGACTTGTCTTTTGATGACGGCGTCCACCAGTTGTTTCTCGCCTCCCTGCGGGTATTTCTTGGCAAGCGGCACGATTTCTATGTCGTCACGTCCGGCGGTCTTCTCCTCAAAGAGTTGGATGGCTGCCGGTTTGTTGTCTTCTATGCCGATATAGCCTTTGTTCACCTTGGCGGCTTTCATGAGGAGTTCCAGTCCCACGAGGATTTCGTCGGCATGTTCCATCATCAGTCGATAGTCGGCGGTGATGTAAGGTTCACATTCCACACCGTTGATGATGATGCACTCCGCCTTTGCCGTGGGCGGGGGGCAGAGTTTGATAAAGGTAGGGAATCCCGCCCCGCCCATGCCGGTGATACCGGCGTTCTTCACCTTCTCCACGATGGCCTCCGGGGTGAGTTCGGGATGGTCGGCAAGCGTCTCCAGTTTGTCGGAGCGGTCGATGGACTCCTCCCATTCGTCGCCTTCCACCTTGATGATGATGGAGGGTTTGAGGTATCCCGTGGCATCGATGGCATTGTCTATCTTGAGCACCGTGCCCGAGACAGAGGAGAAGATGGGCGCAGAGACGAAGCCTCCAGCCTCTGCAATCATCGTTCCCACCTTCACCTTGTCGCCACGAGCGACGACGGGTTTGGCAGGCGCGCCGATGTGCTGTGAGAGAGGGAATACTGCTTGTGCGGGCAATGCCGCTGGCGTGGTCTTCACCTCTGCCGACAGTTTGTTCTCCTCAGGGTGTACGCCGCCCATGCTGAATGTATGCAGTTTCATGCTTGTTCCTCCTTTCCTTTTTGTTGCGATTTGACTTCAGGTTCCGCCTGAGTGGCAGCGGGCTGTGCCGTAGTGGCTCCCAAGGGCTTAGGCTCTGCCGGCTTCTCCTTCCTTGGCGGGAAGTTGTATGCGATGATGGCCCCGGTGGGACAAGCAGCCTCGCACTTGCGGCACATCTTGCATTTCTCCGGGTCGATGTAAGAGAGATTGGCGTTGATGGTGATAGCCTCGAACTTGCACTCCTTGAGGCACTTGCCGCATCCGATGCAAGCGGCCTTGCAAGCCTTCTTCGCTGCCGGCCCCTTGTCCTTGTTGACACATTGCACGTAAACGCGCCTGCTCTTCGGTCCACGCTTTCTCAGTTCGATGATGTTGCGTGGGCAAGCCTTCACACACGCTCCGCAAGAGGTGCACTTCTCCTCATCCACCTCCGGGAGGCCCGTCTGGTCGTTGATGGCGATGGCACCAAACTGACACGCGGCCACGCAGTCGCCACAACCGAGGCAACCGTAGCCACACCCTGTCTCGCCCGCACCGCAAGCGTGCATGGCGGTGCAGGTGCGCAACCCGTCATATTGCACCGTCTTTGGACGATTTTCACACGTTCCGTTGCACCTGACGACGGCGACCTTGGGCTCGGTGTTGGCCATGGCCATCCCAAGCAGGTCGGCCACCTTGGTCATCACTTCCGGTCCGCCCACGGGGCACGACAGACCGTCTATCGACCCAGCATCGGCTCCTTTGACCAGCGCGTCGGCCAGTCCGGAGCATCCTGGGAAGCCGCATCCTCCACAGTTGGCTCCCGGCAGTTGCTCCTGCACGAGGCCCAACCGTGGGTCTTCCTTCACAGCAAACTTCTTGGAGCAGACGTACAGGATGACGGCTGCAATCAAGGCAATGCCTCCAAGTACGATTACTGC
This sequence comes from Prevotella sp., assembly GCA_017619375.1. Classification (GTDB taxonomy): domain Bacteria; phylum Bacteroidota; class Bacteroidia; order Bacteroidales; family Bacteroidaceae; genus Prevotella. Next base: position 113,228 of record JAFZSL010000040.1, on the reverse strand, counting down.
ATTCAAAATGAAATCCATAATGCTCGTTTTAGTTGATATTTGTTGATTGTTCGATGACGAAAGAGAATTTCTTGGCTATTTTCTTCTCTGAAAGATAGATGAAGGCGTAATAAGGTATCAAACTCGCAATGGCGAGCAAGGCGGAGAGTGCTTCGTCGCCCGTAGCCCAGAGCGTGAGGAGCAGCACCGCCAACATCACAAGGAAGGGGAAGACGAAAGCAAGCGACACCGCCCTACTGCCATTCCCCATAGGCATGGAGACCACCACCTCGTCGCCGACGGCATATTTGCCAGCATCGGTGCAGACGACCTCCACCGTCTTTTCCTTGCTCTCGGCAGCACTGCAGTGGTTGGCCACCCTGCATGCAGCGCACGCGGAACCTTGCGTGATGCGCACCTTCACAGTGTCAGCATCCACGGCTTCCACAACCCCCTTGTGTGAGATTTTTCCCATAGTGTTTTCAGGTTCCTTGGCTACGTCCTGTTTGTATCTTGCAAAGATACGCAAAAAAAACGACAATTACAACAAAAAGCAGAAATAAGTTGTTTATCTTTTCCGCAATCGTTTTCAAAATGCGCACCCTCTGATTTCAATTCTCAAATCTTCATCTTTCATTTATCCTCACGACCCTGATGCCCACGCTGCTCGTCTGCTCCTTCAGGTATTGGAACATCGTCCTGGGGTCATCGGCCACCTTCTTGCCATTTCTGTTGGATGAAGAGGCGTGGAGGAGGTGCAGTCCGTCATTGTGCCAGATGGCGAAGCCCACATGTGAGATGTCGAGACCCTCCTTGTTGGTGACGATGCCGATGATGTCGCCGTCGTGGATGTATTCCTTGTAGCGCATCGACTTGTCCAGTTGTTCCTTGGGTATGTAGGTGAATGTGATGTCATTCACCTGTTGTTCCATGGCCTTGATTTGCGGCAGCCATTCGCGGTGAGCGTTGAGCATGGCATAGGAAGCGACATGGTTGGTCATGTAGTTGACCTTTGGTTTACGCTTGGCCGACATGGGCGGGTCGGGCAATTCGATGTCGGCAATGATGCCGTCCTTGATGTTGTCTGCAATCCAGATGGTGAAGTAGTGCTGGCGTGTGGTATAGGCCACCTCCCCTCCGATGTACCTGACATCGACGAGTGCGCGACAGAAATCGGCAAAAGAGGTTTGTTTCTTCTTGGTGCACATGGATAGTGCCAGCACGTTCTCCACGAACGTGGTGCAGTCCAGTTGTTCGGTGTTGATGACCAGTCCCTCTTCCTTGTCTTTGTCAAGCGTACCGCCGACATAGGGTTTTCCCAAGAATTTCTTGGCAAAGAAAAGAGGTATGTTCTCATTTTCCGGCAGCGCCACCCCCTCTTGCAGGAGTTTTTCTATCCTGACGCTGTCATTGGTGTTTTTAATGCGGATTTCATAGGGGGGTGTCTTCTCACGCACGGCATCCGACGTCGCCTCCTGTCGTGTCTTTTTCTCCGTCGACACAGGTGTTGTCAGTTTCTCACTTTGTTGATCTGAATTGTCGTTGTCACCTTCTTGGTGTGACGCACTTTGGCTGCTGCATGAAAAGAGGCCCAAGCCCAACATGACCATTATGACCAATAAATTTCTCATCTTATGTTTTTTTATGTGATTTCTTTCTTCCAAAATTGATGCCGATATAGACCCTGACATTACCGAAATAATTGCTGGTGGCAAATCTCGACTTGCTGTAGTTGTAGGAATGCACGATGCCGTCGGCTCCGAAATACCATTTGGAGTTGTTCCAAGTGATGGCCATCCTCCCCACCCCGTCCAAGTTGAAATTGCTGAACGAGAAGTCGTCGAAGAAGAAGTTGATAGGGTCGTGCGCACTCGAGGAATGCTTGTATCCCAATGCGGCAGACAAGGAAGCGGAGAGCAGCCAGTTGCGTGAAAACACCCAGTTGTAGCCGTATCCTGCGGAGAGTTGCACGTCGGTGTATTTGATTTTGTTGAAAAGCAACCCGCTGTCAAGTTCCTCGACATGCTCCGGACTGGCCTCCCTCAACACGTCCTGCAATTTGTGGTAGTCCAGTTCGAGCGAGTGCCGGGTATAGCCCCCTCCGAACATGAGCGAGCCGCAACTTTTCCTTTGGTTCGTGCTTTGGTTGAACGCTGCCGGATAGGAAAATTTCCTATGGTTGGCGATGTAGTAGCCATTGAGTCCCGTGATGGACACCTTCAGCCCGTCGAAGGGTATGCCTGTGACATGGCTGTTTTCCCCGTCGCCCAGGTCCCAGGACCTGATGCGATAGTCGTTTCCCGACCTTCTGTAGAAGAAATCGAGTCCGAGCATGGAGGTATAGACACTGAGGTCCATCTCTTTTTTCTTGTTGGCGCTGATGTAAGCGAGGTCGATGGTGTATCCGAGGAAGAGGAGACTCCATCCGATGTATGGTCCCACTTTCACCCTTGCCTCAGGAGAGAAGTGCACCTCTTGCCCCGACTTGCTTGTGATGCGGTAGGACTCGAAGGTGTAGGTGGACATGAGGGTGGTGGTGAACTTGTAATGTTGCGGTTCGATGTATGTGGTGTCGATGTTGTTGAACTCCCTCAAGACTCCCCCCACCCCCTTGGCAACCTTGCTCACAAAAGACTTTTTGCGAGTGACGCTGTCCTTTTCGATGGTGGTGGCCATGACGGCCAGGGACGGCAGCAGGGTGAGTATGATGATGAGAACCTTTCGCATCAGAATTTTCCCAAGATACGGTCAAGCACCCAGTTGACGGGCGTGGCAGAGACACACGTGGCGGTACACACGTCGAGCCCTTGCAAATGACGTATGACGGCTGTGATGATGGGTAGTTGCACATAAGGAGGGTTGGGCACCTCGATGGAGATGGCCCCTTCGCTGGTGAAGAGTTGGATGGGTTTGTAGTCGAACACGGAGAAGAGCACGATGCCCTTGTCTCCGATGACCTCGATGCGGTCTTCCCTTGCCGACTCATGTCCCACGAAGCACCAGGAGCCGCTGCCGGGCAGTCCCCCTTCGAATTTGAAGCAAGCGCTGAGTGTGTCTTCCGGGGAATAGAGCCCTCCCCTGTTGTCGCAAATGCCCTTGGCATCGACGATGACTCCGAAGAAGTCCTGCAGCAGGTCGAGTTGGTGCGGGGCGAGGTCGTAGAAATAGCCTCCTCCGGAGATTTCCGGCCTCAGTCTCCACGGCAGTTCATCCGGTTTGGAGTAGTCGGTGTCCCTTGGCGGGCATGCATACCTGACTTGCACGTTGATGATTTTCCCGATGACACCGTTTTTCACGATGTCCTTCACCCTTTGGAAATAGGGCAGGTATCTCCTGTAATAGGCGACGAAGCACGGCACCCCGGTCTGCTCGCTGATCCTGTTGATGCGTGCACAGTCGTCATAGGTGGCAGCAAGAGGCTTTTCCACATATACCGGTTTTCCCGCCTTCATGGCCATGATGGCGTATGTGGTGTGGCTTGACGGGGGCGTTGCGACATAGATGGCGTTGACATCCGGGTCGTCGATGAGTTGCTGCGCGTCTGTGTACCATTTCCTGACATGGCGTCGCTCCGCATAGCTTCTCGCCCTTCTCTCCGTCCTGCTCATGACCGCCTCCACCATCGACCCTTCCACTTCGTTGAAGGCCGGGCCGCTTTTGATTTCGGTCACCTCGCCGCATCCGATGAATCCCCATTTGATGATTTTCATAATTAGGTAAAATAGAAGTTACTTGAAATATGTAAACATCTCTTACTAAATGAAATATTCATTTTTCCATATATAATTGCCCTATGACAGGTCATGTGATTGCCGCAACGATGGGTTCAAATCCCGTGGTTCATACACGAACAAACAAGTGAGATGACATGGTCTAAACCGACTTCACATCATCATGTTTCCTGTTTTCGCATACTGAATTCACAACCACAATATTGTTGGTTGTAGAAGGCATATTCCTTAAGAAGTTGGTTGCGCCGCTCATAGAGCCCACCCTTGCGCCAGTTCTGTGCCCAGAACATGGTGCCCGGCACCTTCTCCTGAGCCGCCATGCCGGCCTCGTTCACCTGTTCGATGCTCTTCCATCTCGACGAGGCCAATGTGGTGGCAAAATGGGTGATGCCCCTTTTCCTTGCCTCTTTTGCCGCCTCTACGAGACGCATCTTGAAACATTCCAGGCATCTCCTTCCACGTTCGGGCTCGTTTTCCATGCCCATGGCACATTCCTTCCACCGGGCATGGTCATAGTCGCCATCCACCCATTCCAGCCCCAAGAGTTCGGCATGGCGCTTGCTCTCTTCCTTTCTGACAAGGTATTCCTCCTGAGGGAAGATGTTGGGATTATAGTAAAACACCACCGGCGTGACGCCATGGCTCACCATCCACTCCACGATGGCGGTGGAGCATGGAGCGCAGCAAGCGTGCAAGAGCACCTGTTCGGCACCCTCAGGGACGACGATGGCTTTCTCCTTGCCCATTACTTCACCAACCGTTTGAGTGTCTTGTGACCAGGCGAGGTGATGATGTTCAGTCCTCGTGTCAGTCCATCCAACCGTTTTCCGGTAGTATCGAACACCTTCACCTGAGCGTCGCGTGCGACTTCCAAGTCAGCCACTCCTTCTGGATGTTCCATCTCTGTGACATCCTTGAAAAAGAAGGCGTCAAACTCCTCCGAATAAAAGCCTTTCTTGGTCAGGTAGTTCATTGCTGTTCCGGGAAGGACATGGAGCAAGCATTGCTCCATCACTGCCCCGCTCGTGTCGAGGAAGGAGTAGGGTTGCAGGTTCTCCTCGGGAATGTCCGGAGCGAAAAGGTAGAGGTTCTCAAGAGCCTCACACTCGTCGAGCACCAGGTCGCCCACCTTTTCCACCCCCTCGCCAAGGAACAAGTCGGTCAAGGCGGAAGCGTAGGCGAAAGCCCCGTCGCCTATGGTCTTCACATGGTCGGGAATGGAGATGGATTTCATGCCCATCGCCCCCGCGAAGGCGTACGCCCCCACCTCTTCCACTGTCTCAGGCAGATTGACCTCCTCAGCCACGCAAGGCACATGGCACAAGCGTCTGTAGTCCTTGGAGAAAAGCATACCTTGCTCGTCGGCGACGTAATAGGGATTGGCCTCATCCACCTGGATTGCCTGAAGGGCGGTGTTGAGGATGAAGGCTCCTCCCTCGATGTCGGAGACAGAGGCGGGGATGAGCAACTGTTCCAAAGCAGACTCCTCGCCAATCGGCATGCCGAAGGCGCCAAAGCCGATATGTTTCAACCCATCATCAAGGTTCACTTCCTTCAAGGCGGTGCACCCGAAGAAAGCCAGGGAATCGATGGACTCAAGGTTTGGGGAGCATTCCACTGTCTGCAGGAACCTGGCGTTGCAGAAGGCATATTGGGCGACATCCCTTATTTCCAAAGGCATCTTGAAATCCTCCACTTCCAAAGCCGGGGGAAAGGAGACCAAGGTGTCTTTTTCCACGGTATACAATATGCCATCTTCCGAGGAATAATAGGGGTTGTCCGACACCACGAACAATTCATTTAGCCCCTTGGCGGTATAGAACACCACGGGATTGAATGTTTTGAATTTTCTCCCGAGGTTGATGATTTCCAAACTGTCATCATACATGATGAGAGAGTTGTCGATTTTCTCCACGCCATCGCCCAAGGAAAGTTCCTTCAACCGTCGCATCTGCTGGAAAGCCCCCACTCCGATTTCCGTCACGCCGTCGGGCACCCTGAGAGCAACGATGTTGTCGCATCCCACACAAGCGCCATAGCCGATGGAAGACACCATATAAGGGATGTCCAAAAACTTGAGATTCACACAGTTGGCAAAAGCGAGCGAATCGATGCATTCCAAGCCATCAGGCAGCACCACTTGTTCCAGGTTCTTGCAGTTGTAGAGGAAGCATGTGCCGAAATGCCCGAACTGCGAGTAGAGGTCCCTGCCTTGCAGATTCAAATAAGGTTCGTAGGAGTCCACGATGTATGTGTTCTCCAAATCAATCACTTTCAACTGGCCTTCCGTGGGTTCGGAAAAGCCTTTCACTCCGCACAAGTCGCGGATGAACATCATATCCTTACCGTTGAGGGGACCGAAGACTTTCATCGAGGTGATGCCATATGCATCCTCGGAGATCTGCTTGACCTCCGCCTCCAAGGTTCCTGCCTCATACACCTCCACGTAAAGGTCATACTGAGCCTTTGCCTGCATCGTGGCTACAAGAGACAAAAGCATGGCCATCAAAAACCTGTTCATAACTTCACATATTTGTCTTTAACATCCATTTCAGGTGTGTTCCATTCATCACATGACGATGGAAAAGCCCACCTTAACGCCAAGCGAGGCACGATGGGCCACGCTTGCCAATCAATGTGCAAATATAGTAAAAGAAAGTGGAAAACAAAACAAAAGCGATATTTTTTGTTTCTCGTCCATGTTAAACTGACATCTTTTGAGGCGGGCGTACACGTTCGTATCGTTCGATTGATTCTTCAACGAACGAAGTGGCAAAACCGAGTGCGTGACAGGTGTTTTCACTCCTTTTTCCCTGATTGGAATTTCAAGAGAGCATCCACCACCTCGTCAAGGCTGTCGGTGAGAGAGAGGATGAGGTTTTTGTATTTGCCGGTGCTCACGAGGCCTTCGAGGAGGGGATAGACAGGCATCTCGTTGATCCAGAAATCCTTCCCCAAGAACACCATGGGGCTGGAGAAGCCGAAGGAGAGGTAGTGGTTCTGCACGGCGTCCTGGAAGATTTCCTGCATCGTGCCCGCACTTCCCGGGGTGTAGACGATTCCAGCATAGGCAAGGGTGAGTATGCTGTCCTCGCGGATGCTGTTCTCAAAGAACTTGGCAATATGTGTGGCAAAAGGCGTAGACGGTTCATGCCCATAGAGCCAAGTCGGCATTCCCAGGCTATGGAACTTATGCTGCGGGTATTTTTCCATGACGTTGAAAGCAGTTGCCAGCCAACCTTTGTCCTTGAATGAAGGCGCATCGGCCAGCATCTTCACAGCGTCCCCGGTCTCTTCACCGCTCCTCCCCGCCATCCACGCTCCGAGATGGGTGGCCTCCATGGCTCCCGGTCCACCACCGGTGAGCATACAGAAGCCAAGTTCGGTGAGCCTTTTTGACAACAACACGATTTCACGGAACATGGCATCGGTGCGCAGCAAGGCGTGTCCTCCCATGACCCCCACGCATTTTCGTGGGTCATGCTGATGGAAGAAGTCGTTGAGTGCCACATGGATGCCATGGTCGTGAAGGGTGCGGGCGAGCAACTCCATCACGTCTTCGGTCTGCTTGCCCTTTGATACGAAATGTTGGTACACCCTCGTGTCGTAACAACTGGTAAAACTATCTTCGTCGCAAGGAACAAAGCCGTCATACAACTCCGCCGCATCATAAAGTCGGCTGCGCGACACCTCGTAGGGAACATCCTTGAGATACTCCACGACCTGTGTCAAATCCTTCTCGTTGCTAATAGTAAACATATGTATTTTGCTTAAGGTGTGGCAAAGATAATGAAAATCGAGGAAAAAAGGTTATTTTAGATTGTTTTTTGAAGGTGTGATTCATTTTATTGTCTATTTTTGCAGCGTGAAAACCTATCCACTGTCACAATCGCAGACGGGCATCGTGGTGGCTTGCGGGCAACACCCAGGGTCCACCTCCTACAACCTGCCTTCCGCCATCCCATTCCCCAAGGAGGTGGATGCAGACAGACTCGTACTCGCCGTCAAGGCCATCGTGAGAAGCCGCCCGACACTCCGCACCCGGCTTGTCTTCTCCGAGAGAGGCATTCCCCGGCAATATGCCGATGCGGAAATGGAGGTGACGGTGCCACTCCGCAGGATGAAGGAATCCGAGGTCCTCGCCTACATACGCGACAGTTTTGTCCGCCCTTTCCAGTTGTTCTCCCCCCATCCCTTGTGTCGTTTCGAGGTGGTGGAAACGGAGACGCACCATTGGTTGCTGTCCGACTTCCACCATGTCATCGCCGACGGCATCACCATCGCCCATTGCTTCATGGGACGAGACCTGCCAGCAGCCTATGCAGGCCAGCCTCTGGAAGACGGCGACCATCTGCTCTACGACCAAGCCGAAGAAGAGGAACGGCAGTCCTCCACCCCAGCCTACCAGGCCGCCAAGGCGTACCATCATGCACTTTTCACCGATGTGGAGTTCACCGCATTACCCTCCACAACCAACCACGAACCAAGAGAGCAACGGGAATCCCGTCGTCACAGTGCGCACACACTTGCCGGGAAGCAGTCTGACAGCGGATTCGTTGTCAGCCAGAGGGTTCCCCGTTCATCCATCGACCAATGGTGCGAGACCCACCACACCACCCCCAACCAACTGCTGATGGGTGCTTTCTGCATCGTATTGTCGAAGTTGTGCCACACCCCCCGCGTGGCCTTCGCCACCCTCACCCACGGCCGCATCCGCAAGTATCGAGATGCCTATGGCATGTTTGTCAAGACCATCCCCATGGTGAGCGAGTTGGCTGCCGACGTTTCAATATTGGACTATCTTCACAGCCTCAGGCCTTTGCTGACCGCCTCCCTGCGTCACTCCATCTACCCCTACACCCATTTCTGTCGCGACCTGCTCAAAAGCGCGGAAGCCACTTTCGCCTTCCAGGGGAACGACATCCTTGAGCGCGTCACCGTGGGCGGAGCATCAGTGGAGGGCGTTCAACTCCGCAAGGGCGTAGCCGGCAACGGGCTGGGGTGCATTGTCTATGCCAGTGACCAAGAGTATGAGATTCGTGTCGATGCGAGTGCGTCATACCAAGGGGAAGAGACCTTGGAGATGTTCGCCAGGTGCATGTCACGCTGCATCCAACAAATGCTGAGACACCCCCACCTTGCCATCAAGAACGTTGAACTTGTGGACGAAAAAGAGCGAACGGACATCATCCATCTGTCGCAAGGCGAACGGGTGCCTTATGATGCCGACAAGACTTTCCTGGACCTGTGGCAAGCGCAAGCGAGCAGCACCCCTGATGCCGTGGCGGTGGATGATGGTCGCGAGACGCTGACCTACGCACAGTTGGAAAGTGCGGCGAGCGACGTGGCGTATTGGCTCGCAGAACAGGGTGTGGGACGAGGCGATTTCGTCGGCGTGACAGCCATCCCCTGCTGCGGATTCCTGACGGCCGTCGTCGGTATCATGCTGTCAGGAGCCGCCTACGTGCCCCTCGCCCCTTCCTGGCCGGAAACCTACCGCGAGGCGATTGTCACGGATGCCAACCTAAGAGTGACGCTCGACCCCATGCGCCTCCCCCACCCCGCCTCAGGAAGTGTCATCCAACTTCCCCGGGTCCTTCCCGACGACACTGCCTACATGATTTTCACATCAGGCACGACAGGCCATGCAAAAGGTGTGATGCTCCCGCATCGCGCCCTGACCAACCTGCTGCATTTCATCGTGCGTCGCTGGCACATAGACGCACACAGTCGCATCAGTTGCCATTCCTCCCTGACCTTCGACGCCCACGTGGAAGACCTGTTCCCCGTCCTCACCGTCGGGGGAAGCGTCCATATGATGCCCGAAGAGGTGAGGCATGACATGGACAAACTCCACCTGTTCCTCGACGACCACCACATCACCGGCGGCTGCTACACCACGCAGATGGGCGCCCTGGTGGCAAGCCGTCCCCACCCCACACTCGACTACATCTGTCTTGGTGGTGAACAACTGATGAACGTCCCGGCGTCGACCTGCCACATCTACAACACCTACGGGCCTACGGAATTCTGCGTGGATGCCACCTATTACGAACTGGAACAAGGGCGCACATACGCCACCATCCCCATCGGCCGCCCCCTTGACAACACCGCCGCCTACGTGTTGGACCACCACGGCCGACTCCTTCCCCAAGGTGCCGTCGGCGAACTCTGCCTGTCGGGGCCGCAACTTGCCACCGGCTATTGGAAAGACCCACTACTGACAAAGGAGAGATTCACTCCTATGGACACCAGGGATAGCAGAAATCCCAGAGAACCCATGCCCCTCCTTTATCACACCGGCGACCTGGCGCGATGGAATGAGGAGTGGCAGTTGGAATACATGGGGCGTTTGGACCGTTTGGTGAAAGTGAACGGCTACAGGGTGAGCCTTGACGAGGTGGAACGCCTCGTCGCCCATCTCCCCCATGTCACATCAGCCTGCGTCACCACAGCCACCCACCAGGGACGCACCCAACTATGCGCCTACTACACTTCCAAAGAGACGACGGACGAAAAGACACTGATGCAGGCGATGCTTGAGCAAGTTCCTTCCTACATGGTACCCACCTGTTGGATAGAGATGGAGCAGTTTCCCCTGCTATCCAATGGGAAAATCGACCGCAAGAATCTGCCATCTCCCGAATTCTCCACCTCCCATTCCACCGCCATCCCACTCACACGCCTCCAACGTGTAGTCTGCGACGCATTCAGCCAAGTGCTGCAATGTGACGCCGTGGGTCTCGACGACGACTTCTTCCTCCTTGGTGGTTCTTCGCTGACAGCCATGAGCCTGATGTCAGTGCTTGGAGAAGTGGGATGCAAAACGGAATACGGATGGGTGTTTCTACATCCTACACCGAGAAAACTGGCACATCAGTTGGCCCATGAACACACCACCACCCTTTATCCCATCGATGGCGACTACTCACGGATACATCAGTGCCTGAGGAGCGATGGGAACCATAGGAGCGATGACAGCCATGCCTGCCAAGGAGGTATGCTCTTGACCGGTGGCACGGGATATCTGGGCATCCATTTGCTCCATGAATATTTGGAGCGCGAGAAGGGAGACGTATGTTGCCTTGTCAGAGGAGCGTCATCGGCACACGCCCAACAGCGACTGCAGGACTCCCATGCCTATTATTTCGGGAAACCCCTCTCCGAAGAACAACTCCGGCATCTCGACGTGGTGCCTGGCGACCTGACCGATGTCGACGCCCTCACCCCGTTGCATGGTCGTCATTTCTCCATGGTCATCAACTGCGCCGCCGATGTGAGGCATTTCGCCCGCCCCTCACTGCTGCATGCCGTGAACACAGAAGCGGTGTCGCGATTAGCAGCATTCTGCCACGACCATCACTCATTATTGGTGCAGGTGTCCACCCTGGGCATCGCGGGATACCATGATGCGCTGTCGGGGTGCGCCTCCACGTTGACCGTACGCGACTTGCATATCGGCCAACTATTGGACGACCCCTATACACATAGCAAGTTCATGGCCGAACGTTTGGTGCTGGAAATGATGGCCGACAAGCAACTCGACGCACTCATCATGCGCGTAGGGTCTCTGTCGCCACGCTCATCCGACAAACGGTTCCAACGCCATGCCGAAACCAACAGCCTTGCGATGGCATTGCGGCTATGTGCCCTTTTGCGCATGGTCCCGGTTTCTGTCGCCGACCTCCCCGTCAGCCTCATCCCTGTAGATGTGGCTGCCGACGCCATCCTCCGTCTGACAACGCTGCGGAAAAGGCCATTCCAAGACACTGAAGACCCCAAAGTCTTCCACATCGCCCAAGCCCATGCGCCAACCTTCCTCGAACTGCTGAGAAGCCAATGCCATACCGTCTCCCCAGACACCTCTGTCCCAGATATCCGCGTGGTGGATGACCATTTGTTCATGGATGCCGTGGAAAAGGCGTCAGCCGACAACGCCATGCGCACCATGGCATTGTCGGCTGTCGCCCATTTGTCTGTGGCGGAAGGCCATCGCCCGAACCTCATCGACTGTTCTTCCAGCGCAGAGGTGCTCCGCCAAATTGGTTTGGAGTGGTGAAAGGCCAAAAGCAGGAGTTTTCACCGGCTGGCGGGCACAAGCCCCGTCCCTACTACTTCGGGAGATTGTTGTCCATCTCTTCCCAGGCCTTGATGACGTCTTTGATGTCGAGGCCCAGCAATTTCATATTTCGGAAGAGTTCAGGGAGGTGTTCCTCAAGGAACTCCTTTCTCCTTGCCGTCATGATCTGCTCCTTGGCCCCCGGCTTGACGAAATAGCCCAATCCACGCTTGTTGTAGATGACCTCGTCGCGAGCCAATTGGTCGTAAGCCTTCATGGCGGTGTTGGTGTTCACCTGGAGGAGCACGGCATATTCCCTAACACTCGGGATTCGCGCATCGTCCTCGTATTTCCCTGAGAGAATCTCATCGCAGAGGCGGTCGGCCATCTGGATGTATATGGCTTTGTCGTTGCTGAATGTCATAGGTTGGTCCAATTAGTGGAGATGATTTGGAATCGTTTGAAGAGTCTGAAACTCAACCAGAGGTTGAAAATTGCAGCAAGGAAGATGAAAGAAATGACAGAGTATTTCATTGTGTCGGCATACCCTTTAGAGACACCTTTAACAACCATTTCTGCAATCTCGTTACCGTAGTGATTTGCCAGATACGTCAGGAATGACATAAGAGCGATGATGAAGACCGTGGGGACGACGAACTGTCCCTTTTTGAACCAAGTCCCTGCAAGAATGTAGCAAGAGGCCGACCAGACAGTCACGGCTAACCCCAACAAGTCAAATTCCATGGCATTATTTTTTATTCCAAGGACATTGAGGAGGTAACCCGTCCCCGACATCCATTCCTTGCCCAGGACATAGTAGATACCGTCTCTGATGTAATCTCCTACGACAAACCCCATTGAGATGCATACGGGGAAGACGACAAGCGCAAAGATGAGGGCAGAGGTCCATCTTTCCAAATTGGTGGCCGGCAGTGTGAGGTATGCGGCACGTTTCTGCTTGGTCTTCATCCACTCGAAGATGTTGCTGTTGGCCATCATGACGGCAATCATCAAGAAGAGCGAACTTATTGTGCTTGAGATTTCCACTGCTGCCTGATAGGCAGGCATGCTCCCCATGTCATTTGTCTTATTTTTGAGCATGAACACGAAAAACATTTCGACGGCGAAGGTGACAATCATGGCGACAGTCGTCCATTTCAGCAGTTTGCCTCGTTGCTCATAAAAGCACCATTTGAATGTTCTGACGAACCTATTGAAATTGAAATTATCCATTGTATCAAGTTTTAAAGTGTGTTGAAGAACCGTCCTATCAGCTGCCTGCGGCAGAAGAGGCGATATGAAAGCATATAGTTGAAGATGCTGGCGGCGAGCAACAGGCAGCCAACGACCACGCCATGGTTGAGCACGATTTCGTGCATCACCTTTCCTTTTCCATACCCACTGTCAGGCAGCAACATTATCACAAAGATGAAGAGAAGCAAGAGTATCAAGGTCGGGAAGACGAAATTATATTTGATGTTTCTCAAGAAATTGGCTCCCAACAAGTACAGAGTATGCATCCACAACAACAGCATTGCCGTACAGAAGAATTCCTTGCTAAATGTCGGTTGGAAGGATATCATGGAGAGGATGTCCCAGAAGATGAATCTCAATGGTTCGCGTCCTACGACAAGTCCCACAATGTACTGCAGTATGTCTCCCACCACACAACTGATAAAGAAGAGCACCAGCTGCACCAAAACGGAGAGAATGTATCTGACAAGGAATTTCTCCAGGTTGGATGCGGGCAACATGAAGAGGTCGCGTATGCCGTCTTTCCAATTCGAATAGGAATGGAAGAAATAGGTAGACCCCACCAAGGGAATGATAATCATGAGGGAGGAGACAACGACATAGACGAAATGAAACCCATCGCCTCTCCACATGAACAAGTTGATAAACTGGAAGATGATGATCATTCCCCCCAATAAAGACCCCAAGGTCTTCTTGTAATAAGGCAGGTCGGTGACGAGAGTCCATCGTAGGAATCTCCCCAGTCGTTGCAAATTGAAATTCTGGCTCATGGTCTTGGTTGTTTTATCGTGCAACGTTACCTATGTTTCCATTCACCTTGCCCAATGTTACGGCGTTGAAGAGGAGTTCGAGGTTGAGCGGAGTCTCCGTCATGTCAGAGGTGCGTCTCGTGATGACGGCGTTGCCCTGCACTGACGGTTCGCTGTAGAGGACGTCGTCGTCTGTTGCGCCCGGTGTCCTGTATTCAAAACTGTACTGCTCGCAAATGTCGGCCACGGAAGCGTCGAGCAACAGTTTCTCATTGCTCAAGATGAGGATGTGGTCGAGCAGTGACTCCACGTCGTGCACCTGGTGTGTGGAGATGATGAGTGTGCGGTCGTCGGTCATGTTGTTGGCCACGACGCGCCGGAACTGCACTTTTGATGGGATGTCGAGTCCGTTGGTGGGTTCGTCCATCAGCAACAACCGTGTTCCAGCCGCGAGTGCGAAGCTCATGAACACCTTCTTCTTCTGTCCCATGGAAAGCGACTGTAGTGAGAGAGATGCGGGCAGTTCGAAGTCGTTGAGGCAGTTTTGCAACACCTCGCGGCTGAAACGTGGATAGAAAGGTTGGTTGATGCTGACGTATTTCTCCAGGGTCATGTTGGGGAGTTCGAACTCCTCAGGGACGATGAACAGTTCCTCGAGCATTTCGGGTCTGCGTAGAGCCGACTCCATGCCATCGACCTTGACTGTTCCCTTACAAGGCCTGAGGAGACCGGAAACGAGGTAGAGCAGTGTGCTCTTACCCGTTCCGTTCTTGCCCAGAAGGCCGTAGATGTTGTTCTCTGTCAGTTGCAGGCTGAAGTTGTCGAAGACCTTCGTCTTTTGTCCTGCATAATTGAAACTGATGTTTTGGATATCGATCATGATGATATGTTATTTAGTGATTATTTCTATAGGAGGAAATAGGAATTATGGTTTACTTTTGGGTGAGGAGGCGTTCGTTGTGGGAGCCAAGGATGAAGAGTCGCTTGATAGTGGTTTCATCGTTGCTACCAACGAGGATATGCGTGACGGAATCGAGTTGGTCGCTTCCGAGGCTATAGAGCATCTTTTCATCGGTGGGATTCCAGGAACTGGTATTGTTGTTCCAAGTGCTGTGTGAGAGTACGTAGTCATTCTCGGTGTAGTTGAACCTGAGGCAAGATTTGGGTAGGTAGGTCTTTGCTTCGGCATTCCATTTGCATCTGATGCGCTCGGTGAGCCGTCCCTGTTCGTCGTAGTCGAAATGATAGCAAACCTTAGGAGTGAGGTATCCGGCTTTATTCTCGTAGACATAGAGTGTGGTGACTGCGCCGTTCTCGGTGTCGGCGTTGTAGCAATACATGTTATCGGTACTTTGAGAGAGGTTCAAGTACATGCTCATGATGGTGAAGGCGGTGATGATGACGTTCATAATGTTGATATTTTAAAGGGTTACTGTTTTTAGTGTTTTAGTGTACTACTTTAATAGTACACTGCAAAAGTATGTCAAATAAGGATACCCTCCAAATATTTCGGCACTTTTTTTCACCGAAAGCCACATTTTTAACATTTGTTTACAATTCACAGGATTCCAAGACCCCTATGAAGACCCGGAACACCAGGAAAATCAGACACCATAGGAAGACGCTTTCGGGCGGATTTGCCAATTCAGCAAATCCGCCCGAACAATATCATAAGGAGCCAAGCCTTGTAAAGACCTTAAAGGCCCACTCCCCAAAAAGTTTTTCTCAGAAGGTGCACATGCCATCCCATTGGGCCAAATCCTGTCGGACATAACCAATCTTTCCGTCGATGCGAATCTTGTACCATCCGTTGGACTTACCCAAACAAGGATAGCATTCGGGAAGGTAATCATCATCAGGAATCTTGGCTATGACAGCAGTTTTGGTGGACGGGCCTTTCCGTACGTTGATGTTGCCCCTGCGGTCGGGATGGCGATAGCAAATGCCCTGTCCGTTGGCAGCGCTGTAGGTGACGACACGGTTGCCCGCCTTGGGCACGTCATAAGAATCCTGCACATCCACGGTATAGGTGTCGGCATTTATTCTGACCAGTCGTCCCACCACTTCTCCTTTCGAGTCGACCACCATCTTCATGCTTTGGGCCGACATGGCCAAACAGCACAACAAGGCTGCTGCCATCAAAACGATTTTTTTCTTCATCTTATAAGAGTTATAATAGTTATTTACTAAAAAATCTACTCAAAGGACACGGCAAAGATAGGAAAAGATTTTGAAATCCATCCTTATATAAGTTGTTTTTTTATCCTAAGACAAAAAAAGGCCACCGAGGTGACCTTTTTATATAGGGATAGGAAGGAATCAAGATAATCAAGTCTTTCCTATTGGTTTTTCTTGATTTCGTCGGCTATGATTTCCGCCATCTTCGCCACGCCCTTGTCATTGGGGTGGATGCCATCCGGCTGCACCAAGTCGCCATCTTCGGCGAAGAGGGAGTGGAGGTCGATGATGTTCAGGCCGTATTCCTTGGCCACCTCCTGCTGGATGGGAATGACGCCATTGACAATGATGGAGTCGTTGATGTTCCACGATGACTTGAAGGCCGGAATGGGGGTGCAGAGGAATATCTGCGGTTTGACAGGTTCTGCCACTTTAGTCTTCTTTACTTTTTTCTTGCCCTTGGCTTGTAATGCAAGCGACGGGCAGAGTTGGGTAATCATCTCTTTCAAGTCCTGCTTGAAGGTGTCACCATACTGCCAGTTTTGCGGTTTGGTGTCGTTGGTGCCCAACTTGATGACGACGATGTCGGGTTGGAAGGCAAGTGCATCCTGCCACGCCGTCTCGTTCATATAGGGCAAGTCACCTTTGTTGAGCATCGTCCTGCCACTCACGCCGAAGTTTTTCACCCAATAGTCGCTTCCCAGTCTTCTTTGCAGTTGTGCTGGATATCCATGTTGTGGAGCCATGTCGATGCCGTGTCCGTCGGTGATGCTGTTTCCTATGCACGCCACCTTGATGGCGTCGGTCTTCGGAGTCTGTCGGTTTTTGAGCCAGTTGCCGAGGTCGTTGAGCATCTGGTCGTGGTATTTGAACCACGGTCCCACGCCCCATCCGTGGTCGCCGGAAGGATATACGAACATCGAGCATTCGTTACCTGCATTGCGCATGGCCGAATAGTATGCGATGCCATTGGTTACCGGCGGCACAAGTCTGTCGTCATTGGACATGAGGATGACTGCAGGCGGCGTGAGGTGTCTCTTCACGGCGTTCTGCGTGGAGTATTTCTTCACCATCTCGGGATTTTTCTGGTCCTCACCAAGGAAGTTGCGGCAAGACCACACATGCGACACCTTCTCATCCATGGAAATGACGGGATAGAAAAGGATGGTGAAGTCGGGCCTCAGTTCATAAGGAGAGAGGGTGGAGATGACCGATGCCAAATGTCCACCTGCGGAAAATCCCATGATGCCGACATCGTGAGGGTTGATGCCCCATGTTGCCGCCGAGTCCCTGACGATGCGGAACGTTTTCTCCACGTCACCGATGGGTCGTGTGCGGTCGCCTTCGGGCAGTCTGTAGTTCACTACGAAGTAGGCAATACCTTGTTGGTTGAGCCAGTTCGACCATTGCAGTCCCTCATGGGAGTTGGAGAGCACGGAGTAGCCTCCACCTGGGATGCCAACGATGGCTTTCCCCGACGGATTCTCGGGAAGGAACGCCACCATGTGCGATTCGCCCTCCACCAGGTCGATTTTGAAATTCCTCGCTGTTTGTGCCTGGATGGTCATCGCCACCAGCAACAAACTCAAAAAGACTAATTTTCTCATAATTATAAATAGGTTGATAGTTTTTTCTTAAGGGGCAGGTTTACCTTGGGATTCTTGTTTTCCCATAGGGCTAAGATTTCACTTTTTGATGTATTTCTTCCCATTTTTGGTGATGACGAGGCCCTTGTACCCGTCATTGACCTTGAGACCCATAAGGTTGTAGAGCACATCATCGTCACCGGTTTGCATGGTGATGCAATCGATGCCGGTCCTTGGGTTGTTGAAGAACTCGTCGGTAACCTCGAGACGGTGGCGCAACCAGTCCTCGATATAGGCTATTTCCTCATCGAAGTCCAAGGGGAGGTAGCCGATGTCTTCGTCCCTGCTCCATCGTCTCTCCTCCCTGTTGGCCGCCCCACAGTTTTTCACCTTTTCATAACAAGAGCGATACCTATTGACAAGACTGTCGGCGGAGAAGATGTTTTCCCTAAGTCCGAAATATCTGTCTCGCACCTTTTGGTTGAAGTTGTCGGGATTGGTGCTCACCAACTGCCATCCGATTTTCGTTGGTGTCATAGGGAAGGCGTCGTAGGCTGTCATTTCGGTGTGCGGCGGCAGGTCGTTATAGTTTTGTCCCACGGTGGTGTCGAGGTCCCAGAGGGCCAGGGTCAGTTTCTTGTCAGCCTGCTTGTCATAGACAGCCCAGAAGATGTTTTTCCCCTGGAGGTCGATGGCATTGAGGATGTTGACGAAGATATAGTAGTCAATGAACACCGGGATGTCGATGTATTCGTCGATTAGGTATTTGAATTCGTGGTCCTCGCAGTTGACTACAAAGTCGATGGCGTTGTAAAGCGTGCTGTAGTCTGAGGGGCAGAGGTCGTCGAGTCCCGGGTATTCGAGTTGGAAGTCCGCCCATCTGGGTTCGGTGTTGTCATATTGTGAAGTAAGTGTCCAGAATGTGGTGTCCTCCCACCCTTCCGACTTCCAGAGTCCTCCGTGAATCTCGCCCGTCGTACTGTCGAATTTCATTAGTTGCATCTGTTTTCTGTCCACGGGTTCACCCATGTTGTAGATGCCTTGGTATTGGTCGTTGAGGAACACCTCCACGATTTCACCTCTCGAAGAGGTGTGCACCTCCATGTCCTCGGTGGCATAATAGGGTTTGGTGGCGAAGTCATCCCACATTTTTGCCGCTATGTGGTTTCTCATCCTGAAGAGGTCCACCTGTCCCGCATCAAGAATCCAACCATTGTCTTTCCTTAAGCCGAAGAACCGATAGTCTTTCTTCTCCCCTTTTTTGTCTATGAAATTGATTTTGTAATTCCTTTTATGTTTGGCTGAATCGTTGGTGGTGTATCCTCTCCATTTCACCATGGCCTTCAACTCCTGTTCGCCCTCCCCCGGCATTTGGAAGGTGATGCGGGCTGGAGCCTGTTCTATGCCAAATTCTCCCCATAGATGGACGATGGGAAGGTAGGTGAATTCAAGTTGTCTATGCACGAGGCTGTCGCCGAGCATGGCCCTGACGGTATAAGTCTTCTGTGGTTCCACCTGTTCGAAAGTCACCATCTGTCCGACAGGTTGTCCATTGACCTCCACCTGTTGCCAGCCGGTGCTGTCCTCCAAGGCCACGTGTGCCTGCCAGTCCCTCCCCCACTGGTTGGCGGGTATGGAGACAAGGAATGTGTTGGATAGCCTGTCATAGGCGACAGGTACACCATCAATCATGATTTGGCCTGCCACATCGAGGCAGGCCATGAGGCTGCAGAAGAGGAATATGAAAACTTGCCTCATTTCTTTTTGCCCCACCATCCGATCCATGGTTCGAGGTCGATGTCGGCATACCCCTCCAGCGCTTTCCTCACCTTGGTATTACCATTGTCCTTGCCCAGCAAGAACTTGTCGATGTATGCCTCCACTTCCGGGTATTGCGACTCCGGGAGTTGGCAATGGCCGTGACCTGCGACGATGGAATATCCTACGCGGTCGTCGATGCCAAATTGTTCCCACACCTTGATGGCTCCGTTCATGGAGACGTATGCAGCGGGGTCGGCCAACCACGGGTAATCGGGGTTGCCGAGCATGAGCAGCGCCCTGGGACAAACCATGGCCACCAGTTCATGATGGTCGTAAGGGAGATAGGAGATGTTATCGCCACCAAAGTTTTCCTTCAGGCTCTCCATGAACCAATGGTAGTCGGTGTTGTCGATGCCTTCTACAGCCGTAGCACCCGGCTGGGCGTTCATCCAACTGGAATACCTCCATGCGGCGGCGCCACCACCTCCGGGTTCCTGGGTGATGACGAGAGCGACACGTTCATCAAAAGCACCACAGAAGAGGGCCATCTTTCCGGCATAAGAGCATCCCGTCACGCCGATGTGCTTCATATCAATTTTGGTGACCTCCGTACCAAGTTGCTGCAAGCCGTCGAGCAAACGGCTTAGTCCCCACGCCCATTCGCTGTAGGCGCCATTCTGTTTCAACGACGGGTAGAGTCGGTCGAACTCATATTCCCCCCGGTCCCCACGTTTGCCAAACTGCGAATAATTGGCAACCTGCCTCTCACTGAACACCATGGTGGCGATGGGCCTGGTGGAATACACTGCCGGAGGCAATGCAATGCCACTGGTGCCAATCATCAGCGCATAGGGCGGCTGTCCCGTCTCTGGATACTTGATGGTGGCGCTGAGTTGGAGGGTCTGTCCATTGACCGTCACATCCACTATCAGTTTCTCCCCTTCCATCTTCGCCTTGACGGCCGATGGTGGCACAACAGGTTTCTCGCCTATCTCATAATGTTGTATTTCCTTGGCAATCTCACCGCGACGCTTGCTCCATTTGGAGAATTTCTTCACTCTTCCTTTCCCATTCGACCATTCCAGGGGGTCGGTGAGGCCCACGTTTTTCCGTGCCTCCTGCCTTGCTGGGAAGACAGGTGTGACATCTGCTGCGGTGTTTTCCACATCATAAACAAGAGGGATGGATTTCTGCGCCGACATGCTCAAGGAGCACATGACGAAAACTGACAATAAAGACAAGTATCTCATAGTGTGAATAATTGATTATGCAAAGTTACGAATAAACGAATGAAGAGCCAAATTTTTTTTAACTTTTCCTCCACCTTATTGCCTTCGCAGGCGTGGTTGCAGTTAATATGAATCAAAGAAAATTGCTGTTAAATAATATCCAGCAATTATATGCTAAAGAAAAACAAAATCTTGTTCAAAATGCCGATAATTACCATAAAAGATGTATTTTTGCAGTCGCAACCCGAACGAAGCGAAAAAGGGTGCAGACCAAAACCAAGAAACCATGAACGAAAAATACTACCAAACACTGAAGTCCAAAGAGACAGAGGACTGGTTGGACTTCCATGTTGTCAGGCCGATATGTTATTACCTGGCGGTGTTCTTTGCCCGTTTCGACATCCATCCCAACACCGTGACCATCCTGTCGATGTTCTTCGGCGTCGGCAGCAGTTTTTTCTTCGCCCATGGCTGTTTCTTCTATGAAGGCACCACCGGGCTTGTTTGCAACATTGTTGCCATCATCTTGCTTATGATCGCCGACCTGTTGGACTGCACCGACGGTCAACTGGCCCGTATGACCGGAAAGAAAAGCCGCATGGGACGCATCCTCGACGGCATAGCAGGTTTTGTCTGGTTCGTCCCCATCTACGCCCTGTTGGTTTATCGGTTCTACATTCACCACGACATCGAGTTTGGATGGCTTGGCATCAGCGACACCCCGACGAACACCCTCATCGCCACCATCGTTGTCCTCGTGTTGGGAGCCATCGCTGGTTTTGCCGGAATGGGGGCGCAATCGCGCTTGGCCGACTACTACATCCAAGCCCACCTCTTCTTCCTGAAAAACGAGGAAGGCAGCGAGTTTGACAACTCTGTACGCCAGCAGGAAATCTACGACCAAATGCCGAAAGATGCACCCCTCGTTGAACGGGTCTTCCAGAAATCCTACATCGACTATACGCGCAAACAAGAGCAAGTGACTCCCCAACTCCAACGCCTGGTCACCCTGTTGCGACAGAAATACCACAACTCCACTGACATCCCTCCCGCCATCAGGGAAGAGTTCCACAGCAACTCTTTGGCATTGATGAAATGGAACGGCATGCTGACGTTCAACTTCCGGTCCGCCTTTTTCTTCTTGTTTTGTCTGCTCGACGTGCCTGTCATGCACTTCCTCTTTGAAGCCATCGCGATGACCATGCTGAAATGGTATGTCAACCGCAGGCATGAAAACTTCTGCAAGGCAATAGCGGATAAGATTGAAGATTGAAAATTGAAAATTGAAGATTGACCTTAAGCAGGCTTTGTCTGCTCTCGCTTAATCGCAAATTTGAAGAGTCACGATAAAAATCAGCGAAACTAAATCTGAAAATAAAGCCTATGAGAAAAGCATTTTTCCTGATAGCAGCCATCGTGCTACCCCTTTGCGCCATGGCGCAGAAAACCTATGTGAATGTTGTCGCGCTGGGTGTGAACAACAATTTTGGCCACAACATATACTTGTCGGGCGACATCCCTTCCGACATGCAACAGTTCTATGACGACTATTACGACAAGACCTTGGTGGGAACAGTCCTCAACCAACTGGCCTCTCACGGTTTTGAGGTAGAACAGATGTCGTGCACCACCTACGAAGGGCAGATGAGGGAAGTCATCGTGTTGTCGAAGAATGCTTCCCCCACGCCTACACAGGTGCGAGAGAATCTGACGGTGGAGCGTGATGGTAACGGCGACGTCAAAGAAGTGGCCAGGTACAACCTACAAGGAATGCCCGTACAGCCTAATGAGAAAGGGGTGCAAATCGTAGTCTATTCCAACTACACCACCCGCACCGTCATTGTGGAATGACACAGCGGCTGAACACTGCCTCTTGCGAGCATACAGACAAACTACCAAAAACATCTACATTATGAGAGCGACATCATTTTTATGGGTAATGGCGTTGTCGTTTGTCGCCACCACCCTGAAGGCATCTGACGAGCCGGACTATCAGCAATATTACCAGTCACTTCCCACCCCCATAGCCCAGGTGACACCCTTCACGCTCCCCTCCCTGAGTGTCAGCATCACCGACTTCGGCGCGAAAGGCGACGGAGCAACCCTCTGCACCGAGGCCATCCAGCGCGCCATCGACGATGTGGCATCGAAAGGCGGCGGCCATGTGACCATCCCCGAAGGCGTCTGGCTCACCGCCCCCATCGAGATGCGAAGCAACATCAACCTGCACCTCGACAAAAACGCCATCCTCCTGCTCACCCCCGACAAACGCCTCCACCTCTCCGCTCCTGGCAAGAGCAGTCGTTGCAAGCCTGGCATCGGCGCCAACAAATGCAAGAACATCTCCATCACTGGAGATGGGGTCATCAACGGCAATGGTCAATATTGGAGACCCGTGAAGCGAAGTAAAATGAGTGACGTGGAATGGAAGGAATACAAACGGATGGGCGGTTCGGTGACCGACGACGGGCAGTTGTGGTATCCGTGGGACATGACCATCGGCAGTCCTAACATCGCCGATACCCGTGAGAAACAGGAAAACTTGCGCCAAGACCTGGTGAGGCTCACCAATTGTGAGAACATCCTCGTAGAAGGCGTCACCATTGAGAACTCCCCACGCTTCCACCTCCATCCCGTCAACAGCCGCAACATCATCATCGACGGCGTCACGGTGCGCAGCGAGTGGAACGTGCAGAACGGCGACGGCATCGACCTGAGCGACTGTTCGCAATGCCTGGTGGTCAACAGCACCGTCTCCGTTGGCGACGACGGCATCTGCATGAAGAGCAGCGCCGAGCGAGCCAATGCCGTGAACAACGGCACCAGCGACATCCTCATCGACAACTGCACCGTCAATCACGCCCACGGCGGCTTCGTCATCGGGAGCAACACCGTCACCGCCATCCGCAACATCGTGGTGCGCCACTGCCGCTTCATCGACACCGACACGGGCCTGCGCTTCAAGAGCGGCATCGGCAACGGCGGACGGACGGAGAACATCCACATCAGCCATATCATGATGGCCAACATCAAGTCGGAAGCCATCATTTTCCAATGCGACTACGCCAACATGCAGGCGGGTAGCAACCCTGAGGCCGTCAAGAAAGAGCAAGAAGCCAAAATCAAGGCCGGCGAGCGCATTCCTGAATTCCAGGACATCCACATCGACAATGTCACCTGCACGGGTTGTCAGACGGGCATACGCGCCAATGGCATTGAAGGAACGAACGCCATCCACGACATCCATATCAACAACAGCACCATCACCTACCACGGCAAAGCCACGGACATCAACGCCAACACCGCCTCGCTGAAACAGGACAACGTGCAATTTGTAAGCAGCAAAATGTCCGTTTCTTTCGGGAGTTAAAAGGGAGTTAAAAGGGAGTTAAAGAGGAGTTAAAGGGACAGATGTCCGTTTGTTTCGGGAGTTGAAGAGGAGTTAAAAGGGAGTTAAAAGGGAGTTAAAAGGGAGTTAAAGAGGAGTTAAAAGGGAGTTAAAGAGGAGTTAAAGGGACAGATGTCCGTTTGTTTCGGGAGTTGAAGAGGAGTTAAAAGGGAGTTAAAGAGGAGTTAAAAGGGAGTTAAAGAGGAGTTAAAAGGGAGTTAAAGAGGAGTTAAAGGGACGTATGTCTATTTGTTTCGGGAGGTAAAGGGGAGTTAAAGAGGAGTTAAAGAGGAGTTAAAAGGGAGTTCTCCCTCGCCCCCGGCCTGCGGCCACCCCCTCTCGGGCAGAGGAGGAGGAGGTAAAGGAACGTATGTTCGCATTAACTGTGATTATTGTTTCGCTGGAGATACTTGCGCAGCAAGAATTATTGAGGTATTATATGACAATTATATGTTTTATTGCTGATAGAATCAAGTTATGAAGAAAGTCATCCGATACGGCACGATGCTGGCCGCCGGCATCGCCCTCCCCCAAACAGGCGAAGCCGGCGAACCTGACGGGAAGGCCACCCCCGACCGTCCGAACATCATCTTCATCCTGGCCGACGACATGGGCTACGGCGACCTCTCCTGCTATGGCAGCGAACATGTACGCACTCCCCATATTGACCAGTTGGCCGCCACAGGAACGCGATTCACCCAATGTTATGCCGGCAGCGGTATCAGTTCCCCCTCCCGCTGTTCGCTGATGACGGGCAAGAACAGCGGCCACACCCGCATCCGTGACAACCAGTGCACCGCCGGCGGCATCAAGGGTGTGAAAATCAACGCCAAGGGCGACACCACCTACATCCGCCGAGCCAACCTGCTGCCAGAGGACACCACCATCGCCACCGTCCTCGGCACCGCAGGCTACCGCACGTGTCTGGTGAACAAATGGCACCTCGACGGGTACGACCCCGGCGCCTCACCCAACCACCGCGGCTTCGACGAGTTTTATGGCTGGACCATCTCCACGGTACATTCCAACTCTCCCTATTATTACCCCTACTACCGTTTCGACAACGACCGCCTCATCCACATCAAGGCCAACGCGCACGACCGCCATGTGAAGCACAACACCGACCTTTCCACGGACGACGCCATCAAGTTCATCAAGCGCAACAAGAAACATCCGTTCTTCCTCTACCTGGCCTTCGACGCTCCCCACGAGCCTTACATCATCGACAACACCGTGTGGTATGATGACGAAAGTTGGGATATGAGCACCAAACGCTACGCCTCACTCATCACCCACATGGATGCCGCCATCGGCCGCCTGCTCGACACCCTCGACCGCCTGCACCTGCGTGAGAACACCCTCGTCATCTTCGCCAGCGACAACGGTGCGGCAGTGCAAGCCCCCTTGAAACTGTTCAACTGCAACGCTGGCTTCCGCGGTCGCAAGGGTCAACTCTACGAAGGTGGCATCCGCGTGCCCCTCATCGTCAACCAACCCGGCAAGGTGCCTGTGCAGACGCTCGACAACATCGTCTATTTCCCCGACATGATGCCCACCTTCGCCGCATTGACTGGTTCCACCGCCCACCTGCCCTGCCAAGTGGACGGCATCAACATCCTGCCCCTGTTCTATGGAGGTCAGGTGGAGACCGACAAAAGGATGCTGTATTGGGAATTCCCCGGCGTGCAACGTGCCGCCCGGCAAGGAGACTGGAAATGTGTGACGGTGAAACGCGATGCGCCCCTTGAACTATACAATCTGAGAGACGATGTGACGGAGAGCCACAACCTTGCCGACGACTATCCCGAGATGGTGGAGGAGTTCGACCGGAAGATGAAAGCAATGCGCACACCCTCTCCCAACTGGCCCTTACCTGGCGAATAAGCCTTCTGCCACGGCATCCATCACCCTTGCCGGTGCCCCGTCTTCCCTCCACTCACGCGCCATGAAATCCATATAAGGCGCCACATGGTCGAAAAACCGATAATAGCCCTCGCAAAGGTAATTCAAGCCCCTCTCCCCTTCTGCGGTTGTCAGCAGGCGGTTCTTGGGGCACTCGCCATGACAGGCAAACTCGAACTTGCATCTTCGGCACTGTGCGGGCAGGTTTGTCTTCAGTTGTCGGAAACTGTTCTGCCGCTCACCATAAGCCATGGCAGCCAGCGGTTGCTGGCGAATGTTGCCCAAGAGGAAGTCGGGAAACACGAAATGGTCACACGCATAGACATCGCCGTTGTGCTCCATGGCCAAGGCGTTGCCGCAGAAACGCGCCATGGAACACACCCCCGGTTCCACGCCCACCCAATTGGCCAGGGTGGCATCAAACAACTGAATGAAGAACACGCCTACGTCGCTTGCCACCCATTCATCAAAGATGGTGCAAAGGAATCGTCCCCACTGCCGAGGCGACACCGTTTCCTGTGTCATTGTCAATGGCGAATCCTCATACAGTCCTTCCAGCGGCGACACCGTTGATGACACGTCCCTCTCCACCACCGGCGTGAACTGGATGTAATGGCATCCGATGTCCTTGAAGAACTGATAAAACTCCCTTGGATGTTCGGCATTGAGGCTGTTGACCACCGCCATGGCATTCCATTCCACTCCGTGGCGGTTGAGCCTCTCCACTCCTTCCATTACCCTGTGAAAAGAGTCGTTGCCCTGCCTATCCCTCCTAAAAGCGTCGTGCAATGGTTGAGGTCCGTCGAGCGACACCCCCACCAACCAGTTGTTCTGTTTGAGAAAACGGCACCACTCCTCGGTGAGGAGCGTGCCGTTGGTTTGGATGCAATTGTCGATGTCGTGTCCTCCCGCATGTTTCTTTTGGAGGCGAAGCACCTCTTCATAGAAAGGCAGCGGTCTTAGCATCGCCTCACCCCCATGCCAGGTGAAGAGCACCTCGCGCTGCGTCTGCGCCTGGATGTATTGCTTGACAAATTCTTCGAGAAGGGGAAGGTCCATGGCCATCCCTTTCGCCTCGGGATAGAGCGCATCCTTTCCCAAGTAATAGCAATAACGGCAAGCCAGGTTGCAACGCGGACCAGCAGGTTTGGCCAACACATAGAGGGGATGTGCGAAAGGGGAAGCCGTGCTGCGAAGGTCGCTCATCGTCGATTAGGAGATTTTAGGAAGTCCTAAGAGGTTGTAGGAGATTTTAGGGTGGTATAGGAAGTTGTAGGGGGATTAGGTGATTATTGTGCGACCTTTAGTTTTCCGTCCTCCACGAAGAGCCCTCTGTCGGGTCGTTGCGACAAGCGGCGACCTTGGAGGTCGTAGATGCCGTCACGATGGGGAGCCACCTTGGCGGTGCTGACTCCTGCGGTACTCTGCAACTCATTCACCCTTCCCACGAAGAGGATGGCGTCCTGACTCTCAATGGTGAAATAAAACGGCCTGTCCACACGGAAATCTTCCAGTTCATCAGGAAGAGCATTGTCGTACATCTCGACCACGGTGACCGCCGTGGCCTCCGTGCCCTGCTCATTGACGACGATCTTGCTCATCTGATAAACCTTGTCTATCCACAAGTCTTTGTCATACATACGGCTGAAATCAGCAAGGTAAGTGTCAAAAGCATCCTGCATCCCCATGGTTTTGAGCACATCATTCAAGTTGTATTTGCCCTCGACATAGAATTTCGGCATCTGCAAGGCCAGGTCCTTGTATTTCGACTCTTTCTTGGCATAGGCCCAGTCGTCATAGCCAAGGGCAGGCAGTTCATATCCCTCCACGGGTACGAACAGTGTCATGGAGAATTTCCCGTCACGGCCATAGGGCAGTGTGACAGTGCGGAATTTCTCCGTCCTGCTGGAGCGGTATGATTCAGAGGCGTTCATCATTTCGGCTTTCACCATCGTGCCGTCAGCGAGGTGGAAATTGCCGGGGAAGGTGTATTCCTCCAAGAAAGGCAACGTCCATGCGCCCTTGAAATAGAGTACGTTGGCGAGCACCATGGCGAGGTATTCCGACTGTGGTTCGTCGAAGATGGAAGGGATGAGTTCGTGTGTCTTGTTTTTCACCCATTGGTTGACTTGGTCGATGCCCTCCTGTGTGGTGAAATCGACATCGGCCACCTCGGCATCGTAATACGTTTTCAAGGTGTCATAAAACTCCTGACGGAACACGGTGCCCTTTCGCGACCAAACACCGTTGGCCAATTCGCAAATGGGGTATGCCTTCTCGTAATTATCCTTCTGTTCCTCTTCTGAATACCATCCATTTGGATTGTACTCGAACTCGGGCCTGTAAACGAGTTTTTTTGTCAGTTGTTGGTTGTAGAGGTTTACGTCCTCGCAAGTATAGTCCCCCACCCCCATTACGTCCTTGATTTGTTGCAAGGTATTGCCGTCGGCACCGTTCTGCACCATGGAAAGTGCCATCTGCACCGAGAGGGGTGAGAAACAGATGTTGGACTCGTTTTCCGCTGCCACGGCATCGAAGATTTGGAATGCGAACGCCCTCTCCTTTGCGGCAAGGGAGTCATATTTTTCCTCCTGTGCATAGCCTGTCAAACTTGAAAGCATCAAGAGTATCGTCAAAAGTCCATGTTTTATCATAATGATGATGATTTAGATGTGTTTTGTTTCTAACCGCAAAAATAGGACGTTTCAGGCATATTTGCAAGGATTTTACACTTTTTCTGCGAGTTAACATCTTTATTCTTCCTATTTCCCTTGCCGCAACTTTTCGAGTCGAGGATTAGGATTCCCCTGGTAATATCGGTTCTTGTCGAATGCAAAAGATTGGGACTCCACATAGTCATAACCACAGACGAAAGAGGGTATATCCACGCCAAGCATTAAGGAATCACAATAATAGACACGGTTTCCATCATAGGAATAATGGTAATCCATATTATTGTCTGACACATCCTTTTCAAACACTTCGTATAACTGGAATATCTTGAGTGTCTGCGGATTGGCTCCAGGCAAAAGACGATTTTCAAAGTAAACCCGCTGTTTGTCTGCAAACCAGTCGCGATAACGCTCGACCCTATGGATAGACGCAAAATCCGTATCATCCGGCATGGGTAACAGGTCTGGATTATATACCGTAGTGCCATCGGTATGGAAAGCATCCCGCAAACCATCCCTCATATTCTTGTGTTTCAAAGCGTCAAGATCCCGGATGGAAGTTCCCTGAGCCTCACAATAGACACGATTTCCATCTTTTCCATAGTGATGTTCCCCCTTCAGCACAGCGAAAGTCTTTGGGTCTGCTCCTTCCACCCGATGGTTCTTGTAATAGACGTATTTGTCATCGGCTGCATAAAATTCGTTCAGTTCCCGGAAAGAGCGGTAATCACCGACAGGTATGACATTCTCGCCAATCTCGGCATCGAGTCCAAGATAATAGACATTTCTGGAATCCACAGCCCATCCGTCACCTATTATTTTGAAACTTCCCATATCGGCAACATGTAGAGGTTGGTCTTGCCAATAGTAATCATGGGCATCGTGAGCAAGATTGGAAGCATTCTTGTCACCTGGCGCGACAAAAGTTGCAGGGTCGGCACCCTCGATGATGTTTCCATTATACCATACATGCAGCGTGTCGGCGGCATAGTTTGCGGCATAGCTTTCGCTCAAAACGCGGAAAGAGACGGGGTCGGCTCCTTCCAAGATTTCGTTCCAACAATACACATGGTTGACATCTGTCGCATACGTTTTATTGATGCGTTTGAATGTTGAAGCATCATATCCCTCAGGTTTCTCTGCCGCATATTCACTGGAAGCAATTGAGACAAACAGGAAAAGGGCAGCCACTGGTATCAATGGGCAGGAACAGAACAGCAATGGCCATCTCAAACGTTTGGACAACCAGTACAATGATTTCATCAATGGGAACAAATAGATAGGATAAAGCCAAATGGTCAAGACCATGCCCCACCGACAGATTTCATCAACAGACGTGCGGATTGGAGCATCGAAAAAGAACAATGACACAAAAAATGCCATCGGCCACAACAAAAGAGACAAGACCATCAACCAGAAAAAAATTTCCTGAAGACGTGTAGGCTGACCTCCCAATATACGGGCAGCCCATCCTTTTGATTGATTTTGCTGAACCATTTGCTTAACTTTCTGTTCTTGACACGAATGACATCTTATCCTCTTTTCAATTGGTAAACGAGACTTCCCGCTCTTTATTGCACTGCCCCCCTCCCCTTGGATGGGTCAGTAGAAAAAATTTAATGGTGAAAGTCATTTTTAGCCGATAGATGTTCATCATTTAGCAACAACGAATAGTTTTCACCAACCATCATTAAACTTTTTTTACTTTCAAACATCCAATTAATAAAATACCCGTCACCCAATGAAGACCCATTTGCCTTCAGCATTGTTTTTCTTAGCCTTGCTGTTTTTTTCCGCTCTTCCCGCCGCCGCCCAAGAAGCGGCCTTGTCCGGTCGTGTGCTGGACAAAGAAAGTCTGGAAGGGCTCCCCAAAGCCACGTTGCAACTTTATCGCATTCAACGCCAAGACACCACCTTCGTGGATGGCGTGGTCACCGACGACGAAGGGCGCTTCGCCTTCAAGAGTATTGCCAACGGGCAATACCTTCTCAAAGCCAGTTACGTGGGCTATGAGGATGTCACCCGCTCGATACGTAAGACCAACACCCCTATCGCCCTTGGCAACATCGAGATGAAAACCGATGCCATGATGCTGGACGAGGCCGTGGTGACAGCAAACATCCCCAAGATGGTGGTGAAAGACGACACTCTCGTCTATAATGCCGATGCCTTTCGCGTACCCGAAGGCTCCGTCATCGAAGCATTGGTGGAAGCGCTTCCCGGTGCTAAGATCGACGAGAACGGTTCCATCAGCATCAACGGCAAGAACGTGAGACGCTTCAAGATGGACGGGCGCGACTATATGACGGGCAACAACGATGCGGTGATGAAGAACCTGCCCTCCTATGTCATCGACCAAGTGAAAGCCTACGATGAGAAGAGCGACCAGTCACGACTCACCGGCATCGATGACGGCAACGATGACTTCGTCCTCGAATTTGTCACGAAACGCAGTGCGCGCAACGGTCTTCAGATGAACCCCGACATCGGCTTGGGCACCGACCACCGCTATGGCATCCGCTTGACGGCGATGAAACCTTTCGGCGCCATCCGCTACACGTTCATGGGCAATGCGAACAACGTGAACGACCGCAACTTCACCGGCCGCGGCGGTCGCGGCCGCGGCAACAACAACGGCCAACGTCACACGAAAACATCGGCCCTCGACGCCAGTTACGAGAATGGCCAGATACTGAAGATGAGCGGCCGCATCACCTGGAACCACAACAACACCGACAATTGGAACCGCACAGGGTCGGAAACCTTCGTCAACACCCGCGGCGGCGCCTTTTCCAACAGCATCAGCCAGAGTTATTCCCGCGCCAACAGTTGGACCGGCAACATGAACCTGCAATGGCAGATTGACTCACTTACCAACCTTTCCTTCCGCCCCAACTTCACCATTTCCACCAACGATAGCCGCAGCCACTCCACCTCGGCTTCGTTCAATGCCAACCCCTTCGACTACACCGAAAACCCGCTTGAGGCCTCTGGTTTGCAGGTGATGGACGACCTGGACCTCATCGTGAACAGCCGCAACAACAAGTCGATGAGTTACAGCACCAACAATAACTTCAGCAGTCAGTTGCAACTCTTCCGCCGTCTCAACCGCCGCGGACGCAACATGACCATCAACAGCAACATCAACTACAGCAACAACAAAAACAAGAACGCCAACCTCTCGTTGGTCCATCTCTACCAGACAACCAACATCTTTGGCAATGACTCCATCTACCAGACCAATCGCTACAGCAACAGTCCCTCCAACAACTTCAGCGCCACCATCGGCTTCTCCTACACCGAGCCCCTCCTGATCATTCAGCCGAAGCCACAAGAAGAGACAGAGGAGATAACCGGCGGAGGTCCCTTCGGCGGCGGTCGCAGGATGGGAAGCGGCCAAGGTGGCCTCCAAGGCCTGTTCCTGCAAACCAACTACCGTTACCGTTACAACCACCAGAAGAGCGACCCTCTAACCTATGACTTCCCCGACTACACCGAGGAAGCCTTCTACGACGTCCTCCAACAATACCGCGACTGGACGAGGCTCTTCGGCTTCCTGCCCAATCCCTATGAGAGTTATCTCTCCGACGACCTCAGCCGCTACTCGGAGCGTACAGAGCACGAGCACAACATCGACGTACAGTTGCGTTACGTCAGGGAGAAACTGAACGTGAACGCCGGCGTGTCCATCCAGCCCCAGCGCTCGCATTTCATCCAGCAATACCTCGGCGTCCCCGTGGACACCACAAGGACGGTGACCAACTTCACGCCCACGCTCAATTTGCGCTATCGTTTCAACCGCCAAACCAACCTTAACGTGACGTACAGGGGCAACACATCGCAGCCCTCCATCACCCAGTTGCTCAACATCTATGACGACACCAACCCCCTCAACATCAGCATGGGCAACCCGGGTCTTAAGCCCTCTCTCACGACCAACCTGAGCGCCAACTTCCAAAAGCAACGCCAAACCAAATTCCGCACCGACACCCTCGGCATGAACATCCCCATCAACCAACGGCATTGGAGTTACAACCTCAACGGCAGTTTCCAACGCACGCGCAACTCCATCGGCAACGTGGTGACCTACAATGAGGAAACGGGTGGACGCATCAGCCGTCCAGAAAACATCAACGGCAACTGGAACGCCAACGGTGGCGCCACTTTCAACATCGCCCTCGACACCCTCAACCGTTGGGATTTCAGCGGCTCCATCCGTGGCAGTTACAGCCACCAGGTGGCCTATGTCAACCTCAACCGCACGGCCATCCCCGACCGCAACATCACGCGCACATACAACCTCTCACCGCAAGTGTCGCTCAGTTTCCGTAACAGGACGCTCAACTTCTCCCTCAACTACAACACCACCTTCGCACGCACACGCAACCGTCTGCAAGCCTCCAACAACCTCACCACGTGGAACCACTTCTATGGTGCCAACGCAAGATATAACGCCCCTTGGGGAACCGAGTTCTCCACCGACATCCACATGAACAGCAAACGGGGTTACAGCGACAAGAGCCTCAACACCAACGAACTGCTCTGGAACGCGCAAATCTCACAAAGTTTCCTGCGTGGCAAACCGCTCACCATCATGCTGCAGTGGTATGACATCCTCAACCAACAGTCCACGTTCTCACGCACCGTGAACGCCAACGGATGGACCGACCGCGAGGTGAACGCCATCACTTCCTATGCCATGATACATGTCAGTTACCGCTACAACATGTTCGGCAGAGGAAGAGGCGGGCAAGGCGGAAGAGGCGGACAAGGACAAGGCCAGAGAGGCGGCTTCGGAGGTGGATTCCCGGGCGGAGGAGGCTTCCCAGGTGGAGGTGGCTTCCCAGGTGGAGGAAGACCAGGAGGATTCTAAGAGAAATGGGATTTTCAAGATGACGTTATAACGCGATGCCGGAATAACGTTAAAAACGAGATAACGAATTATCGGAGTAATCAGATTCCTTTGATTACTCCGATAATCATAATCATAAAGAAAAGGTAAAAAAGCATTTTTTATGCACTGTTGGTAAAAAAATGTAGTAATTTTGGCTGCGCCCAAGGGTACTCACGTTCGGAAAAGTCCAAAAACATTTGGCTTTTCACTCACTTAATCGTACCTTTGCAAACGAAACTAATCTAACCTTGAAACAAAGAGAAAATGACAAGAAAAGTATTGATGCTGATAATGATGCTGACTGCATCACTGTCCATGATAGCCCAAGACGAGGTGCCCGCCTTCCCCGGCGCCGAAGGTCATGGCCGATATGTGCAAGGCGGTCGTGGCGGAAAAGTCATCCATGTGACCAACCTGAACAACAGTGGCACAGGGTCGTTCCGCTCCGCCGTTTCCGGTTCAGCCAAGAAAATCATCGTCTTCGACGTGGGCGGCGTCATCCCCCTTGCCTCCGACGTCACCATTGGAGCCAACACCACCATCTGCGGACAGACAGCCCCCTACCCTGGCATCACCCTCCGCTACTACACGGTCAATCCCGGTGCGAACAACATCATCCGCTTCATCCGCTTCCGCCGCGGTCAGGAAAAGAACGTCAACGACGGCGCCGATGCCTCTTGGAAGCGCAACGCCACCAGCATCATCTATGACCATTGCTCTCTGTCGTGGAGCATCGACGAGGTGGCCTCGTTCTATGACAACAACAACTTCACCATGCAATGGTGCACCATCGCCGAGAGCCTCAACAACGCTGGCCATGGCAAAGGCGCCCACGGCTACGGTGGCATCTGGGGCGGCAAACTCGCCTCCTTTCATCACAATCTCATCGCTCATGTGAACAACCGTTCACCACGCTTCAACGGTGCCCGCTATAACTGGAACGGCTACACCAGCAACAAGCTCTACAGCCTATACCAATGGGAGAACACCCTCCAGGCCGAGAACGTGGACTTCCGCAACTGCGTCATCTACAACTGCGGCAACGGTTGCTATGGCGGTCCCGGCGGTGGCTACATCAACATCGTGAACAACTACTACAAGACCGGTCCCGCCGCCGCCACCAACCGCATCACCACCGTCTCTCTCGCAGGCAGTGGCAATGCCGGTGACGACCGCACCTTCTGGGACATGACCAGCCGCTACTACATCAACGGCAACCAAGTGAACAACAATGTGAACTACGACTGGAGCGGCGTGACCTATGACAACGGCGTGCCCAACAAGAACGGCGTCCGCTACACCCACGACCCCAACCACTACTATGGCAGCGGTGTGACCTACGAGACCATCGACGGCGTGGAGAGCGTGCGCATCAAGTGCGACGAACCGACAGCGATCGGCGAGGTGACCACCCATAGCGCCGCCGTCGCCTTCGACAAAGTGCTCGACTACGCCGGTGCATCCCTCATCCGCGACAATGTGGACGAGCGTTACGCCCACGAGGCACGGACCGGCACTGCCACCTACAGGGGCTCAGTGACGAAGACCCTTGGCCGCATCGACCTGGTGTCAGACGTGGAGGGTTATACGGAAGCCAATTTCGGCACAGGCCAACGCCCCGCCGGTTGGGATAGCGACAACGATGGAATGCCCGACGAATGGGAGTCGGCCAACGGCCTCAATCCCAACGACGCCAGCGATGCCGCACTATTCACCATCGACGTGGAAAAGAAATGGTACTGCAACTTGGAGGTTTACCTCAACTCCTTGGTAGAGGACATCATGAGGAATGGCAATAGCGACGCCCAAAGCGGAGTGGATGAATACTACCCCGTATGCAACCCCGTCGGCATCAAAATGATGCGTTCCGACTCACCTGTGTCAGTGGAATACTATACAACAGACGGCAGGAAATGCGATGCTTCGAAAAAGGGTGTCGTCATCCGCGTGGAAAAGACAGCCGACGGCTCAAGGAAAGGTAAAGCCATCGTCAATTATTAGACTTTTGGGGATTTCGGGATTTTCGTTATAACGTTATAACGTAATAACGTAATAACGGGATAACGACAAAACGAATTTCGGGCGGGCACAAGACCCGCCCCTACTTTTGAGGAGAGATTTTTCAGGAGAGATTTTTCAGAGGAGACTTTTCGGAGAGATTTTTCGGAGAGACTTTTCAGAGGAGATTTTTCAGAGAGACTTTTCGGAGGAGATTTTTCGGAGAGATTTTTCGGAGGAGATTCAGGCATTATTCTTTGAAATGTCCAAATTTTCCTGCCAAGATGAAAGTCAACTTTTCCCATAATGAAATGGGGGTTGTTCTGCCGAAGAAGCGGTCGGCTTCCCATTTTCTCCGAAAAGCCAGCCCTCTCAGTTTTCGTTTTCCGTCATAGGTCCATCTCATGAACTCTCCACGGATTTCCTCCTCCTCCCTATCCTCATATAAATATTTTAGCAAAGTCGATTTCCGTAGATTTTCTATGCCGCAATTGTATGCGAAGTCGGTAAGAGCATCAAAACGGCATTGGTCATCATGACAGACAAAAAGGCTGTTGACATAGTTCTCGTATTCTTGCAAGTCTTCCTGTAACAGTTTTTCTGCTTCCTTTCGGGTAATGGTGTCCCCCTCCTTCACCTGATGGGTATGTCCATATCCAATGGTCCACACCCCTTTGGCATCTTGATACGCCTTGCTTCTAAAACTCTCAAAGCGCTTGATGCTTTTAATCAACACCTTGCTTGCTTTCATGGATCAAAATGATTTTGGCAGTTTCTTCGCCGGCCATCCAAAATCTTGATACATGGTGACACCAAGATTGTGCTTCTTGGCATAAACAGACAACCCCTCGGCCCTCAGCCTCTCTCGTGCATCCGCATCGCTGTTGATGGCATGAAACGCATCGTATTTGTCACCAAAGATTTTCTTGGCCGATGGCAAGTTATTGGACCCGTCCTCCACTTGGTCGAATCCAGTCACCTCAAAGCCCTTTTCTGTCTGCCGGATGTGCATCAGTCCGGGATGACTGCCGCCGGAAACGCACTTCAGCGTATCGCCCACCTGATTGTAGTTGAACACCCAGAAATCACCCCAAACAAGGATGTCCTCTCCATTCCTCTCGTCGACAGTCACGATGGAGTGAATGGGAACGCAGTGTTCTCCCTCGGCGTAATGCTTGCCGATTTCATTCACCAGATAACGGTCGATGGCAGGGAAATAGTTTGTCTCAATGCTTGTCTCAGTGTTTGACTCCATGGTTGTCTCTTCCTTCTCGTTTTTGGGAGCAGGAGACTTTTTGTTTCCACACGCTGCGAATATCCTCAAGGCAGCAAAAGAGACAAGGGTTACTTTTATCAGTTTAACGTTTTTAGCCATAGTTTTTTTAAGGTTGTGTGTTTTTTAGTGTACACCGTTTGGGCTCATTGTCCACTTTTTCAAGTGGACTCAGAGCCGATGGTTACCAAGAAGTTATCGCAACTCCATCGGCATAAGTTCGGAGGCGCGATGGAAGTCTTCCGGCGTGTCGAGTTCGTAGGAGAACCAATGGGTGGTGTCCACCACCTTGAAGGAATGACCTTGAGGGATGAGGCGCTCAAAAGCCCGCTCATAGAAGATATCGACGAGTCCCTCTTGGAGAATCATCTTGTCGAGTTCGGCAAAGAGGGCGTTGCCAAAGTCCACGGTCACTTTCTCAATGCCCACGGATTCACCTATGGCATCCTCCACACGACAAGTCTTGCTGATTTCGGTGATGTGGTCATTGGCATCCACGACGATTTTCATCTCCTCCTCACCCAGTTCATGCTTATTAAGGGCAAGCGCGGACTCTTTCTGTCGCGCCACCTCCCCCACGGCCTTGGGGTCGCAGAGGATGTCGCTATCCATAAGCAGGAACTCCTTTCCCCTGACCACCTTGCCAGCCATCCAAAGGGAATAGATGTTGTTATTGTGCTCGTAATCGGCGTTATTCAAGAAAGTGAAATGGAGGTTGTTGGAATTGTTGGCGAAATCGGTGAGGAACTGCCGTATCATTTCCTCTCGGTAGCCCGTGACAATGACAAACTCGTTGACTCCCGCCATCACCATGGCCTCCACGGTGCGTTGGAGAAGTGTTTTCCCCGCCACCTCGAGGAGGCATTTCGGTTTGGTGTCGGTGAGAGGCCTCAGGCGTTTCGCCATACCGGCGGCAAGGATGACCCCAATCATTTTTCCACGATGCTTAAGATGGTGTCGACGACGGTCTGCGTCTGTTCCTTGCGTCCCAAAGTGATGCGCAGGCATTCCTCCAGCCCGGTATCGCTCATGAACTTAATCTTGTAGTCCTGGTCCGTCAAGGCTTTCTTCAATTCGTCCTTGATGGCAACGGGATATTTGATGAGGATGAAGTTGGCGACGGATTTGTAGACCTTGAAACCCGGTCTTCCCTCCAAGGCTTTCTTGTAGAGTTGGCGTCCCCATTCCATATCGTCAGCCACCTTGCGGTAGTGGTCGTCACTCTCCAATGCAGCCAAGGCGACAGCCTCAGAGAATCGATTGTAGCCCAAGTATTTGTTGATATAACTGACGAAATGTTCATGTCCCTTTCCGATGAATCCGAATCCACAACGGAGTCCCGGCAATCCATAGAACTTCGACAAGGTGCGCGAGATGATGAGGTTTCGGTATTCGTTGACCAATGGAGCGATATAGTCGGTGTCGCTGGTGATGAAACTGGCATACGCCTCGTCGATGAGCACCATCGTGTCGTTGGGGATGTTTTGCATGATTTCCCTGATTTCATCCGGTGTCAGGCTGTTGCCAGTGGGGTTGTTGGGCGAAGCCAGCAAAAGCATTTTTGGATGTATGCGGTTGGTGTACTCTATGACCTCTTGTACATCATAGGCGAAGGTGTCTTCCTTCTCATGCAGCGGATACATCTCAAATGTTCCCCTGCATTCGCTGGCCACCTTGTTGTAATACCACCATGAGAATTGCGGGATGAGGATGGTCTTGTTGTCATCCTTCATCAGATAATAATGCACGGCGTTTTTCAAGATGTCCTCTCCACCATATCCCAAGAGCACCTGCTCCTCCGGCACGCCGTAAATCTCACTGAGTCTTACAGAAATGACACTTTTCTTTCCTTGGTCATAGATACGTGTGTAGAAGCAAAGATCCTTAGGGTCGAATTGGCGGATAGCCTCCACCACTTTCTGACTGGGTTCGAAATTGAATTCGTTTCTATCGAGATAATTCATTTTCTTTTCCATATAAATATAGTTTAGTCTGCAAAGATAGGCAAAAATCCGATTATGTGTGCAAAAAACGAATAAAATTTGCATTTTGGGATATGAGGAAAGCGATTTTGAAAGTGATTTCATTCATAGGAAAAGCCGTCCCACCTCACAATAAAGGGAGGCGGGACGGCCTTTTTATAACATAAATATCTTAGGAGCACTATGTTTCCTATAAGCATTAGAAATTATAGAAAACCAATATTCCTAAAGAAAAACTCCTATCGATTAGAAAGCGGCGATGAGTTCCTCGTTGCTGTAGGCGTCGGCGCCGTAGCAAGTCTTGAGATAAGCGATACCGATGTTGTAGTCCTCCTCTGTGAAGGAATCGGTTGCCTCCTTGGCGACCACCACGTCGTAGCCGAGGCAATAGGCGTCTGCGGAGGTGTGGCGCACACACATGTGAGCGTGCAGGCCGGTCATGACGACAGTCTGGACGCCGAGTTCTTTGAGCAGGATGTCGAGGTCAGTCTGGAAGAATCCACTGTATCTGCGCTTTGGCACGACATAGTCCTTGTCACAGAGTTTGAGTTCGGGAATCACCTGAGCGCCCTCTGTTCCAGCGATGGCGTGGTCGCCCCAGAGTTTGAGTTCACGGTCGATGCCCTTGCGGTGACAGTCGTTGCAGAAGATGACAGGGACGCCCTTCTCACGAGCAGCGTCAAGCAGTTGTGCTGTAGCAGGCACGATGGCCTTTCCACGGTCGCAAGCGAGTGCTCCATAAACGAAGTCATTGAGCATGTCAACGACCAAGATGGCAGGTTTGTTCAATTTTTCCATTTTTGTCTTTGTTTAAATGATGATTATAAAATGATATGAATAAATGCAATTTTTGCAAGTTTTTTCAGAGTCAACGCCCCCTGCCCCCTCTAATCTTAGAGGGGGAGTAAGTTACTTCACTTGGAGCGTGATTTTGTCCTCCTTGAGGTCTACGGCCTTTGCAGTGAGCGTCACGGCGCCGTTTTGTTTTCCAGCCCTGAGCACGACGAGGCATTTTCCGAAGAAAGCCTTTCTGTTGTCCGCCTTGAACCGCTCCATGGAAGTCTGGCATCCATTGTCCACACCTGCGATGGTAGCGTCGCCCTTGACGTCAAAGAACACCTGGTTCTCTGCGTTGGGACAGAGGTTGCCATCCTTGTCGAGTATTTCCACGGTGACGAAAGCGAGACTTTTCCCATCAGCATCGATGGCGTTTCTGTCTGTTGTGAGTCTAATGTGGTGAGGTTGTCCAGCCGTCCTTATGACCTGCTGCCTCACCTCCTTGCCGTTCTGCCTTGCCACGACCTTCACCTCTCCCGGTTCGAAGACGACACGCCACATCACATGGTACTGGTGTGAGTCGGCCTTCCTCCTCACCCCTTGGCTTTTTCCGTTGATGAAGAGTTCCACCTCGTCGGCCTGGTTGTAGTAGCACCACATGTCGATGACCTGTCCCTCCAGCCAGTTCCAATGCGGGAAGAGGTGCAGCACAGGTTGGTCTGTCCATTCACTCTGGTAGAGGTAATAGGTGTCCTTGGGGAATCCAGCGAGGTCGATGATGCCGAAATAACTGCTTCTTGCAGGGAAGGAGTAAGGCGTAGGTTCGCCGATGTAGTCGAATCCCGTCCAAATGAACTGCCCTCCTACGAAGTCGTTATGCTTCACCACGTCCCACGTCTCCTCATGGGTGCTGCTCCACGATGCGTGCATGTTGTCATACGCACTGCATTTCATCGACGGGTCGGAATAAGGCAGCCACCATTGCACGGGAGCGACATAGACGGAGTCGCTGGGCATCATGTAGAAGCCCCTTGTCTGCAAGGCAGAGACACTCTCGCTGAAAATGAAGGGTTTTCCAGGGAAGTTCTTGGGCACGTCCTTCACCCATTGGTGATGATAGTTGAAACCGATGATGTCTATGGCTCCGCTCTTGAAGAGGTGGTTGTTGGGATTGGGTTCGTTGCATCCAGCGGTGATGGGTCTGGTGTCGTCATACCGCCTCACGATTTCAGCGAGGTGCCTTGTGAGGAGGGAGTTGACGCTCAGTTCCCCCTCCTTTGCCAATGTGGAGGCGTCGTGCCCCGCATTGAGGATGAGGTTGGCTTGTTCGAGCGTGAGGGTGTCGGCCTCAGCCGACGACCATTGCTCCAGCACCTCGTTGCCAATGCTCCACATGAGGATGGAAGGATGATTACGGTCTCTTTTGACGAGGTCGGCGAG
This sequence comes from Prevotella sp., assembly GCA_017619375.1. Taxonomy (GTDB): domain Bacteria; phylum Bacteroidota; class Bacteroidia; order Bacteroidales; family Bacteroidaceae; genus Prevotella. The sequence goes on along the minus strand of JAFZSL010000040.1, from coordinate 72,376 downwards.
GTCCCTCTCGTGCCATTCGTCAAAGAACCTTGCGTAGTCGTTCTGCGTCTTCCTCCTTCTCCACATGTCAAACGACTCGTCCATGACGATGAGTCCCATGGTGTCGCACATGTTGAGCAGTTGCGGTGCCGGAGGGTTGTGCGAACACCTGATGGCGTTCACGCCCATGTTCTTGAGTATTTGCAGTTTTCTATGCATGGCATCCTCGACGAAGGCCGCCCCGAGGCATCCTAAGTCATGGTGCTCGCACACACCGTTGAGTTTCATGCTCTTTCCATTAAGCGAAAAACCTTTCTGCGGGTCGAAAAGGAATGAGCGGAAACCCGTTGTGGTGATGACATCGTCCACAGTCTTTCCATTGACGATGAGTTCAGTTCTCACTTGATAGACATAGGGATTTTCCACAGACCAGGGGATGGGTTTCTTCACCTTGAGTTTGGCACTGGTGGCATTGCCTTTCGTCGTTGCCACCACCTTGTCTTGGGCATCGGTGACAGTATGCCTGATGACAGGCCGTGCCCCCGAACGGTTCTCATCCACCAGTTCTACATCGACCGTGACCTCTCCGTTGGCCTTTGTCTTGACCTGCACACCCCAGTGTGCGACGTGGAGATTGGCGGTGGCGATGAGCCACACGTGGCGGTAGATGCCGCATCCGCTATACCATCTGGAGTTGGGTTGATCGCTGTTGTCCACCCTGACGGCCATCACGTTGTCCCCATTCCAGTTGAGATAGGGTGTGAGGTCGTATTCGAAGGAACTGTATCCGTATGGCCTCTTGCCCAACAGATGTCCGTTGATGTATACGGCGGCGTTCATATATACGCCATCAAACTCCACGAAATACTTGTCGGCCTTTTCCACGGTGAAATGCTTGCGATACCATCCCACGCCGCCGGGGAGCGCGCCACCTCCGGCACCCGAGGGATTGGAGGGCATGAAATCCCCTTCGATGGCCCAATCGTGCGGCAGGTCGAGTTTTCTCCATGCCACATCGTTGTAAGTGACGGAAGCCATCTGCGCGGAGTCGGCGAGGCAGAAGAGCCAGTCGCTGTCGAAGCACACCCTCTCCCTCGCGCCGACTTGCAAGGTGCAGAGGAGCAGGAATGCCAGCAGTCCTTGTTTTACATGACGTCTTTTCATCACTTTCATCGGGTATCAGAGTTTGACGACCACCTCTTTTCCAACATATTCCACCATCTTACCCTCAGGGTTGAGGAGATTGAGGGGTTGTGCCTTGTCCTTTGAGACGACGACGACATTGAAGCGGCGGTTCTTGAGCATCCCCTTGAAGTTGCCGTTCCTCTTGCCGAAGGTGAGCGTCTTGGCCTTCTCATCATACTTGATGTCGATGGTGGCGTATTTTCCCTTCTCGTAGTTGTAGTTGGTTGCCTCGTCCTCGTAGAGTTGGAAGGAAGCATCGGCCCCCTCGTATACATAGAGGTTGATGAGTTCCGCCGGTTTTTCGTCGCACCATTCCATTTCAGGTCCGAAAGGCACGATGCTACCCTCCCTGACGAAGACTGGAATGCGCTCGTAAGGAGCGTCGACGACGAGTGTCTGTCCCCCGTTCACGTACTCACCGGTGTAGAGGTCATACCATCCGCACTGCTTGGGGAAGTAGACGCTTCTGCTCCTGGCCTTGTAATATCCCACAGGGCATGCCATGAAAGCCGGTCCGAACATCCATTGGTCGGGGATGTCAAAGACCTTGCTGTCGCCATTGAAGTCCATGGCGAGCCCCCTCATCATGGTGTAGTCGTTGAAGTGCACCCATCCCGCCATGGAGTATAGGTACGGCATCATGTGGTAGCGCAGTTTGTCATACCACACGATGGTCTGGTATGCGGGGTGTTCCTCCGGTGCGATGTTCCACACCTCCCTAAGCGGCCATTGTCCGTGTGCACGATAAAGGGGGATGAAGCATCCGAACTGGTTCCACCTGGTCTGCAGTTCCCTCCATTCCGTGAGGTCAGCCGTTTCCACGCCCGTCTTGTCATATTCCTGCTGGGCCTTCTCATAGCGTTTCTCCACGGAGAATCCACCCTGGTCCATTCCCCAGAAGGGCAGTCCGCTCATGGAGTAGTTGAGTCCGGCGGTCATCTGCGCCCTCATGTCCTCCCAGCGTGTGCCGATGTCGCCTGACCATGTGGCAGTGGAGAAGCGTTGCTCCCCTGCGAATCCGCTTCTGGTGAGGAGGAAGACGCGCTGGTTGGGGTTGACGGAACGTTGCCCGTTGTATATGGCGTCGGCATTGACGATGGAGTAAGCGTTGAAATATTCCGTCGATGTTCCCAGGGCGGTGGGGCCGCTCAATGCCTTGCGGTACCAGACAGGTGTGCAGTCGCGCACGTTGGGCTCGGAGGCGTCCATCCACCAGGCGTCGATGCCAAACTTGTATTTGGTGTACAGGTTCTCGTCCATCTGCCTCCAGAACATCTTCCTCGCGCCAGCGTCATAGGCGTCATAGAAGGAACCGGTGTAACCCAGCCAGTCGTGGATGTCGTCTTCCATGGCCTGATGGTAGATCCAACCTTTGCTGTCGAGTTCCTTGTAATTGTCGACGGTGTCATAGAATTTCGGCCAAACGGAAATCATGAACCTTCCGTGCATCTGATGTACGCTGTCGAGCATGGCCTGCGGGTTGGGGAAACGTGAGGTTTCAAACTTGTGGCTACCCCAGTCGGGCAGCGGCCAGTAGTTCCAGTCCTGCACGATATTGTCAACGGGGATGTGCCTCTTGCGGAACTCCCCGAGCGTGCTCTCGATGTCGAGACTGCTCTTGTACCTCTCCCTGCTCTGCCAGAACCCGAGCACCCACTTGGGATAGAGCGATGCCTTTCCCGTGAGTGTGCGGTATCCAGCGATGACCTCGTCCATGTTGTTTCCAGCGATGAAATAGTAGTCCATGTCGCGACTCATCTCGCTCCAGATGCTGATGGCATTCCCATGCTGATATGCAGGCATGGCCCTCAGTCCGCAGTAACTCACCCCTCCGTCGGGTTTCCATTCGATGCGCAGTTGCGTGAGCTCCCCTTTTTGCAGTTTTGTCTTGAATTTCCAAGAGTTGGGATTCCACGCCGTGCGCCATCTCTCGGCTACGACCTCCTTTCCTCCCACATAGACGCGGACATATCCTGCATAATATAGGATGAAGTCGTAATCTCCGCTTTGAGGTGCCTCGATGAATCCGTCGTAGACGACCTGCGCCCCGTCGAAGTTGAAGCCCTTGGGCAGGTTCTTGATACCTCCTGGCTCGGTGGCATTCCCGATTTTTGAAGTGGAGGGGCAGTCGAACTCGAAATAGATGGAGTCCTCGTCACGCACGATTTTCTTGCCATCCTTGTCGACATAGGTGCCAGTGAGATGGCCGGGCTTCCCACTCTTGTCATAGAGTTTGAAGGCCCTGTTGAGTTGCATGTAGTCGTCGGGGTTCCCCCATCTTCCGAGGCTGTAACTGTCCCAAAGGATACCGCAGTTGAGGTTGGTGATGACAAAGGGCACGCTGACCTTAGTGTTGTATTGGTAAAGTTCCTCGTTCTTGCCCATCATGTTGTACTCTTCGGCCTGATGCTGTCCCAGTCCATAGACGGCCTTGAGGTTGTTGTCGGGTTCGAACAGAAGGTGCCAGGAGAGTCCGTTTCTCTCTTCCTCCGTCACTTCCCTCTGCTGCACGCCAAGTTCTCGTTCTGGCACACGGAAAGGTTGGAATGTCTTTCCATTCCTGGCCTCCTTGAGGAGTTGTTTGCCTTGTGCGTCGTAGAACGCCACATCGCCGGTGTTCTTGTTCACCACGGCCTTGACATTGGCCGCCTTGACACAGACGGTCTGTGCATCCTCTGTGACCTCGAAGGCGGGGTTGGCCTTTTGCGGGACGATGATGAGGCTGTTCTTTTGCGGCAGGCTTTCCTCCGAGGTGGCCCTGACGCGAATGATGTTGTCGTTGACGACTTGCAGACACACCACCTTTGCACCGTTGGTTTGTGGTTTTTCTACCCTGATGGTGACGTTGTTCCCCTCCTTGACGAACCCTGCTGCGTTTGCTCCTACGGCAACCATCATCAGGAAGAAGGGGAGAAAGAGTTTAAGATACTTCATGTTTTCGGTTTTTTGATGATTTAATAGTTTGTCATTTTTTCTGGCCTGTTTCCTTCACGCTGCTATCCCTGATTTTGAGTATCATGGGGATGACCTCCCGGTAGATTTTCTTGTCTCCATTGATGTTTTTGAGGAGCAGTTCGCATGCCGTCTTTCCTTGCAGGTGCGCCTGGTCCATGATGGCGGAGAGTTTTGGCGTGACGAAAGCCGCGCTATCCCCATCGGTGAACCCCATGATGGCTACATCCATGGGGATACGCTTATCCATGCTCTTGATGGCATCGAAGGCGGCGTATGTGATGATGTCGTTGAATGCGAGTATGGCATCAGGCGGGTTGGGGCTTTCAAGCAACTTAATGGTGGCGTTCCTTGCCACGTCAAAGTCGATTTTCCCACATGCAACGAGTTCCCTGTCGATGGGAATGTGGTTGTCCCTCAAGGCCTCGAGATATCCATGCTTTCTTCTTTTGACCATATCGAGGTGGTTGGGGCCGCCCACGAATGCGATGCGTCGACATCCGTTGTCGATGAGGTGTTGCGTGGCGTTCTGCGCCGCCACGTCCCCGTCGGCCACCACCTGCGAGAAAAGTTCCGGCAGGCATGTCCTGGCGAAGAAGACGAGCGGGATGCCCATTTCATGGATTTCCTTGAAATGTGAATAGTCGACGGTGTCCTGTGCGAGACAAGCGATGATTCCTTCGACATGCATGGAGATAAAGTTGTCGATGGCCATTTCCTCGAGGGTGTGGTCTTCGTGACTGTTGGAACTGAAGACGGAGTAACCTTGTTCCCGTGCATATTCCTCGATGCCGTCGAGGACGGCAGCGTAATAGTGCGTGACAAGGTTTGGCACCACCACTCCGATGATTCGTGGTGCCTCCTTCCTCAGACTTTGTGCGAAGGGGTTGGGTCTGTAGTTGAGTTCCTTGGCGAGGGCTTTCACCTTCGCCCTCATTTCTTCGCCCACCTCATGACTTCCCCTCAAGGCTCTCGAGACGGTGGCGATGGAAACGCCCAGTCGTTCGGCCAAGTCTTTCAAAGATGTGCGGCGTTGTTTCATAATAAGTTAGTTTTTCCTATGTTTTTTCCAAAAGCGTTTCCTGTAGTTTTCCCTCACTTCGGGCAGGATGTCAAGATAACTGTGCTGTGTGTCGATGACCAATGTGCCATGGTTGGTTGGAGCATGTACGGGTGTCATGTATTGGTCTCCGTACTGTGTTCGCAGGAACTGGTCGTACCCTGCTGGTACCGGCACGGTAATGTTCTCGAAAGGCACCCATAGTGTCTCGTCGAAGATGTTGCGGTCGAAGACATAACGCAAGCCATCGATGCCAAGTTGCGCCACTTTCTCACATTCGTCCCAGGTGTGTTTTCTGTAAGCCTCCTCAATGGGTTTGAAAAGGTTGTAGAAGCCATGTTTTCTCACCATGTATCTCCACTTCATCTTTCGGAACACCAGTCCAAGCCTTCCCGAGACGAGTATGGGATAGTCGATAGACTTGAGTTGTTTCATGCGCTTGTTGGCCATTTTCACTGTTTGCCTCACCTCCTCCGTATCCTCGGGCACTCCCTCGAAAGCGAAGATGTCGATGAAGATGCCTTGGTTGAAAGGCCGGTAACTGTCGGATGGCCTGATGGCAGCGGTGTCGCTGCGTCTCAGTTGTGCGTGCGCACGATAGTAATGCTTGTCGGTGGCTGCCGTTTGGAAGAAGTATGGTGCTTTGAATTCCTCCTTCGCCACCTGCTGCAGGATGTCGTAGTCAGGTCTTGGCATGCAGACATCGATGTCGTCGTCCCAGGGGATGTATCCTTTGTGTCGAATGGCACCGAGCAACGTCCCCCCATCGCACCAGCATCTCAGTTGATGTTTCTTGCAAACGTCGATGAGTTTTTGGAACATGTCAAGTTGCACATCCCACACCTTTTTCATTTCCTCGCTGATGAGGTATCCATTCCGCTCCTCAGCTTGCATGTTGACCCGGTTCTCCATATCACGATGTTGTTATAGCATGTATCTGCAGTCCACCACTGTCTTGTCGGTTCGTGTTCTCACATCCTTGAACTCAGGCCATGCCGTGGCGATGACGAAAGCATCAGCCTTGTCAAGCATCTCCTCATAACTGTCAAGGTATGTGACTGGCAATTGGTAATGTTTGCTGAACTCGCCAATAGCCACGGGGTCGTATCCATAAATGTTGGTGTATCCCTCTTCGAGCAAAGCCTTGATGATCTTGGCACTTGGTGTATCTCTCACATCGTCGCTTCCCGGCTTGAAAGAGAGTCCCAGCATCCCGATTTTCTGGTTCTTGTCAGAACCGATGGCACGGATGATTTTCTGTGCGATGAACTCCGGCATGTGGTCGTTGGTGTCGATGACATGGTGTAGAATCTGCGCATCGAATCCTGCGGTCCGCGTGACAGCATAGAGGGCATTGGTGTCCTTTGGCAGGCAGTATCCCCCATATCCACATCCGGGATAGACATAAGAAGCCATTGTCGCCCCACCCCATCTCTTGTCCATATGCAGTATGCGGAAAGCCTCGGCGGTATCGATGCCTCCGATGGTGTCGGCCACAATGCTCATCTCGTTGCTGTAACTGATGAGTGTGGCAAGCAGTGTGTTGGAAAGGTATTTGATAAACTCTCCCGTATTGAGAGAGACGCAGCAAACGGGTTCTTTCACACAGGCATAGACCTGTCGGAGCAACTGTGCTGAGCGCTCATCGCTCACGCCCAACACGATGCGGTCAGCATGCATGAAATCGTCCCAACAATAGCCCTCTCGCAGGAATTCCGGGTTGTTGGCCACCCCCACGTCCTTTCCCACCCGCAGTCCTTTCTGTTCCAAATGCGGTATGATTTTGGTCGACGTGGTAGAAGGTGGAATGGTGGATTTCACCACGAGCACCTGATAATGGTCATTGTCTCTCAAGGTGACGGTTTGGTCGATGGCATCAAAAAGGAACGAGAGGTCGGCTTGTCCGTCCTTCCCGTAGGGTGTTCCCACGCAGTAGTAAACGCAGTCGCTCTCTTTAAGGGCCTGTTGCAACTGCTCAGGTCCTATGGGTATGAACCTTTCTCCGAGATGCCTGACAAGCGCATCGTCAAGTCCCGGTTCGAGGAAAGGGAGTTTTCCAGCCTTGATGGTGTCGAGACGTTGTGGGTTGTTCTCTACGCCATAGACCTTGTGTCCGTATTCCGCGAACCCCAGAGACGTGGTCAGTCCCACGAACCCCAACCCGAAGACAGTGATCACCATTGGTATTCGCCCTCCTCGCTCTCCTTAAGGTATTGCAAGAACCTTGTCACGCCCTCTTCAACGAAGATGGTGGGGTTGTATCCCAATTCGCGTCTTGCCTTGTCTATGTTCGGGCATCTTCTTTGCGGGTTGTTGGTGAGGTATTCCTTGTCCTCTGAAGTGGCGTATCTCACCTCGCCCTTGTAACCGAAGATTTCGCGTCCGGCCTTGACATAGATGTCGGCAAGTTGTGCGATGGTGATTTCAGGTTTCTCAATGCCGATGTTGTAATATCCATAACTGCCGTGCACGAGAATCTTGAGGTATCCGCAGATGGAGTCGGCGATGTAGCAGAACGTGCGTGTCGGTGTGCCGTTGGAGAGGATTTCGATGTCCCTTCCCTGCATGATGGCCAGTGCGAAGTCAGCGGGCACGCGCTTGTCGCCAATCCTCATTCCCGGTCCGTAGTTGTTGAACGGCCTTGCCACCCCGATGGGCATGTTGAATTTCTGTGCGAAGAGCATGCACATGGTTTCTCCAAAGCGCTTCGATTCGTCGTAGCAGGCGCGCGGACCAGTCGGACATACGTTGCCGTTATAGTCCTCCGACGTAGGCACATGTGCCGGGTCGGGGTCGCCATAAAGTTCGCTGGAAGAATAGAAGAGGAATCCCTTGATGTCGCGTTGGCAGTAGAAGTCGAGCAGCGAGCGCAGTCCCCAGATGTTGGCATCGAGGGTTTCAATGGGATATTTCCTATAGAACATGGGAGAAGCGATGGATGCCATATGGATGATCAGGTCGGCTTGTTCGGCCCCTTCCACGTCGGCGATGTTGTCTCTGATGATGTCGAATTTCTGGATGTTGAACACAGGATTCTTCTTCAACTTGTCGATCCATGCCGGGTTTCCAAGCATGAAGTTGTCCAATCCTATGACTTTCTTCACACCCAGTTCTTCGGCTGTTTGTGCAAAGAAGTTCATGAAATAGTAGCCAAGGAACCCTGCACATCCGGTGATGAGCACGGTGGAGTTTTCAAACTTGGCTCTCTCTTGGGCAGAAAGTCCTTCGAGGGTGTGTCTGATGTCGTTGTGAAGAATGTTTTGCATATTGCTTTATTTTTTTATTTTAGTTTTCCTTGTTGTCATAGGGATCATAGTTGTCCTAGAAATCCAAGTGGTCCTAATTTTTTATAGTGATCCTATAAATCATAGATTTTTTAGAGGGCTATGTTTTCTCGGAGCCTTGGTATTCCCGATATGGCAGGTCGAGGTCGAGGATATGGAAATGGTGTTGCCGCTGGTGGTTCCCGTCGGGTATCTTCATATAATCGCCGTATTTTTGCGTGAGGTAGTGATGGTAATCCTTGATTCCCATGACGGTTTCCCCTTCGAACACATACGGGGCGTATTCACCCTCCACCTCCTTGGGCATGACTCCCTTGATGCCATCGTCGTAGTCACCCACAAGAGTGGCCTTTTCGTAGTCGTACTTGGTGAGGAGTTTCCTGATTTTCCTCTGCAGGCTCTCCATGGTGGTTATCTTGCGTGTGATGAGCGGCACCCATGAGTTGGGGCCTTTCCCGTGCCGGTAGGGGTCGCGGTGTATCCAATATAGAGCTTGCTTGAGCAAGTGATAGCGTGCGAAATGCAGTCTTCTTGCCACGATGTTGTCAGGAACGGCATCGAGGGGGAAGACATCCACATAAATCCCTCCAAGATAACTGAGGTGCAACCTTTCGATGAGCGTGGTGGATGCATCCTGTATCTTCCCGAAGGGCAAAGGGTAGTTCTTGTCGTTTTCAGCACACACGAACTCATACGGTTGGGGCAGCCACTCCTTGCTGTGCTCGATGAAACGTTCATAGTCGGGTCGTGGCATGATGATGTCCATGTCATCATCCCAAGGTATGAAGCCCTTATGCCTGACGGCACCGATGAGACTTCCTGCAACGATGCCATATTTCAGACCATGTTCTTTGCATGTCTGGTCAATGGCGAGCAGCACTTTCAGCATGCGTTCTTGGAGCGGTCGGATATCGTATGTGGCCACGATGGTATGGTTAAATTTTTACTTTTCGAAAGCCCATGGTGCGTTCCCTGCCTCCCACATCTGGTTGAGCAGGTCGCGGTCGCGCACGGTGTCCATGCACTGCCAGAAGCCCTCATGGCGGTATGTTTTCAACTGCCCTTCGGCCGCGAGTCGCTCCAACGGTTCTCTTTCAAATGTGGTGAGGTCGTTGTCGATGTAGTCGAAGACCTTGGGACTGAGCACGAAGAACCCTCCGTTGATCCATCCTTGGTTGAGTTGTGGTTTCTCCTTGAAGGACCTCACGAAATCGTCCTCATCGATTTGTATTTCGCCGAACCTGGCGGTGGGATGCACGGCGGTCACCATGGCCAGTTTTCCAGCCTTATGGTATCTGTCCACCAATTGTGAGATGTCCACATCAGAAACGGCATCTCCGTATGTCACCATGAAGTCTTCGTCACCAATGATATCCTTGACCCTGAGTATGCGCCCCCCGGTCATTGAGGCGTCACCGGTGTCCACCAGTGTCACTTTCCAGTCATTTGCGTGCTCATTAAGGTATTTCACGGAATTGTCGGAGAGGTCGATGGTGAAGTCATGGTTAAGGGCATAGTATTGCAGGAAATAGTTCTTGATGACCTCGCCCTTGTATCCCAAAGCGATGACGAAGTCCTTGTATCCATAACGAGCATAGTGGTTCATGATATGCCACAAGATGGGTCTTCCCCCGATTTCCACCATGGGTTTGGGGATGAGTTTGGTATATTCCGAGAGACGTGTGCCGAAACCACCAGCAAGAATCACTGTTTTCATAGGCTTAGAGTTGATTGATGAGGTCGCAGATCAAATGGATGTCACTATCGGTCAATTCGGGATGCATGGGAATGGATATGATTCGGTCATACACACCTTCGGTGACAGGCAGTCGATAGTCGGACTTGAAATAAGAGAGCAGATGATTGGGGAAATACTGGATGCCATACTGTATGTCATGGGCCTTTAAAGCCTCTTCCAGTTTCTTGCGCTTTCCATTGAGGATTTCCAAGGGGAAGATATGAGGCACCACCTCATTGGCATAGTCCATGGGGATGAGGCGTACATCGGGGTTTCCTTCAAGCAGCCGGGTGTATTCCAAGGCAATGGCCCTGCGCTTGGGAGCGAACTCGCTCTCGAACCTTGATAGTTGGACGATGCCGATGGCGGCGAAGATATTGCTCATGTGGTAACGGTAGCCTTGGTCCACCACGTCAAACTGCCAACTTCGCTTCCCTGCATATCGTTTCTCCGAGTCTTTCTGTATGCCGAGGAGTCGTGCGTCGCTCACTTGCCGGATCACATCCTCGTCGGTGGTGAAGATGGCTCCCCCCTCCCCCGATGTGATGTTCTTGATGCCATCAAAACTGAAACATACCACATCGCCCGTCGAGCCGATTTTCCACCCTTGGCAAGTGCAACCGAAGGCATGTGCGGCATCTTCCACAAGCCTCAGATGGTGTCGACGAGCGAACTCCTGGTATTGGGCTGCCATAACGCAGTTGCTGCCATAATAGACGGGCATCATGGCAGTAGTGCGAGGCGTGATGCGTCGTTCGGCATCCTCGAGGTCGAGCGTCAGTGTGACGGGATCGATGTCACAGCACACGGGGATGCATTTTGCAGCGGTGATGGCTTGCAGGGAGGCCACGAAGGTGAATGATGGGACAAGGACTTCGTCGCCCGGTCGTGTGACGGCCTGAATGGCGAGATGAAGTGCTGCGGTGCCACTGTTGACGCATATGCAGCGCCTCCCTCCACCGATATAGTCTTCCAAGGCATGTTCGAAAGTCCCCACCGTCTCCCCCATGCCCAAATAGCCAATATCCTCTATGACATGGGCCACAGCAGTGGACTCCGCCTTTCCGACAACCGATTTTGACAATCTAATCATCACGTATTTTTGATTTTACAATGCAAAATTAACAAAAAAACTGTAATCAGTATCTCCAGATATTTTTTTTAACACGAATTACCACGATTTTATAGGCATGGTCATTCCTTAATCAACTTGTCCAAGGCTACCTCCAACGCTCTCCTGAAATAACCACCTTGTGCGAGGGTGTCGCTGACGCGCCTCACATTTTTGCGCATGGCAGCCATTTGCTCTTCGGTGATGGAAGCGAGTTTGGTGTTGAGTTCTTTGATACTGGCTATACTGAATCCTATGCCCTCCTCCTCGACGAGTTTTGCAAGTGCTGCCTCATCCCAAATGATGACAGGCATACCCGCCCTGAGGTAGAAGGACACCTTGTGCGGACTGTTGTAGAGCAGGTACTCACCGAAGTTTCCGGTGCAACTGTCCACGGAGTCACCGTCCCACACAAAGCCGAAGTCGCCCTCCACCCCTTGTATGAACTGATCAGCAGGCATGAAGTCGTGGAAGACGAGGCGGTCGCTCTCCTTCAGTCCCGGCAACCCGGAGCGATTGCCATAGACATGCATCTTGTATCCTTTGATGACGTCGGGTAATTGGAGGATGAAGGCGTTCTTCCGCATGGCAAGTGCTCCGGCATAGACGATGGAGCGCTCTTTCGGAGCATCCGTTTTTTCCTTCTCCTGATGCGTGGTGTTGGAGCGATAGTCAAACAATCCCAGGGCGCCGAGGGGGTGGGTGTATCCATGTTTGTCGAGCCACTGCCTCATCACGTCGTTGGAGGCGATGACATAGTCGGCGTGCATCAAGCGGTCGATTTCTTGAGATATGGTGAGTTTCCGCCTTCTCATGGACCCGAGGTCGTGGATGAGGGTCACCACCTTGGCTCCCCTGAGGTGTGCGGCACGACAGAGGAAGGCGAAATATTTCTTTACAGGATATTGCAAGACGACGATGTCGCCTTTGCGGAGTGCGAAGCAGTAGCGTATGACCCCGGCGAGGTCGAGGATGAACTTGAGCACCTTGTTGTCATGGAAGGTGCGGTGCAGTCCGAGGTTGACAGCGCCCATTTCCACGAGGGTGTCCTCATTGTCGGTCTTGGCCTTGTTGCCCGAACCCTCCACCCCGCGGTAGTTGCGTGTGAGATAGCATAAGCGGTGATTGCCCATGGTGTTGAAGTGTATTGGTAAACGATGTCAATCTGCAAAAATAGTATTTTTTATGGAAAAGGGCAAAAAACAAGGGGAGAAAGTGAAAAAACAATATTTCCCCGAAGTCGCACAGGCGGGTCTTTAGCCCGGCTGAAAACATCAAGAACTGCGTTTCAACATATATGGTTGATCAGCCACGCAAAGCCTTTGGCTGTTCTTTCTTCTGCATGTTGGAAATGGTTGCCCTTGTTCCACTCCAGAATGGTGTCAAGGCCTTGTGCCGCCAACAGTTCGTGTTGTCTTCGGATGCACTCCCCCACCCTTGCCATCAAAGGATTTCTCGTTTTTTCCTCTTTGTCGCCAAGGCTAAGATAGACAAAAGAGGCCAATGGTCGGTGACTCTCCGCATAGTCCATCCAGTCAGGATACCACACAGAAGGGGACACGGCTGCCAAGCCTTGGAACAACGTCGTCTGACAGCCAGCCCAGAGAGCGAAAAGTCCAGCAAGGGAATAGCCTCCCAGAAAACATTTCATCGTTTCCGCATCATAGAACTGTTGCCTTTGCAACTCGCTTAACAGCACGTCTTTGACAAAAGACAAGGTTTCTGCTGCACCATCGCCGAAGGGCATCGTGCCAAAGACGGCGGGTGCTGCCCAAGGTGTCAGTTCGCCTTGCCAATCCTTCACTTCGAAGGCGGCCAGGGTGAAGGGTTTGCCTGTCAATGAAGAGATGGCGGCCACTTCGGCATCCAGCATCTCCTGGTCATGGTCGAAAACTGGCTGCAGGAGCAGATGTTCCGACTTTTCAACCTTGTGTACCAAACATTCTCTACCGTCAATTTGTATTGTCGATATCGAGGACTTAGGCGAAGTGTCCGTTTTTTGTTTCATCATATACACTGCAGTTGGTTGTATTCAGGGGTCAAAGATAAGAAAAAAGATGAAAAGATAAAAGATGAGAGATGAAAAAAAGTGGCCAAAAAGTAGCACTTTTATGGACTGAAATGGAAAGTTTTTTGATTTTTTTCATACTTTTGCAGAGCAAACACTAACCACCTACTAAAACCACGAAGAAATGAGACCTCATGGCAACCTTGCAGGCAAGGCCACACTGCGCCTCCTGACGACAGCATCCCTTCTGCTTTGTTATATCATGACATCCATACCGTTGACGGCACAAGAACTGCCACAACTGAAAGTGGACCTGAGCATTGCCAACCGCAGCGACGAGGAGACACTGGAACCAGGTTACACCTGCTGGCGCGTGAAGCAAGGGAAGAGCGACACCATGACCGAGAACGGCATCACCCTCACGCTGAGTTGTCCTGCCGATGCCGACTACGACCTGCGCACAGGCTGGAGCAAGAGTTATATCCAAAACGCCGAGAACAAGTCGAAGAACGGCCGTCTGACCTTCGACGGCATCAACCTCGACCCCAACACCTACGGTACGTTCACCCTTCGCATCGAAGGCCTTTCCGCCGGACAACACACGTTACAAACCTATCACAACTGCTGGGAGAACGCCGAACGGTTTTATGCCGCCCCGATGACCATCCGTTGCAATGGCGTGGTGGCACACGAACGGGTGGACTACTCCTTCGGCCAAGCGGTGGCCGCCAACGCCTGTTTGGTGACGACCACTTTCACCATTTCAGAAGCCGGCGAGGCAGTGGAGATAGAGTTCTCCACCACCCCCGACGCCCCCGGCACCCCCACCGCCGGGCAGACCAACGCCTACATGCCTCCCATGTGCAACGGCTTTGAGTTGAACACAGCAAGCATCATCTCGCAAGCCAAAGACCCTTTCCCCGCCAGTGGCGACATACACGTGGATGCCGACGACACCCATAGCATTGAACTGAGATGGTCGCCCGCCAACAGCAGCGTGAGTGAACACAGACTCTATTTCGGTCTCGACTCAGCATCCGTGGCCGCCATGACCTCCCCCACCGCCATCCTCACCGACACCACCTACCAAGTGACGGACCTCTACTCGATGAACACCTATTATTGGCGCGTGGACGAGGTGGACACTTCCGGCAATGTGACGGAGGGGAAGATATGGAAATTCAAACCCCGGCAACTGGCCTTCCCCGGCGCCGAGGGTTACGGTCGCTTTGCACAGGGCGGCCGTGGCGGTTCGGTCTATCATGTGACGAACCTGAACAACGACCACACCCCCGGCACGCTACTCTACGGTCTTGTAGATATCGACGAGCCCCACACCATCGTGTTCGACGTGTCGGGCATCATCGTGATGGACTTCAACGCGGTGTTCGCCAAGCCCTACATCACCATCGCCGGACAGACTGCTCCCGGCAAAGGCATCTGCATCAAGCACTCCAACGTGAACATCGGTTCTGACAACATCTGTCGTTTCATGCGTTTCAAACGTGGCTATGGTGACACCGGCAATGCCTTGGGCATGACGGGTGCCGACCACAGCATCATCGACCATACCACGGCGGCTTGGGGCACCGATGAGACATTCTCCAGCCGTGGCGCCAAGAACATCACTTTCCAATATTCCATCATTGCCGAGGCGCTGGGCATAGCCGACCACAAGAACTATGACCCTGGAACGAATCACGGATTTGCTGCCACCATAGGTGGCGAAAAGGGCTCTTTCAGCCACAACCTGCTGGTGAACTGCAATGGCCGAAACTGGAGCATGGGTGGCGGCCTTGATGGCAACGGCAATGCTGCTGGCGAATTGGACATGTTCAACAATGTTTGTTACAACTGGTGGGGGCGGACCACCGATGGCGGTGCCAAATGGATGCAGTTTGTCAACAACTACTACAAGATGGGGCCAGACACCAAGCGGACGCAACTGTTCACCGCACAGAACGAAGGAGGGGGAGCACGGACGCAATTTGCATACGTCAATGGCAATATCCGAGAGAACAAGAACCACACACTGACGCAGGACGCCCTCAACGACACCTACAATGCCACAGGACCAGAGCCCGAGAAGACTTGGGTCGATACGCCTTTCTTCGAGTCACAGGCCACCATCCATTCTGCACAGGATGCCTTTAAAATTGTCACCACAGATGCGGGAGCCACCATGCCTTGCCGTGATGACCAGCATGTGCGAGTGGTCAGGGAGACGATAGACGGCACCTACACCTACGTGGGTTCACGTTCGAAAATCAAGGGTGAGATAGACCATGAGGATGATGCCGGAGGCTGGGAAGACTATCCCGAAGAACATCGTGCTTCGGATTGGGACACCGACCAGGACGGGATGCCCGATTGGTATGAGCGGCTCATCGGCAGCGACCCGGCAGTGGCGAACCATAACGACGACCCCGACCATGATGGCTGGACGCTGCTGGAGGACTACCTGGAATTCATGGCACACCCCTATCTCATCCTCCAACCCAACGAGTCGGGGACAGTGAACGTGGCACCCTCCTTCCGAGGGTTCAAGAAGTCACCTCAATACTCCATATCATCCGCCAGTCCTCTTTTCTCCGCCATCATGCAGGACTCCATCATCACCATTAGCGCCAAGGAACTTGGTGGCATCGGCATCGTCACGATGCAAGTGACCGACAACGAGGGTACGACGTTCCTGCAACGGTTGAGCGTAGCCGTCACAGGGGAACAAACGGGTGTCATACCAGTATGGAAAGAAGAGGACATCGACGTAGTGAAACGCGAATACTTCACCCTCGATGGGAAGAAGGTGACGCACTTGAAACCACAAGAGGTTTACGTGATGAAAACTGTTGACACCGATGGAGAAACACACACGATGAAAGTCGTCAAGGATTGAATTTCCTTTAAAGGATTGATGCACAAAAACGAGTGAATTGGATGCTTCTCCCATTCACTCGTTATTCATTGATTGGTATTTCTATTAATCAAAAATTTCAATAAAACGAAAAGTAAAACATATAATCCTCCCAAGTTTTGCATGTCCATGAGTAGAATTTTCCAAAAATTAGATGCCAATCATGTGTTTCTAATGCTATTCGCTGAACAGCTTACGACCTCGGAGAATTGTTAAAAATAACAAAAAACTTTTTAATGAGGGGAGGATTGCATTCAAAAGACAAAAAAAATGAAACTTTGCAAAACAAGTGTGACTCTCTATAACAAAGATGGCATTTATCAAATAGGATATGCCTAGACTTATGATGGAGAATATCATTTGCATGTGAGAGAGATGGAATGGCAATTGCAGTCAAACCCCAATGCAAGTTAAGAGTTAAATTCAGTTCACTTATTTCTTTATATCATTTGCAACCATCCAAAAAGCGCTTAATCTGATGAAAAAGAGTAATATACTGGCCCAGGTAATTTTGGTGGTGTTACAAACGCATCATAAAACATCTACTCTTTTTATATCAGAAGGATGATGACCCGCCATTAATTCAGTTTTTGAGCGAAGGTGATAGTGGAAATTGCCCAAACATTCTAACATGGGATTTCGGACTCCTTGATGAAGAGCCCTCCCAGTCCAACCAGCCTCAACATAATTTTTCCTGACATCGACATTGCAAACCCATAAATCTTCTTCGAATCATATTTCGATAGGCTAATACCGTTTTTTAGGCATGGTTTTACGTGATGTCGTAATATCAAGAGAAGTTTTGGCCAAAAGCTAATGGAGCCATTTCTTTTGATAATAGTCATAAATCCTTTGAATATAATAACCGCTTGAGCAGCAGAGAAGAATTACAAAAAAAGCAACAAAAAAACCATTCGCTCATCATGCTGTTCTTCTCTATAAAAAGGAGTTCCAACTTTTAAAATGGTTCTTTGAGATTTTTCAAGTCGTTTTTTTGTGCTTCAACAAAAGGCCGTCAAAACAAAAAAACGCCCCACCTTATTTTTAAAAAGGCGAAAAAAGCATTAACTTTGCAGTCAAAATGTCCGCATCGATTCTCTGCAGGCCTTGACAGGCCTTAACGCGGCGAGCGAAAAGGACTTTGACGGGATATGGCTCGGTCTTCTTCCTTGTTTTTTATTCAAGCGGGGAGGAAAGGATAAGATATGCCTTTTTGCGAGCACCAAGCCACCAGCAAAGACGTTCGTCATTCCCTCAGAGTCCAATCGTGCCAAGGATTGAAGGGAAGAGATGCAACCGGCAGGTTTACCAACAATCTGTCTTACTCCATATACCTCACCAGCATATGTCATTAACACTATCATTCAACAATCATCATTTCGTGTTGGAAGGCATCACCTCCGACCTCCTTCCATCAAACACCCGGCTGTTCGCCACAGAAGGGAGCCACCCCTCCCCCACGTTCACGTTCACGTTCCACATGGTGGACCAGTTGCCCCCCGTCCCCAAAGACGAATCCTGGGAGCACGTTTTCGACCGTCGCAACATCATCGTGTGGCGCAACGACTCGTTGGAACACCGTCTGCTATCGGTATCAGGATTAAAAGATACTTATGCCGTCTATGAAGAAACCGGCGACCGCCATGCCAACATCTGGTTTCTCTCCTCCATGCAGTCCAATCTCCGCTACGATTCGGTTCTCATCTCCACACTGGCTTTGGAGCGTCACCTGGCTCCCTTAGGCAACTACATCTTACATTGTGCCTATCTGAGCCATTGCGGGGAAGCTGTCTTGCTAAGCGGCCCCAGCGGTACAGGCAAGTCCACCCACGGCAAGTTGTGGGAGCAATTTGTGCCTGACACCCACGTGGTGAATGGCGACCGCGGCCTCATCAACCGAGATGCCGACGGCAAGTATTATGTATCAGGATGGCCCGTCTGCGGTAGCAGCGGCATCTGTCACGCGGAGCGCTATCCACTCCGCGCCATCGTGTTCATCGAACAGATGCCCGACAATCAATTGATACAGGAACCTGCCACCCACCTGTTCACCCGCCTCTATTCCCAACTGACCGTCAACCATTGGAACAAGGCAGCCACGTCAGCCGCCGTGGAATGGATAATGACGCTGCTCAGCAACGTGCCCGTCAAGGTGTATGGCTGCAACATGGCTCCCGACGCCCCCTTCAACCTGAAAAAAGCCCTCTTCCCTGAGGAAGAATAGGAGTCCATGGAGGTATTTTTAGAGCAAAAAGATTCCACTACTCCATAGATAATTGTCTACGGAGTCAACTCCTTTACTCCTATACTCCGTAGACAAAAACGACAATTGGAAGGGATGAGATGCAAAGGTAAACTCCTGGACTGATTGAAAACTCCATAACTCCCAAAATGGCGTTAGACTTGGAGAAACATCTGGTGGCGCGTGCCAATGAAGCATTTCAGCCCTTGACCGCCAACTTCGAGTTGACACCGCTTTGCAACCAACGCTGCGAGATGTGTTTCATCCGTAGCACTCGCAAAGAAGTAGAGTCACATGGCGGTTTGCGTCCCGCCATCGCCTGGTTGGAGTTGGGAAAACAGTTGCAGCAGATGGGCACCCTGTTTATTCTGCTCACCGGTGGCGAACCAATGCTCCATCCGGAATTCCCCACCATATACACGTCGCTCCGCGACATGGGGTTCATTCTCACGTTGAACACCAACGGCACGCTGATCACTGAAGAGATGTGCCGCGAGACATTCCGTGCCAAGCCACGCCGTGTAAACGTGACCCTCTACGGCAGCAACGCCGACACCTACGAGCGACTCTGCCACCACCGCGACGGTTTCGAGCAGACAATGCGTGGGCTCCGCCTCCTGCGCGAGTACGATATCGACACGAAGCTCAACTTGAGCATGGTGAAAGCCAACTCCGAGGAATACGAAGAGTTGATGTCGATAGCCGATACATTGGGCATCCCCGTGGTCTCCAACAGTTACATGTTTCCCATCTCCCGCGGCCAAGAGTGCTTCAAAGCCACCGGCTGCCTTGAGTCACGCCTGACACCAGAGGAAGCAGCCCGCTTCGAAACTCTTCACCTCCGTTACAAGAAAGGCGATGAATATGAAAACTTCGCCCGCCAAGCCGTCTTTCAGGCACATAAGACATCGGCCCCAACGCTGGAGGGCACGATGTTGAACTGCCGTGCGGCAAGGAGTTCAATGTGGGTGAGCTGGCACCACCATGTCAGCCCGTGTGTGATGATGGAGACCCCATGCGTGGACCTCCCCACAGGCACCACTCACCCCTTCGCCTTCGACCCCTCGACGCCGTTTGCCGAAGAAGTCAAACCAAAGGGCACCACCCCTTCACTGACCGCCGGTGACCTTTCCGCAGCATGGAAGTGGCTCACTGCAACTTGCCAGCACCTTCCCCCCTTCGACGACTGCTCCGGCTGTCACCTGAAGCACATCTGCCAAGTGTGTTACGCCGCCGCCCTCCATGAGAAGCGCCAGTGTGGCACCATCCGCTACCTCTGCGACATGGCCCAAGAAGAAATCAATATCCTATCCACCCATGCATAAGACTCAGACGTTCATCCAACGCGACATCTCTGGCGAGACCATGCTGATACCCATCGGTGAGACCGCTCGCAACTTCAACGGGATGATCACCCTCCAAGGCATCGGCGGCTTCATATGGGAACACATTGAAGAAGCCGAAAGCCTGGAACACCTCATCGACATGGTCACTGCGGAGTATGACGTGGACCGCAAGACCGCAGGTGGTGATGCCCTGTTCTTCATCATGCAACTGCTCCGTGCCGGAATGATCCGTCCGACCGGGAAAGACTGGTGAACCTCACCCCCACTCTCAAATGGCCTCCGTCAACGACATCCTCCTGTCACTCACCCGTGCCGCCCTATGGGACACGGAGCCACATTTGGACGCCCCCCTCACCCCTGACCAATGGAAAGAACTTTACCATCAGGCACGCAAGCAGACCATCCAAGGCATTGTCTATGATGCCGCCTGCCGCCTCCCCGAGGCCCAACTGCCTCCCGACGACCTGTTGGGCACATGGATGGAAGAGGTGCTCTACATCGAGGCGACCCATCACCGCCATCTGAAGACACTCGCATGGGTGGCCAGCCGGATGGAAGCAGAGACCACCCTTCGCCCCATCGTCCTCAAGGGCTTGCCTATGGCGAGCCTTTACCCCACTCCACATCACCGTGTGAGTGGCGACATCGACCTTTATTTTGGCAGCCTTGCCACCATACATGAAGCCGATCGCCAAGTGGAATCCTGGGGCATCCCCGTCACCCGTGGGCTCAACGACGAAAGCAGTTATCTTGTCAACGATGTCCCCATCGAGCACCACGGCCACCTCGTCCATTCCCATGTGCCATGGAGAAAAAAACGACTCCGTGCCTGGATTGAGCACCGCCTATGTGAGGCAGACGCCACAACGGAGTGTAGCGTGGAAAACAACGTCGTCAGGGTGTTGTCGCCCGAACTTGACTTGCTTCAGTTGAGCAGCCACGCATTGAAACACGCCCTGAACGAGGGCATCGGCCTCCGACAGTTGTGTGACATCGCACTTTTCGTCACCCGTCACCGTGAGCAACTGCCCCCCGACATCGTCCGACCACTACTCAAACGTTTCGGACTCCTCCGTTGGACCGACCTCTGCCTGAGCTATTGCGTCGCACACCTTGGTGTCAGCCAAGGGCAACTGCCCTTCCCTGTGCATGTTCGCCAAGAGTTGGTAGCCTCCATGCACGACGAGGTGCTACAAAGCGGCAACTTCGGTTTCCTCGACGAGCGATACCACGCCCAAGGAGAAACGCCGCGTCAAAGTGCTACGGCACGGCGCATCATACGCAACGTATGGCGATACATGCGACTCTCCCCTCAAGAGGCACTTTGCTGGTCGTTGGAACTTGTCGCCGTCCGTGCAGGAGAGAAGATAGGGATAAGTTTGGGGGAGAAACTGGAATAATCGGAGTGATTGGAGGAATAGGAACCAAAAGGAAGTACAAAAAAACGAGATATGAAAAAGAACATCCAACTATTTGCAATTCTATTGGCAGTACTGTCAACCGTATCGTGCAGGACACGCACCCAAATGATTTATTTGGAAGACATGCAGGAAGGTGTGCAATACCCCACCACCCCCGCTAAAGACCTGGTGATTCAAAGCGATGACAAACTCACCATCAAGGTGAGTTGCAAGAACCCAGAACTGGCTTTGGCTTTCAACATGCCCACCCCTGGCAACTACAGTGTGAGCGAAGAGGGCAACATCAGCAGCAGCAGTGGTCCCAATGCCACCGCCCATTACACTGTGAGCAACGACGGCACCATCGAATTTCCCGTCCTGGGCAAGTTGCAAGCCCGCGGCCTCACATGTCGTGAACTGAGCGAGAGCATCAAGAAAGAACTCCAGACCCGTAACTTGATCACCGACCCCTTCGTCACCTCTGAGATTCTCAATTTCACCTACTCCGTATTAGGAGAGTCGGGAAAGGTTGGCACTATGGAAGTGAAGGGCAAGGAACGCATCACCATCCTCGATGCCATCGCCCAAGCCGGCGACCTCAAAGAGAGTTCCAAACTCGAGAATATTGCCGTCATAAGAGAAGAAAACGGCAAACGCCAGATATACCACTGCAACATCCGCTCCAAAGACATCTTTGAATCCCCCGTCTTTTACCTGAAACAGAACGACATCATCTACATAGAACCCAATGAGCATAAAGCTCGTGAGGAGCAACGTCGCGACATGCAGTGGATTTTCACCGGCGCCTCCCTGATCACAACCATCGTCTCCATCATCACACTGGTGACAAAATAGACATCAGCAAAAGCCCTCAAGGTCCTTGGAATCACACAACATCACACACCCAAAGCGCCTGCAATATGGTAAAAATGACTGAACAAAAAAACATGGCCCCCGATACCTCGCTGGCATCGAAAGGCTTTAACATCAACCCCCTTGACATTCTCCGCTACTTGTTAGGTAATTGGTATTGGTTCGCCCTTTCCGCCGTCCTGTTCGGCGGCTGGGCATGGTACAAATACAGCACCACGCAATTCCGCTACACCACCAACGCCACTGTGATGTTCAAGGATGCACACACCTCCGCCCGACAAGCCGGTCTCGACCGCCTCGCCAATGCCACCCCTCAGGTGAACATTTCCAACGAGATTCTGCAGTTTCAGTCGCCGGAATTGATGCGAAAGGCGGTTCTCCGCCTTCACGCCGAGGTGGATTATACGGTGATGGACTACTTACGCAAGGAAGAGCTGTACAGCAAATCGCCCATCAAGGTGACTTTTTATGATGTGGAGGATGACCGCGAAGCATTCTTGGAAGTCAAGCCCCTCGACGACACGAAAGTTCGCCTTTCCGGTTTTACCGACGACAAGGTGTTGGACGCCCGGTTGGGCAAGACGGTCCGCACCCCCTTGGGCCGCATTAGTGTGACGAAGACCCTATACTACGGCACCGAATGGCTCGGGCACACCATCTCCGTAAAAAAGAACGACATCAACAAGACGGTGGGCACGATGTGTCCCAATCTCAAAATCAGCCAAGGCTCTTCGGACAATGGC
Source organism: Prevotella sp. (assembly GCA_017619375.1). Lineage (GTDB taxonomy): Bacteria > Bacteroidota > Bacteroidia > Bacteroidales > Bacteroidaceae > Prevotella. The sequence continues at coordinate 49,541 of JAFZSL010000040.1, read as the reverse complement.
AATTATGGCAACTTCAACTCCTCCATCCTGTACATGAACCTTGAGGACGTCTCTCCCATCCGCGCCGAAGACATCCTCAACACACTGATAGCCATCTACAACGAGGAGACCATCACCGACAAGAACCAGATTGCCATCAACACGTCGAACTTCATCGACGAGCGCCTGGCCATCATCGAAAAGGAGCTTGGCGGCGTGGAGGCCCAAATCCAAAGCTACAAGGAACAGAACAACATGACCGACCTTGGCAGCGTGACCTCTACTGCACAGAACAACCGCGAGCGCTACAGCACCGAGGTGAAAGACTTGATGCTTCAACAGCAAACAGGCAATTACCTGCGCGACTATCTCCGCGACCCCTCCAAGGCCACAGACCTCATACCCACCAACACGGGCATCAACAACGGTGCCATAGAGGAGCAAATCAACCTCTACAACAAATCGAAGCTCCGTCGTGACAAGTTGCTGGAGGGCGGCGGCGGTGAGAACAACCCCGTCATCGAAGACCTGAACAGCACGCTGAACTCCATGCGTCAGAACATCCTCCGTTCGGTGGACAATCACAACGCCAACATCAACGCTAAAATCGAGGACATGGCCAACCGCGCCAGCCAGGCTGCAGCCCGCATCTCCCAAATCCCCCGCCAACAGCGCCAGATGCTCTCCATCGAACGCCAACAACACATCAAGGAGGAACTTTACCTCTACCTGCTCAACAAACGTGAGGAGAATGCGCTGAGTCTCGCCACCACGGAGTCGAACGCCCGTGTGCTGCAGCCGGCCTACGGCAACAAGACCCCTGTATCGCCCATCCTCAAGCTGATGATGACCAAGAACATGGCGGTGGCCATCGGCATCCCCCTCATCGCCCTGATGGGCCTATTCTTCTTCGACACCCGCGTGAAGAGCCGCAAGGACATCGAGGACATGACCTCCGTGCCGTTCATCGGCGAGATTCCCAAACATAATTTCTCCAAGGGCGTCATGGGCAAGTCGGACAAGAAGAACCAACGCATCGTAGTGCTCAACGACAGCCGCGACCTGACGAGCGAGGCCTTCCGCATCGTTCGTACCAACATGGACTTCATGCGTGTGAAAACCGACAAGCTTCAAGTCATCACCTTCAGCAGCTTCGGCTCCGCCGCCGGCAAGACCTTCGTGTCGAGCAACCTCGCTGCAAGCTTTGCACAAACCGGCAAGCATGTGCTGATTGTCGACCTCGACATCCGCAAGGGAACGCTCACCATCCACACCAAGCACCACCAGTCAAAAGGCATGACCAACTACCTTTCCGGTCAGGCCACTCTTGACGAAATCATCCAACATGACGACATCTGCGAGGGACTCGACGTGATTCCCGCCGGAGGCATCGCACCCAACCCTGCCGAACTACTGTTGAGCGAACGTCTGGACCAACTCATCGAGGAGTTGCGCACACGCTATGACTACATCTTCATCGACAACGTGCCCTACGGTGTGGTGGCCGACGCCGTCATCACCAACCGCATCGCCGACCTCACCATCTTCGTCATCCGCGTGGGTCGTGTGGACCGCCGCATGATGCCCGAGGTGGAGAAAATATACAACAGCGGCAAGCTGAAAAACATGTCTTTGATTCTCAATGGCACATCGCTTCACAGCGGCTATGGATACGGATATGGGTATGGTTACGGGTATGGGTATGGGTATGGATATGGATATGGATACGGATACACCAGCAACAAGCGTTGGTGGCAACGCCTCTTCACCTTCGGAAAGAAGAAAAAGCGTCATCACCGCAAGCACGAAGAAGCAGCAAAGAAAAAGGAGAGGAAAGAGAACTCATAACCCCATAGGAACGTGTTCAAATTCAAGCATCGCCTACAGAAGTCAGGCATACTTCACGGAAAGACCGACATTCACTGTCATGTGCTTCCCGGTGTCGACGACGGTTCGCCCGACCTACCCCACAGTCTCGACCTACTCGACTACATGGAGCAAGACCTGGGGTTTGTCGCCGCCTGGCTCACCCCCCACGTGATGGAAGGCAACGGCAACTCCGCCGTCCGTCTGCGCGAACCTTACGAAACCCTCGTCAACCACTATGAGGGTGGCATGCAGCTGCATCTCTCTTCAGAGTACATGCTCGACGAAGGGTTCAGTGAGCGACTCTCTACCGACGCCCTGCCTTTGGGGAAGCATCACCTGCTGGTGGAGACCTCCTACATAAGCGGTCCGAACGACCTCTACGACTTGCTCTTGAGCGTGTGGCACAAGGAACTGAAGCCGCTCATCGCCCACCCGGAGCGTTATATGTATATGTCGGAGTCAGACTACCACAACCTGAAAGGCCATGGCTATGAGTTCCAACTCAACCTACTGTCACTCAGCGGCTATTACGGAATTCGACCTCAGCAGGTTGCGATGGAGTTGCTGGAGGAAGGGCTTTACGATAACGTGGGCACCGACCTCCACCACCTCAAACGCTTCGAGGACTTCCTCTGGGACCTGAAACTCACACGCAAGCAGTTGGACGCCCTCGAAGAGCTGTTTGCAAACAACGAGGACCTGTGACCACGAACGAGGGGAAACGAACACGAATTAACCGAAATAGACGAAATAAACAACACAAAGGGCGGGATGAACACGAAACAACCGAAATAAACGAAAAGGACATCGTGAAATAGGGTGTTTTTCTAATATGCCCCAATAACAATCACTTCAAATGGAAATCTATTTTAAAGAAGAAAGTTATGAAATAATCGGTGCGGCAATGCAAGTCTATTATGTGTTGGGTCCTGGATTTGTAGAGGCGGTATATCAAGAGGCATTGGAGAAAGAGTTTCTGAAGAGAGGCATCCCGTATGAGCGTGAGAAAGAAATCGATTTGTATTACGATGGCGAACTTATGGATATTAAGTTCCGTCCCGATTTTGTCTGCTACGACAATATTATCGTAGAACTGAAAGCAGTATCGGAATTAGACGATATAAACCGAGCACAAATCTTCAACTATTTGAAAGCTACTCATTACAAAGTGGGATGGCTTCTCAATTTCGGACATAAAGGCACATTGGAAAGAGAAAGAAAAGTCTTATGACCACGAAAAGATGGACGAACACGAAATAACCTAAATAGACGAAAAGTTTTCTACATATAAAAGAAATCAAATGATTTCGGGTTCTTCGGTTGATTCGTGGTCGTCAGAAAATTTAGAGATGGTTTCGGGTTCTTCAGTTGATTCGTGGTCGTCAGAAAATTTAGAGATGGTTTCGGATTCTTCGGCTGATTCGTGGTCGTCTTCAACATAAAGAAAAGATGAAGGACGCTGTGTCATGGTTGCTGTTGGTGCTCGTCGTCCTGCTCGTTGCACTGCCCTACCTACCATCGTCGGTTGGTAGTCTGATGCTGTTGCTGGGGTTCGCCACATTCCCCGTCATCCTGTGCAATGCTGTAGCCGCCATGGTCAGACACGGTCGTTGGCGCTGGGCGCACGGCATAGCAGTTGCCGCTTGCCTGCCTCTTCTTCCGTCCTATATACCCCTCATTCCACATACGCCCGACCCGTCGTCCACCACTCTGCGCCTCGTGTCCTGGAACGTGAGCAATTTCATGGTCAGCTGTGACACCATGCACCAAGCCACGCGACATATCAACCATCTCTCGCCCGACATCATCTGCCTGCAGGAGCGTCCACACGAGTCGAAAGTCCCTTGGGACGACATCCGCAAGGCTTTTCCCTGCCATCCGCATGCCGTGCGCAACAGCCACGAAGACGAAGTGCTCAATCTTGCCATCCTCAGCAGTCATCCCATCGTCGGACATGGCGAGCGACAGTTTGAAGGAACATACAACCGATATCTGTGGGCCGACATTCACGTTGGCAAAGACACCTTGCGTGTGTTCAACGTCCATCTGCAAACCATGGGATTGAGCCCAAATATCAAATGGACTGACGTGCCGACAGTCTTCACCAACACCGTGGAACGCGATCGTCAAGCCGATTTGCTTTACGACGACGTAGGCAACAGTCCCCATCCCGTCCTGTTGTGCGGTGATTTCAACGACATCCCCGGTGGCTATCCCGCCCGCCGCTTGCGTCTGAAGCTGATCGACCTTTCCTGTCGCTGGCCGCTATGCGGGACGTTCAAGGGTATGGGCAGCGTGAAAATCGACTATATGATGTGCGACCCTGACATACAACCTTTAAGCTACCAACTGGCCGACACCCCTTGGAGCGACCACAAGTTGCAGGTAGGAGAAGTGGCACTTTAAGAACGCAAGGCTTATCACCGCCGCATCCATCCCAATAACGACAACCTTCATTATGGACAATCAATACTGGACGAAAGAAATCAAGCCACAGAAACACTTGCTGGACATAGACTTGAAGGGTTTGTGGCGCTATCGCGACCTTTATTACATGTATGTGAAGCGCGACATCATCACTGTCTATAAACAGACGGTGCTCGGCCCTTTATGGTTCGTCATCCAACCCGTGCTTACCACCATCATGTTCATGTTTGTCTTCGGCAACCTTGCCGGCATCTCCACCGACGGGATGCCCCAGCCGTTGTTCTATATGGCGGGTATTTTGCTTTGGACCTATTTCAGCAGTTGCTTCAATGCCTGCTCCAACGTGTTCGCTGCCAACGCCGGGGTCTTCGGCAAAGTCTATTTCCCCCGACTCGTCGTCCCCTTGAGCACCATCACGTCAAACTTGGTGAAATTCGGCATCCAATTACTGCTCTTCATCGCCATTTACACCTATTTCGCCATCAAGGGTGCACCTGTGCAAGTCAACATATACATTTTGCTCTTCCCGTTCTTGGTGTTCCTCATCGCCTTCCATGCCTTGTCATGGGGGTTGGTCATCTCCGCTCTCACCACGAAATACAGGGATTTGAGGCAATTGGTAAGCTTCGGCGTGCAACTACTGATGTATGCCACACCAGTCATCTACCCTATGAGCACGACAGAAGGAAAAATCCGTGCCATTCTGGAGTTGAATCCCCTCACCCCCATCTTCGAAGCCTTCAAATACAGTTGCATGGGATGTGGCACTCTGAGTTGGGGTGGCTTGCTCTACAGCACCATATTCATGCTTGTGATGTTGTTCCTCTCCGTCATCATCTTCAACCGCACCGAGCGCAACTTCATGGACACGGTGTAAGGAAATTGAAAATTGAAAATTGAAGATTGAAGATTGGGAATTGAATTTTTGGATCAGCGAGAGCAGAGTCAAGCTTGCTTGAACTCTGTCGAGTCGCGACAAAAATCAGCGAAGCTAAAATTGATTATACTGAATAAAAACAAGATTGATTTGGACAATGAGTAATCTGGCCATACAATTCGACCATGTGGGGAAACTCTACCGATTAGGGCAAGTAGGCACCGGCTCCCTTGTTCATGACCTGAACCGTTGGTGGGTCACCAAGGTACGCGGCAAGGAAGACCCATACCTTAAAATTGGAGAGACCAACGACCGCTCGAAGAAAGGCGACTCACAATATGTTTGGGCGTTGCGCGACATCACTTTCGACGTGGAACAAGGCGACGTGGTGGGCATTATCGGCCGCAACGGCGCGGGGAAGTCCACCTTGTTGAAACTGCTCTCCAGCATCACCTCCCCCACCACCGGCGTCATCCGTGCCCGCGGCCGCATCGGTTCGTTGCTCGAGGTGGGCACCGGCTTCCATCCAGAGATGACCGGCCGTGAGAACATCTACATGAACGGCAGCATCATGGGCATGACCCGCCAGGAAATCACCCGCAAGTTGGAAGAGATAGTCGATTTCGCTGGTGTCGAACGTTACCTCGACACCCCTGTGAAACGCTACTCCAGCGGTATGACGGTGCGTCTTGGCTTCGCTGTGGCAGCCTTCATGGAGCCAGAAATCCTCGTGGTCGACGAAGTGCTCGCTGTCGGCGATGCGGAATTTCAGAAGAAAGCCATCGGGAAGATGCAGGACGTGAGTCGAGGCGGTGGAAGGACGGTGCTATTTGTTAGTCACAACATGTCCTCCATCAGAAAATTATGCAGGAAAGGTGTGCTGCTGGAGAATGGATGTATCAAATACCAAGGAGAAATAGAAGACGTGGTATCCAACTATCTCTCAGAAAGCATCAAAGATTTCGCACCAATAGTGAAAGTAAGGGAAGACCACAGAAACGGACATGTAGGCAAAGAGTTGGAATTTGTGGAAGTTGCCATTGAGAACGAGGACAACAGGCAAATGGCCACAGAGGAAGACCTCGTCGTCAGGACTTTGGTGAAGGTGAACATTCCTGTTGTCAAAAAGTTCACAATCGGCTTGATGATCAACAACAGTGAACTCAACAGGGTTGGCACATATGCCTCGCCGATATTCGACGTGCCCCAAAACAAGAGTTCTTTCAATGTGACCATCATCCTGAAACACCACAACCTTGCAAAGGGTAAATATTCCATCGGGCTGAATATTGGGCTGAAAGATTTGGAATATGGGCTGCGCGACTATGACGTCGTCCATGATGTGGTATTTTTTGAAATCACCCACATCAGGAAGGGAGCACCTATCGTATTGTGGCAAAAGCATTGGGGGAACACCAATTACAGAGATGCCGTCATCAAAATAGATTGACACATCATCATCAAGGAGGTCTCATTCTTTGAAAAAATATGCCATATATTCCGCTTGCATTGGGGAATACGACCATATTCTCCAACCCCTTGTCATACATGAAGAATTTGATTACATCATCTATTCTGACACTATCCAAGAGGACAAGGTAGGAATATGGGAAATAAGGAGAGCAGATTTTCACCATCCGGACAAGACACGAATTGCAAGGTGGTATAAGACCCATCCTGAACTGTTGGTGAAAGATTACGAATTCTCCATTTGGATGGATGCAAACATCCAGATACAGACGATGGCATTTTACCAAAGAGCCATTGAATTATATGAAAGCCACGTGATGATATCAAGTATGTGGCATCATGAACGTGATTGCATCTACGACGAGGCAGCCACCGTCACTTTTAAAAATTTGGATTCTGAAAGAACCATCTTGGATTGGGAGAACAAGTTGCATAATGAGAAATACCCACCACATCATGGGCTTTTTGAAAGCAATGTCATCTATCGCATTCACAACCATCCGGAAATCATTCGATTAGAACATCTTTGGTGGTCGTGCATCAATGATTATTCCCGTCGAGACCAATTATCTTTCAATTATGCGCTTTGGAAATTGAATGTCGAATGCCCCTTTTATCTTCATACGGGAAAGAACACGAGGAATTCTGATTGCGTGAAATGGATGCCCCATCATTTGTCAGGCAACAGGCATCTTGAAGTCACACTTTCAGACAATCGGATTGTCACATATTATAAAGGTCTATACAGTGACAGCAAAAAACTTAGCCATGTTTATCAAAAAGTGTCACCATTTCGCTGCCGCCACTTCCTTGCGTTCATCGTCGGGCAAATTTTCAGATTTCTGATACATATACATCGTCTGAAAGCAATCAAATGAAAGGAGAGGAAATTACCAAGAAGCTCAAACTGTCTGTTGCTTTATGCACCTATAACGGAGAACCGTTTATTGAAGAACAACTGAATTCCATTGTCAAGCAACAGATGCCAATTGATGAAATCATCATATGCGACGATGTCAGTACAGATCATACCTTATCCATAATTAATGATTATACCTTAAAGAACCCTGATATCAATTGGATTGTCATCAAAAACTCCCAACAACTTGGAGTGACGAAGAATTTTGAGAAGGCTCTATCCCTATGTTCAGGAGACTTCATATTCTTATCTGACCAAGATGACATATGGAGACCCGATAAGACGAAGAAGATTATTGATTATTTCAAAAACCATGCAGAAATCGAGTTGGTATTTTCCAATGCCAAACTGATTGACGAGAATGGAATCCCCAAATCAGACAAGACACTTTTTGATGCCTGTGGACTCAATCAATTACGGAAGCAATGGGAGCAAGGATTGCAATTTGAGATAGAAAACGTCATACAGCGCTTGTTAGGAGCAACTTTTGGCATCCGGAAGGAATTCCTTCAGCAATGCCTTCCTTTCAATCAAGAGTTTATCAATTATCATGATGGTCAAATAGCCATGCAATCCGTGGTTAATCATTGTAATGGGATGATAGATGAATGCTTGATAGATTATAGAATCCATGGGAACAATGTTGTTGGATTGGGAAAAAGCCGCAACTGGGTGTTTTCCACAGGAATATGCCCAAATGAATTTGCATCCCTTTTGGAGCCCCGTCCAATCAATCCATTTTTTCTTTCAAACAAAGCAGACAAGATTCGCGACAGGATTGATTTTTTCAGAAAAAGAGTTCATTATTACAAAAGTGGCAAGGGGAAAATCATATTATTGTTATCAGCATACCAATACGTCAAGTACTACAAGAGATTTTGGCATTATTTCTTTTTTTGCGACCTTTTGTATGGAGTTTCCAAAAGATTAAGAAATAGAATTGCATATCAGAAATGAAAGCAAAAATAGTATACACATTAGTAAGTGACGAGCATGATTCCTATTTAGAACAGGTGTTGCTTTCTTTGCATACCGTTCGTTTATATCATCCAGAAGCGACCATAGAGTTGGTGGTAGATTCTGCAACAAACCCGACCATTAAAGACACCCGTGCAGAAATCAAGAAATACGTATCATCCATCATCAGCGTGACCATACCCGAGGGATATGACAAGGTGCAACGCTCACGTTTTTTAAAGACCAACCTCAGGAAATTGGTTACAGGAGATTATTTGTTCATCGACTGCGACACCATCATTTGCGGGAAATTGGATGAAATAGACAAAATAGAATCCAACATTGCCATGGTTGCAGATATGAACGGCAAGCTATTGCTTGATGACGAGGGAGTCATTGACCGCTGTCATGCAGCAGGTTTTAATGATTTGGAAGGGAAACCATATTTCAACAGTGGTGTGATCTATGCCAAAGACACTCCCGTCGCCCATCGTTTATATGAGGAATGGAATAAGCAGTGGCAAATATCCAATCGCAATGGTGTTTCTTTTGACCAGCCTGCTTTATGTCAAGCCAACGTAAATGTAGGAACTCCCATTTATGAATTACCTGGCATATGGAATTGCCAATTCAAATTCCGAGCAGGTTATCGATTATTGGATGACGCTATCATCCTCCATTATTATTCCAACAATGGGGGCGGCAAACGTTCAATAGCCCAAGACAGCATATTCAAACATATCAAGGAAAAAGGAGGTATTGACTCTTTAGTGGCACATCTCGTCAACCATACCAAAACCGTATTAACAACAGCGTTGACCATCAATTCAGACATGGCTTTTGAATATTTCTACTCCGACATGCTTTACACCTTTTTCAATGCACCCAAGATATTCAAGATAGCAGCGTCAGTTGCAAGGATGTTATCCAAACCAGCCATCTTTATTAAAAAGAAAAAGCAATAGCTTCTAACGCTAAGCAAAAGATGTCAAAGATGCCATCAAAAACCATCCAAGGAGTGGACTTGCTCAAGTTCATCTTATCAATAATGATCATTGCAGCCCATACCAACTTGTTGGGAGAGTATGGTACACTTGCAAAGTTCAGGGAAATATTGACATCCATTGCCGTGCCAATGTTCTTCGCCATCAGTAGTTTCTTTTTCTATAGAAAGATAGAATCCACATCCAAAGGTGAATCGCCCCTACCCATATTGAAAAAAAGTGTAGTCCGACTGACCATCCTTTTTGGTTCATGGTATATGATGATGCTCCCAATGACTTATATCTGCTTTTTTTCCATTGCCACTTGGAAAGAGGTAGTTTTCGCACTGCTTTTTTCTTGCTGCTTTACCGGGTATTGGTTTATCAAGGCATTACTTATCAACACATTGTTGATATACTTGTTTAGAAAGTCGAAAGCACTCTTAATGTTTTCTTTTGTGGCTTTAATCATCAATCTTTATTGTTCATACAATTATATATATCATTTCAACATCAAGTTATTTGACTTTCACCCTTATTACAGTTTTTACTATCATATGGCCTATTTTTGTTTAGGAGCATTGTTCGCCAAATATCAAAATGCATTCAACTTTTCAAAAAGGCACAAAACATTATTGATTGTCATATGGTCAACATTGTTTATCATGACATTTTCCTATAAGACAGGCCCCATTTTGAGACTTCTTTCTTTTCCTTTATTGTTTCCCATATTTCTTCATCTCAACCTCACTCCAAACCCGAAGTATAGAACGATGCGTGACATGAGCATCATACTTTATATGGTTCAATTCATATTGATAAGGCTTTACAATGGAGCATGCCATGCTTTTTTACACAAAAGTTCATATTTGCTCCAAATATTCCAATTCAGTATTGTAAGATTCATCATCGTTCTTCTTACAGCCTTAGGGGTGGCCATATTGATTATCAGGTATGAGACCAGATATAAATTGTTGAAATACCTTCACTGACAGTGTTGGGGGTAAAGAGGAGAAAAAAGAGACATATGATTACGTGGTGCCATTTGGGGAGACAATGATGTACTACAAACTTATTCAAAACCGTCTTCACTCCTAATCCATCCTTACTTGCGATGGTTGAGCCAATAATTGTTAACAGCATGTTAGTATCAATAATAATTCCTGTTTACAATGTGGAAAGATATCTTCATGAATGTATTCAATCCATAGTAAACCAGACCTTTACTGATTGGGAATGCATTCTTGTTGATGACGGCTCTACTGATGGTAGTGGAAAGATTTGCGACCAATTCTCAAAACAAGACCATCGCATATCCGTGATTCACAAGGAGAACCAAGGAGTGTCTGCCGCAAGGAACGAGGGGCTTGAACATGCCCAAGGCGAGTGGATTAATTTTATTGATGCAGATGACTGGGTGGAAGAAACTTACCTTTCACAAATGATAGACGAAAGCAAAAACAAAAAATACGATTTGGTGGTTTCTGGCTCATCACATGATTATCCTGACGGGAAAAGTTATTCTTATGGTTTTTCCAGTCACCAAGAAATCGGAATGGACAAATTTCACACCCAAAACTTCATTGATCACATAGGCCTTTTTTATGGTCCTTGTGCCAAATTATTCAAGCAATCAATCATACACGAGTATAACATCATATTTCCCGTCGATTACTCGCTTGGAGAGGATTTATTATTCAACTTCAAATACCTTGACCACATCGACTACGCCATAGGTATTCCGAACATAGGTTACCACTACAGGCGTCATCAAAGGGACACCCTTACCTGTCAATTTCGTGAGAATCTGTTCGACATCAAATTGTTTCAATGGAGAGCCCAAAAATCTTTTTTGGAGAGACGAGACATGTGGGATAAACATGCCCAAAAGCATTTTTTCACCCAATTATGGGGAATCATTTATGATGGTATTTTTCTATATCCGAAATTAAGAGACAAAAAAACATCCTATATCAAGTCTATATTAAGTATTCCAGAGATAGACAATCTCAAGGCATATCAACATTGTTTTCATTGTTCCTCATGGATCAAATGTATGATTTTGCATAGGCAATCATTTGCGTTCAAGATGTATTTCCATCTTCCTTTTTCCCATCACACTTGACAACCCATGACAAACCAAGAGCAATCAACTATCTTGTAAAATCTTCTGTTTACCGTTTTTTACAACATATCTAAGTTTGTTCTATGTTCAATTTTGAAGCAATAAAACTTATCATTTGGGATCTCGACGACACCTTTTGGAAAGGAACGTTAAGCGAAGGACCTGTCGAGGCAATTCCTGAGAACATTTCACTGTTGAAAGAATTGACAGAGCATGGGATAGTCAACACCATATGTTCCAAAAACGATAAAGAGACTGCCATATCCAGATTGAAAGCCATGAATGTGGAGTTTTTTTTCGTATTCTCCTCCATCAACTGGTCGCCAAAAGGGCAGCGCATCAGTCAACAAATAAAAGATATGGGACTGCGACCAACCAATTGTCTGTTCGTGGATGACAATGTGGTCAATCTCAACGAAGCCAAGTATTATGAAAAAGACCTTATGGTTTCCACACCCGACATCCTAATCGCAATCTCCAAGTACCTCAAGACCATTCCTGTTAGCGACAAGGAAGGCAAGAGGCTAAAGGATTACAAAATCTTAGAAGAAAAGCAACACGCCAAGGCATTGGCATCCGATAACAAGGCATTTCTTTACAATTCCAACACCCGGGTATTCATCCACAACGACTGTCTGAACCACCTCGAACGTATCTTCGAGTTGGTGAACCGCACCAACCAGTTGAACTATACCAAACTTCGTAGCACCAAAGAAGAACTTGAACTTCTTTGCAAAGATTCTTCCACAGACACGGGCTATGTAACGGTACAAGACAAATACGGCGATTATGGCATAGTAGGCTTCTATGCCATAAAAGAAGGCATTTGCATCCATTTTCTCTTCTCTTGTCGCACCATAGGTCAAGGGGTAGAGCAATATGTATATGCATTTCTTGATTACCCTCGGCTAACAGTTGAAGGCGATGTTGTTCAAAATCTCACTACCGACCCGGCACCCGGATGGATTAATCAGGAAAAAGAGGAAGATTCCATAAAAGATACAGAAATACTGCATACCAAAGTTCTGTTCAAAGGTGCATGTGATTTGAAAGTCATGTCTGAATATCTTCAAACAGACAAAATCATTGAAGAATACACTTATAACAGTATAAACAGAGGCAATTACATTGAGCATCACAATCATTCCATAAATTACCTCCAATGGTCATTTCTTTCATCAGAGGCTCGGCACCAATTACTTGAAGAATGTATTTTCAATGACGAAGCCATGTTTGACACGTCATTATACGATAAAGACATTTCCATTGCATTCCTAAGTACCATGATTGAACCCAATTTAGGAATATACAGACGAAAAAGTGATGGATTTCGCATTGCCTTTGGTGAGAGACTTTACCCTCTCACCGACCCGAAGAATTGGGACCTATACATAGATGGCACCATCTTCATAGCAAACAACCACTTCACGAAAGAATGGTTGGAACAATTCAGCTCCCAATATGAGTATGCAGGCTCTCTTTCACCTGAACAAATCTTAGAAAATGCAAAGATTTTGCTGAAAAAGGTCTCCCCGAACACCAAATTATGCTATATCCTTGGGAGCGAAACTCCCTTTGAAAAGAACACCCAACCCAACTATGAAGGAAGGCATTTGGTCTATAGGAAAATCAACCAATTATTCAGGGAATTCTCACGGAATAACGACCGTGTATTACTGATAGACCTGAACGAAATCATAAAGGGTCAAGAAGACTTCACCAACAACATCAATCATTTTCACCGCCGTGTGTACTATGAAATAGCAATGAAAGCCAACGAACATATCAAGGCTTGCACAGGTGCGAAAGTGAGAAGCAAAAGCAAGATATACCTTTACTGGAAAGACTTCATTGACAGAATAGGCTATACAGGTTTTTATCAAACCAAGCTATGGGCAGTGCTCAGACGTCCATATATATGGATTAAAAGAACTTTTCTTCATTGAAATGAGCAGAATCTCCATCCTTACAGCGACATACAATCGACATCACACCCTTGGCAAGGTTTTCGAATCGCTACTCGCACAAACCTGCAAAGATTTCGAATGGATTATCTCTGACGACGGTTCGACAGACAATACAGAAGAACTCGTGAAAAGTTGGCAGAAACTCGACAATGGTTTTGATATCATCTACAGCAAACTTCCCCACGTGGGCTTTCCAAGGGCCTTGAACAATGGAGTCAATCATTCAAACACCCGATGGATCATGATGCTCGACTCCGATGATTACCTGTTGCCCCAGACGATAAAAACGCTTTTACCTTGGCTAGATGAAATTGTGGGAATGGAAAAGATGGCAGGCATCGGGGTTACCCGAACCCATCCTGACGGAAGTTTCATGAAGAAACAGGCCCCCTTGATCAATCCCGAACTTGGTTATGTGGATGCCACCAACTCCGACCGTGCCCTTTATCATCTGGATATGGATTGTTTCGAGGTCATCCGCACCTCCTTGCTTAAGGAATATCCCTTCCAATACTGGCCAACGGAAGAGTATGCCCCACCCGCTCTCAACTATAACGCCATGGCACTGGACGGTTGGAAAATCAGATGGAGAACAGGCCATTTCTACATATGTGAATACCTGACCGATGGTCTCACCAAGAGCAACATCAAAGTGAAGAAAAATCCGATGGGATATGCCATGATGTACAACCAAGACCTTCTCCGCTTTCCCAATTTCAAATCACGCTGCTACAACGCCATCCAAATGACAGCGCTATGTATTGCTGCCGGGCACTGGGGATATTTGTTGAAATCCAACGCCCTCTTTGTCACAGCCCTGACGTTACCCCTCGGAATAGTCTGGGGTATTCGACGCAAACTGCAATTTGCCAAGATGTAATCTTCCCTAATGAAAAGAAAGCTGCTTTTTGTCAATGGGCACCTCAATGTGGGAGGGATAGAGAAATCCCTTTCCGACTTGTTGAGTCATCTCGACTACAGCCGATACGAAGTGGACTTGCTCTTGCTGGAAGACAAAGGCACCTATACTAAAGAATTGCCATCTGAAGTACATTTGATTCACCATGACACACGCAAGGCATTTGGCCCGTTTCTTCACATCCTGACCAAAAGTCTGAAAGAAAGAGATTTCGGCACCCTCTTATTCCGGCTTGTTTTTCTCTTATCACCCATCCTCGGGAAGAGGAGCTATCGGTTGTTACGCCATTCATTAGGCATTACCAAGTCTTACGACATGGCCATCGCCTATCGCGTAGGCTTTCCGAGCGAGATTGTGGCTTGGACTGTCAAAAGCAAACAAAAAGCCTGTTGGTGGCACAACGGCGACTATCGTTATTCGGTATCACAAACCAAAGCCCTTGCCGAATCATGGAAAAAAATGAACCATATCGTTTCAGTGTCTGAAGGATGCAAACAGATGCTAATGGAAAAGGTTCATCTTGAAGAGTCCAAGGTGAAGGTCATTCCCAACATCATCGACATCGAAAAAATGGAGGTTATGGCAGGCTCCGAATCTCCCTATCCCAAAGAAGAAGGAATCATCCACATCGTCACCTTGGGAAGGTTGTGCTGGGAGAAGCACATGGAGGACATCCCTGTCATTGCACGGAAGCTACTTGACAAGGGCATCATTCATTTCAGATGGCATATCATAGGCGACGGAGCCAAGCGAGAGGAGATTGCCAAACGCATCAAAGAGAACCATATGGAGCGACACGTCATCATGCATGGGCATCAGTCCAATCCCTATCCCTACCTGAAACATGCCGACATGATGGTGCATACCTCTTATGTGGAAGCCCATTGCCTGACCATGCTGGAAGCGATGGCCCTGAAAACACCCTGCGTGGTGACCAAGACAGTAATTCCCCAAGATTTCACCATTGAAGGAGAGAACTGTTACATCGCAGAGCAAGACATCAACAGCCAAGCAGCATGTATTGAAAAAATGTTGAACAACCAAGATAAAGTCCATGGCATGGTTGACAAGGCATACCTAATGGTCAAAGAACACTATTCTGCAAATACCATCGTCAAACTAGCAGACCGTTTATTCCAATAAACTTTTTTCAGAATTGGAAAGCGCCGCCCCTTTACATACTGCCCCTTTGGTTTCCATCATCGTTCCCATCTACAACACCGGGTCATATCTAAACCAGTGTCTCAAATCCATTGTGGAACAGACATACAGCTATTTGGACATCATCTTGGTTGATGATGGCTCCACCGATGACTCCGTCAGCATTTGCAAGGACTTTGCATCCAGAGACAACCGCATACGGCTATTCTCACAACAAAACGGAGGTGCGTCTGCTGCCAGGAACCTTGGTTTGAAACATACCATAGGCGAATTTGTGATGTTTGTCGATAGCGATGACTGGATTGAGAATGTAATGGTGGAACGACTCATCCAAGAAATGACATCATCCCAAGCAAGTCTTGTCATTTCAAATGTCCCAGGAGATAAAAAGACATACGAAGACACCATAACTATGGAAAGCTACAAAGCATTGGGACTTTTGTTGCAAGGTGCTTGGTGGGGGCCTGTAGGCAAACTTTTCCTCAAAAAACATATTGGCAAATTACGTTTTCCGAAAGCAACGATATCCGAGGATTACGTATTCATGGCCGAATTGTTGTCCAAGGACGGCATTGTCTTTTACACTCCCCATTGTTATTACCATCGTGAGACAAGAGATGGCAGCCTTTCCCATTTGGCATTAAGCAAGCGGAAATTCGAGGAATATGACAATGTTTCGTATGTGGCACGATTCATCAAGGAAAACCATCCCCAATTCAAGAAACTCGCTGAGGCAAGGATGGCAGAAACTTCGTTGAAGCTGCTCTTCTGCATTTATGCCAACGGAGACCCAATGGCATTTAGAGACGAGCGAAAGAAATTAGTGAAAAGTATCCGAAGCAACATCATCTATTATGTCTTCAACAAGGAGATTCTCGCCAAAATGCGACTGCTGTTGTTGATGTGCATCACGTCTCCAAGTGCCAGGATGGCTCACAAGGCATATATGTTGAAGCATCACTGAAAGCAGGACTACTGTTTTCTAATTAATTGAAAAAGACTGCGATGAAAGATATTTCCAAATTCCAAGAAGTGTTGTTGGAAGTTTACAAAGCATTTGCCTCTTTTTGCGAGCAACACGACATCACTTTTTATGCAGCATATGGCACGATGATTGGTGCAATAAGGCATCATGGCTTCATACCTTGGGATGACGACATCGATGTATTCATGAAAAGGGAAGACTACGACAGGTTTATAGCATTGCGCAACACCTTGGAAGGCACATCCCACAAAATATCCGTTTATCTTGATGGGCAAAGCCCTTATCCGTTTGCAAAATTCCATAGCACCAAGGGGACCATATGGGAGTATCCTCAATTCCCATACATCATCGGCCCCTGGATAGACGTTTTCCCCATAGACGAAGGTGACGAATCAGACCCTGCAGCCAATCAAGTACTAGAGGATTTTCATTACGTGATGTGGAAATATCGTAAGTCAATAGCCTATTCGTCATGGAACAACATTCTTCATGATTTCACCCGTTTGAACATCATCAACGCTTTTGTCAAAATATTCAAGAAAATCAGATACGCCCCTTTCAAACAAAAATACATCGAAGAAATCAACCAGTGCGTCGACCGCATTAGGAAGATAAAGGGAAAGACGCTCAGATGCTACAGCACAGCCTTGACCAATGAGATTTTCGAAAAGCAGTGGTTTGAAAAGGCCGTCACCGTCCCTTTCGAGGACACAACGATTTTTGTACCCAATGGTTACCATGAGTTTTTATCTAAGCTTTATGGTGATTACATGCAACTCCCCCCTGAAGACAAGAGAGCAAGCCATGATGAGTTTTATATTGATTTGGAAAACACGAAGACCATAGACGACATATTAAAAGAGAACAAAGGGCTCCTCTCCCAAGAGCGCCCTCTATCTCTCAAAATCATCTGGTATGAGATAAGACATCGCAAAAAAGGATATTTGCGAAATATCAAGAACAACAAGAAGTCCGAATAATCAATGGAAAAGATTCTTACCATTGTGATACCAGTATATAAGGTCGAGCAATATGTCAGACAATGTCTCGATTCTGTCATTTTGGATTATGAAAAGATGGAATGGTTGGAAGTGATCATCGTAAATGATGGCACCCCAGACCAATCGGGCATCATCGCCCATGAATATGAGTCGAAATACCCACATTCCATCAAAGTGATAGACAAAGAAAACGGAGGTCACGGTTCGGCTTGGAATGTAGGATTAAAGCATGCCAATGGTAGATACATCCGTTTTTTGGACAGCGACGACTGGCTGAGCAATCTTTCCTCATTCATCGAAGATTTGAAGCATCGTGATGAAGATTTGATTTTCACCCACATGGCCAAATATGATGTTCGAAAACAATCGTCATCAGTGCTCAAGATAAACAACATCCAATATTATCAAGTTTATAGCACTACTTCATTTTCATACATCCCTACAGGCAATCAATACTATATGTATGGTTTCTGGTATTGCACCTATAAAAAGGATATTTTTCAGCAAGAGCAGCCATTGTTTGTAGAAAAAGTATTTTACGATGATGCCATTTTGTTCATGGCACCCTATATATTAGGAAAAACCATGTTTTTCCTTGATACCACACTTTACAATTACAGGATAGGCCATAGCGGGCAATCAGTGAATGTGAACGTTGAGAGAAATCATGCTTGGGATTACGTCAAAGTGAGCAAAAGCCTGATAGAGTTTGCCAATCGGCATCCCAATCTCAACAGGGTCCAATCCGAACAACGGGATGATTTCCTATATCATTATATGAAAAACCGTTTCAGCCTGTTTTCCCAATTATCCTATCAAGAGTTCAGAACCATCATCGACGACTTTCTACCCTATATCAAGAAAAACGCCCCATACATCAAGTCATCGCCCAAGGCCAGATTCTATTGCGCAGCACCGTCGTATTTGGCTTGGTATTGCATCAAGCTCTTTAACAAGTATATTCTGAAAATCAAGTGACACATTTATTGAAATGATACGGCCCAATCTATTATATGTACTTGTCTATTCACCACATTGGAATAATTATTGTTGACATTCTAAAAGATCAGACAAATCATTTCATAATAAGATACAACATTTATACTTATGGTCAGCGTAATCATACCTATACATAATATTGAAACTTATTTATCGAAATGCCTGGACAGTGTTTTAGGACAAACATATTCTTATTTGGAAATCATCTTGGTGAATGATGGTTCAACTGACAATTCTGGCATCATATGTGAAAAATACGCAGAAAAAGATAATCGAATCAAATATATCTATCAAGAGCACGAGGGGCTTTCCAGTGCCAGGAATACAGGTTTACGTGCAGCCTCGGGAGATTACATTCTGATGGTGGATGGGGATGATGCCTTGCATCCTCAGATGATAGAAATCCTGCATCATCTCCTCAAGAGTGGTGATTATGATTTTTCCATGTGTTATGGACTGAAGGTTAAGGATATGGACAACCTGCCTTCTGAAACATTTATAGAGCCTTTAGATAAAAAAGAATTTGTAGAGTTAACATCAGAATCTTGCATTATTAACCTTTATTCTAAAAAAAACATTGAGGTTCAATACAATGTGGTCTGGAACAAACTATATAAACGCAGTTTGCTGATTGACAACTATTTTAAGAAATTACCTACCCAAGACGTAGCTCAAGATGTCGAATTCAACATCCGTATATATCTACGTTTGAAGAAAGCCATATTATTGCCAAAGAACTTATATTGGTATAATCAGCGTCCAATGTCTTTATCAAGACAAGGTTTTAACAATCGTTGGGTGAGTGTCTTGAAAACATATTTATATAGTTTGAATGACATTCCAGCCGACCAGAAACGATTTCGTGCATACGGTCTTCTTAATCTATACCGCAACATGGCCCAAAGGGTATATTGGTCAAAAGGAACTCCATGTCATCAAAATGCAATAGAAATTGCCAATGACATAAGGAAGCAAACGATAGCAGAATTCTTAAAAAACCCATATATTTCCATATTTGAAAAAATAGCACTCACCACATTCAATTACATACGTTTCACCTATGCCATTTACATAAAAACTGCTGGTTTTTTGATTTCGCTAAAATCATCAGCAAAAAAAGATGACATAGTCTGAGGGAGTCACTTTCAAAAGAAGCGAAAGACATGGTTTTCTGAAAGAGGGAATGCAGACAACGGCAAATATTACATCATGAAAAAGCGCATCTTCATCGCCATGCATTATATGGAACTCGGTGGGGCAGAGATGAGCCTCATCGGCCTTCTTCACGCATTGGACTATTTGCGCTACGACGTGGACCTGATGGTCTATAGCCATCGGGGAGAATTGATGGATATGATTCCACCGCAGGTGAACCTTTTACCAGAAATACCTGAATACGCCCAGATAGAGCGACCGATAAAAGACGTGTTGAGGGATGGCTACTGGCGCATCGCCCTTGCCCGTCTGAAAGCCAAATGGCAATATCGGTGGTATGCACACCGAAAACATCCCAAGGACGGCAGTGCCATTTTCCAGTATGTGGACAATGCGGTAAGACCCTATCTTCGCTCCCTTCACCCCTTGGGATGCTACGACCTCGCCATCAGCTATCTCACCCCGCACGGCATCGTGCTTGACAAAGTGCTGGCAAAATCGAAAGCGGCATGGATACATACCGATTACAGCTTTATCGACACCAATGTCGAAATGGAACTTCCAATATGGAACTGCTACGACCATATCGTTTCCATTTCGGAAAGCGCCTCGGAAGGTTTCTTTCGAGTGTTTCCGTCACTTGAAAAAAAAGTGATGGTCATCGAGAACATCCTATTTCCTCAATTTGTTAGAGAACGTTCAAACTTATTCACACCTGAAGAAGTGGGCAAGGAAATGCCAGTCGTTGAAGGATGTGTCAACATCTTGTCGGTGGGCAGGTTCTCTACGGCAAAGAACTACGACAACGTCCCTGCCATCTGCCATAGCATCAATGCCTATTTATCAAAAAATCCCAAGAACGGAATCAAAATGGCACGATGGTATCTCATCGGTTATGGAGGAATGGAAGGCATCATCAAAGAAAAAATCGTCAAGGAGGGGATGCAAGACCAGGTCGTCATATTAGGCAAGAAAGACAATCCATACCCTTACATCAAGGCATGCGACATCTATGCCCAGCCCTCTCTCTTCGAAGGGAAATCTGTCACGGTGCGCGAAGCGCAAATACTCTGCAAACCTGTTGTAATCACCAATTATGCCACGGCAAAAAGCCAAGTTGAAAACGGGAAAGATGGAATCATCGTGCCCCTGGACAACGAGCAATGCGCCCGAGAGATGGCGTCATTCATCCAAGACACAGACAAGCGGAACGCCATCATACAGTACCTTAGTCAACATGACTATGGCAATCTATCAGAAGTCGAAAAAATCAGTCTACTTTTCCAACCCTCATGATACCCAATACCATCCATCTCTGCTGGCTTTCCGGAGACCCCTACCCCGGCTCCATCCAACAATGCCTTGACAGTTGGCGCAAACACTTGTCCTCCTACGAAATCGTATTGTGGGACACCAACCATTTCGACATCAACGGCAAGCTTTGGACGAAGCAAGCTTTTGAAAAAGGCAAATACGCTTTTGCAGCCGACTACATCCGTCTTCATGCACTCTACCACCACGGTGGCATATATATGGATTCCGACGTCCTCGTTTACAAACCATTCGACGACCTTCTCCATCTTCCCTATTTTATCGGAGAAGACTATTCGGGTTGTTTCGAACCTGCCATCATCGGAACGGAAAAGGGGAACCCATGGATCAAAGAGGTACTTGACTACTATGAAGGACGAGCATTCGTCAAAACGGACGGGAGTCTTGACACCAAAGGGCTACCGGTGGTTTTCAAAGAAACATTGTCCACCAACCATGCTTTTCGATCTATTGACAAGATAGAGAGTTTTCAAAAAGATGGAAACGAGATCAACATTTTCACTTATCCATTTTTCAATGGAAGAGACCATGTAGGGGCTGTGAGATACAAAGAAAGTTATTGTTCCCACAACTATCTGGGCTCTTGGTATAAGAAGGAAGGCAACCTCAAGGACAGGTTGAAAGCACTTGTTCCCCATCGTCTTCTCAACATATCCTATCAAGCCATGTTTGATTTGGGATTAAAAAAAGTGAATCCCAACATTCAAATCCCATATTCCGATAAATAACATCCAATAGATTATCAAACCAGTGCCATGAATGAATCGACGGAAAGCCGACCCATCAGGGTTTTGATGCTGTTCACCATCTTGAACCGGGGAGGGGCTGAAACAATGGTGATGAACTACTATCGTGCCATCGACCGCAACAAGGTGCAGTTTGATTTCGTTGTCCACCGTGAGGAGAAGGGCGACTATGAAGAAGAGATATGTTCCATGGGAGGGAAGATCTACCGCATGATGCCCCTTCGTCCTCACACTTTCGGAAAATACAAGAAACAAATCGCTGCATTCTTCGACGAGCATCCCGAATACCAAATCATCCATGGCCAATGCTCCGAGTCAGGCTATTTCTTCTACCAGGAAGCGGCCCGTCGCGGCATCCCCGTCATCATCGCCCATGCCCACAACAGCCATGTGAAGTTTGACTTGAAATGGATAGTCCGCACATGGATGAAAATCAAGATGCGTCCTTATTTGACCCATTACCTTGCCTGTGGGAAAGAGGCTGCAGAATGGCTTTTTGGAAAGCAACTGGCAAAGAAAGCAGTCATCTTGAAAAATGCCATCAACACCCGGCAATACCTGTTTGACCCCCAGACAAGAGAGAAGAAACGAGAAGAACTGTGCCTTGCCCCGACAGTTTTGACAATTTGCCATGTAGGCCGTTTCGACAAGGTGAAGAACCATGGCTTCATCCTTGAGATTTTCAGCGAGTTGCTGAAGAAGCGCCCCGATGCCCAACTTTTGTTGATAGGCGAAGGGGACTTGAGGGAACAGGCAGAAAAGAAAGCCATTGAAAAAGGACTCCAGTCCAAGGTGCATTTCCTTGGTGTGAGAAGGGATGTGAACGAATTGCTGCAAGCGGCCGATGCCATGGTGTTCCCTTCGCTATTTGAAGGACTGCCTGTAACATTGGTTGAAGCACAGTGTACTGGCCTGCCATGTGTCATCTCCAAAAACATCCCCGAAGAGGCTGTCATCACCGACATGGTGGAACAGGTGTCTCTTGATGAGACCGCCACGACATGGGCTGAAAAACTGATTGCCGCCGTCTCACGGCAATTTGACCGTCCTGTCTATGCCGAAAAAGTAGCCGCTGCTGGCTTCGACATCAAAAGCAACAGCCGATGGTTGGAGGAGTTTTATCTTAATGCATTGTCAAAAAAGCAATGATAATATCCGCGACTTGTCGTTTTCCAATAATTCATCGCCCATGGCCACATTAACCGTATTCACACCCACTTACAACCGTGCCTACTGCCTTCATTTGGGTTATAAGGCACTATGTCGCCAGACCTGCAAGGACTTCGTTTGGCTGATTGTGGATGATGGAAGCACAGACGACACGGCTACCATGGTGAAGGAATGGCAAGCCGAAGGTAAGATTGACATCATCTACCACTATCAAGAAAACCAAGGGATGCATGGAGCACACAACACTGCCTATAGTCTCATCGACACCGAACTGAACACATGCATCGACTCCGACGACTACATGCCCGACGATGCCGTGGAGAAGATTGTCCGTTTCTGGCAAGAGAAAGGCAACGACGAGGTGGCCGGCATCATCGGATTAGACACCACCTACTCAGGGGAAGTGATTGGCAAGCGTCTTCCCGAAGACCGTGAGCGCACCACCGTTGCACGTTACTACAACGAAGGGGGCAAGGGTGACAAGAAGATGGTGTATCGCACCAATGTGGTACGCCGATACCCTCCCTACCCCATCTTTCCAGGGGAGAAATACCTTTCGTTGGGTTGGTTGTACGAGCAAATCGACCAGGACTATGAGTTGCTCATCCTCAATGAACCGTTGGTTCGGGTGGAATACCAATCTGATGGTTCAACCATGAACATGTTTCGGCAGTATATCCGCAACCCCCGCAGTTTCGCCTTCATCCGCAAGTCTTCGATGGTGCTTGCACCTACAAGGAAACGTCGCTTCATGGAAGCCATCCACTATGTGTCGAGCAGCCTGCTTTGCCGCAACCGACATTTTCTCTCCGAATCGCCCCGGAAAGGTTTAACCTTTTGTGCCATTCCCTTCGGTTTGGCGTTGTATGGGTATATCCGCTGGAAGACGAGGGACTTGAATGAAGATTGAAAATTGAAGATTAAAGATTGAAGATCATTGAACTCACCTTTTTGTTAAAGGTCCTTCATTAGTTCACTAAAAAGATTCTTCTTATGGCAGAATTTTTCAACACATTATATTTAGGGAACTATTTCCACTATATCATCTTTGCCCTAATCATCTGGACCCTTATCCAGTGTGCGCGTGGCGTAGTGTTTGACGACAAACTCGTCGCCATCAATCAAATGTTGGGAATGGTGGTGTGTATCGTCATCATTTTGATGATGGGTTTCAGACCTGTTTCAAGCATTTATGGCGACACGGTGAACTACGCTGCAGGTTTCCAGAAATATGTGACCAACAAGGCGAATCTCTCCCTGTTCACATGGAACAAGGAATGGTTGTACACCTTCATCACCCACTTTTTTGCGAAATACGGCGGGCTCCATGGATATTTCCTTTGCTTTGCAGCCATATATGTAGGCTCACTTTGGCTGGCTATGCGACGCATCTTCGCAGAATACAATTTCGTACCCTTGTTGGTGATCATGAGCATGTTCACCTTCTGGGTATATGGTGTCAACGGTGTTCGCAACGGCGTAGGAGCCTCGCTCTTCATCCTGGCCATGGCCTATGCCGACAACATCCCCATGATGGTGGTCATTGCCCTGATGGGTGCCGGTATTCACAATTCAGTCTATCTGATGATTGCCGCCGCCGCATTGGCATGGTTTGTGAACGACAGCCGTTTGTATATCTCACTATGGCTCCTATGCATCATCGTGTCGCTTTTGATAGGCACCCAGATACAAGGATGGATGGCGGGATACGCCGATTCCATTTCCAACGATAACAAGTTGACAGGTTATCTCACCATGACTGAGCAACAAATGAGGTCAGAGGGACTGGTGGTGTCTACTACTTTCCGCTGGGATTTCATTGCCTATAGTGCATTGGGCGTGGGCACGGGTTTCTATTTCTTGTGGCGCCGTAAGTTTGAGGATGCCTACTACCAATGGATTTTCAACACCTACATCATCTGCAACGCCTTCTGGATACTTATCATCCGTGCTCCCTACTCCAACCGTTTTGCCCAAATCTCATGGTTCATCCTCCCCTTGGTGCTCATCTACCCTTTCATGCGTGAGCGTTTCTGGGTGAACCACGAGCGCATGCTGGCTGCAGGCATCCTTCTCTTTTACGCCTACGGTTTCTACTTCAACATGCTCCCTCTTTTGCTCAAGTGACATGGTCAGCATCATCGTTCCCACCTACAATAGCGAGCGGCATATCAGGCAATGCCTTGACTCCATCCTTTCGCAAAGCCATTCCGACCTGGAGTTGATTTGCGTGGACGATGGTTCCACCGACGGCACATCGGAAATACTGGAGGGGTATGCATCGAAAGACTCCCGTATGAAGCTTATCAAACGTCAAGAGAATTTAGGCATTTCCTCCGCTCGCAATGCCGCCTTGTCTGTCGCCCATGGTGAATGGCTGATGTTTATAGATAGTGACGACTGGATTTCCCCCAACACTTGCGAGCGAGCCATTGCCACCGCCCGTAGTCACCAAGCCGACACAGTGGCGTGGTGCTACACGAGGGAGTTTGCCTCACAGTCGCTCCCCAAGGTATTCGAACCATCGGAACGTGTGTGGGAGGGCGATGAAGTACGCGCTTTGCACCGCCGGATGTTCGGTCCTTACCATAAAGAGTTGTCGCGTCCTGACTTGTTGGATGCCTGGGGAACCATCTGGAGCAAACTCTACTCCAGAAGGTTGGTGATGGAAGGTTCGTCCATCACTTTCGTGGACACCCGTGTCGTAGGGACTGCGGAAGACGTGGTGTTCAACATCGACTATTTCTCCAGAGCCAAGAAAGTGGTGTATGTGCCGGAACCTTGGTACCATTACCGCAAGGACATGGGTTCCTATTCCAACCGCCACCGCGACAACCTTTGTGAAAAATGGGACCGCCTATATGATGCGATGGAGCAACGCATCACCACACAGCAGTTGGGCGATGATGTGAAAGAAGCCCTGCAAAACCGCATAGCCCTCGGCGTGCTTGGCCTGGGCATCATCGCCATGCGTAGCGAGGGCACATGGAAAGAGAGATACCGCAGTCTGCACGCCCTCCTGCGTCGCGACCGCCAGCGTCAAGCGTTGTCGCAGTTGGACCTTCACCATTTCGCCCCCCACTGGCGTTTGTTCTATTTTTCCGCCAAGCACTGCCTCACGCCCTTGTTCATGGCGATGCAACTGGCCATCGGCCGAATCATCAACAAAGACCAATGACATTGTTGGTACACTTTATCAGTTACCTACCCTTCTCCAAATACATCATAGGATACAAAAGATGATGAAGAAGAAAATCATCCGCGCCTCGACCATCCCTTGGTCGCTTGAAGCGTTCTGCAACGGCTTGCTGCACGAATTGTCAGAGCGTTATGAGGTGGTGGCGTTGTCTTCTCCTGGCGAATTGTTAGATGTTGTGGAAAGGCGTGAGGGAGTGAGATGCGAGCGGATAGAGATGGCACGCCATATCTCGCCTCTAAAAGACCTGGTGTCACTTTTCCGAATACTACGGCTGTTTTGGAAGGAGAAGCCCGACATCGTCCACTCGATGACACCGAAGGCCGGTCTTTTATGCATGGTGGCAGCATGGTTGTTGCGCGTTCCTGTACGCATCCACACATTCACCGGTTTGGTGTTCCCGTCCGCCACCGGTCTGAAACGACGCCTTTTGATGCTGACAGACCGCATCACATGCCTATGCGCCACCCATATAATACCTGAGGGCGAAGGGGTGAAACACGACATGGAGGCCAACCATATCACCCAGAAATCTTTACACGTGTTGGGCCATGGCAACGTGCGTGGTGTAGACATGAAGTATTATTCGCGCCGCCCGGAAGTGATGCTTTTGGCCGACAAACTCCGCGACGACAACGTCTTCACCTTCGTCTTCGTGGGTCGTGTGGCCCGCGACAAGGGCATCGACGAACTCTGCGTGGCATTCTCACGCCTGAACAAGGTTCACACCGCCACCCGCTTGATTATCGTTGGGCCCGACGAGAGCGACCTCGACCCCATCTCCACATCAGCAAGAGACATCATCGACCACCATCCCTCCGTGCAAGCCGTAGGAATGCAGCGAGAGGAAGCCTTGCTAGCCTACTACGCCATTGGAGATTGCTTCGTTCTCCCTAGTTACCGAGAGGGGTTTCCCAACACGGTGCTGGAGGCCGGTGCACTGGGGCTCCCCTCCATCGTGACCGACATCAACGGCTCCCGGGAGATTGTGATAGAGGGAGAGAACGGCCTCATCGTCCCCCCTCGCGACCCAGCAGCCCTGTATCAGGCGATGCTTCGGATGGTGGAACAAACGGAAAAACGTGAGCGGATGGCCGGCAATGCCCGACGATTGGTGGAAGAACGTTTCGAACAAGGCTATGTAAGACAATGCCTCTTTGATTTTTACGAAAAAACTCAACAAAGAATCAAACCGACGGATTCAAAATGAAAATCATCTTATTTTAAAAATTTATTCAGCCATTTGTTTTTCCGTGTTTTTCTTTTATTTATCGACAAAAATCAGTAATTTTGCAGGCAGAAAAAATAAAAATCTATTATGTATCTATTCGGAGCAAGCGGACATGCAAAAGTGATCGTTGACATTCTCGAGCAACTAGGTGAGAATGTCAAGGGTATTATTGATGACAATCCTGAAGTGAAGGAATTCTTTGGCCTGCCTGTTTTGCACGACATCCAAGAGTATTCCCCCATCATCATCAGCATAGGAATGAACGATCTCCGCAAGAAAGTGGCAGAGCGTTTGATGGAAACCTACGACGTGGTTTTCGGCAAGGCCATCCACCCTTCCGCCCTTGTTTCCAAACACAGCACAATAGGTGAAGGCACGGTGATGATGCCCTACAGCGTGGTGCAAACCTGCTGCAAGGTAGGGAAACACAACATCATCAACACCGGAGCAATCCTGGAACACGAGTGTTTGCTTGAAGACTACGTACACGTGTCGCCCCACGCCACCTTATGTGGCAATGTCACCATAGGCGAAGGATCCTGGATAGGTGCCGGCGCAACCATCATCCAAGGGGTGAAAATCGGCAAATGGAGCATCATCGGCGCCGGCAGCGTGGTGACGAAGGACATCCCCGACGGGCACGTGGCCTATGGTGTCCCATGTCATCGAGTCAGGCTTTCTAATTGCGGCAAGCCCTTCCAATACGACATCTGATGCGTGAACTCGACACGCGAGAATACATATCCACCTTGCGCGACCTGGTGAGTGAAGGGCACGACGTTTCCCTCATCATTTCCGGCAGCAGCATGTCGCCCTTTCTCATCCATCACCGCGACACCGTCATCATTGGCCCCATAGAAAAACCTTTACGCCGTGGCGACATGGTCTTTTACGAGCGGCCCAGCGGCCAGTTTGTCATGCATCGGGTGCGACGTGTACGCCCCGAAGGTCTTTACTTGATTGGTGACGCCCAGACCCAGACAGAAGGTCCATTGTCTCCCTCATGTGTTTTCGCCATTGTGAAAGCAGTCCGTCGGAAGGACCGACTATTGAACGAAAAAAGTTGGCAATGGCGCTTTTTCGCCACCGTCTGGCTTCGCCTCATCCCTTTCCGCCCCCTCATCATCAAGATTTACAGAAGGATAAGTTTGCTCAAACGTCATGATTGACGACCCCATCACCCAACAACCGAAAGCCTCGTCGTTTGAAACGCTGTTCACGCTATTCCACCGATGGCGTACCGGCACGTTAGGCGAGATCCTTGACGACTGGCGCTGGATATTCACCTACAGCCGCAGATACAAGGGTGTCATTTTGTATTACGTCATCCTCGGCATCATCAGCAGCACGCTGGGTCTGGTGTCGAGCATCGCTGGCAAATACCTCATCGACATCATCACCGGCTACCAAGTGACAAAACTCTGGGTCATGGTGGTCGTGATGGTGGGCAGTTCGCTTTTCGGCTTGGTCATAGGCAACGTGCTGGGCCGCGTGACATTGAAGTTGCAGATACGCATCAACAACGACATCCAAGGCGACATCTTCGACCAGATCATCAGCGCCGACTGGATGGCCATCAACCGTTACAGCAACGGCGACGTGCTCAACCGTTTCACCGGCGACGTGGGGACGGTGAGTGCCAACGCCATCAGTTGGCTTCCCACCATCATCATCTCCTTCTACCAATTCTTCGCCACCCTCGGTGTCATCATGCACTACAACACGGTGATGGCCCTTCTTGCATTTGCCAGTGCGCCATTCACGCTTCTCGCCTCGAAATTCGTCATCAAGAAACAGCGCGAATACAACATGAAGATGCGCAAGATGAGCAGCGAGGTGATGGCCTTCGAGGTGGAGACGTTCTACAACATGGACACCATCAAGTCGTTCGGCATCCTCGACCAATACAGCCGAAAGTTACGTGAATGGCAGCAAAAGTTCAAGGCCATCACGCTGGACTACAACTGGTTTAGCATCAAGACGAACGTCTACATGTCCTTGGTGGCCATGCTGGTGCAGTTCACCGCCTTCGGCTACTGCCTCTACCTATTGTGGTCGCATGAGATCACCTATGGCACGATGACGCTTTTCCTCCAGCAGCGGTCGGTACTCGCCGGTGCCTTCAGCAGCGTGATTGGCATCATTCCAGCATTCCTTAACAGTTCGGTGTCGGCCCATCGTGTGCGTGAACTGGTCCAACTTCCCAAGGAGAAGCATGTGGAGGGTAGTTCCTGGTTGAACCAATATGTCGACGACGGATTTGAATTGAGGATGCGTGAAGTGGATTTCGGCTATGTGAAGGAAAACCGTGTCATCACCAATTCAAATCTTGTTGCCCGCCCGGGTGAGATCGTGGGCATCGTAGGGCCTTCTGGCGAGGGCAAGACCACCATCATCCGCATGTTTCTGGGCCTTATCAAGCCCGATTGCGGCGAAGCCATCATCAAGAGCATCGACGGCACCGAAGTGGAATTGAACATCGAGACGCGCCATCTCTTCGCCTACGTTCCCCAAGGCAACACCATCCTGGCAGGGACAATAGCGGAAAACATGCGGATGGGCCGTGAAGAGGCCACTGATGCAGAGATAGAGGAAGCGCTCCGTGTGGCCTGCGCCTGGGATTTTGTCAGCAAGTTGCCCGACGGCATCAACACCTATCTTGGAGAGCGGGGCCGTGGCCTGTCGGAAGGGCAGGCACAGCGCATCGCCATCGCCCGCGCCGTGCTCCGCAACGCACCTGTGCTGCTACTCGACGAAGCCACCTCCGCCCTCGACGTATCGACAGAGCGCATGGTACTGAAGAACATCGTTACAAAGCACCCCAACAAGACTTGCATCGTGACCACCCATCGCCCCACGGTGCTCAACCTCTGCCAACGTGTCTACCGTGTAATGTCCACCCGTGTGACGGAACTCTCCGAGGAGGAGTCGAGCCGCATGGCCATGGAGTTTTGAGAACATCGTGACATTGGTGCAGTTTTGATTGACAGCAAAAAACAACTATAAGTTCCTGAGCAACAAACGGAAGAAAAATCAAAGCCATACAACCATACTTGTCATTTAACACATCGCCAGGGCGTTTAGTTGCGATTTGCAACAAAACGCCCTGACAAATAAACGTATTCATAGCATTTGCTATTATGGCACCAACGCACCAATAAAAATATGTTAAATTCTGTTGTTTTTCTTTTTTTTCTAAAATTTGCTTGTAACTTTGTATCGATTTTGGTGAAAAGGTATTCACCTTAAATAGGGAAACAAGCATTGGCGTAGCCATGTCTTATAAAAGATTGTTAGTATTAGTGTTCAATTTTAAGGTATTGTATGAAGTTTAACTATTCATTATTTGTATTAGTTCTGCTCGCATCTTGTTTGCATATAGGAAACCTCTATGCCCAAGAAGGGCAGACTGAGCAGCCCCGAGGCTGGATGTGGAAAGGATTTGATGTTACCGAGGTCATAGGTAAAAGTCAATATGAAAAGCAGGGGAAGAGATTCTACCTCTATAATATCGGCACTGGTCGATTCATCATTGAAGGAGGCAACTGGGGAATGGAAGGTCGCCTCTTCCATGAGGATTTCGGCAGGCCGTTGTTTCTGATGAGTGATGGATACATGAATAGTGGTATTACTGAAGAATACAACAACCAGAAACATGTCTTCGGTTGCAATGTCCCGAGTGTATCCAAATCGGGGGCCAAATGGATTCGTGATTATTGGAAATTCAGCTTCACTTGTTTGATGGATGTCCATCAAGGTAACCTAGCACCATGGACGTTCCAGCGTGTGGAGACGGACCCCGATGCCGACACCTACACCTATTATATTTGGGAAAACATGAACCACATGCCCACCATGACCAGTGTACCAGGTGAAACATATGTGGCAGATGGTACCGGTAAGACAAACTATTATCTTGGTGCAGCCTACGGTGAGTGCCATGTGACACCCGAAGATAATGAAGATGGCAAGGGCGATGGGAAATTGGTCTTTCTCGACGACGACCGTTCTTGCTGGACCACGGCGAATATTTTAGATAGTGATTTGAATAAGACAACATATACAGTCAATGGCGAACAGGTCACTCTCGGCGAACTCTATCAGTGGAGGTTGATCTCAGAGGAGGAATTCATACAGGTTCTGAATGACATCATCATCAAAATCAACCCCAGTGTCTCAAGCCTTATTCCCGACCGTGACTTCTGCCGCAACTCCGAAGTTTTCAATGAGAGTTGGGTGATGGAAGGCGAAACCGAGGGTTCTATTGGCCGTCTGGGATATACATGGGGTCTCTATGATGGGAAAAACAGGCAGGCCACTTATTATAACAATGAAGCCTGGAACAAGCCTCTTAGATTGAAGGGGCAGTTCGGAGATCCCTCAAATGGTACCGGTATGAAGAATTCGAAATACGGCTTCCTCTCTTTCGAAGGTATCGGACGCACCTATGCGGAGTTTGAGGTACCCAGACAAGGATGGTATGAGGTGCAATGCTATGGCTTCGTGCAGAGCGAAGGGAACGCCCATGATGCCTATCTCTTTGCCAAGGTGGCTGGGGCAAGTAGCGAAGACCTTGCACATGGAGCCTATGGCGGTGAGTCGAAGACCAAATTAAAGAAAGTAGACTGGGAGACCTATAAGAACAAGAACACGGAAGACGGTTTCTTGGAGGTTGGAAAGGAACTCACCAAAAATGGTGAGGCATATAAGAGCACTTTATGGATTTGCGTTACCGCAGAGCAGTTCAACAGTGGTCAGAGAACCTTGCAGGTTGGTATTGAAAAGGATGAAGCCACACAAAGTGCACCAACGCTCCATAATAATAAAAACTATTATTACGACACCGACTGGGTGTGCGTGGATGATTTCCGTGCGACATACATGGGAGAGGCCCCTGTGTTCTTCTATGAGGACGAGGAAGACCTGGCCTATCTCAACTTGTCTGGCGATCCCCAACAGCACAACCAGGCCTTCATGAATCCAAACGAGAAGGGGCATTACAGCGGAGCCGTGTGTTTGGAGCGCACGTTCAAGAAAGACCAATGGAACTCCTTCTCCTTCCCACTGCCGCTGACAGGAGTACAGTTGAGGGAGGCATTTGGCAACGATGCCGTGTTGGCGAAGATCCACAGCATCGGCGGATTGTCCCAGAATCCCAACGTCATCGATTTTGAGACAGTCAGTCTGAAAACTTCCAACAAAGTAGTCGAGCCGGGCAATTTCTATCTGCTCAAACCCACTGCCAAGCCCGTCAAGGGTGTTGACTCAAGAGGTGATGAGGCAGAGTTTTACCAGATGGGGCGCATGTTCTTCTCCATCAACGAAGAAGAGTCCGATAGCGAAACCTTCCCCTTCCTGGACCTCACCAAATGGAATGATGGAACACAAACGTTTTCCGGTGAAACAAACAACGGCATTGCTTGGGTCAACTACATACAGACATCTGATTTCACGAACTTCGAGCCAGGCACCTCTGGCAGCATTGTGAAAAATGGCATCTATGCACCTGACGGAGCATACGTGGTGAGCAACAACACCATCTACCATATCAACAAGGACACGCGCCTGAAGGGTTTCCGCGGATGGCTCATTCTCGACCATCCCATCCCCCCGTCGAGCACGCCAACAATGGCCGTCAATGGACAATTCTCTATCGAAGGAACAGAAACCGTCATCAGCGAACTGCCAGTACGCATGCAACTGCCTTCAAGCACTGCTGTCTATGACCTGAGCGGAAGAAGAATCGGCACCATCGGTATGAACCTCTCCAAAGGTCTCTATATTGTCAACGGAAAGAAATATTTAGTCAAATAGTATCACGACATGCAAAAGAGAAAACACTATATTCAGCCAACGGTAGAAATATACCCCCTTGAACTAACCATGTCCATTCTTGGTGACAGTGAAAAAAAACGCACTGGATATGCCATCGACAACAACGACGCCGATGATTCCAACATCATCCCTATCTCTGAGCAGGGCGGGAGTCTTTGGGATGAAGATTTCGTCGAAATCGACTAAGTCCTAACAAACAGGAACATATCACCTTCGTTAAATGGCCACCGGGACAGCTTTCCCGGTGGCCATTTTTTTTATTTATTGGTGTCCCCGCTAAGATAATAGATGAATGTACTGGCACTCTTTCAGAGTGCATACAATTCCTTCTGGCCTACCGCAGGTCCTACGGACACTACGGTTATTGAGAGGTGACGCTTTCAGCGTCATATACGGATAGATGAGAATGTCCAAAGTTTTTCAATACTGTGCGCTAAGGTCCTTGGGGATTTTATCCTAAGGAACCAAGGAAACATGCCTTCGTTATTTTGGTGTAAAACGTCAGAAAATCAAAAAGTTACAGACCCCACCCCTGCCCCTTGAGGGGCGGGGAGATGCGATCACTGGATTTGCAATGTCCTCTTGGCGTGTCCTCTTGGCGTGACCTCTTGGCGTGACCCTGCCTGAAGAACAACAGATTGATATAGCCAAAACTTGGCGTGACCTCTTGGTGCTGCCTCTTGGCGTGACCCTTCGGCGCACAACTTTCTATAGTCCTAGGGTTTGACATTCTTACTATGAGACGGGAAGAATCCGGATTCTTCCCGTCTCTACAGTGGGCTCTGCACGAAGGGAGTTATCGTTATATTGCGCTTAGTATGAAGGATGTAATTGTTATAATGCGCTCTGCACGAAGGGCGTTTTTGTTATCCGACTTATAATACTATAGGATGACATATAAGACTTATAAGATGACGTATAAGACTTATATAGGACGACTTATGAGACTAATAAGTAAAGCGGCAAGGCTGAATCAGCCTTGCCGCTTTCTTTGAATGCAGTATTATAAAGAGATTTGCTTATTTCTGGATGTATTTCTTGCCATTGATGATGTAGATGCCCTTTGTCGGGTTCTTCACCTCGCGTCCGGTCAAGTCATAAACCTTGTTGCTGACATTGGTGTTGGCATTGACCTCGTCGATGCCCTCGAAACCAGTCTGGTTGACAAATGCAATATTGTAGATATAGTACCAGCCACCCTTGCTCAAGAATGCTATTTTGCTGTTGATGGTCTGTCCTTCTGCCAACGCTTCCGTACCGAAGTTGCTGATGTTGTATATTGCCTGGTTGTCTTTTGA
The DNA here is from genome assembly GCA_017619375.1 of Prevotella sp. GTDB lineage: Bacteria > Bacteroidota > Bacteroidia > Bacteroidales > Bacteroidaceae > Prevotella. The sequence continues at coordinate 14,940 of JAFZSL010000040.1, read as the reverse complement.
CTCAGGATCGATTTCAAGGATGATGAATCCTTCGGGATCGAATTCACCCTTTTCGTTGATGGTTGCACCTGTAAATACTGGCGAAATCTTTTCCTTGACGAATCCTTCGGCACCCATCACTCTCATATGCTCACCAGAGACCAACTCTTCGAAATCCCATCCGAGAGCCTCCACGGCAGGAGTCATGTCGATGGTAGCCACAGCAGGCTCAGCATCTGGCTCAGGCACGGGCAAGACAATGTCCTCCGAACCCAAGGTGCGCTCACTATCCAAGACATCAGCCTCGTTGACCTCAAATACGATGTTTTTGAAATAGTAGTTGTTGACATCCTTGAGGACGTTGCAATTGAAGGCAATGGTGTAGCCACCCGACTGGTTGGAATTGATGGTGCCTTCCACCTCGAGAGTCTGCCATTCTGTAGTGAAGTTAACATCGCCCAACATTTGATAGTACAGATAGTTGCCCGGTTCATAATGGATCTGTGTTTGCACGGTCGCGTCTTGGTCAGCCTTGTAGTCCATCTTGAAACGGAACTGCTGATTGAGTTTCAACACATGAGGAATAGTGACAAAGAACTGGGTCTGCCAGTCGGTGAGGTCTGCTGCCGTGCCATCTTCTCTTAATGGCATTTCTGCTATGGAGGTAACGTTCATGGCACGCACGCCGTCGATTTCCACAATACGTGCAGGTGTATCGATGCTCTCCCATGAACCACTTTCGTTGTAAGAGCCGGAGTAGCCGTCACGTCCTGTAAATGAACTGACGTCATCAGTGGCGAGGTCGCCGTTCTTCACCATGTCGAACCAATCTGTCAGAGGCTTTGGTGGCTCTGCTTCCCTGATCTCAAGTTTGATGTCATCGAAATAGTAGGTATTAGCCTCTTTCAACACATAGAGGTTGAAGGCGATGGTGTGCATCTCTTTCTCAGAGGTCTCGGGATCGTCACTTCCATAAACCTGTTGCTGCCCGATGACACCTTCCTTGACGACGGTCTGCCATTCCTCTGTGAATGGGATGTCACCGCACATCGACCAATAGTTGTAGTCGCCCGGAGTGTTGTGAGCCTGTGTCTGACTGTTGGCAGCCTTGTCGGCACGAATGCGCATGGTGAGCCTGTACTCGTCACCCACATTGATCTTCTCTTGCACATAGACGAAGAACTGGGTATCCCAGTCATCCTGAGAAGCTGCATCGTCAGGGTCGACAGCACGTGAGATGGCGACATGGTTCGTGGGGTCTGTGGGGTCTTCGATGATTACGGCCTCACCTTCGAAACGCTCACCATCCCTGTACTCATGAACCCAGAAGCAAGTTGTTTCCGGTCCCTCGCAGTTACCGTTAATCACTCGGTCTACAAACGGTTTTTCTTGTGCATAGGCACCAACCGTAAGCAAAACCATAGTTAGTAATGAGTAAAATTTCTTCATAAATTAAATGGTTAGTTGTTAATATTTGGTTAAAAAGATTAATAATTCATTTCCGAGACAAAAATAGTTATTTTCACCGACCTATGATTTTTGATTTGTCACCAATACTTTTTGTGATGCAACATTTTGAAACAAGAATGTGAAACAAACTGAAAAGACCAAGGTTTTTGGCATCCCAAAGGTGTGAAATCGAATTTTTTGCCTATATTTGCACCATTCTTTCCGTATTACCATCCATCAGGGCTGGTTCTTTGCCAAAAAGACTTGTTTTCTTAGGAATACAAGGTAGGCTATGACCATGGTCCGAAGGAGAATTCGCAGGAGAACAATAGAAAAAAATAATAAACATCCATCGAAAATGGGCAAGTTTTTTAAAAGTATTTTTAGCGGTGTGATTCGTGCGGTAGTCCCATGGCTGCTGTTCGGCCTTCTCATCCCCATCTTGTTTTTCGCCTTCCACCCCTTCGACCCCATCGTGGTGTTCGGGGCGTGCATGGTGGCCGTCGCCTTGTTTTTCATCAACAAATGGGGCAAGGAGATGCCCGCCGCAAAAAAAGCCACCGAGGAGGCTGTGCAAGCCGGGGCGAAGTTTGTCGACGTCCACCCCACCGACGAGAATCAAGAGAGTCCCCTGAAGCGTTTCAAGAACAAGTTTTATCCGATGCTGTTCACCTCCTTGCTGTCTGCAAGCATGCTGAGTTGCAGTTACCAGGCCATCCATGAGTCATTGAAATCAAAAGGCCGTACGGTGGCGGTGGCTCAACAAGGCGAGTCTCGTGAATGGAATGCGAACACCATCGAGATGGTCCACCTCCAGGATTCAAACCTTTATGTGACCAACTCCGACACCATCCTCTCCGCGAAGACGGTAGACAGTTTGAACATCCTGCTGAAGGCGATGGACAAGGACCTTGGTGTGAAACCTGCCATGGTCATCTGCCACTCGCTGGCGGGCGGCGACAGCTACCGCACAGCCGTAGACCTGATCAACAAATATGGCATAGGAAGCAAAGACGAAGGGAAGGGTGTGTGCATCGTGGTGGCCTATGACCAGCAAAGCCTCACCATCGCTCCCACCTCCAATATGGAAGGTGAACTCACCGATGCTGAATGCAACCAATTGGGCGAACGTTTCGTGGTGTCTTATATGAAGTTGCAGCAACCCGACAGCGCCATGCTTTACCTTGCCGACGGGATGTATCGATATTTGGAGTCTAAGCGTGCCGGCGAAGCAGAGATGCCCGCTCCTTCCGTGTCGAAGAAAAGATGGTTGAGTTCTCAGTTGAGCCTGAACGTCTTGTGCATCCTGGTTCTTTGTTTCCTGTTCGGCTATTTGGAAGAAGAGAACATCTGGACGAAGCCCAAGAAAGCCACGAAGGCAGTGGACCTCCCCGACGAGGATGACAATGACGATGAAAAGCCATCGAAGGTGGCCGACACCCAACCTCGTCCGGAGAACAAGGGAGGCTCTTATGGCGGCGGAAGGTCTGGTGGCGGCGGTGCCACCATCAAATGGTAACCCAAAAGAACTATATATAACAAGGTATCACCAAACAAAGAGAACAATGAAAATACGTACGTTAGTGGCAACCCTGCTCATCGGCATAGCCACATTGACCTTGCAGTGCAGCTGTAGCACCAAACAGTCGGCCATCAACCAGATGGAGCGCCTGGCATATGATATCCGCGACAATGGCAGTTACTATACCGTAAAAGACTGGGAGGATGCTGTTGGGAAATTCATGGACATCCGCAAGAAGATGTCACGATACGACTATACGCCGGCCGAGCGCCGGAGAATCGGTGAATTGGAGGGCGAATGCGCTCGCTATATGAAAGAAGGTATCAAGAACGGAGCCATCAACGGCATCATGGGTGTCGCCGGCGAACTTCGCGGCATCCTCGAGGGCTTAGGCTTGGGCATCACCTTCTGACCATTCTCCTTCTCACCTCTCCCCTATACTTCACCGCCCCCTGCCAGGAATGATTTCCATGACAGGGGGCGATGCTATTTCCAGGCAAGGATTACTTGAGCCTCTCCTACTCCTTAAAATGCACGGCGTCCATGAATCGCCGTATGACCTCTGGTTTTCCTGTATGCTTGCCCTTGTCCTCGCTGAGCTTGCAAGTGTCGTTGTAGAAATCCCACGACTCAGTGATTTTCGCAGCCACGAGTTTGATGACGATGTTCATGGGCGTCACGCCTTCGAAGTCGTTGGTGAAATGCGTCCCTATCCCGAATGATGGCAGGCAATAGTCCTTGGCGTACTGTTGAATCTTGATGGCCCTGTCGGTGTCCAATGCATTGCTGAAGATGACCTGCTTTGATTTCGGGTCAATGCCAAGCGACTTGTATTTGTCCACAATCTTCATCAGTTGTTCATAGTTGTCTCCGCTGTCTATACGAAGGCCCTTGAAGAGGTTGGCGAAGTCCTCGGAGAAATTGAGACTGAACACATGCCATCCGAAGCTGTCGTAGAGGAATGTTCCAAGCGCTCCCCTGTAGGTGTTTCTCCAAGCCTCCATGGCCATGTGGTTGGCCATCTGCGGCCCATACATGGCAGCGATGGCGCAAACGAACTCATGTGCCATTGTCCCCACGGGTGTGACATCATATTTCATGGCCAGATAGACGTTGCTGGTGCCGACAAACCTGCCCTCCCATTGCCTTGATTTGTAGCATTCGAGCATGGCTTTGACCACTACCTCTTCGGCTTGGAACGAAGCCCTTCTCCTTGTGCCGAAGTCGGTGAACACGCATCCAGCCTCCAACAGCCTGGCAGCCTTGTCGTAAGCCTTGGTGTAATATTTGTCGTAGTCGAGTTTCCCGGTCTGTCCTGTCATGATATAGAATAATTCCGAGATGATGGCCAGCAGTTTCACTTCCAGGAGGATGGTGTCGGCCCAATATCCTTCAATCTCGATGTGGAGCCTTCCCTCCTCATCTTGCCAAGCCTTCACCCAATCCTTTGAATACCTGAAGCCTTTGAGGTATGGATAGAACCAATTGGGAATGTATTGGCATTTTCTCTTCATGAAATCGATTTCCTCGTTGGTGACAGTCACCTCTTCCAAGGCCGCCACCTGCCTGTTGAACTCTTCGGCAAAGCCTTGTGGGTAAACGGTGTTGTTTCTGTCCACGAAGGAATACTTCACCATGGCTCGCGGGAAATTGTGGATGACGGCACAGCACATGGAAAGTTTGTAGAGGTCGTCGTCGGTGAAATGTGTGATGATTTGTTTCATATTATTCTACTTTCTGGAGTTAAAAGGGAGTTAAAAGGGAGTTAAAAGGGAGTTAAAAAGGAGTTAAAGAGGAGTTAAAGGGACATATGTTCATTTATTTGGGAGTTAAAGAGGAGATAAAGGGACATATGCCAACTTTTACCGCCTTTTGGGAGGAAATGATGCAATCCTTAATTCTTTAAGACCATCTTCACACCTCATTTTTCCTTACTTGCGAATATATATTACAAGAAGTGTTAAAGGGAGGTCAAAGACCTCCCCTGCGAAAAAGCATTATTCGTAAATGTCTTCTATGGCGAATTCGTTCTGCGAAGGCTTGTCGTTGCAAGTGTCAAATCCCTTCGGGATGTCAAACTTGGAACTGGAAGAGTATTCAAGGCTTGCATCCGAATAGACCTTCCTCATATACTTGCCCCAGATGGGAAGTGCCGCCTTGGCTCCCTGTCCGAGCGCCATGGAGTAGAAGTGTATGTCACGGTCTTCACCTCCCACCCAGCAACCGCTGACCAGTTCGGGAGTGACCCCCATGAACCATGCGTCGGCATTGCTGTTGGTTGTTCCGGTTTTTCCACCGATTTCTCCAGAGACCATGCCTCTGACTCCCCTTCCGGTACCTCCATCCACGACGGCGCGTAGGAGTTCAAGCATCTTGTAAGAACTGCTCTCGCTGATGACCTCTGTGTAGATGGGATGGAAATTGGCCAGTACGTTTCCTTCGCTGTTCTCAATCCTGGTCACCATGAATGGTGCACACCTGATGCCCTTGTTGGCGAAAGTGGTGTATGCGCTGACCATCTCGCCGACGGTGACCTCGCAAGGTCCAAGACAAAGTGCCATGGTAGCCTTGATTTGCGGGTTGTTGATGCCATATTTCTTGAGCAGATCGACGAGAGCCTGAGGGCGGAACTTGTTCATCAAGTATGCAGAAATCCAGTTGTTAGACTGTTGCAGTCCCCATTTGAGGGTTACCATGGCTCCGTATCTTGCCCTGCTTCCGTTTCTCGGTGTCCATCCATCGTATCTTTGAGCCTTGTTGGGCGCCTTGTCGCATGGCGTGTATCCATTCTCCATGGCGAGCGAGTAAAGGTAAGGTTTGATGGTAGAGCCCACCTGCCTTCTTCCCACCATGGCCATATCATATTGGAAATACTCGTAATTGGGTCCTCCCACATATGCCTTGACTGCTCCGGTATGCACATCCATGCTCATGAATCCAGCCCTGAGATAGGTCTTATAATAGAGGATGGAGTCGAGCGGCGACATGGTCTTGTCGACCAACCCGCTGTAGGTGAAGACCTTCATGTTCACCTTCGTATCGAAGTTTTTCTTGATTTCGGCCTCCGAAGCCCCTTGAGCCTTGAGGGCCTGGTATCTGTGGCTCTGCCTGATGGCCCTGTTCATCACCCTTTCATAGTCCTGCCTTGACATCTTGGAAGAGAACGGGCCTTTCGAACTACCCCTTGCCTGCGCGTTGAAAGCCGGCTGCAACGTCTGTGAGAGATGTTCCAACACGGCCTCTTCGGCATATCTCTGCATTCTTGTGTCAATGGTGGTGTATATCCTGAGTCCATCAGTGTTGATGTTGTAAGGATGCCCTCCCCTCCGGGTGTTCTTGTTGCACCATCCATACAACGGGTCGGTTTCCCAGTAGATGGAATCCATGACAAACTGCGGCTGCTTCCAGTCAGGATAGTCTTTCCTCCTGGGTTTCTTGGCCGACATGTATTGCTTGAGGAATTCGCGGAAATATGGTGCGATGCCCAATTCCGTCTCCCTGTCACCAGACTTCTGGAAATCCAGTGTCAACGGTTTTGCCTTGGCCTCGTCACATTCCGCCTTGGTGATGTATCCCACATTGCACATTTGCGTGATGATGATGTTCCTTCTTTCCTTGCATCTTTCGGGAAACTTCTTGGGGTTGAAGAAAGAAGGGTTCTTGCAAAGTCCGACGAGTGTGGCAGCCTCCTCGATGTTGAGTTCCTTTGTGTCCTTGTTGAAATAGGTCTTGGCAGCGCTCTTGATACCGATGGCGTTGTAAAGGAAGTCAAAATAGTTGAGGTACATGGTGATGATTTCCTCCTTGGTGAAGGTCCTTTCCAATTTGACGGCGATGATCCACTCTATGGGCTTTTGGAAGAGTCTCTCAATCTTGCTATGCGCCACCTCGGAATAGAGTTGCTTGGCCAACTGCTGCGTGATGGTGGAGCCACCTCCAGCGTTTTCATTACCCATGATTCCCCTTTTGAGCACGGCCCTGGAAAGCGCCTTGAAATCAATGCCGGAATGGTCGTAGAACCTCTCGTCCTCAGTAGCGATGAGTGCGTGAACGACATTGGGCGAAATGGCGCTGTACGGTGTCGATATGCGGTTGTCCCTGCTGGATGCGTATGTTCCCATCATCTTTCCATCAGCAGAGAACACCTGTGAGGAATATCTACTGATAGGATTCTGCAGGTCGTCCATATTGGGCATGTATCCGATCCATCCGTTCCAGATGGCAACAGCCCCAAGGGCGAATATAATGATCAGTCCGAGTAAAATTCCCCATAGGAATCGAACGAATTTCCTTCTCATATTGGCAAATGAAACACTATTTATAAATATGCGGTGCAAAATTACAATAATTCTTCGGAAAAGTAGCAAATAAATTAAAAATAATGCGTAACTTCGCGCTCGAATTTGAACAAACAACCCAATATTGATGTTGAGACGTAATTTTGTGACCATCGCCGACCTGTCTTCAGAAAAGATCCTTTACATGATCGAGTTGGCCGGTGAGTTTGAGAAACACCCCAACCGCGAATTGCTGAAGGGCAAGGTGGTAGCCACCCTGTTTTACGAGCCTTCCACTCGCACCCGCCTGAGTTTCGAGACCGCCGCCAACCGTCTTGGCGCCCGTGTGATAGGGTTCTCCGACGCCAAAGCCTCCAGCGTGTCTAAAGGCGAGACGTTGAAAGACACCATCCTGATGGTATCCAACTACGCCGACGTGATAGCGATGCGCCACTACATCGAAGGTGCCGCCCAATATGCGAGCGAGATATCCCCTGTCCCCATCATCAACGCCGGCGATGGTGCCCACCAACATCCCTCCCAATGCATGCTGGACCTCTACACCATCCACCAGACCCAGGGAACACTGGAGAACCTGAACATCTATCTGGTAGGCGACTTGAAATACGGCCGCACCGTCCACTCCCTTCTGATGGCGATGCGCCATTTCAACCCCACCTTCCATTTCATCGCCCCCAATGAGTTGAGCATGCCCAACGAATACAAGATTTACTGCAAGGAAAAGGGCATCCGTTTCGAGGAGCACACCCAACTTGACGGCGACGTGATATCCGATGCGGACATCGTCTACATGACCCGCGTCCAAAAGGAACGTTTCTCCGACTTGATGGAATATGAGCACGTGAAGAACTCATGCATCCTCAGGGCCGACATGCTGAAGCACGCCAAGCCCAATATGAAGATCCTTCACCCTCTTCCCCGTGTGAACGAGATAGAATACGCCGTGGACGAAACTCCCCATGCCTACTATATCCAGCAAGCCCAAAACGGCCTGTATGCACGCGAGGCCATCATCTGCGACGTCCTCGGCATCGGCATCGATGAGGTGAGGAACGACCCCACCATCATCCATTGACGCATTGCGGTGCGCAGCATCGCTCCTTCCACCCAACGAAAACAGCCCCCATGAACAAGAGCAACAAGAAAGAAATACTCGTAGCCGCCATCAAGAACGGCACCGTCATCGACCACATCCCCACCGACAAGACATTCGACGTGGTGAACTTACTTTGCCTGTCTCAAGAGACCTCCCCCGTGACCATCGGTTTCAACTACCCATCGACGAAGGTGGGGCAGAAAGGCATCATCAAGATCAGCGACCGCTTTTTTTCCGATTCGGAGATTTCCCGCCTGTCGGTGGTGGCTCCCAACGTTGTGCTGAGCATCATCCACGATTACGAAATCGTAGAGAAGAAGACCGTGGTCACCCCCGACGAACTTCGCGGCATCGTCAGGTGCAACAATCCGAAGTGCATCACCAACAACGAGCCCATGGCCACGGTGTTCCACGTGGTGGACAAGGCCCACGGCGTGCTGCACTGCCATTACTGTGACAAAGAGCAGGACATCGACAAGGTGGAACTGCTGTGACCCGAACAGAGAAGACAAGAATCATTTAACATAAGACCATCAAACAAGAAAAATGAAGAGAGACCAAGAGATTTTCGACCTCATTGAGAGAGAACATGAGCGTCAGTTGAAAGGCATGGAACTGATTGCCTCCGAAAACTTTGTCAGCGACGAAGTGATGCAAGCAATGGGCAGCTGCCTGACCAACAAGTATGCCGAGGGCCTTCCCGGCAAGCGCTATTATGGCGGTTGCCAAGTCGTGGACCAAGTGGAAGACCTCGCCCGCGAGAGGGTGAAAAAACTTTTCGGCGCAGAATGGGCCAACGTGCAACCCCACTCCGGCGCCCAGGCCAACGCCGCCGTCCTGCTCACCGTACTGAACCCCGGCGACACCTTCATGGGATTGAACCTGGCCCATGGCGGACACCTGTCACACGGTTCGTTGGTGAACACCTCCGGCATACTCTACAAGCCCGTGGGCTACAACCTGAGCCAAGAGACAGGCCGGGTGGACTACGACGAGATGGAACGCCTGGCCCTGGAGCACAAGCCGAAACTCATCATCGGTGGCGGCTCTGCTTACAGCCGTGAATGGGACTACAAACGCATGCGTGAGATTGCCGACAAGGTTGGCGCCCTTCTGATGATCGACATGGCTCACCCTGCCGGTCTGATTGCCGCCGGTCTTTTGGACAACCCGTTGGAATATGCCCATATCGTCACCTCCACCACGCACAAGACCCTTCGCGGTCCTCGTGGAGGCATCATCCTCTTGGGCAAGGACTTCGACAACCCATGGGGCAAGACCACCCCGAAAGGCGTGGTGAAGAAGATGAGCCAATTGCTCGACAGCGCCGTGTTCCCCGGCACCCAGGGCGGTCCTCTGGAGCATGTGATTGCCGCCAAGGCAGTTGCTTTCAATGAGGCATTGCAGCCTGAGTTCAAGGCATGGGCCAAGCAAGTGCAGACCAACGCCCGCGTACTGGCCGACGAACTGGTGAAACGTGGCTTCGGCATCGTCAGCGGCGGCACCGACAACCACTCCATGCTGGTGGACCTCCGCACGAAATACCCCGACCTGACGGGCAAAGTGGCAGAGAACGCCCTTGTCTCCGCCGACATCACTGTGAACAAGAACATGGTGCCATTCGACAGCCGCAGCGCTTTCCAGACTTCCGGCATCCGCTTGGGCACACCCGCCCTCACCACCCGTGGCGCCAAGGAAGACCTGATGGTGCTCATCGCCGAACTGATTGAGGAGGTTCTCAACTCCCCCGAAGACGAAAAGGTGATTGCCCGTGTTCGCGAGAAAGTGAACACCACGATGAAGGCTTACCCCTTGTTCGCTTATTGATATCCTTTCGTGTTTCGCTTCCTCCATGCCCGGGGGAAGCGAAACATGAATGAAGACATACCCATCCTATCGATTTCATAAAAATGGCCCGCAAGCGTAAGGCACAAAAAGACGACCCCAACCAACTGATGTTTTTCTCTCTCGAGGAGATGTCGGGCGAGGCGGATTTGTCTGACGACAAGAACGCCAAGGGCGACAAGGAATCCATGGAGTCGCATGATCCTGAAGAAGAGCGGGCGGGCACAAGACCCGCCCCTACGACTTCTGGAGATTTGGAGACAAAGTCGCCTTCCGAGGACGTGGAGTCGCCTTCCGAGGACATGGAGTCGCCTTCCGAGGACATGGAGTCGCCTTCCGAGGACGTTGAGTCATCTGCATGCGAGGAAATCGAACCTTCTGCGACAGGTGTGGAGTTGATGTCCAAGGTCATTCGGCTTTTAGATGGCTTATCCCCGAGCGTTGTCAGCCTGGTGGCGATGCAGTCAACCGCCTTGGTGCAGGGAGGAGTAGACTCCTTGGAGCATTACCGCATCCCCTCTTTGTCAGGAATGGTATTTCGTGGCGACGCCCTCGAACGCATCGCCTATGTGAGTTTCGTCCGCTCCTTTCCTCATATGGTCGATAAATTGGGATTGGATTTCTCTGCTGAATACGAAGCGGCTGAGTAAGAAAGAAAAATGCATATCTATAGCGTCCCCAGGAGTTCCTGAGGACGTTGTTTTTTCTATTTTTCCTTGAGGGACGAGGTTACATAGATGGACGGGATGCCCTATTATTTCAACTCATAGATGCAGGATGGTGTTTTCCTTTTGAGGATTTCCAAATTGAAATCCTTCCCTGCTATGATGCCATGCTGCCTCAGCACCTGCTCCACAGTGATGCGTGCCAACTCCGGATGATTGTTCTCCTCGCTGAGATGACAGAGCCACACATGCTTGAGGTTCGGCGTGGCATTTTCCGCCAAGGCGATACCGCAATCGTGGTTGCTGAGATGCCCATAAGGTCCGCTGATCCTTACTTTCAAATGATAAGGATAAGTGCCACCTTGCAGCATTTCCTTGTCATAGTTGGATTCTATGACGAGATAATTGGCCTTTTGTATGAAAAGTTTGATTTCATCGGTGACATGCCCCACGTCAGTGATGATGCAGAAAGTGACGCCTTGGTGGCAAATCATGTATCCCACATTGTCCAGGCTGTCGTGAGGCACTTCGAAGGGAGTGATTTCCAGGTCTCCGAGAGTGAAGGTGACGTTCTTCTCCAGATATCTCACATTCTTCATATCCATTTTCTGCCTGACGCAATAGTTGCCCGCCACCCCGGCATGCACCTTCCTTGTGGAGAATACCGGAATGGAGAAGTCGTGGCTGATACTTCCCACCGACTTGACATGGTCGGCATGGTCATGGGTGAGGATGATGTTTTTAATGCTGTCTATGGTGAGCCCATAATCGTGAAACGACTTCTTGAGCGCCCTCACCCCGATGCCGACATCAATCATCAGTCCGCCCTTTTCTGTAAAGATAAGGTAGCAATTCCCACTACTTCCACTCCCAAGAGAGATAAACTTCATCATAATCAAAAGAAATAACAGTCCCTATTCCGCGATGCGCAGCCCTATGTCATAATTCCACATTCGTTCAGAGCATCCTCTTCTATCAGAGACCCTTAAATGTCTTTGGAAATCGAGGCATCCTCCCCCCCTTCTGACCTTTTCCTCGCTGCCATCGAGCACTTTCGGATTGTTTTTCGGGGTTTCGGAATAGTCGTTCCATGAGTCAATCACCCATTCGTCCACATTTCCACTCATGTCATAAAGCCCGAGTTCGTTGGGCAATTTCTCCCTCACCTTGTGCGGCATGTTGCCGCTGTTGTTGCAGAACCATGCCACCTCGTCGCATTTGTCGCTTCCTGCATACTTGGTGGAGATGGCCTTTTTCCCGCCCCTTGCGGCATACTCCCATTCAGCCTCCGTAGGTAGCCTGAAATGCCTGTTGGTGAGGAAGTTGAGTTTAAAGAAGAATGTTTCGCAATCGATATATCTGATGCATTGCACAGGCATGTCGTCTCCGTCATATACAGAAGGATTTTCCCCCATGATGGCCTGCCAGAGTTGCTGTGTCACCTCCGTCTCTCCAATGAGGAAGTCTCCGACGGTCACCTGGTGTGCCGGTGCCTCTGCAGCATAGGCATCCTCTCCTTGCTCTTCCGTCGCACCCATGGTGAACACTCCTCCCTCGACCTTGACCATATTGAATGAAACGCCATTGATGGTGATGGTCTCCACCAGCCCGTTCACGGTCGACTTGTAATCAGAGATGGCAGCCCTTCGAGCCACGGTTCTCGTAGCCCTCTTTTCTGCGTCATCACTGCTGTCGGAGATGTTCAGGTCAAGGTTTCTTACCTGCGTGCCGGTTGCCGGTTGTGCGCCCACCTTCACATTCAATGCGGCGAGAACGATGATGAAAGAGAGTCGCACGATGCTCATGCGGAATCCAGAGAGGAATATCTTCATATCCTAAATATCATTATGGCAGCCTGTTGTCCAGCCTGCCCATGAGGTTGTGTTGATAAATGCTGTGCAAAGGTAACCATTATTTGCCAAAAACGAGCAACCTGTCCATGTTTTTCCTTTCAAATCCCTACTAATCCTGGTTGCCAAACACGGTCCTTCACCTGTCATGAGCCGTGTTTCGCCACTCCCCGATGTCCTGGAAAAAAATCTCCACCAATCTTGGCACTGCATATTTTCCGATATCTTTTTCTGGAATCCAGCGGTATCCTTCCGGCATTTCCGGCTTTTCATCCACCTCAAAGACGTAGAAGTCGGCCTTGATGACCCTGTGCGTCAGGACGTGTTTCACCTCCCTTGCAAGCAAAGTGAGCCTTCCCCCCATTTTTTCCTGGCATGTGGTCAACAGCGTGGAAGCCTCATCGCCCTCCAAGAGCCAAGGTTCCCACAATCCCTGCCAGATGTCGCCCTTCCCCCTTCGATGAATGGCAGTCTCACCTTTGCAAGCGACGTAGACATAAGTCATCTTACGTTCCTTCACCTTGACCTTCTTCCATTTCACCGGCAATGCGTCCACCTTGTCCTCCGCCCAGGCCCTGCATGTTTCCTGCAATGCACACTCTCTGCATCGAGGCGCCTTAGGGGTGCACATCACAGCGCCGAAATCCATCACAGCCTGGTTGAAGTCGGCCCCCCTTCCGCCGGGCAGCAGTTGCTGAGCCAATAGGGCGAACTCCTTTTTCCCCTCAGTTGAATTGATGGGTGTCTGCACGTCGAAATACCTTGACAGCACCCTGTAGACATTGCCATCCACGACAGCCACGTCCTGCCCAAAGGCAAAACTTGCGATGGCAGCGGCGGTGTAGTCACCCACCCCCTTGAGTTGCCTCAAACCTTCAAAAGTGCTTGGGAATCCTCCCATCTCCACCACCTGCCTTGCAGCATGCAGCAGATTGCGTGCACGGGAGTAATATCCCAGTCCTTGCCATTCGCGCAACACCTCGTCCTCGCTGGCCTCGGCCAGCCTTTCGACGGAAGGCCACCGCCTGATGAAGCGCTCCCAATATTCCCATCCCTGGCTCACTCTCGTCTGTTGCAAGATGACTTCCGAAAGCCAGATGGCATAGGGGTCGCCGACGCCCCTCCAGGGTAGTTCGCGTCCATGTCTTTCAAACCATCCCAGCACGGCAGAGGCGAAGGGGTGCACTTGTTTCAAACCATCCATTTTTTCACTTGTTTCGGCAAAGGTACGTAAAAAGGGCGCCTCCCAAAGGTTAATAATTATTAAAAGAAGGTGATGATGCCCCGAAAGTGAAAATAAAAGGCAGGAGTCGTGGGGATAATTCGTGGAAAAGTAGTACCTTTGCGCCGATTTTCGAACAACATAAAGTCTAACTTTATTAATTTATTTACTTTTTATTCAAATTTTTATGTCAAACTTAGATCACATACAGCCCCTCGAGGAGTTCGATTGGGACAAGTTCGAGCAAGGCAGTATCAGTACAGAAAACAAAGAAGATGTCGAGAAACGCTACGACGAAACCCTCAACAAGGTGAACGAGCACCAAGTTGTTGACGGCAAGGTCATCTCCTTTGACAAGAAAGAAGTTGTTGTCAACATTGGCTACAAGAGCGACGGCATCATTCCCGCTAGCGAATTCCGCTACAACCCCGACCTGAAGGTTGGCGACATCGTAGAGGTTTATGTAGAAAATCAAGAAGACAAGAAAGGTCAGTTGATTCTTTCCCACAAGAAAGCCCGTCTGAGCAAGAGTTGGGAGCGCATCAACGCCGCCCTCGACAACGAGGAAGTGATCACCGGCTACATCAAGTGCCGCACCAAGGGTGGCATGATAGTCGATGTGTTCGGCATCGAGGCCTTCCTTCCCGGAAGCCAGATCGACGTGCATCCCATCCGCGACTACGACGTGTTCGTGGGCAAGACGATGGAGTTCAAGGTGGTGAAAATCAACCAGGAGTTCCGCAACGTCGTTGTTTCCCACAAGGCTCTCATCGAAGCCGAGTTGGAAGCCCAGAAGAAGGAAATCATCAGCAAGATGGAGAAGGGTCAGATTTACGAAGGCACAGTCAAGAACATCACCACCTACGGTGTGTTTGTCGACCTTGGCGGCGTGGACGGACTCATCCACATCACCGATCTCTCCTGGGGCCGCATCAGCCACCCCGAAGAGGTTGTCCAGTTGGACCAGAAGATCAATGTCGTCATCCTCGACTTCGACGACACCAAGAAGCGCAT
>JAFZSL010000039.1 GCA_017619375.1 Prevotella sp. | reverse complement strand
TTTCATTAACTTTGCCTGACGGCGAAGTTAAGATGCACCTCGGTAATGAAAGCAAAAACTTTGTCTTTTGCTTTGCATTGCACTCGGTTTTCATTAACTTTGCCTGACGGCGAAGTTAAGATGCACCTCGGCAATGAAAGCAAAAACTTTGTCTTTTGCTTTGCATTGCACTCGGTTTTCATTAACTTTGCACGCGAAAAAGCATTCTACTTATGAAAATGAGACATTTGTTGGGAATCATGCTCTTGGGCTTCACGTTGCAAGCCGGAGCACAAACTACGGCTAAGAGTTACAAATCCCCTTATGATGGCAACCCCATCAGTCCTTGTGTTTTCTGTGCCGACCCCACGGCGTTGGTATATGACGGCAGAGTGTATGTCTATGGTTCCAACGACCATCAGCAATTCCTCGCCAATGGCAAGACAGGCAGCAACGACTATGGCGCCATCAAGTCGCTTGTGGTATTCTCCTCCGACGATATGGTCAACTGGACCTTCCACGGAACCATCGACGTAGGGAAACTATGCAATTCCTGGGGTTGGCGTTTCGCCGCCTCCTGGGCTCCTTCGGTGACCTGGCGCATGGGCACGAACGACAAACCTGAGTTCTTCCTCTATTTCGCCAACAGCGGCGGCAGCATCGGCATGTTGAAAGCCGACTCCCCCATAGGGCCTTGGCGCTCGCCGTTGTCGAAACCAATGATTGACAGCAGCACGCCGGGCGTCAGTCCTTGCAACTGGATTTTCGACCCGGGAGTGGTTATCGATGACAATGGTGTCGGATGGATTGCTTTCGGAGGTGGAGACCCACAGTCCACTGGTTCGGCGCTGTTCCCCGGCAACTCCCGCATCGCCAAGTTGAAACCCTCCATGACGCAGTTGGACGGCAGTGCTGTCAAACTTCCTGCGCCCTATCTCTTCGAGGCCAGCGAGTTGAATATGATGGAAGGCAGGTATGTCTATACCTACAACACCTCTTGGAGCGACCGCAACGCATGGTCGAGTTATGAGAAGAGGGGCAATCAGCCGGCGCCATCCACGTGCAGCATGTGCTACATGGTGACCGACAATCCGCTCGATCCCGACGCATGGGAGTACAGGGGTGAATATGTGCCCAATCCGGGAAATTATGGTTACGGCTGGGGCAACAACCACACCCACTTGCAGAAATTCGGCGACAATTATTATCTCTTCTACCATTCCATGATGTTGGAACAGAAGATGAACTCTGGAGCCTCCGGTTTCCGCTCCATCGGTGTGGAAAAGGCTGTTGTCAACGAGAGCACGCAGCATATAGAAAAGGTGAAGATGACCACTGGCGGCACGCCGGCTATCAAGAACCTCGACCCATACACCTTGCAGCAGGCAGAGACCATGTCAACATCCGGAGGGGTCAATTATGAGGATTTCACCAACATCACCAAGGCAACGACCATCAGCACCTTGGGCAACGACGCCTCACGCAACATGCAGGTGAAGATGGCGGCCGGGGCGTGGACAATGCTCCGCAATGTAGATTTTGGCGAAGAAGGCGCCAAGTCGTTCACCATCACTGCCAGCGGCACGGGGAAGTTGGAACTCAGGATGACTACTGTTGGCAGCAAGGCTTTGGCCACCATTGAGTTCTCCTCCACAGACCTCGAGGAGCACACCATCGATGTGGACCCGAGTTTGTTCAAAGGTGTCAAAAAACTGTTCCTTGTCTTCACCGAGGCTACCAATGTGCAGTTCGATGCGTGGCAGTTCGCACCAAACGGGGAAGACGGCATCACCAATGTCACCTCGTCCGACAGCCAGCCTTCCACCATCTACGACCTTTCTGGAACACGCCTCCAGGAGAAACCTCGTGGCGGCATATATATCGAGAACGGCAAGAAACATATCGCAAAATAATGCATGGGTGGGCAACCACCCATGTTTTCATTCATAGGTGTGCCGTGCAGAGGCACATATGATCAACCTAACCTACCCGATTTTTTACATTCACCAAACTACCATTTATGAAAAAACTGTTTACTTTGACCATGCTGCTCATGCTCGCTTTGGGTATGAACGCGCAAGTGAAGAAGTCATGGGACTTCACCAAGGGGTTGAGCGATGAGACCATCGAGAACCTCAATGCCGACGCCACTCATTGGGCGGAAAACGGCACCGATGCCAATACCGGCGAAGTCAACAACTGGAAGAACATCGGAAAACCCGATGCCAACTCTTATTTGATGGCCAATGGTGTCGTCATTCCGGAGACCTTCGGACTGCTCATCGACATCGGTAGCAACAAGGACAATTCCATCCATTTGGCAACCACCAAGATGCGACTCACCCGAAAAAACACTAAAATCACCTTCCCCAAACTGGCCAACGGACAGAAGGTGAAGGTCGTGGGACGCTCGGCCAACAGCACGGCGACCAACCGCGGCATCGCACCCGTGCAAAATCATCTCGTCTTCCAGGCGGAGGAGAGTTCGCCACAGACTGGCGGCGCCTGCATCTTCCTTGGCAATCAGGTGGAGGGGTCGGAAGGCACCTACACTTTCGTGTGGAAGGTGGTGACCGAGGAGACTGACTCCGTGGATGTGCAGTTCCAACTCACTCCTGACGCCGGCATCGACTTCACCCTCTTCCAAATCGACGAGGGCGACGCTCCCGAGGTGAAGGAAGCACAGAAGGTGGGATACCTCTACAGCGGCAGTTATGACAGCGACTACGCCTACGCTTTCCTCTCAGGAGACAGCCGCTTCGCACTCACCGAAATCAATGTGGACGCCACCGAGGAGACTGCTGCCTCGCTCCGTGAATACGAATCCATCGTCATCAGTCCCACCATCGGGGCCGACAACACCTTCCTGCCTGTCATCGCTGCGTCCATCGCCTATGTGCCGACGCTCAACCTCAACCCCGCACTCTATGAACCGCTGGGATTGGGCAAGGCCGTGCCTTCCGGAACCAACGTCCTCACTGTGCTCGATGCGGAGAACGCCACTTTCGAGGGACTTGACATCGCCGAAGGGCTCGAACTGCTCACCGAGGGGAGCATCACCGGTGTGGAACTGGGTGACTATTTCGCTGCAGACAAGGTGCTGGCCAAGGCTGGAGACGTCACGGCCATCCATATGCACAACGCCAACAGGAACGCCTACATGCTCCTGCCGCTGACCTTGGATGACATGCCGATGGCCAACATCGACAACATCGCGCAACTGATTCCGCAGGCGTTGCAGGCTGTCACCGACACCAAGCAGGACGTGAAGGCCGTGGGCAAGCCCAACATCAGCGTGACGTATGAGAATGGACAATCGGTTGTCAGCATCACGGCATCCAACTCCAAGGTCATCTACTACACCCTCGACGGCACGGAACCCACCACCGCCAGCATGGTTTACGGTGAACCTTTCACCCTCTATCAGAACACCACGGTGAAGGCTTTCGGCGTGGGTGACGGTTACGACCCCTCAGAGGTGGCAAGTAGCGATGTCGTGGTCAAGACACAGGCTGCCACTCCTGTTGTCAACGTGACCCGCGAGGCAGGCAAGTCCACTGTCACGTTAACTTGTCCCAATGAGGGTGTAACGGTGTATTATAGTTTCATCAACACCACCACTTCCACCGAGGCCAAGGCTTATGAAGAGCCTGTGGAAATCACCGAACCCACCACCATCTATGCTTTCGCACAGGGTGGCGACTTCCTCACCTCCGAGGTGACGAGCAAATTCGTGGGTGTCGATGGCGTTGATGCCTCCACCATCCGCTGGGACGTGCTGGCTCACTTCGACGCCAACGCCGACGACTGGAAGGGCAAGGGTCAGCAGACCAACGAGGCAGGCGAAATCATCAACGCCAACTACCTCTTCACATGGGGAAAGAATGCGGGTGAATACTACGACTACGAATCCATCAAGGAGGTCGTGACAGGTTCCGATGGCAACGACTCCATCATCTACAACCCACGTCAGCCCGAGACCCTCGTGGGTGGTGAATGGGTGGCCAAGTCCATCGGTCAGGTGATGGTTTGGGAGAGCCTCAACCTGGGTTACAACATCGGCGACACCTCCATGCGCAATCCCGACGCTGTGGAGGACATGGTGGGTGTGAACGATGAGCAGGGCATCACCGCCAATGCCATGACCTTCGGCAAGCAGCCGAGCGACGGTCCGTTCAACGCTAGCCTGGAGACCGTCTCGAAGCAGCAGGCGCCGTTCGATGTCATCGTCTATGCCGGCAACGGCAACGAGGGTGAGATTCCCACGATGCAAATCGAGGTGTCCGCCGACGGCGAGACATGGACGAAACTGGGCGACATCAACTACTCGCTCATCAAGCGTAACTGGAAGCGCACGAAGGTGAGTTACGAGGGCACCGACGAGGTGTATGTCCGCGTGCTCCACACCGCCGCGAAGTCGAGCGGTCAGATTTACGACATCTACGTGATGAACAACGGCGAGAAGTCGAGCCAGTACTCCGAGGGCGCCCTCGACGGCATCGAGACCCTTCTCCCCGCCGGCGACATCGTCCGCACTGAAATCTACACGCTCAACGGCGCACGTGTCACCACGATGGTCAAGGGTGTGAACATCATCCGCCGCACCTACGCCAACGGCGTGGTGAAGACCCACAAGGTGATTGTCAGATAAGGCTTTTGTCAGATATCACTATCAAAAAATCCTCCCCGCCCTGGGGAGGATTTTTTTGATTCCTATTATTCCTTTTTTTCCTATTTCTCCTATGCCTCCCGCTGAAGAGGTTCTGGGTAAGACTCAAGAATAACATGACAAAAAAACATCAGATACTTTGTAGGTTGAGAAAATATCACTACCTTAGCTGCGAAAAATCAGAACCATTACTTATAGTTATCATCAAATGAAGACTTCCAACCTGATCAGAAAAGCCGTAACCTATACCATCGGGCTCACATTGATTATCTGTATGGCCTTTATGGCTGGGTGTAAGAAAGAAAACAGCATAGCTGCCGCCTTAGCAACTAAAGCAGATGCTGCAGAGGCACCTGTCGACACCTTCATGAAAGCACCAGAAATCGGTGTCGACCACAATGGTTTCGTCACACTGGCTAATTGTCCTTTCAGTGACGACCATCTGCGAGTCGAGGTGAATGAAGAAGGCTCTTCTATCCAGATTTTCTATGACGACAAAGAAATGCAAACTGTAACCGACGAGGATGGACTGGTGGCTCCTCGCGGTGATGAATGCCCCGTGTATTTCCTTGACGCCAACTTCGACGGCTATACCGATATGTTCGTCGGTCCGGGCGAGTCACGCACTTACAGTACACTGCTTCTATGGGATACTTCTGCCAAGGAGTTCAAACGTGTCGGTAAGTTAGGTGAACCTTCGCTGCAAAACTTCACGATTCACCCCGAGACCAAAATGGTGTATGAAGGCGGCAGCAACTCTTGGTGCAATGTCTCCTACTCCAAAAGCACTTGGGAGAACGGGCAATTGAAATGTCTGGAGGAACTGACAGTCATCACCGACCCGAAGGAATATGCCGCCAATGGCGTAAAAAACCAATACACCTTGCGCACAGCCGACGGCAAAGACATCAAGTCAACGGAGCAGGCATCTGAACTACCCGGACAATGGCGCGACCTTTTGGACTAAGGTAACGGATGTAGACCTCAGCCTACTTCACCCGCCAGACATTGAGTGTAATGCCACCATCGGGAACGCAGACATAGATGGATTTGTTGAGATTTATACACTTGATCAATTGAAGCATTTTTAGAATGAAACAAACAATAATCACAATTGTTCTAATTGTTTTCATATCCACTGTAGGAAATGGGCAGAATACCATGAAACTGGATGAGTACACCATCTGCTCCGCTCAGTTAGATTCTATCATAAATATGGTATTAAGTGATGTGGATAATGAAGATTATATAATTGTTTCTGCAAATAATAACAGCAACAACATTGTCACAATATACGTATCTGCCATTTTATCTAATAAATTGCGTTATAACTCTAATATTTTAGGCTATACCACCAAAGGCAACGTAACAATTCTTTTCCGTTCAAGTTCCAAAGATATGATAACAAAAATGGCTGACAGCCACACAAAAACAGTAAGTTGTATTCCACCACCTAACAAAAATGACATATTTCCTGTCTTAGGAAAAGACGGATTGAAAGAATGGTATTTCAGTATAGATAATGGGGAAATCATTCTGTTAAGAAAATTCTTGAAATGGTAAGTTCTTGGATTTATACCCTCGATTAATTGAAGCAATTAAAACATAAATATAGCAAAACAAGTTTTTATGAGATCAAACTTGAAAAGCATTCTAGGACGCAAAGGCCTTATATGGATGATGGGTAAGGGAGCCATGTGGATGTCTACGCTGCCGATGCATATAGCAGCAACAGGTTCAAAGCCAGAGAATTATCCTTTTAAAGCAGACCGAAGTACATGGGATGAAGAGAAAGACGATATCTTAGAACGTGCCAACTGGCTTTGCGAACAAATCATCAGAGACCCGGAAGAACTCATCTCGTATATGCCTACATTTATCGGGAGAGAATTTCAAGGACAATGGGCCATATACTGCTGTTCGATGCTGACACATGCACTAACAAACATCAGCATACTCTATCCTGAGAAAAAGGCGTATAGCATCGAACAGATTGAAAAACTCATTAGAATGGTGGATACACCTACCATGAGAGAATATGACACAATGAAATGGGGAGAGGATGCCATGGCGTCACTTGATGGCAATAAGAGCCATATGACTTATCTTAGCATTTTGGCATGGATGATTAGTAATTACAAACTTATCTGTAGAGATGTTCGCTTCGATACTCAATTGCATGGTTGCTGTGAGGCGCTCAATAGACGTATGCTAAAGAGCCAATATGATTTGAACCTTTTGTCATTCCCAAGAACACCGATATTCTTGCCCGACATGCTGGTTCCCATTGTCGCTTTGCATAATTATGGCAAACTCTATCATGGAGAATACGACGAGACCGTGAACCGCTGGCTACAAAACGCCAAGACAAAATGGATTGACAAACGTACCGGCCTACTGGCAGGCAAACTGCCTGGTGCCAGCCGTAGATTGAAGCGCATGCAGGTACTGGGTACTTATTCCGCCTTGAACTGCTCATATCTTTCACTCATTGATCCTGTCTTTGCCCATGAACAGCATGAATTGATGAAAAAAACGTTCTGGAAAGAGAAAACAGTCATGGGAACACGGATAGCAGGCATCAAAGAATACTCGAACAAAGACCCGAAATTCAGCCTGAAATCGGGTGATGCAGGCATCGTAATCTATGGTATCAGTGTTGGTGGATGTGCTTTTGCTCTCGGCACCGCCACTTATCTGGGCGATTGGGAAATGCGTTACGAGTTGCTCCGTACTGCTGAAATCGCCGGTAATACAGTGGGGAAAAAGCGTAAGCGACATTATAAACTCGGAGAATTGTTTATGGTGGGTGAGGCAACAGCTCTGGCTATGCGAACAAATGTTCCACGATAATTGTCCAAGACCCTTAAAACTATTTCGGGAATCTGTTGTATACAATAGCAAAAAGCGAGAGTGGATTTTTAGGCATCCACTCTCGTCAATTTATAATATTATTGATTTTCTTATCGTATTCCTGCTGGCTTAGTTCATTCTTGGAACTCTCCACCATCTCCAGCCTCACCTTGGGATTCATGATGGAGCGTATCATTCTGCCGTTTGAGACATTGGGCACTTCACCTCGCTCATAATGGCGATATTGGTTGATGCCTATAGATTCATACCCTCGATTAATTGAAGCAATTAAAACATCACGGCCACGACGGTTTACGACCGTTACGGACATGCATAAAGCAAGTCCCTACGTGCACACAGACCATAAGCCCCCGGTGCAAAAAGCGCCATTTCCTGTAGGGACTTACTTCATGTATGTCCGTACAAAAGCCAAGAGGTCCGGACACAATCAACACAGATTCATACCCTCGATTAATTGACGCAATTAAAAACAGGCATTGCAGGGAAAGGGGAGAGTGCTCACCGCCATTCTTGCCGTCTTTGACGCACAAAACGATTGGTATAACAAATTGAACATTGCCCTACTTGCGAAAGTTGGGTCGTTGCTTTTGTTTTGAAAAAAAGTGCATTTTCTTTTTTTCTCTCGATAAAAACCAGTATCTTTGCTACTTGTTGTGAAGCATCTCCTTCCCGGCATGGAAAACATGCTGTTCCGAAGGCTTCGTATCTTTGTCGCAAAAGAAAACCAACTAATCATAAAAAATGAAACCTACTAAAGCAAAAATCATTGTCAGCATGCTTGCAGCACTGCTCTCGCTCACCGCAACGGCGCAGCAACTCGCCTTCCCTGGTGCACAAGGATGGGGGCGTTTCGCCATCGGCGGACGTAACGGCAGCGTCTATCATGTGACCAATCTCAACGACGACGGGGCGGGTTCGCTACGCGACGCCGTGAGCCAGTCCAACCGCATCGTCGTATTCGATGTGGCTGGCGTCATCAATATCAACAGCCGCATCGTCTTTGCCAAAAACCTCTATGTCGCTGGTCAGACCGCTCCGGGAGAGGGCATCACCGTCTATGGCGATGGTGTGTCGTTCTCCGGCTCATCCAACATCATCGTGCGCCACATGCGTTTCAGGATGGGCAAGGGAGGTTCGTCGGGGAAAGACTGCGCCGGCATCTCCAACGGCACCAACATGATTTTCGACCATTGCTCCTTCGCATGGGGACTCGACGAGGTGTTCTCCATCAATCCCGATGGGAAGGGAGACCTCCATAGTATCACACTGATGAACTGTGTCTTCGGCCAGGGACTCCTCACGCACTCCGCCGGAGGACTCATGCAAGCCGACAGCATCACCCTGTATAGGAATTTCTACTGCGACAACGCCACGCGCAACAACAAGGTGAAAGGCATCCACCAGTATGTGAACAACATCGTGTACAACTGGAAAAACGGATGCTACCTTATGGGAGGCGACTCTCAGGGGAAGAGTTTCGCCAACACGCAGGGCAATCTTTTCATCAACGGACCGGCAGGAGGAGGCAATGCCTGCACTTCGGCCAACAGCGACTTCAACATCTATGCCGACGACAACTGGCAGGACAAGAACAAGGACGGAGTGTTCAATCCCTATCTCATCCCCCAGAACGAGTATGAGGGAGGCCCCACCTTCCGGCCCGCCCCCTATCCCTATCCCGCGCTTGACATCGTCAGCGCCCAGACGCTGCTCGAAGACGTGCTGCCCACCGTGGGAGCATCGTTGCCCTACCGCGACTACACCGACTGCTACA
Organism: Prevotella sp.; assembly: GCA_017619375.1. Lineage (GTDB taxonomy): Bacteria > Bacteroidota > Bacteroidia > Bacteroidales > Bacteroidaceae > Prevotella. The sequence continues at coordinate 100,677 of JAFZSL010000039.1, read as the reverse complement.
TGGTGGACGAATGCCTCTCGCTCGGTACCGACGGTGTCATCATCTCCACTGAGGACGTGTTGCCTTATGGGAAGCCATCCACATGGAAAGTTTGGGGTGGCAACGGCCGTGTGGATACCGACAAGGACGGAATGCCCGACTGGTGGGAAAGTGCCAACGGCACCGACCCCACGAAAAACGATGCCATGACGAAGGCCGCCAACGGCTATGCCAACATAGAGAACTACATCAACAGCATCTCCGGCGAGACGGTGGACGCTTTCCTTAGGGCACCCCAGATTCTCCAACAAGCCGACGCCACACCTACCTCCGTCACTCTTGAATGGCGAGACTGGACGGTAGGCGAGGAGGGTTTTGTCGTGGAATTGGAGAAAGATGGCAACTTCGTGGAAGTTGGACGCACACAGGCCGATGCCACCTCTTACACCCTCAACGAGGGGTTGGCTTCTGCCACGGCCTACAAGGTGCGCGTATGCGCCGTCAAGGGTGACATGAAGTCGGAATACGCCTCCGCCAACGTGAAAACCATGCAGGAACAGGTGGAGATGGTGGATGTGGACAACTACCAGGCCGACTATACTTGGAAAGGTGGCGACAACACCTGGGACACCACGACGGAGGCTTGGGAGGAAGGTGTGTATGCTGATGGCGGCAACGTGCTCTTCCCCTTGCAAGGTGACGCCAAGGTGGCGCTACCCGTCGCTGTAGCCCCGAAGGCAGTAGTCGTCAAGGGTGACGGCAACATCTCCTTCACAGGGACAGGGAAGATTTCCGGCACGGCATCGGTGAACATGGCGGGTAATGGCAAACTCACCCTGGCCACCAACAACGACTACACCGGGGCAACGGTGGTCAGAGGTGGTGAGGTGGTGCTTCCCACATTGAAGAACGGAGGCGTTGCCAGTTCTATGGGGGCAAGCCTCGAATATGCCCAGAATTGGGTGTGGTATGGCGGCTCATGGCGATACATCGGCGGCACCACGTCGACCAACCGCAGTGCGGTCGTCTACAAGGACACGGAATTCAACATCCAGAACGCCGGGACCACTGTCACCATGAGCGGGAAGATGGAAGGAGAGGGTGGCATCGTGCTAACGGGTGCCGGAACCTTGGCCCCCAAGACAAAGGACTTCTTCAACTACGGCGGGGCCACCATCGTCAAAAATGGCGTGCTCAAACTCAATGGCGTCTCCACGATGTGGCCTGACAAAATCTGCAAACTCGGTGCCTCCAAACTCGTGTTGGCGGGAGGGGAGTTCCGTACGCAAGACCCCAACGACACCTATGCCACCTACGACTTCCCCATCGAGGTGATGCCGGATACTTACTCGAAGGTCTATTTCTGTCGCAACTGCTCCATCAAGAGCAACGTGACAGGTTCCGGCACCGTGGAATGGGAAATCAACTGGGTGCGTGAATACATCAACGGTGACTGGAGAGGTTTCTATGGCACGCTGGTAGCCAACGGCATAGGAGATTCGAACAATGGGTCGCAACTCATGTTCAACAACAACAGTTACCGGGGAATGCCCAACGCCTCCATCTATTTGAAGGGAAAAACACGTGTCATCTATTGGTCCACCAACGGCGAACTCTACCTTGGAGGTCTCAGTGGTGATGCCGGGACGTTCCTCAGCGGGTCGAGCAAAAACACCGCCGGGCACACCATGACATGGCACGTGGGTGGGGCAAACACTGATGAGACATTCAATGGCGTCATCGACAACTGCGCCAGCAACACGGCTTCAAAATATGACGGGACGACCAACATCGTCAAGGAGGGCGATGGCATTTGGAGGCTCACAGGCACCAACATCTACAGTGGATACACCAACATCAACGGTGGAAAACTCGTCGTCAACGGGAAGAACAACGGCAAGGGCGCCGTTGTCGTCAATGCCTCTGGCACCTTGGCGGGACGTGGCACCATCGCTGGAACCGTGACGGTGAGGGAGGACGGAGCCATCCAACCGGGCGACGAGGTGGTGGATGGAAAGAGCCTCACCCTGGCGTCCACATTGGTCGTGCAGAGTGGAGGCATCGTCAGCATTCCCGCCAACCAACAGACGTGCAACACCCTTGTGGTGAATGGCAACATGACGCTGCTGGAGGGTGTGATGCTCCAACTCGCCGGGGGGAAGTTTGATGAGTCGCCAGCCGTTGGCACCACCTTCCGTGTGATGACGGTCAAAGGCAACCTCTCTGGGCAGTTCGCTGAAATCATGCCCGCAACGCCCGGAGCGGGATTGGCATGGGATACCAGCGAACTATACACCACTGGCATCATCAAGGTGGTGGACGACACCAACGGAATAAGAGCAGCAACAACCGATGGCACACCCTTGCGTGTGGAATATTTCTCTCTTTCGGGAAAACGCTTGGTCGCCCCGGCCGGTGTCTGTCTGGAGAAGACAGTCATGTCCGATGGGACAACACGCACGCGCAAGGTGGTGAGATAGCTCTTGCAGCGGATTGCAAAAACGCCAAGTATGTTCAGGCGGATTTGCAATCCGCCTGAGAGTAATATAAGGATTTTTAATCCGATTAAAGCGAAATAAACTCTTGTAACCAACGATTTTAGCGGATTGCAAATCCTGATATTCAGTTCTGACGGATTAAAATCCGTCAGAACATTATTGGCTGCCAAGGATGTTTAGTGCAGCATAAAAGGCCGTGCATCGGCATGTTTTGGCTCTGCCTTTTCACGATTTGTTTTTTGTGGAAAGTCCTTTTTAAAATTATTCTTGGTGTTTTTTTCGCGGATATGTTTTTTTTTGTTACCTTTGCCCCGTAAAACCAATATTTATCAACTTATGGACGACTATCCGGCGGAAAATTTGATTTCGTTGGCGTGAGACGACAAGGATTTGTTAGTCTTTCGCCGTGAATTTTTTTTCACTACGCTAATCACGTGGAGGATTAACAAATGAAGACATTCTGGAACTATAACGAAGGCTTGACACAGCTGAATGAGTGGCAGCCAAATTGTTGGATACAGGTGACATGTCCTACAGATGAGGACCGCCAGTATCTGGAGAACGAATACAAGATTCCCGACTATTTCCTTACCGACATCAGCGATACTGATGAGAGGGCGCGTTATGAGTATGACGACGGATGGATGCTCATCATCCTTCGCATACCCTATGTCAAGGAAATCAGGTCAAGGACACCATACACCACTGTGCCCCTCGGCATCATACACAAGCGCGATGTCACCATCACCGTGTGTTATTACGAGACCAATATGATGATCGACTTCGTCAGTTACCAGCAGAAAAGAGGGACTGGGTTCACCGACTATGTGGACATGATTTTCCGAATCTTCCTTTCCTCTGCCGTATGGTACCTCAAGCGACTCAAACAAATCAACACCCTTATAGAGAAGGCCAAGCGCAACCTTGACAAGGAGGTGAACAACGAGTCGCTTATCGGATTGAGCCGTTTGCAAGATTCTCTCACCTATTTTGCCACCTCCATCAGAGGCAATGAAAACTTGTTGGCCAAACTCAAGTTCAAACTCCAAATCGACGAGTTGGACGCTGATATGATAGAAGACGTCAACATCGAGATGAGCCAGGCAAGGGAAACCACCAACATCTATTCCGATATCTTGGAATCGACGATGGACACGTATTCAAGCATTATTAATAATAATGTGAACAATGTGATGCGAACGCTCACCTCCGTATCCATTCTCATGATGTTCCCGACGCTTATCGCCAGTCTGTTTGGTATGAACCTTCCCAATGGGATGGAATCATATCCTTTGGGCTTTCCTATCGCATTGGTGATTTCTGTGGCTGTTACGGGATTAATATGGTGGATTTTAAGGCGTAAAAGGCTCGTCTGATAAAATATTTGAAAAAAAACTAAAAAATTTTAGGCGATTTCGCTTTTTTTACTTAAGTTTGCATTTTGATAATGTGAACAATCGAATCATAAACCTAATTGTTAAATGATGGACTCTCAAGACAAGCCCCAAGTAGAGGGCAAACCAGTAGAAGAGAATGTGGCAGAATCTTCCAATGCCGACGTTCAGGAACAGCAAGTGACGGAAGGAGAAATTGTTGAAAACGTGGAGGCTGCTCCCGCCGAGGAGGCTGCACCCGTCGTGGAGGCTGCTCCCGCTGAGGAAGCTGCACCCGTCGAGGAGGCTGCTCCTGTTGAGGAGGCTGCTCCTGTTGAGGAAGCTGCTCCCGCCGAAGAGGCTGCTCCCGCTGAGGAAGCTGCTCCCGCCGAAGAGGCTGCTCCCACCGAAGAGGCTGAGAAGAAAGTATTCAAGACCAAGGGCGAAGTTTTGGAACGTGTGATAGAACTTGCCCACGGTGAGGAAAACCCCAGCAAGGACGAGGTGGACCTCTTGAAGACCATTTTCTACAAGTTGCTTGTCATTGAGAAGGACGCCGCAAAGAAAGCATTCGTTGACGGTGGCGGTGATCCGGAACAGTTCCAGATTGTTCCCGATGAGGAGGAAGAGAAATTCAAGGCTGAGATGACGCTCATCAAGGAGAGGCGTCAGCGTGTCTTCCAAGATATGGAGAACGAGAAGGCTGAGAATCTCAAGAAAAAGTTGGCCATCATCGAGAAGATCAAGACCATGGTCACCTCGCCAGAGAATGCCAATAAGTCGTATCAAGAGTTCAAGCGCCTCCAGCAGGAATGGCGTGAGATCAAGGCTGTCCCTCAGGAACGTGCCAATGAGTTGTGGAAGACATACCAGCACTATGTGGAGCAATTCTACGACCAACTCCGCCTGAACATTGAGGCAAGGGAATATGATTTCCGCAAGAATTTGGAAATCAAGACCAAGTTGTGCGAAGCTGCTGAGAAATTGGCTGAAGAACCAGATGTCATCAGCGCCTTCCACCAACTTCAGGAACTTCATCAGCAATATCGTGAGGCCGGGCCAGTGGCCAAGGACCTCAGGGAGCAGGTATGGGCTCGTTTCAAAGCCGCATCAACGGTGGTGAACAAGAGACACCAACAGCATTTCGAGGAACTCAGGTCCAAGGAGGAGGAGAACCTTGCGCGCAAGACTGCATTGTGCGAGAAGGTGGAAGCCATCGCCAAGGAGGAGAACAAGGGAGCTGCCGACTGGGAGCGCCATACCCGTGAAATCAAGGAAGTGCAGGCAGAGTGGAAGACCATCGGTTTCGCACCGCAGAAGATGAACGTCAAGATTTTCGAGCGCTTCCGTGCCGCTTGCGATGACTTCTTCGGACGCAAGACCCAGTTCTTCAGGGAGATGAAGAGTCACTTCGCCGAGAATGCAGAGAAGAAACGGGCGCTTGTCGAGCAAGCCAAGGCTTTGCAGGACAGCACCGAATGGAAGGCAACGGCAGAGAAACTCACCGCCTTGCAGAAGGAATGGAGAACCATTGGCACGGTGCCAAAGAAACTGGGCGACCAACTCTGGAGCGAGTTCCTTGGTGCTTGCAACAAGTTCTTTGAGGCACGCAATGCTGCAACAGCCGGCACAAGAGGCGAGGAGCGTGAGAACTTGGCCAAGAAACGTGACATCATCGCAAGGCTGAAGGCTATCGCTGAAAAGGAACCCGACACGGAGACCCAGTCGCAGGTGCAGGGCTTGGTGGACGACTACAACCAGATCGGCCACGTTCCCTATCGTGAGAAGGACAAATTGTTCAAGGAATTCCACGAAGTGCTTGACAAGATTTACAAGGAACTCAATATCTCTGTTACTCGTCGTCGCCTTGACAACTACCGCAGCAGCCTGCGCAGCGTCGCAGAGAAAGGTGCGGGAGCACTTGACAACGAGCGCACACGCCTCATGCGTAGATACGAAGCGCTCAAGCAGGAGATTCAGACTTATGAGAACAACCTCGGTTTCCTCAGTGTCTCCAGCAAGAAGGGCAACAGCCTCATCGACGAGATGAACCGCAAGGTGCAGAAACTCAAGGATGAGTTGGCACTGGTCAAAGAGAAAATCAAGGCTATCGATGCCGAAAACAGAGCCGAAGAAGAGGAAGAGGAATAAAGTCACGGCGAATATATGAAACAGCGGGGGGGCGTCAGCCTCCCCGCTGTTTCATATTCCTGGATGTTCTATGAGTCCAGGTGTTCTTGGAAAACCTGGACCGAAAACCTCTTATATCTCTTCCAATGCTTTTTTGAGCAAGTTCCAGAAGGGTTCGATGGTGGGGATGAAGCAGCGCTCGCTGGTGGTGTGAGGGCTTTTCATCGTCGGACCAAGCGATACTACGTCGAGGTGGGGGTATTTGCCAAGGATGACAGAGCACTCCAGACCGGCGTGGTCAACCTGGATGATGCCTTCCTCGCCATTCAATTCCTTGTAGATGCGGAGGAGATGGTGCAAGATGCCGCTCTCGGGATTCGGGTCCCAACCTCCATAGCTGCCGGCGGTCTCCACTTTCATTCCCGCCATGTTGAAGCAGCTCTCCAGCATGTTCACCACGTAGTCTTTCATGTCCTCACGAGACGAGCGCGCCAGAATCTTCAATGCAGCCTTGCCTCCCTCGATGTCGATGATGGCGAGGTTGGAAGATGTCTCCACCACGTCAGGGTAGGAGGGGATCATGCGCACCATGCCGTCGTGGCAAGCGTAGATGGCATTGACAAGGTTGTCTTGGATTTCCACCGGCACCTCAGTGGCGGGCACTTCCACTTCTTCGGCAAACATCTCGACACCGCTCTCAATGTTCTTGAATTGGTCGGCAATGTTGGCTTGCCACTCGGCAACGAGTTCCTTCAGCGCTTCCACGTTCTCCTTGGGAAGGGTGAGCACCACCTCGGCCTTGAAAGGTATGGCGTTGCGCATGTTTCCACCATGCCAGGTGGCCAGACGGGCCTCGCATTCCACAATGGCTTCACGGACGAAGCGTACCATCTGCTTGTTGGCGTTCGCACGGCCTTCATGGATTTCCAAGCCGGAGTGTCCGCCGCGAAGGCCCTTCAGCGTCACCTTCAAGGCAACATCCTCCGGGTCGGTGGCTACTTCCTTGTAATCGAGGGTGGCGGTGACGTCGATGCCACCGGCGCTGCCGATGACAAACTTGCCCCATGTCTCGGAGTCGAGGTTGAGGAGGATGTCGCCTTGAAGCTCTCCCTCGGGAAGGTCGTTGGCGCCAAACATGCCGGTCTCCTCGTCGGCGGTGATGAGGGCGTCGATGGGGCCGTGGCGCATGTCCTTTGATTCCATCACAGCCATGATGGCTGCCACGCCCATGCCGTTGTCGGCGCCAAGGGTGGTGCCGCGGGCTTTCACCCAGTCGCCGTCAATCCATGGCTCGATGGGGTCGGTGACGAAATCGTGGGTGCTCTCCGGGCTCTTTTGAGGCACCATGTCCATATGGGCTTGCAGGATGACGCCTTTGCGGTCTTCCATGCCTGGGGTGGCAGGCTTGCGCATCACGATGTTGCCCGCAGGGTCCTTGAACGCTTTCACGCCGGCCTTGGCGGCGAAGTCGAGCAGGAACTGTTGGATTTTCTCCAGATGACCCGAAGGACGGGGCACTTGGGTCAACGCATGGAAATTCTTCCAGATGCAATGAGGTTGCAGGTTCTTGATTTCATTCATGATCAATAAGGTTTAAGTTGGATGATATGTTGTTGGTTTCTCATTATTGGCTTTTCCCGACAGGCTTCGTCAGCGAAAGGGAAATCCATCCCCATATGCCCAAAAGTACGACCAGCAAGGTTTGCACCGTATGGACGATGAGCACGAAGGATAGGGCGGCGTTGCTTTCCACACCGTAGAGGATGAGCATGGTTTTCACGGAGAAGTGCCAGGGACCCGCGCCGTTGGGGGTGGGGACGATGACAGCGATGCTGCCTACCACGAACGACACCAAGGCGCAGTTCATTCCCAATCCTGCAGTGGACTCGAAACAATAGAATGTCAGGTAGAAATGCAGGAAATAACTTGCCCAGATGCCAATGGTGTAGAAAAGGTAGAGAGGCACGTTCTCCACGTTGCGCAAGGATGCCACGCCTTGCCAAAGGTCGCTGATGATGTCATGCATCTTGTGGCCCAGATGCAAGGCGACAGCCAACCACCAAAGGAGGAGAAGGGCGGCGATGAGGCAGATGAAGGTGACAATGTAGCCGGTGCTGGTGAATTGCCCAAAGAAGGTGTCCAGACGGGTGCCGGTGGTGGCGAAGAAATGATGGAAAACCGGCAATTGCAACAACAGCGTGACAACTGTCACCAACAGCACCATCATGCTGTCCACGGCACGCTCTGTCACCACGGTGCCGAGTGACTTGGAAAAAGTCACGTTGTCGTAGCGTTTCAGCACACCGCAACGCAAGAACTCACCCACACGTGGGATGACAAGGCTTGTGGCGTAACTAAGGAATACGGCATTGACGGATGTGTTTGTGCGGGCGTGCTCCCCGATGGGCTCAAGCGTCTGTCGCCAGCGAAGGCCGCGAAACAGTTGGGCGGTCACGCCGAATGGGAAGGACAGCAGCATCCAGGTCCAATTCATGTCGTTGAGCATCACGTCTTTCACCAACGTGAAGTCGAAGTCGCGATACATCCAATAGAGTATCGCACCTCCCAAGAAGAGGGGCAGTATGATTTTGGCGACTTGAATGACCGACTTGTGCATGTCCTTTGAAAAGTGAATACTCTGGTTTGAACAAACAAAGTTACCTATTATAAACGACAAAAACAAATCTTTATTGAAACATTAACAAAAGAAATCGGCATTTGGGGAATCTTCTTTAACTTCGCTACCTTCCTCTTCCGAGATTCCAACGGAAAACGAATTGGCGCCGCCTCACGGCGACGCCATCCCGGTAAAACTTATATAATACACTTCGGTTGATTTCCTTCCATATCTGCCGAAACGACACCATGAGTGGCCATGGATGCAACGGCATGAATGATGACAGAGTGCTACCGCTCTGACAAATTGAAACAAATAAGATACTCATTGCGCCTCACCCCTTGCATCGAGGGGCTTCGGCAAGCTTGGGCTTGCTTGAAAAGGCAGGTCTTCTGACTTCGTTCCGCCTTCTGGCGCCTTCCCATCCCTTATGGGACAGTGGCTTCTTGCCAGGGGCGATAATGGAACTCACAGCTGCGAGACAGTCGGGGATTCTCACCCCGTTCCCTTTGCTAATCGCGTGGAGCGAACCTTTCGATTGCAAAGATAATGCAAATAGGTCGTTTCCCCAAAAAATCATCACTTTTTTTTAGCTTTTTCTAACGGCTCGTCAGGAGAACTACTCTTAGGAAGGGTTTTTTCATACAACAAACGTTGGAGATTCATTCATTTTTCTTATTTTTGCAAACAGAAGGACAGCAAACATACTTTTGAAAGGAAAAACATTGTGATATGAGAAAGAACTTGTTTTGGACTATTTGCCTGGTGGCTTTCATATTAGGAGTGCAATCCGTTTGCGCACAGACGATGAAGAGTTACGACTCTTACAAGGGATTGGTGATGGCTGGTTACCAAGGATGGTTCAGCGCCCCTGGCGACGGGGGCGACCGGGGGTGGTATCGTTACCAGGGGAAGGATGGCACCTTCCGTCCTGGGTTCGCCAACGTGGACATGTGGCCTGATGTGAGTGAGTATGAGAAGACCTATGAGACTCAGTTCACTTTTGACAACGGGCAGAAGGCCAGGGTGTTCTCTTCTCGTGATGCCTCCACGGTGGACCTGCATTTCAAATGGATGAAACAATATGGCATCGATGGTGCCTTCGTTCAAAGGTTCGTCGTCCTGCAGAAAATTCCCTCGGCAAAAGTTCATCACGATGCCGTGCTTGACAATGCAATGAATGCCGGCAGGAAATATGAAAGGGCTGTCTGTGTGATGTATGACCTGAGCGACATGGTGCCGGGAGACGAAAATGTGGTGCTCAACGACATCCGGTTGCTGGCTGTCAAGTACAGTCTCTTCAACCATGCACGTTGTCCGCAATACCTTTATCATAATGGAAAACCTCTCGTGGCTGTCTTTGGAGTGGGATTCGATGAGGGACGCAAATATGGATTCAAGGAGTCGGAGACCATCATCAAGGGACTCAAGGAATTGGGATTCAGTGTGATGCTCGGCGTTCCCACCTATTGGAGGCAGATGGAGAAGGATGCGTTGAAAGACCCGCGCCTGCACCAGCAAATCAAGATGTGCGACATCTTGCTGCCATGGTTCGTGGGGAGATACAACGAAGAAAGCTACCCAAGATTCCAACAACTGATACTCGAAGACATGAAATGGGCCAAAGCCAACCATGTCGACTATGCGCCTGTTTGCTTCCCCGGATTTTCATGGCGCAATATGAACTATCACAACAACAAGAATGTGACGGGCATACCACGCAACAAAGGGTCGTTTTTCAAAAAGCAATTGGATTTCTGCTCTGCCAATGCACAGATGATCTACATCGCCATGTTTGACGAAATCGACGAGGGTACCGCCATCTTCAAAATCGCGAAAAAAGTGCCTACGCCCAAGCCGGGAAGCGAGTTCCTGCCCCGGGACAAAGGCAGTGCGTATTATATGAAATTGACGGGAAAGGCTGCCAAAAAACTAAAGAAACGGATGGGTGGGGTGCGATAAACTCATTTGTTTGAACCACCATTTTGACAAAGTTGATCACTGCGTCCACTTCTTGAAGTGGACAGTGAGTAAAGGGCAGTGCGCATCTCCCATCCCCTCCTGAAACCGATCAGAATCGGTAGGAAAGCGATGCCATCAATGTCCTACCTCGCTGAAACTTGGGTGCCAATTGGAGGTTGGGTCCACAGACGTAAGAATCGGTATCGAGGATGTTTTCGCAGTCGAGGGAGAGTTGCAGACGTTGTTTGTATTGATACTTGACACCTAAGTCGAAGAGCAAATTCCCATCTACGAAGAAGTCTTTGTCTTCACTCATTTCGTAGTTCAGTTTCCTGCCGATATATGTCGAATGCCCATAGACCTTGACTTCGTGTTTTTTTCCCTGAACGACTTTCCACGCCCCATGGAGATTAAGCGTGAAATGAGGCACGCCACAGACCATCTTTTCGGATGAGTTATAATAATAATTCTCAAAACTGATATCGTGACAGTAATATAAAGACAAGTTGGCGGAAAGGCGTTTGTAGGCATAACTGGCAGTTGCTTCGAAGCCGACATTGGTGAGCTGTCCGCTGTTTTTGCCATTAAACATGTTTCTTATCTGCCAGCACAACAGATTGGAATATTTGTTATAAAAGACATTTGCCTCGTAATTGAGGTGCATCGATGGTATGGTTCCCATCGCCGTGAGTTGTATGGCCGACAAATGCTGTGGGTCCATGGTGTAATAGTCTGTCTTTGTAACATAGCGATTGTTAAAGGAAAGGTCTGCAAAGGCCTCTGAATAAGACAGTTTGAGGCTGAAACGCTCATTAGGCACATACATCAAGGCCAGACGGGGAGAGAAGGTGTTGACAACATCTTCTTCCTTCCTGTATTTCAGGTCGTATCGGAAACCGGCATTCAGGATGAGTTGAGGCATGAAATAGTGTTTGCCCTGCATGAAGAAGGACAAGCTTTTTTCCTTGCCATAATTGACGAGAGCGTCGTCTGCGGCCATACCGCTTTTTATATCAAAACTGCCCTCCCCCCATAAAGAAAGACTGGAAAGTAGTGAAAAATACTCATACTGACTTCCCACCAGCATGCTTCCCTTCATCTTGCCGAGCATATAGTCGGCAGAGGCTTTTACGATTCCCCCTACCGTATGTTCCCTATAATGGATGTAGTGGAAACATCCTTGCAGTTCTTCCGTTTTTATCACGATGTTGCCATCTTCGTCCCTGACATAATCGTCAATCTCATCATCATAAACCGGGGAAACAGTCACAAGCGAATCATATTCCACCTCGAAGTCGGAGATGTTGTACCAGTCGCTGTAAAACGATGTGTTCAGCAAGATGTTGCGCAACTGCCGTGTATAGCCTATTTCGGCGTGGGTGGACTCCATTCCCCTGCCGGGTTTGATGCCATGGATGGAACAATATTTGTCGTAGTCATATCCACCATAGGATACGGTTTGCTGCATGACCTTCTTGACATTCTTTTTGCTGAAGAGCAAGTCGAAGCCCTTGAGTCTGAACGTCAGGCCGACATCATAGGCTGGGGTATCCTTGTATCCATCTATATAAGCGTATTCCGGGCCAATATACATTCTTTTAAAGTAACCGAATTCTTCCACTGGAAGATAATGATTCAACATATAGCCTTTGCCATCAGCAAAATGGCGTATCTGTCCATCGGAGTTGTATATGGATGCCCAAGCGAAGATGTCTGCATCCATGAACTGCGTACCCGCCGTGAAGTCAACCTTGTTAGTGTTGAAGGTGGCATGGCCGTATTTCGCTTTCACTCCATCGGCCGACCTGCCGCTTTTGGTGATGATGTTGACCACCGCCGACAAGGCCACGTTGCCATAGAGTGAGGAGGCAGGGCCGCGCAACACCTCGATATGGTCTATCTTCTCCGTACTGACAGAATAGCTTGTGGGGCCGCTGTTGTCAAAACGGGTGTTGAGGCGGTGGCCGTTCTCCATGATCAGGATGAGTTCCTGCCCGTTGGCGTAGGCGCCGTGCATGGACATGTTCACGCCTTCATCCATGGAGGTCAACTCTGCCATGCCTGGGACGTATGCAGCGAGTATTTGTTGCAAGTTCTTGTTATATCCCAGTTCTTCTATCATCTCAGCAGTGATGATGGTGATGGGAACCGGGGCCTCGTTGATGGATTCACTCTGGCTGGATGCCGTGGTGATGGTGGTGGTGACGCCTTCCTTGAGTTGGCTGACGAGGTCCTGGAATCGTGCCGGGTCGTCTGCCGAGTTGTAATAGTTGTTCAGCCTGACCAACCGTTCTGCATAATATCTGGCTTCCTCGTCGCGGTCCTCACTCAGATAGCATAGAGCCAAGAGTCGATAGGCACTCTGCTTGAGGTTTCCCTCGAAGCCATCAAGGTTGTTCTGTAACAATTGGATGGCCTGCTCCACGTGACCTATTTCGTATTCACTCTCAGCTTGGTTGTAAAGTTGCCGCAAGGTGTTCTCCTGCGCATGGGCGCAAAGGGACGACAAGCAGATGCCTGCCAACAGGAGCAAATATAGCTTCTTCTTCATTTCCTGACAGGTATGATGAGTGTGAAGGTGGTGCCTTCGCCTTCGGCTGTGTCAAAGGACACTGTCCCTCCATGCTTGTTTTCGATGATGTCGCGGACGATGCCCAATCCAAGTCCCGTCCCTTGCCCTATCGGCTTGGTCGTGAAGAAGTTTTCGTAGGCATGTCGTCTTGTCTCCTCTGTCATGCCTTCGCCGTTGTCAGCGATGCGTATCACGAGGTTGGCATCCTCCATCTTGACGGTGACAGACACCTGGGGATGGTAGTCTTCGTCTGCCGACAGTTTCTTTCTCCATATGGTGTAGCAGGCATTGTTCATCACATTGAGCACGGCACGGCTCAAATCTTGTGGGATGACCATCATCATCGGCAACCCTTCTTCATATTGCTCATGGATGTTGATGTTGAAACCTTTGTCGTTGGCACGCATGGCGTGGTACGACAGCCACACATACTCTTTGACCAACTTGCAGACATCTGTGGGAAGCGGTTCGTTTTCCTTGCCTCTTGACACCATCAGGATGCTCTGTATGATGCTGATGGCGCGCTCGCCATGCTCAATGATCTTGGCCATGTTCGCCCTCAGGTTGGCAATGATGTCCTCGGTTTCCTCCCGGTCTTCTTCCTGGAACTTGTCCGCGTTGTCCTCCACAACATCGGCAAGGTCGCCCAACAACTTGTCGGACATCTTGCTGAAGTTGATGACGAAATTCAGCGGATTTTGTATCTCGTGGGCGATGCCTGCACTTAGCATGCCAAGCGAGGCCAATTTCTCCTGCTGCCGGAGTTGTTGCTTGAGCTGTTCTATCTGTTCCATGATGCTATGGTTTTTTTGCTGGTAACGTGATGATGAACTCACTATATTCGTCTTTGACAGACTTCACTTGGATGTCTCCGCCATGGTTTTGCACAATCTCGCGGCTCAGGTAGAGTCCGACACCGGCTGCCTCGCTTGTGGACTTGGTGGTGAAGAATGGGTCGAAGATTTTCCCGATGATGGCATCCTCGATGCCTATGCCGTTGTCGCGGATGGTGACCATGATGATGTTTTCCCGTTGTGTGACATTCAACGCCACTTCAGGAGAATATGCTCCCTTTGTGCCCTCGGAAGCCTGCAACTTTTGGGCTTTCTTGGCAACGGCGTTGACGGCGTTGCTCAGGATGCTCATAAAGGTCTTGCTCAACAGTTCGGCATTGCCGTTGACAGGTATCTGGTCTTCTGTGTAGTCGAAGACGATGTTGATGCCATGTTGTCCTATCTCCTGCTTGAAATACTCATGCAGCATCCTCTTGTTTTGCTGGATGACGGTCATGAGGTCCATGGGCACGATGCCGCTCGACCGGTCTTTCAGCAACTCCTCCATCGCCTTCAGGGTTCGCGAGGTGTTCTGTCCGTGTTGGCCCACTTTCTGCAGATTGCCTTTCAGCATGTCCAGCACGTCCATCGTGTCATCATAGTTCTCTTCATCCATATGCTCTTTCTCGTCCTCCACATTGGCCCGGACGTCACCTACAAGGCCTTCCGACAGTTTGGCGAAGTTGATGATGTAGTTCAGCGGGTTGAGGATACGGTCTATGAGTCCCTGCGTCAGTTTGCCGGCCGTCGCCATCTTCTCCAATCTCACGACCTCCGCCGTGCGTTCCTGCACGATTTTCTCCAGCCTGTCCTTCTCTTTCCTTAGTCTGTGCAGGCGCAGTTGGGAGAAGATGCATGCCAAGGCGATGAGCAGCAGCAGATAAAGCAGGATCATGTACCACTTGAGGTAGAATGGCGGTCTTATCTGGAAGGTGATGCTGGATACTTCCGTGACACGGTTGAAGATGTCGCGTCCCTGCACGCTGAAGGTGTATTTGCCGTAGGTGAGGTTCGTCAGGCTCACCGACGTATTGGAATTCCAATTGCTCCAATTCTCGTCGTTAAGCCTGTAGCGGTATTGCGTCTGCCCGACAACCGAGGGATAGTCCAGGGAGAAGGTGATGTGGATGTTGTTCTCGTTGTAGTCAAGTTTCGGCAACGTCTCGGGCATTTTGCCGAATCCTCCCCACAGGATGCTGTCGGAGCCCAACTTGACGGAGCGGATGCAAAGTTTCGGGGTTACGTCCATGGCGGGGTCTTTCACCTGGGTGTTGATGACCATCAGTCCTTTGTCATCGCCCAGCCATATCTCGTTCTGTCGGGTGAACAAACTATTGATGGGTGTCTCATTGACGAGGAACAGTAGGCGGTCCATGTCGTCCACCCTCTTGCCGTCCTTCCAGCGATAGAGTTTTTTCCCCTCGTTGTTGGTCAGCCAGGTGAAACCGTTGCCGTCGGCGTATGACATCAGCGGATACGGGAAAGGTGTTGTCGCCTCGGCACTGACAATGGTGGCCTTCCCGCCTGTCATCACGATGGTATGCATGTTGTCGGCCTTTCCGCCACTCTTGTAAAGATGGAACATGCTGTCTTCCGTCTTCTTGCACCACACCACCCCATAAAGGTTTTGCGCCCAGATGGTGCCTTCCTTGTCTTTCTCTATTTTCCTGACATTGTCCAAATGGAAGATTTTCTTCTTGTCGCGCCCGTCGGCCTGCACCAGGTAGACGCCGTCGGTCTCCCCGCTGTAGATGTGGGTGTCTTCTTCCAGCAATGTCATGGAGTTGGCGGTTGTCAAATGGCGGACTTTCCCGTCGGGATATATTCGGATGATGCCGTCGGCTGTGGCGGCAAGCAGTCCGCTGCCACTTTTTTTCAGTTGCCAGCACGCGTGTGGCACGTCAGGCACGCTGACAAACCGGTATCCCTCCTGACGGTAAAGACCGTCGTCGGTTCCTGCATAAATGATGCCGTTGATGGACTCGATGGAGAGTATGGTGCCCGGAAGTCCTTCCGGGGCGGTGAAATGTGAGATGGCTGCAGGTATCTGGACGACAAAGATTCCCTTGTTTGTGGCACCCCAGAGATGTCCGCGCCCGTCGTAGTCTGTATAGGCCACATTGTTGGAACATAGGCCGTTGGCTTCAGTGAGGGTGTAGAGGGTGTGGCCCTTGTCGTCGGCAATGACGATGCCGGCGTTTTTCATCACGATTGCCTTCAGACCATTGCCCAAAGGCTCCACCTGGACGGTGTCTTGCTTGACCGCCTCTTTCTCGCCTCGCTCCAACGCAGCAATGTCCACCACGTCGAGCATGCCCATCTTGAGCGATTCCTTGCCCACTTCCTTCTTGACACTCACCTTGTCGTCGCGCACTTGGTAAATGAAGCCGTTCTCGGCGACGAATAGGAGTTCGCCGTCTTGTTCGTAGATTTCCTTCACCTCGCCACGGAACAAGTCTGATTTTCCTATCTTGTGCAGTGTGATGTCGCCGTTGGCTTTTCTCACCACCTTGCCAAAATAGTTGTAGCCACCCACCCAGATGGAATTGTCTTTTGCCCTGTATACGACCGTGGTGCGTGTGGTCCCAGGTGTATGGATGATGCGCCATTCTGCGAAGTCATAATATAGCAAGCCTTCGAAATTGGCCACGAATACATTGCCGTTCTCGTCGGTCTCGATGTCGAAGTTGGTGTTGTTGGCATGGTATTCTTCCGCCGTGAAATTGCGGATGAAGGGGATGCCCTGTCCATGGGTCATCGTGGTGAGGCACAGAACGGCTAAGACGGCAAGTAGTCTTCTCATCGTTTGCCCTCCTTTCCTTGGGTGCCGATGAACGATTCAAAAGGTATGTCCTGACCGATGTAGTAGTTCCATTCCTCGGCGGTCAGGTCACGTTTCATTTTTTTCCTGATGGTTTCCACCATGAGCGGCACGGAGATATTGACGGCGGTCAGGTTGCCTTTGATGTCTCCCATCCAGAAGGTGTTCTTCGTCGAGTCGAAATTGAAATGCATGATCCAACTGTTGCTTTCAATCAGCGTCATCGGCTCCACCTTCTCCCTGTCGGTTATCCAAAGGTTCACGCTCCCGTCGTAGCTGGCGGAGTAGAGACGACGGCCGTTCAATTTCATTTTTGAGATTCGCGACCGATGGCCTATGAGTTTCTGCCTTTTGCCAGTCTTGTTCATCAGCCAGATGGTACCGTCGCTCATGCCAAAGGCTTCTACGCCGGTGTTCTTCGACTCACAATAAGCGGTCACCTTTCCTTCGAAGGGCATTTTTTTTGTGTCAAAGCTGTCGAGACCTTTCACCAAATGCATCATTCCCTGGTCGTCGAAGAGCAGGGGAAGGCCTTCCTTGCGGGAACCAAGGGAGACACGGAAGGGGAGTTGTTTCACTCCGCCGACAACCATATGCTTCAAGTCTATCAAGGCAAGCGCCTTTTCGCCTATCACGATCATGCTCTTCTCGTTGAGGTCGTGTAGTCGCATGGGGTGCTCCACCTTGTCGAGGGTGATGGTCTTGACGGTCTTGAGGTCTTTCTCGATGACGACCAGGTGCCCTGTGCGACTGACGGCAAGGATGCTTCCTGAGTTACGGTCGACGATGACGTCGCGAAAATCGTATTTGTTGTTTTTGAAGAGCACTTTCGTCGCCAACCGGTCGCCTTGTCTCTCGCTCAGGATGACCTCGCCGTAGTTGCTGATGGAGACAAGCGTGTTGTCCTTGCCTGGCATGTATTCCAGGTTCATCACGGCGCCGAGGTGCTCCGACCATGAGACCTTGCTCTGGCTCAAATACATGAGCGACTTGAAAATGGAGGGATAATAGATGTCTCCTCCATAGCGCGAGGTGTAGAGATAGGAAGCATAACCCAACAAGTTGGCGATTTCGTTGTTGCCTGCCTGGGTTTGGATGGTGGAGATGGACCCAAGGGAGCGTCCCAGGGCGATGTAACTCAGCGTGTCGGCCTTGCGCTTGGACAACTCTGCCTGAATGCGCTGGTGATCTGCCATTTGTCGCTGCTGTTCCGCCAGTGCTCTCTGTTGTTCGGCCAAGGCTTTCTGTTGTTCTGCCACGCCTCGTTGCTTTTCTGCAACAGAAGTGGCTTCCAAAGCCTTTTGCTCCGAAGCGACGGCATTCCGTTCAGCCTCTATGGCGTTCTGGCGCTCATGTTCGGAACGCTCGCGCATCTCGTTGGCGACCCTCGTCTGCCAAAGGGCTTCCTCGCGTTTCTCATCAGAGATTTCCCTTTGTTCGTTGGCTATCTGCTCCATTTGGGCACTGATGCTCCTGTCGACAGCCGACCGCATCTCCTTCTTCTTCGCCTCTTCCACCTGAGCTTGAAGGTCTTCCACCTTCTTGTGCTCCGACATCCAGCCGATGAAGCCTGTGGCGGCCATTCCTGCCAGCAACAAGCCTGCGCATGCCATTATGGTCTGCTTCCTGTCCACGCTGTTTGGTGGTTAGAGTCGTTTTATGGCGAGCAACGTGATGTCGTCACTCTGTTCTGCTTCTCCGGCAAAGGCTTTCACGTCGGCTTTCACACGGGCTATCATCTGCTGGCAGTCTATTTGTGACGAGATGTTTCCCAACAAGGTTTCCAATCGTTCCTCGCCATAATCCTTGTTGTCTATGTCGACCGCCTCTGTCACACCATCGGTATAGAGCAGAAGCGTGTCACCGTGGTCCAAATGGAAAGTCTCTTCTGAGAAGCAGAAATCCTTGACGATGCCGGCGGCGATGTCTTCGCAGGTTGGCAGTCGTTTGATGCTGCCGTCGGCTTTGACCAAAATGGGTGGGTTGTGGCCGGCATTGGTATAGGTCACTTCGCCGGTCTTGATGTTGTAGATGCCGTAGAAGATGGTGACGAACATGCAGTTGGCTGATTCCTCTGACAACAAGTTGTTGGAGTAGGTGATGCACTCCGAGGGTTTAATGCTCCTGAGGCCGGTGGCGCGGATGAGCGTGCGGCTGACGGCCATGAAGATGGCGGCGGGAACCCCCTTCCCGCTGACATCGGCGATGACGAAGCCGATGTGGTCGTTGTCGATGCGGAAGAAATCATAGAAATCGCCACCCACGTCCTTGGCCGCATTCATCGAGGCGGCGATGTCTATCTGGTGGGCGTTCTCGGGGAAGGGTGGGAAAATGCGCGGGAGTATGGCTTGTTGGATTTCCCTCGCCACGGCAAGGTCGCCCTTGATGGATTCCAACTGGTGATGCTCCTGCTGCATCTCCTTGATGTAGTTGATTTGCTCGATGGCTTTCTCTATGGTCAGGCTGAGGTCGTCAAGGTCGATGGGTTTCGTCGCAAAGTCGAAAGCGCCGTTGTTCATCGCCTGGCGGATGTTTCCCATGTCGCCATAGGCGGACACCATGATGCATTTCAAGGCGGGGTTCTGCATCTCATTGACTTTCGCCAACAGTGACAGACCGTCCATTTCGGGCATGTTGATGTCGCTGAGGATGATGTCGAAGTCCTTTTCCTTGAGTAGCATCGTAAGGGCTTCCAAACCATTGTGTGCAAAATGGAACTCGTATTCCCCTTTCCTGATTTTTCTTCTGAAATATTGTGTCAACAAAAGTTCAAGGTCAAGCTCATCGTCAACACTGAGTATCTTTACGGCCATATTTTTGATTGTTTTTCTTTTGACATGCGAAAATAAGGAAAAAAAACAAGAATAAGCCCAACGAAAGCATAAAATCTGAAAAAAAGTATGTTTTTTGCTGATAAGAAACATTTTTCTCCATGTTTGCTCTCCTTTTGAAGAGTTGGCGGTGGCTTCCTTTTTGTTGTTTTATTCAACGTGGTACCCACCGGCCTGCGCGATGAGTTGGTGAAGCAAGGAAAGAAATACTACGATTACCGCTTAACGAAAAATGAAAAAACAAAGCTGATTGACCTTATAAATCAACCAGCTTCGGGCTTTACGACAGCGGGGAACGAATCTTTTCCGCCTGATGCCGAAGACAAAGATAGAAAATTTATCTCAATGCTCCAAAATAATCCCGAAGAAATCGTGTCCGCGTTCTGTAGCGAATCCCATATGATTATTCAAAAATGGTTACTCATGGACATGCAAAACTTGGGGGATTCTTATACTTTATACTCGTTTTGTTAATTTTTTTTGTTAATTGTGGAAGTTGGTATTAAAAACAATATTCGCAGAATAGTTTCTTTTTGTTAGAAAAATGCTTTTTTTTGTGAAAAAATTTGTGGGAATCTGCAAAAGTGCCTATATTTGCAACGAATTTCTTGACTTTTATTTTTTAAACTTAAAAAAAATCACGCCTATCGGAACATCATTACTTGAATAACAATCATTGAAGCAATGGAATATCTGAAAAAGTTGACCGACGAGGAATTGGCCTTGGCCTACATCGACGGTGACAATAAGGCGTTTGATTTGTTGTTGTCAAGGACGCAAACCAAACTCTTTACTTATATCATGTTTGTCGTGCGCGACCATGAAGTGGCCAATGACATTTTTCAGGAGACTTTCGTCAAGGTCATCACCAAGTTGCAGCAGCATAAATACACCAATTCCGGAAAATTCGGGGCTTGGTTGGTGAGGATTGCCCATAATGTCATCATGGACTGGTATCGTGAGCAGAAGTCGGAGAAAATCGTCGAAGCCAATGAGGAGAACGACCTCTCCAACCTTGGCGGCAACGAGGTCCTTGATTTGAACGTGGAGAATCAATTTGTCAACGAACAAGTGCTACGCGACGTACGCAAGATGATGAACATGCTCCCGCCAACGCAGCGTGAGGTGGTGTTCATGAGATTCTATCAGGAGATGTCTTTCAAGGAAATCGCCGAGGCCACCGGGGTGAGCATCAACACGTCATTGGGACGCATGAGATATGCCATCCTCAATCTGAGAAGGATGGCTAAAGAGCATAACATGGTCCTGCAGTTGGACTAAAATCTAAAATTATTATCATCCCGAACAGAGGATGTTTTTTATCCCGAATTGGAGAGTTGGAGAATTGAAGTACCAATAAGGTTTTGGTCAAAAGTTAATTCTTTAATTCTCTAATTCGGGATAATCTAGTTTGAGAATCGGGATGTCATCCCAATGCTTTTAGGTCGTGGATGGTGGCTATGGGGTCTTTGGCCTTGAACACATAGCTGCCACTGACCAGAACGTCCACACCGGCACGTACCAGGCGTGGGGCAGTCTCATCCTGCACGCCGCCATCCACTTCGATGAGTGCATGGCTTCCTTTCGAAGCAATCATCTCACGAAGGCGAGTTACTTTCCCTATCGTGTTCTCAATGAATTTTTGGCCTCCGAAACCGGGGTTGACACTCATCAGCAGTACCATGTCCACCTCGCAGATGATGTCTTCGAGCATCGACACCGGAGTGCTGGGGTTGAGGGTCACGCCGGCCTTCATCCCGGCGGCATGGATTTCCTGGACGGTGCGGTGGAGATGGGTGCATGCCTCATAGTGGATGTTCATCATCATGGCGCCAAGTTTGGCTGTCCGCGCGATGTAGTCCTCGGGGTGGACGGTCATGAAATGCACGTCGAGCGGTTTCTGGCAGATGCCGGCCACCGCTTCAAGCACAGGGAATCCGAAAGAGATGTTGGGTACGAAGACACCATCCATGATGTCCATATGCAGCCAGTCGGCCTCACTGCGGTTGATCATGTCGATGTCGCCGCGAAGGTTGGTGAAGTCGGCTGCAAGTAACGATGGGGAGACAAGTGTTGACATGGCCGCAGGTTAGTTCAGACAATAGATGCAACTTTCACCGTTCATTTCGATGACACGGCAAGTGCGGGCGAATTCTCTGAGAAAGTTGAGTGTGCGGGGGGAGGGGTCAGTCTCTTCGAGGGTAAAAATTTTCATAGGCAATCTTTTTGGTTCTATATCTTTCTAACGATGACCATCCGTCATTTATTATATTATTGGCTAATAATATTTTTTATTGGTTGATGAACGTGTGTTATCATCTTAGCTTTTTTGCACATTTCATGGCAAAGGACAGATTTTGCTCTACGCTCAAAAAAGGGCTTCACCTCGGGAAGGACCTCGGGAAGGAAATCAAAAACTTCGTGATTTGTTTTGCTTTACGCTCGGTTTGCACTAACTTTGCAGTCAATGAAAAAAGTTAGGCCAAAGAAGAACTTAGGACAGCATTTCCTCATCGACTTGAACGTGGCAAAGGCCATTGCCGACACCGTGGATGCTTGTCCGGGAATCCCCGTCTTGGAGGTGGGGCCGGGAATGGGTGTCCTCACCCAATACTTGATGGAGAAACCTCGTGAGTTGAACGTCGTGGAGATAGACCGTGAGTCGGTTGCTTATCTCCATCAGCATTTCCCCATGCTTGATGGAAGGGTGGTGGAGGGAGACTTCCTCCGGATGGACTTGGAGAAACTATTCGATGGAAGGCAGTTTGTGCTCACCGGCAACTATCCATACGACATCTCCACGCAGATTTTCTTCAAGATGCTCGAATACAAGCACCTCATCCCTTGTTGCACGGGAATGATACAACGCGAGGTGGCGCAGCGTATCGCCTCTCCCGCGGGAAACAAGGCATATGGCATCCTCAGCGTGCTCATCCAAGCCTGGTATGACGTGGAATACCTCTTCACCGTGGATGAACACGTCTTCAACCCACCGCCAAAGGTGAAAAGCGCCGTCATCAGGATGACACGCAACAATGTCGAACATCTTGATTGCAACGAGGTGCTCTTCCAACGAGTGGTGAAGACCGTCTTCAACCAACGCAGGAAAATGCTGAGGGTGAGTCTGCGCCAACTCTTCCCGCAAGGACAGATCTCCGACACATTCTTCCAAAGCGACATTATGACAAGGAGGCCTGAGCAACTCTCCATTCAGGAATTTGTGGAACTCACCAACAGGGTGGAGGCAGAACAGAAACAAATACAAACCAATCTTTGTAACACGAATCCCAAAGAAGAATCTCAATATGAAGGAGATTCTGAAAGTTGACAGTCCCAACGACTAATCATGGCTTGTGGACGCCCGAGTTTCTGGGGAAATAGGGCGCTTCTGCTGATTACAAGTATCAGCCCGGCATATTCGGCGATGGCCATGTGGTCATGGGCGGCATAGGAATCAGGTTCTAAACCGCTGGAGAAGACATTCTGAAAAAATACTGACTATTGAGTCAAGACAACAGCGAGGGATGGGAACAACGAAAACTCCCGTTCCTCGCTGTTGATGGTAAAGACCTTTTCTGTTGCTTATCGAAATAGGCTGTGGAAAGTCGTTTTCTGCCTGTGATATTCAATTTTCCCACGTTTTTTTTGCATAGAATCAAAAATATTCATAAATTTGCCCGATAGAACCATTGATAACAAACTATGATAGACGTTAAAGCAACACTTAGCGAAAGTGAAGAGAGAATGGAGATGGCCGCCATGTTCTTAGAGGACGCACTGGCCAAAATCAGAGCAGGAAGAGCCAATACCGCCATCGTCAGTGGCGTCAAGGTGGAATCCTATGGAAGCATGGTGCCGCTCAACCAGGTGGCCAACGTGTCAACGCCAGACGCCAGAACCATCGCCATCAGGCCATGGGACAAGAAAATGATACGCACCATCGAGAAAGCCATCATGGACTCGGATGTTGGCATCACACCGGAAAACAACGGAGAAATCATACGTCTCAACATTCCACAGCCCACAGAAGAAAGGAGAAGGGAACTCACCAAGCAGTGCAACAAGATTGCCGAGAAAGCAAAGGTGGAGGTGCGCAATGTCAGAGGCGACATCAAGGACAAACTGAAAAAGGCCATCAAGGACGGGCTTTCCGAGGATAACGAGAAAGATGCAGAACTCGAACTCCAGAAACTACACGACAAGTACATCAAGAAGATCGAGGACATCCTTGCTGCAAAGAACAAGGAAATCATGACCGTATAGGCAGGTGAAGGGACTCGTCATCAGGAACACGGGAAGCTGGTACACCGTCCTCACCGATGAAGGTGAGACGGTGGAAAGCAAAATAAAAGGCAATTTCCGACTCAAGGACATCCGCAGCACCAATCCGGTGGCTGTGGGTGACAGGGTCGGCATCATACGCAACGCCGAAGGGACGGCTTTCATCAACGAGATAGAAGACAGGAAGAACTATATCGTCAGAAAGTCGCCCAACCTTTCAAAGCAATGCCACATCATTGCCGCCAATGTGGACCAGGCGTTTCTCATCGCAACTGTCAACTATCCCGTCACCTCGCTTACTTTCGTCGACAGGTTCCTTGCATCGGCTGAGGCCTACAGGGTGCCTGTCGTTCTCGTGTTGAACAAGACCGACCTCCTCGATGGCGACGACCTCAGGATGCAGCAGATGGTGGCTGAGTTGTATGAGAACATCGGCTACGATGTTCTCCAGGTGTCGGCAGAAACGGGCATGGGCATCGACAAATTGACGGCCATGCTTGAAGGGAAGGTATCGGTATTCAGCGGAAACAGCGGTGTAGGGAAATCTACATTGCTCAACAGGCTCATCCCTGGTCTGAAACTGAGAACGGCGGAACTTTCTGCCGCTCATGGGACAGGCACCCACACCACCACGTTCAGCGAGATGCTGAAACTGCCGGGGGGAGGATGGGCCATCGACACACCGGGTATCAAAGGGTTCGGTTCCTTTGACATGGAACCGCAGGAGATTTGTGGATATTTCCGTGAAATCTTCCAATTCTCAAAAAATTGCCGCTTTGGCAACTGCACACACACGCACGAACCCGGATGCGCCGTGTTGCAGGCTGTGGAGCAGCATTACATCGCACTCAGCAGGTACAACTCCTACGTGAGCATGCTCGATGACAAGGATGAAGCCAAGTACAGAGAGGCTTTCTGACATTTTCATGTAGATCAGCATTATCATTGATTATGACAACTTTCAAACATTTCTTTTTTCCCACGTGTGCCGTGATGGTTTTGGCATGCGCAACGGCTCATGCCCAAGACCCTGAAAAGAGCAAACCCCAGGCCACCAGCACAACCACTGAAAGATTGGTGCATCCGGCCATGGGCACCACCAGCAAGGCTGAAGGGGGAGAGGTCACCCTCACCATCGTCAAGAAACATGTGAACTATGGCGGTAGCCCCAAGGAGTACAGGGACCCGTATGTCAACTCCCCCAAGTCGGCCAACATCCACCCCGACGGGACCAAGTATTATGTCAACTCCCTCGAGGGATGCTGCACCGTGGTGTATGACATGAAAACCCATGAGCGGAAAAAGGTGATCAATTATCAATTCCGGGACGGGAAGGATGACGCGCTATGGAGCAAGCCGAGTGAGTTCTATCCCTTCACCCACTACACCCAGAACCTCAATACGTTCCAGGGAAAACCTGTTGAGGCCACCTTCTCCCATGGAGGACGATACTTGTGGATTCCATTTTACAGGCGAACCTACGACCTTAATGCACAAGACCCATCGGCGGTTGCCGTCATCGACACGAAGACCGACGAAATCGTGAAACTCATGGAGACGGGACCGCTGCCCAAGATGGTCGCCACTTCTCACGACGGCAAGCACGTCGCCATCACACATTGGGGCAACAACACCGTTGGACTGGTCAACGTGGCCAGTCTCAACCCGGACGAGTGGTTCCATGAGAAACTCCTTGTGGTGGACTATGTGCTGCCGCTCAACTTCAGCCTAAAAGTGCCTGTCGACCGTGACAACAAGAGTGGCTATTGCCTTAGGGGAACTGTCTTCACACCTGATGACAAATATCTCCTTGTGGGCTGCATGGGTGGTAATGGCGGCATCGCCGTCATCAACATGGAGACACAGGAATATCTTGGAAGGGTGCTGGGCATGATGGCCAACGTGAGGCATCTCGTCATACGCGACGGCTACCTCTATCTCAGCGTCAACAAGGCTGGATATGTGCAGCGCATCAAATTGGATAAGTTCATGGCTGCAGCAAAGGCCATGACAGGGAAGACCACCACCATAGGAGGCTGGGAGGAATGCAAGGTAGGTGCCGGGGCGCGCACCATCGAGATTTCGCCCAGCGGACATTTCATCTTCGCTGCATGCAACCTCGCCAGCAAACTCTATGTGGTGGACACCAGGACGATGAAAGCCGTGGCTAATATCGATGTGGACTCCTATCCCGTAGGACTCGACATCTCCAACGACGGAAAGTTTGTCATTGTCACCTCCCAAGGTCGAGGGACGGCCGGGACCAGCGGAAATGCTGTCAACATCTACGAAGTGGAATATGCTGAGCCGGAACCCGTGCTTAAGAATACCGATGGGGCTGCAGTCCTGGATATGTTGGAGAAGGAAGAGACTGCAGGTCCTGAAAAGGAAGATAAGGCCGGTGGCAACATCGTCGCCATGCTTGAAGGAGAGGATGGTGGCGGTATGACGCCTGTCTTCGTGGGAGCGGGTGTTGTGTTCGCCCTTGCCGTCGCCGTGCTCTTGTTAAGAAGACGCCAGAAGAAAGTGTAAGGTTAGGTGTCACGCCTGGCCTGCTCGTCGCATAACTGCCATGCCTTAGGCTACACATTG
Source organism: Prevotella sp. (assembly GCA_017619375.1). Lineage (GTDB taxonomy): Bacteria > Bacteroidota > Bacteroidia > Bacteroidales > Bacteroidaceae > Prevotella. Next base: position 74,188 of record JAFZSL010000039.1, on the reverse strand, counting down.
AGCCGGGGCATGGCATCTTTTTTTATGATTATCAGCAAACTTCCTTGTAAATGTAGAGAGCGTTGTTGGAAATTAATAAGTTACAAACGCTCCTATTTCCTTCATCGGAAATTATGCTGATAATCATGTCGTTTTTTCTTGAGCAATGAGGTGGACTGAAAAATAGGGAAAAACCCTATATGATTAGGGAAATACTTTTGTAGTATTTCATGTTTATTTGCAATTTTGCAGAAAAGACAGATTGGTGCTTTTGTGTTGACACACTTGGCTTAACTGATATTCCGCTTTTTTATAAATATTCATAAATACCCATTAATATATAATAATATGTGTTCCCGATATTTCACCTTTGTTTTTCTGAGCGCCGTGATGCTTTTCGTTACAGGATGCTCTTCCACGAGAATGGTTTCCTCGGTCGAACCTGAGAGAACAATCCGCTCCAATGAAGATTTGGCTCTTGATGACATACATTTGGACATGCAAAGACAGCCAACAATAAAGATGGACAACTACAATCAGGTTTTTGACAATGAAGTGCGTGTCCCACGTAATGTCATCAAGTTGAATACCGGCCCCTCCCTCGTATGTTCGGAGGTGGAAACCGCGAGACAATTCTATGAATACAATATGGGCTTGGAGTATGGCGTCGAGTACCAGCATTTTTGGCCATCTGGATTTGGAGTGGGAGCCTGCATGTATCTGTTCAATGCTTCCTTCGACAAGGATTTGAATATGAAAATAAAGTATATGGGACCGTTGGTGGCTTATAGCGATTATTTGGACAGCAAAAGACGGATTCGCGCTGACATTGAATTTGGACTTGGATGTGGCATCTTGAAGGAGAAAGGATTCCAGGAGACAAATACAGAGACGGATTTTGCAACCATGGTTGGTGTCGGTGTGGAATGTGGAGTGGCTAAAAATGTCGCTTTCGGTTTACAACTCAATTGGAATTCCCTTTTCATGTTCGAGCCTAAAGGCTATTACATCAAAGACGAGGATATGTATGGCATAGAGCGCTGTAGTTTGCTTGCTGGTGTGAGGGTGTATTTTTAGTTAGGGAACTATATACCTGTTGTCCCCGATTATTATTACGGTTAATATTTCTTAAGCATATTTGCTTTTGATATATACTCTCTCAAAACACCTTTTATTTGCTTGGTGAAGGTTCTGTTTCTTCAAAATATAACATATATTTAGGTAGCGCTCGCCGTCATCGCCGCATACACGTTCTTCGACAAGAACCGTCAATCAACATTGACTACGAGATAGAGGCTTTCGACGGGCAGCTCACCCTCTTCAACTGAGAAGAATGGTCTTCGTGGGCTTCCTGGCAACCCGGCACAAAATGCCGGGGAAAGAATGTTATGCGAAACTATAAATGTCCACGATGAACCCTAAGAGTCAATTTCTCGACCTTTTTTATCCCGAACTCAGGTTAATAGTATTTTAAAAAGATATAGATATGAAACGAGACGGGAAGAATCCCGTTTCTACTTGCCTTAATTTGTATATAAATCAGTTTTATTTGCGGACACCAATAAGAAACCAATGGCCGAGGTTGTCCTTCTGGTGGCCATGAAAAATGCAGCCTGAAAAGGCTGCATTTTTCATATAAGAGGCTGGTTCTTTTAGAAATTCACACCGATGTTGAGGAAGAGCGCACCGTTGTGCGTGTCATCGAAGGCGTTGTCACCGATGTTCGTGAGACCGAAATCATAGCCGAGTTCCGCATAGAGCATCTCATAGGCCACGCCGCATCCCACGCGGATGCCGCCATCAAAGCGTTTGAAATTAGCCCCATAGTGGTCGTCGAAGGAACTGTAAGCCTCACGATTTCCATAATCCTTCACCTTGCCACCTACGCCGCAGGAAAGATAGCCGCCGACGAAGGGTTCTATGGCAGTGGCAGGAGCCACATAGGCCGAGTATTTCAAAGTGAGAGGCACTTCGAGGTAGTTGAGGCCGATGGAGAACTTGTCTCCCGACAGTTTGCCCTTGCCGCCTTTCTCGGAGTATTCCAGACCTGTCTCGAAGAACAGCGGGGCTTGAGGAGCCAATTGGACGCCTACGACAGCACCCACGTTGAGCCCTGTCTTGCTGGAACTGCCGTTCAGGTCAGGTGCATCGGAGTTGATGTGCGATGCAGAGAGGCCGAAACGAAAACCGAAATACGTGTTGGGGGCGTAGCTGTAGCTGCGGGCGGAACGGGTGGAGTAGCCGCCGCGAGGAGCGGGAGGGGTGTATCTGCCACGGGGACGTGTCTGGGCTTGCACAGGCAAGGTGGCTGTCAAGGCGAGCACGCAAAGGGCTGCCATGAGGTGTGTCATTGTCCTTTTCATCTTTTTCTGTTTTTAGAGGGTTTCTTTTCTTGTTTACAGGGGCAAAGGTAGGACTTTTATTTACATCTCCAATGGTGCTATCCCTATTTCTCGGGGGGATTTTCCCTATTTGAATTGGGGATAGATGGCACGTACAATAATACAGCCTTCTATCCCCAATTTTCAATTTTCGTTTCGCTGATTTTTGTCGCGACTCGGCAGACTTTAATCTTCAATTTTCAATTTTCAATCTTCAATTTTCAATTTTCAATCTTCAATAATTAAAGATTTCCGCCGAACCGAAGCAGCGGTGGTGGTCGCTGTCATAGACCACGCAGAACTGCCCTGGAGCCACGCCATGGATGGCCTTCTCCGAATGGACGACATACTCTCCGGGACCGATGTTGTCGAGCACGGCGTGGTGGAACTCCGGAGTGTGGCGTATCTTGAAGGTGACTTCTTTCAAGGGCACCTCTTCAGTGAGGAAATGGAAAGCATGGATGTGGAAGACGTCCTTGTAAGCCGTTTGGGGGTCGTATCCTTTGCTTACATAAAGGATGTTGCGTTCCATATCCTTTTTCACCACAAACCAAGGACCGCCGCCGAAACCAAGGCCATGGCGCTGGCCGATGGTGTGGAACCACAATCCGCGATGGCGGCCTATCAGTTTCCCTGTCTCTAATTCCAGCACGTCGCCGGGATTTTCTCCAAGGTAGCGGCGGATGTAGTCGTTGTAGTTGATTTTGCCAAGGAAGCAGATGCCTTGGGAGTCCTTGCGGCGGGCGTTGACCAGGTGTTCGCGCTCGGCGATGCTCCTTACCTCCTCTTTCATATAATGGCCTATAGGGAAGAGGGCTTTCCTTAATTGCCAGTCCTCTATCTGGGCGAGGAAGTCAGTCTGGTCTTTCACCGGGTCTGGACTGGTGACCAGCCATTTCTTTCCGTCGATGATTTCTGTTTGCGCGTAATGGCCGGTGGCGATGAGGTCGTATTCGTGACCTGCTTTCTCGTCGAAGGCACCAAACTTGATGAGACGGTTGCACATCACATCTGGATTGGGGGTCAATCCGGCACGCACCTTCTCCATCGTGTAACGGGTCACTCGGTCCCAGTATTCGCGATGACAGTCCACCACCTCAAGCCGCACGTCGTAACGTCGGGCGAGGGCGGTGCACATCTCCATGTCCTCCTCGGAAGAGCAGTCCCATTCCTCATCCTCGTCCGGGCCAATCTTGATGTAGAAACAGTCTGGACGAACCCCCTGTGAGCATAACTCGTGGAGCACTACCGAACTATCGACACCGCCGGAGAGCAGCAAGGCGATTCGCTTGCCTGTCAGGTCCTCTTTCATAATCATGGATTATTGTTCTTTTGGTAGTTCACCAGGGTGATGACGGGGTTCTCGGCCAAGAAGGTGGTGACGCCGGTCTTTTTCAACTTCTTGTCCAATGTCACTTGCGCCATTCGCTTGGCGCTGGTAGGCTTGGTGTAGTATTCCGCACTATATTCGCAAGTGAGGGCATATTCATCCACTTTCTCGTCAAGACGTGGCTCCTGGGACTTTACAGTGGCGAGGACTTTGAGTTTGAAATCGATGTTGCGGTAACCCTCAACTTTTTCGGTGACGCGCCAAGTCTCGTTGGTGATTTCCACAGTCTTGTCTTCTTCGGAAATAGAGGTGTAAGTGGCTTGGACGTTATAGAATTTCAGCAATTCGGGACTCAAGGCGAGTTTGAAATCGATGCTGGTGTAGTCGGGGCGTTCCATCACGCCGTCGCCGCTGTCGCCATGGCAGCCGAAGAGTGTCATGGTGACGGCCAAGGCGAATAGCAGGGTGATGAAGGCATTTCTTCTCATCATAGGGTGTTGATGCTGGTTTTATGGTGTTTGTGAGGTTTTTCGTGCCAGGGTGAGCAGTGTTTCCCAGTCTTGGTGGAACTCGTCCATGGTGTGGTAGAGGAGGCTGGCGCCTTTTTCAAGCAACTTGTCGTCGTGAAGAGGGCCGGTGTTGACCGCCACGGTGAAGATTTCCGCTGCCACGCCGGCCTGCACGCCGAGGGGGGCGTTCTCCACCACGATGGCCTCCCAAGGCTCCACGCCGCATTTCCTCAATCCTTGAAGGTAGGGATAGGGTTTGGGCTTTCCTTCGTTCACGTCGAAACAGGTCACCATCAGTTCACGGTGCAAGAGACCGGAGAAGTCTGCTTCAAGGCGGTCGAGCAGTGAGTGTTGGCCGCTGCCGGTGACCACGCAGATGGTCATGCCGTCGGCTTTCATCTGCAGCATGAGGTCTTCCACGCCTTTCATCTTGGCAGGTTCGCCGTAGGAGGCGAAGAGGGCCGATTTCAATTTGTATATCTCCTCCGCCTTTTCCGCCAGATGTTCTTTGCCGGGTTGTTGGAGGGCGATTTCCCGGATGGTTTCCACGCCACGCATGCCTTCGTGCTCATAGGCTTCCTCCTCGCTCATGTCGATGCCGTATTGCTTCATCGACTCGTGCCAGGCTTTGGCATGGAAACGCATGGAATCGTATAACACACCGTCCATGTCGAAGAGTACGGCTTTGGGAGAAAATCTCCCAAAGCCGTTTCCCCCTTCTCTATGTCGCTCTATGGCGTTGTATTGGCCTATGGCGCTTATGATGTCCATGGTCAGGCAAGTCGTTCTTTGATGGCTTTGCTCTCTGCCTCATAGCCGGGCTTGTCGAGCAGGGCGAACATGTTCTTCTTATATGCCTCCACGCCAGGTTGGTTGAACGGGTTGACACCGAGTACGTTGCCACTGATGCCGCAGGCGATTTCGAAGAAGTAGATGAGTTGTCCGATGTAGTAGGCGTTGAGTTCGGGGATGGCGATGCGGATGTTGGGTACGCCGCCGTCGACGTGTGCGAGGCGTGTGCCCAGTTCGGCCATCTTGTTTACTTCGTCCACGCGTTTGCCGGCAAGGAAGTTGAGACCGTCGAGGTTCTCCTCGTCTTCGGGGAAGAGGAGGCAGCGGTTGGGTTGCTCCACGCTGATGACGGTTTCAAAGATGGTGCGCTCGCCCTCTTGGATCCATTGGCCCATGGAGTGCAGGTCGGTGGTGAAGTCGCAGGAGGCGGGGAAGATGCCTTTGTTTTCCTTTCCTTCGCTCTCTCCGTAAAGTTGCTTCCACCATTCGCTGATGAAATGCAGTTTCGGCTGGTAGTTCACCATGATCTCTATCTTCTTGCCGTCGGCATACAGGCAGTTGCGCACGGCGGCATAGAGAGCGGCGGGGTTCTCTTCGAAGGCGGTGTCGACGCTGCAGGCGACTTCCATGTCGGCGGCTCCCTTCACCAATTGGCGGATGTCGAAACCGGCGCAGGCGATGGGTAGCAGTCCCACCGGGGTGAGGACGGAGAAGCGACCACCAACGTTGTCGGGAATGATGAAACTGGTGTAGCCTTCCTTGTCGGCGCAGGTGCGTGCAGCACCGCGTTTGGCGTCGGTGATGGCCACGATGACTTTCTTGGCTTCTTCCTTGCCGCGCTGGGCCTCGCATTGCTTCTTCAACAGGCGGAAGGTGAGGGCGGTCTCGGTGGTCGTGCCTGACTTGGAGATGTTGATGACGCCGAACTTCTTGTCTTTCAGGTATTCAGTGAGTTCCGACAGGTAGTCCTCCCCGATGTTGTTGCCGGCGAAGAGGATGGTGGGATTGCTGCTGTCCTTGACAAGCCAGGCGAAGGAGTTGCCAAGGGCTTCTATCACGGCGCGGGCGCCAAGGTAGCTGCCACCGATGCCGGCCACAACGATGGCTTCGCAGTTGGCTCTAAGCACGTCGGCACAGGCTTGTATCTCATCGAGGAACGAAGGGGTGATGGAGGAAGGGAGGTGCAACCATCCAAGGAAGTCGTTGCCGGGGCAGGTGCCTGCTTCCAAGGCTTCCTGGGCTGCTTTCACTTGGGGCTCCAAGGCCTTCACTGCGCCCTCGTTGAGGAATTGGGCGGCTTTTGAGATGTCTAAACTTAGGTTTTTCATTTGTTCTGATTTTTTGTGGTATAGGAATTGATTTTCTAAAATTGCTGTTTATCTGAAACTGTCGGTGAGCAGTTTGATTTCTATCTGGGGTGAGATGCGCTCGTAAAGGATGTTATAGACCGCATCGAGGATGGGCATGTTGACGTGTAGATGTCGGTTGATTTCCTTCATGCACTTGGTGCCGAAGAATCCTTCTGCTATCATTTCCATCTCGATTTGGGCGCTTTTCACGCTATAGCCCTTTCCTATCATGGTGCCGAAGACACGGTTGCGGGAGAAGTTGGAATAGCCGGTCACCAGAAGGTCGCCAAGATAGACGGAGTCATAGACGTTGCGGTCGGCGGAGGGGCTGATGACGGATAGGAATCGCGACATCTCCTGCACGGCGTTGGACATCAGCACGGCTTGGAAGTTGTCGCCATATTTCAGACCGCTGCAGATGCCGGCGGCTATGGCGTAGACATTCTTGAGCACCGAAGAGTATTCTATGCCGATGACATCGTTGCTCGTCTTGGTCTTGATGTAGTTGCTGGAGAGCAGGTCGGTGAAGGCTTGGGCCTTTTCCAGGTCGGCACAACCCACGGTGAGGTAAGACAGCCTTTCGAGTGCCACCTCTTCAGCATGGGAGGGACCACCGATGCAGGCGAGGTTCTCATAGGGAACGTCGTACACTTGGTGGAAATATTCGGAGCAGACGAGGTTCTCGTCGGGCACGATGCCTTTGATGGCGGTGATGATGAATTTATCCTTGATGCGTGTCTTGAGCTTCTTCAGGTGGTTTTTCAGGTATGGTGAAGGGGTGACGAAAACGAGCGTGTCGTATTGTTCGACAATCTTGTTGATGTCGCTGGAAAAATTGATCTCGTCGGTGTCGAAGTGCACGCTGGTGAGGTATGCCGGGTTGTGCCCCATGCGTCGGAAGTCCGCGATGCGGTCGTCGCGTCGCATGTACCATCCGATGTGGTGGGTGTGACCCACTACGATCTTGGCTATGGCTGTGGCCCAGCTGCCTCCGCCGATGATGGCTGTCTTGCCGCAATTGTGCATGGAAGGGATGGTTGTGCCGCCGCTGCCATGAAGGCGGGCGGCGGCGGGGTTGGTGCTTGGTTATTTGGATTGTGCGGCCTCTATCCACTTGGCAAACTCGTCCACTTTCGGATTGTCATAGCCAAGCTTGTATTTCTTGTTGACGCCGCAGGCGTCCATCTGTAGTTTCTGCGGGTTGACATCCTTGATGTCTTGCACAAGGTAGTAGCCGCATTTGTTGAGCACGGGCACCCATGGCTCGGGTACGCCCACCTCGGCCCATTCGGCCACGCTGCTGCGAGGGGCTTTCTTTTCGGGGCGCATCTGCGGGAAGAGCAGCACTTCCTGTATGTAGGTCTTGCCCGTCATCAGCATGGTCAGTCGGTCGATGCCGATGCCGATGCCGCTGGTGGGTGGCATGCCGTATTGGAGCGCGCGGAGGAAGTCCTGGTCGATGATCATGGCTTCGTCGTCGCCTTTGTCTGCCAGGCGCATCTGCTCCTTGAAACGCTCCTCTTGGTCGATGGGGTCGTTGAGCTCGGAATAGGCGTTGGCCAATTCCTTGCCGTTGACCATCAGTTCGAAACGTTCTGTCAAACCTGGCTTCGAACGGTGCATCTTCGTCAAGGGGGACATTTCCACCGGGTAGTCGGTGATGAAGGTGGGCTGGATGAAGCTACCCTCGCAGGTCTCGCCGAATATCTCGTCGATGAGTTTGCCTTTGCCCATTGTCTCATCCACCTCGATGCCCAATGCCTTTGCGATGTCCCTGATTTCCGACTCGCTCTTGCCATCCAGGTCATAGCCGGTCTTTTCCTTGATGGCGTCGAGGATGGGGAGGCGGCGGTAAGGGGCCTTGAAACTCACGATTTTGCCGTCGATTTCGCGCTCGGTGCTGCCGTTGACGGCGATGCAGATGGTTTCAAGAAGTCGCTCCGTGAAGGACATCATCCACTCGTAGTCCTTGTATTGAACGTAAAGTTCCATGCAGGTGAATTCCGGGTTGTGGTTGCGGTCCATGCCCTCGTTGCGGAAGTTCTTGCCTATCTCATACACGCCCTCGAATCCACCCACGATAAGGCGCTTGAGGTAGAGTTCGGTGGCGATGCGCATGTACATGTCTTGGTCCAAGGCGTTGAAATGCGTCATGAAGGGACGGGCGCTGGCACCGCCGGCAATCATCTGAAGGGTGGGGGTTTCCACTTCCGTGTATCCGGCCTCGTCGAGCACGCGGCGCATGGTGCGGATGACCGTGGCACGCTGAAGGAAGGTTTCCTTCACTCCTTCGTTCACCACCAGGTCCACATAGCGCTGGCGATAACGCAGTTCCGGGTCGTCGAACTTGTCATAAGCCACGCCGTCCTTGTATTTCACGATGGGAAGCGGTTTCAGGCTCTTGGAGAGCAAGGTGAGTTGCTGGGCGTGAACGCTGATCTCGCCAGTCTGGGTGCGGAAGACAAAACCGTGGACACCCACGAAATCGCCGATGTCGAGCAGTTTCTTGAACACGGTGTTGTAAAGGGTCTTGTCCTCGCCGGGGCAGATGTCGTCACGGGTGACATACACTTGGATGCGGCCCTTGGAGTCTTGCAACTCCATGAAACTGGCCTTGCCCATCACGCGGCGGCTCATCATGCGGCCTGCCACCACCACGGGGCGTGGCTCGGCTTCGTCGCAGAACTCCTTGCGGATGTCTGTGGAAAATGCGTTGGTGGGGAATTCGGCGGCTGGATATGGGTTGATGCCAAGTTTGCGCAACTCCTCCAGACTCTGCCGTCTGCCTATCTCTTGCTCGTTCAATTCTAATATGTTCATTTCTCTTGGTTGTTTTATCTCTTTAACGGTGCAAAATTACAAAAATTTTTGCTAAGCAGGCATCTCTTTCCCGCATTTTTGCATCATTGCAAGGCAAAATGTCTTTTCATGGTGCTTAAAGGCCTTAAAGCCCCTAATGCCACTTGTGAATGAAAAAATCACCTGCAAAACATCCTTTTTTGAAATAAATGTGTAATTTTGCCTTTTGTTACAACTCTATCATGAATATAGACTTTATCAAGGAAATCATAGAGAGGAGTCCCAACCTCTCCACTGCCCTGGGGATGAATTTCATTTCAACCCCCGATGACGACATGGTGATGGCCACCATGGTTGTCGATGAACGCAACCGCCAACCTTTCGGCTTCCTTAGCGGCGGCGCATCGCTCGCTTTGGCGGAGAACCTCGCAGGAGTGGGGTCTTCCGCCCTTTGCCCAGGGAAAATATGCGTGGGCATCAGTGTCAGTGGAAGCCATGTCAAAGCCGTGTTGGAGGGAGACACCGTCACAGCATTGGCTCACCTTGTACAAAAAGGTAAACGATTGCACGTGTGGAATGTGGAAATCAACAATTCCGTCGGTGAACTCATTTCGACCGTCACGGTCACCAACTATATCATCACAGCAAAAAACAAGTGACATGGGTGCTTTTGCCATTTACAGACTTCCTTACGAAGAACAATGCCAGCTCCTGATACAACAGGAGGGGAAACCGGAGGAGTTGCCTTCTGTCTCTTCCCTAAGTGGGGTGGAAGGGTTTGTCATGGCGCCGTTCGCTGTCGACAAACGCTATCCTGTCATCGTCATCCATCCGGATGAGACGCTGGACATCACACCTGAAGACCTCGTGAATAACCAACAACAACCTTGGAAGGAGACGTTGGAGGCCATACTTGCCGAACCCAAGCAATCGGAGAAGGTGAGAAACAGTTCCTACGCGAATTATGCCATCGACTTTGCCAATTTCCATTCCCAGGTACTGGAAGGTGAGTTCTCCAAAATCGTTCTGGCCAGGTGTGTCAGGGAAAAATATGACGAGGGGCGCACCCCGCTCATGATGTTTGCTGATGCCTGCCGTCGTTATCCACGGATGTTCGTGGCCCTGGTCTCTGCATGGCGATGCGGGACATGGCTGATGGCTACGCCGGAGGTGCTGCTTGAGGGAATGGGCACGCATTGGTCTACCATGTCGCTTGCAGGAACGATGGCCCTTGAGGAGGACCAGCTCGACTTCGACGACCCTCCCTCGCGTGAACCGGTGGGGAAATATGATTTCCGATGGGATATCAAGAACATCCAAGAGCAAAGGTTCGTATCCACTTATATCACGGAAAGCCTTGAGCAAGTGGCGGATTTCATAGAGGAGAAAGGACCTTATACGGTCAGGGCGGGGAAACTCGTCCATCTCAGGAGTGACTTCAAATTCACCATGCCGTATCCTGAAGACCTCGGCCGATTGCTGGGCATCTTGTATCCCACACCGGCCGTATGCGGACTGCCAAAGGACAATGCACGCGATTTCATCCTGCGTAACGAATCCACCTCCCGACAATATTATAGTGGCTTTGCCGGCCCCTTGGGTGGAAGCACTCCCACGCATCTCTATGTCTCACTTCGATGCATGAGAATCGATGAGGAGGGGAGTTGCTTGTTTGCTGGCGGCGGCATCATGGCTGGCAGCGAATTGCAGGTCGAGTGGAAGGAGACCGAAGACAAGATGTGCACCATGAAGGACATCATGCATACCAACAAGTAGTATCCGACATCAATATGTACGCCGACAAGGAAAATGTCAACATCCTGACCGCATTGCTCGTGGAGCACGGCATACATCACGCCGTGGTGTGTCCGGGAAGTAGAAACGCCCCGATAGTGCACAACCTCAACGAGACACCCGCCATCAGCTGCCATCCCGTTACCGATGAGAGAAGTGCCGGATTCTATGCTCTTGGCATGGCACTGGCGACAGGGGAGCCTGTCGTCGTGTGTGTCACATCGGGGACGGCTTTGCTCAACCTGGTTCCTGCCGTGGCAGAGGCGTTTTACCAACAAGTGCCGCTGGTGGTGGTTTCCGCCGACAGACCGAAAAGATGGATAGGGCAACTTGACGGACAGACATTGCCTCAGGATGATGCTTTGCAGGCATGGGTGAGGAAAGCGGTGGCGCTTCCCCTCTATGTGGACAAGGAGGAGGAACGCTGGTATTGCAACCGCCTGGTCAACGAGGCCTTGATGGAGACCGGGGGGAGGAACAAATGGGATTCCAATGCAGTCAAAGGACCTGTCCATATCAACGTTCCCATAGATGAACCTCTTTTCTCCTTCACCTCGCCACAACTGCCGGAGGAACGGGTGATAAGAAAGCACGCCGGCACTCAAGAGGGTGATTACCGACTACTCGCCGAAATGATGGGGAAGGCGGAACGCCTGATGGTGGTCGTGGGGCAAAATGAAGCCGTCGGACAATGGGAGTCGTTTGTGAGAAAACCAGAAAGCCTCTTGGGACGTGCCGTCATCGTGGCAGAGAGCCTTGCCTGCCTGCCCACAGGTCCTGTTCCCGTGGAAGAGGCCTTGTCGCTCATTGGCGACGACAAGCGATATCGGCCCGACACCATCGTCTATTTCGGAGGAACGCTCGTGAGCAAGAGGTTGAAACGTTTCTTGAGGAAGGTGTCGGAAAACGCCCTCGTTTGCATGGTCTGTCCGGACGGCATGGTTAGGGATGTGACCATGCACCTTGACCATCTGTTCACCGGCAACCTGGAAAGCTTCTTGCATTATCTTGAAAAAAACGACCATTCCGATTCCTCCGACTATTCTGGCCTTTCCGATTCCTCCGATTACGCCCTTCCGTCTCCTCCAAAGTCATTGGCTTTCAGTTTTTTATGGCGTGAGACTTTCCAGAAGGTGCGTGACATGGCAGATGAATACCTTCCGGTGTATTCGCAAATGGCGGTGGTGGAATATTTTGAACAGCAGCTGGAGGATATGGAATATGGTTTTGATGTGCATTATGCCAATAGTGCGGCCGTCAGGCTGGCCAACATCCATGCCTGGCATCCTGTCTGGTGCAACCGGGGAGTGAACGGCATAGAAGGTTCGTTGTCAACTGCTGCGGGCTTTTCTGTCGTAAGTGACAACATGGTGTTCTGCGTCATCGGTGACCTGAGCTTCTTTTACGACCAGAACGCATTGTGGAACCAGAACCTAAGGGGAAACTTGCGCATCCTGCTGCTCAACAACGGAAAGGGAGGCATCTTCCTTTCATTGCCAGGATTGGAGCAAAGCGGAGCGCGTGACAAGCTGGTCATGGGGCAGCATCAAGCCACGGCAAGGGGCATATGCGAGCAAAACGACGTAGGATACCTCAAGGCTGTCAACATGGAGGAGGCGAAGATGGGCATAGTGGCTTTGCTCGTCGAGGAAAGGCAAAGGCCTTTGCTGTTGGAGGTGTTCACCGATGCTGACGACGATGCAAAGGCGCTGGCCGACTACTTCAATCTGTTTGCAAGGAAAAGAACATAATATCAATATACTTACTCTACTTTCGCAAATAAGAATGAATAAGGCGTGAAAAAAGTGAAGCAAAAAAGGCAGTAAATGCGAACAGTTGTCTCTTTATCTCCCTTTCAACTCCTTTTTTCTCCTTTTCAACTCCAGAAAGTAGAGCGAATGTGAAAACTTTAATACTTCTATCATATGCCAAAAAGACAATGGACGAAGATAAGGGATTTCGAGGAAATCCTCTTCGAAGAATACAATGGGATTGCAAAAATCACCATCAACAGACCGCGTTATCGTAACGCTTTCACCCCAAAGACCACATTGGAACTCTCACAGGCGTTTGCATACTGCCGCGAGGCGCAAGACATCTGCGTCGTCATCCTTACCGGGGCTGGCGACAAGGCTTTCTGCGCCGGTGGCGACATGCACGTGAAGGGGAGGGGAGGATATGTGGATGAGGAAGGTGTGCCAAGGCTGAGTGTCCTTGACGTGCAGATGCAGATAAGAAGATTGCCCAAACCTGTCATCGCCATGGTGAACGGTTATGCCATCGGGGGAGGGCATGTGCTGCATCTTGTCTGTGACCTCACCATCGCCAGCGAAAACGCCATTTTCGGGCAGACTGGCCCCAAAGTGGGCTCGTTCGATGCCGGATTCGGTTCGTCCTATCTCGCCAGGATCGTGGGACAGAAAAAGGCACGGGAGATTTGGTTCCTATGCCGGCAATATTCTGCCCAGGAAGCGGAGAGAATGGGTATGGTCAACAAGGTCGTACCCCTCGAACGGTTGGAGGACGAATGCGTGGAGTGGGCGGAAACGATGATGGAGAGAAGTCCGCTGGCCCTGCGCATGATCAAGGCGGGACTCAATGCCGAACTGGACGGACAGGCTGGAATACAGGAACTTGCAGGAGACTGCACCATGCTCTATTATTTCCTTGACGAGGCGCAGGAAGGGGGAAAGGCGTTCCTGGAGAAACGCAAGCCTGACTTCAAGAAATATCCCAAACTGCCTTGAAAAAATCAAACGACATATGTTGAAACTGACTGTATCGGAACGCACTTTCCATTTCAAGGTGCCTGCCGGCACATCAAGGGGAGTGTATACCACAAGGCATTCCTGGATGGTGACGGCCACCGACCCCGACGACCCCGGGGCCGTCGGAGTGGGAGAATGTGCGCCTTTGCCGCAATTGAGTTGCGACGACTTACCTGACTATGGAGATGTCCTGCGTGAGATGTGCAGGATGGTGGAGCGTAGAGGCGATATCGACCATGGGCTCTTGTTGCCCTATCCTTCCATGAGGTTTGGTTTGGAGACGGCGCTCTTGCGGCAGCAGGCGTCCTCCGACATCATCTTCGACACGCCGTTCACAAGAGGTGAGGTGGGCATTCCCATCAATGGACTGGTGTGGATGGGCGACTACCATGAGATGCTCGAGAGGATGGAGGAGAAGATGGAAAAGGGCTTCCGATGCGTGAAACTCAAAATCGGTGCCATCGATTTTGAGAGCGAAATTGACCTGATGAGGCGCATCAGGCAGCGTTTCTCTTCGGAATACATTCAGTTGAGACTTGATGCCAACGGAGCGTTTGAAACTGCCGAGGCTCTTGGTAAGCTGCAGAGGTTGGCGGCATTCGACATCCATTCCATCGAGCAACCCATCAGGCAAGGGCAATGGAACGAAATGGCTGATGTGTGTGCCAGGTCGCCCATTCCCATCGCCCTCGACGAAGAATTGATCGGGGTGAACATCACGCAGATGAAGGAGGATTTGCTGGATGTCATCAAACCGGCTTACATCATCTTGAAACCCTCGTTGCATGGGGGGATGGCCGGGACGAGCGAATGGGTCGCCTTGGCTGAGAAAAGAGGCATTGGCTCTTGGATGACTTCTGCATTGGAGAGCAACGTGGGACTCTCTGCCATCGCTCAGCTGGCAGCTCACATCTATGGGTGTCCCGCACCCATGCCGCAAGGATTGGGGACAGGTCAACTCTTCACCGACAACGTGGATGCGCCTTTGGAAGTGGTGGGCGACGAACTATACTACAGAAGGAAAGCACATGACACTGTCTGATTTCTACAAGGTGTGGAACGATGGATACGACACCTTGGTGGTGCATACCAGCGGATCCACAGGACCGCCGAAATCTTTGCTCGTGGAGAAGAGAAGGATGGTGGCCAGTGCAAAGATGACCTGCGATTTTCTCTGCCTCAAGGAAGGAGACACGGCACTGCTTTGCATGTCTCTTGACTACATCGCTGGCAAGATGATGGCCGTCAGGGCATTGGTGAGAGGGTTGAGGCTTGTGGAGATGGAACCCACGGGACATCCTATGGCGGATGAAGCCGTTAGGCACTTGCACTTCGATTTGGCTGCAATGGTGCCCTTGCAAGTGTACAACACCTTGCAGGTCGCCGAGGAGAAAGTGAAGTTGATGCAGGTGAGGCACCTGCTCATAGGAGGAGGACCTTTGGATGAAAGATTGGAGAAGGAGCTGCGCCTTTTCCCCAACCATGTTTGGGCAACGTATGGCATGACGGAGACGCTCTCACATGTCGCCATGAGAAAGGTCAACGGGGAGGACGCCTCCCCATGGTTTGAACCCATGCCGGGAGTGGAACTGTCGGTGAACAATGACAACTGCTTGGTGGTGAATGCACCTCAGGTTTGTGAAGAAATCCTGACCACCCGCGACATAGTTGAGATGCACCCTGATAGAAAACGGTTCAAGGTGGTGGGGAGAGTGGACAACGTGGCTTGTTGTGGAGGATTGAAAATACAATTGGAGAAAGTGGAGGAATTGCTGCTTCCGCATCTACGGCAACCTTTCCTCATCGCCAAGGAAAAAGATGAGAAATTCGGGGAAATCCTGGTCCTTGTTGTAGAAGGGGAACCATATAAAGAAATAGAAGGTATTGTAGACAATATCCTCCCTCTTTACTGGAAACCTAAAAAGACCGTTTTTGTCAAGCAATTGCCTATGACAGAAACGGGAAAGCCAATCAGAATAAAAAGGATTGAATGGTGACAAGGAATGCCTGCCACCATTCAATGCTGTTCCCTTTTATTTTTCTTCTTCTTCAGCATCGCCCCATACGCTCTTGCCTGTGGGGAGCTGGCCGTCAGCGTTTTCATCCCATACTCTGACATTGCTTTCTTCTCCTGAATGTGGAAGTGGTCCAGGAGGCTCCATGATGGTGTCGATGAGATTGATGTCTACGAATCTTGCTTCAGGCTTGGAATAAATTCTTTTCATGATGCAATTGTTTATTATAGTTGTTTTTATGTGTCAAATCACTCGTTTACCAATAGCGGTTGTCACGTTATTCTTACTAAATCGATGCAAATTTATAAAAAATATATCTTTGCTACAAAAAAAACGCTCCTTTTTTTTCGCTAATTTGTATTTTCTCTGGATTTAGTGCAATGTGATGTATACGATTTCCATCAAATCCACCACATCGATGATGCCGTCTTTGTTGATGTCGCCGTTCTCAAATATGAACACGGACACTTTTTTCTTCACGATCACGTTGACTGTGGTCAACACATCCACGATGTCCACAATGCCGTCATTGTTCACATCGCCCTTCAAACCATTGCCGGAAGTGGTGGATATTTCCATTTCTTCTGGCACATCCTTGCCTGTGATGTCCAGGTAGCAAGTGTTGTTGGCGATGTATTCCAATGTCACGTTGTCATGGGCGTCGTCCTTGTTGTTCACGGCCACGAAAGCGAATTTGTCATCGCTGAGGACACGCATGGTGGATGGGTCGAAGCGCGTGCGGTAGGTTGACTCGTCCTCCTCGCCGTTGTGAAGCCATATCTCACCTTTGAGAAGGTTGGTGGATGTGAGTGGCTCGGGGTCGGTGACAAGAGGAAGAAGGCGGTTGCCGATGGCTTCGGTCGAGGTGCATTCCAAGATGACTGCCGTATAGGCAGGGACGATGCCGTCGGAGATTTCCACCATGTGAATGCTGCCGTCGTCAAGTATTTGGTCCACGATGTAGGCCTTCACTTGGTCCATGCATTGGTAAGGGAAGGCAGTATACATGGTGGTGTAATATTTCCCGTTCTTGGTGGTGTTCGGAGAGGGGAGGGCACCAAAGTAATTGTCATTGAGATGTTCCTCGTCGATATGGTGGAATCTCCACCTGTAAGATGTGCTTTCGTTTGGACGGTTGTAGAGGTTGGGATAGCGGATGGTACCTATCAATTCCATCTCTCCGTAGGTGGTATTATCGGCGTTGTCTTTCAGGTAGCCGGTGGCTCCCTGTGCCGAACCATAGATGTAATAATCGAGGGTGTCGTATTTCTCCACTCTGAACTTCAAGTTGCTGATGTCATAGGTGGAGACCCCCTGGCCTTGGATGTCCACGCTTCTCAAACCACCCGTTCCGGTGGGAGTGCCCTTGACCTTGAGCACGAGTGAAGGGAGTGAATGGCTTTTCCTGTGGTTCTTGTCTACAAGCATCATAGAATTGTAGAAATTTCGCTGCTCCTCGGTGATGCTGTCCTCTGAAGTGCCCGTCACACCAAGGTATTTGCCTGATCTGACGTTTTCCAGATAGATGTAGATGCCGTTGGTCTTTATGCCACGCTCTTCAAACACTGCCGTGTAGGTGCCTTTGTTGGAGTTGGTGACCTTGAAGTTGTAAGGGTTGGCATTGATGAGTTGGCTGGAGTTGTTGCGACGCCAGCCAAGGAATTTTCCGTTCAGATGGTCGGGGAAGGCGGTGAGCGTCACTCTGTCTCCGATTTTGTTGCTCGGATTGTCTATCGTCACAGAACCTATGGATTCGTCAGAAGATTCTGGATATACCAAACCCTTTTCCACAAAATAAGCCTTGTATTCCGTCAGTTTGGCTGTTGCATCAGTCGTGGTTGTTACGGTCACCAAATCGGTGGTGTTTGCCGTGTAACTGAACACTGTTTCACTGCCGTTGTTGTTCTTCTTCGTCCAATGGCTGAAAATATAACCGTCCAACGGCTTGGCATAAAGGAATGAAGTCACGGTGGTGGCTTCTTGCTGGACTTGTATCTTTTTGCTAAAGGTGACTGTCCTGTACCAGGATGACTTCCAAGGAATGTTCTCTACATCCATGTCCTCGTCTGCCACATAAACCAAGCCAGCACCTACGGGAACAGGCTCTACTGAGTATTTATAAAAAAATGTAGGACCAATGGCGTGAAGCATGGTGAAAGTACCCACAAGCGTAAGGAGGGTTGCTAATATTCTCTTCATTTTGCAATAATTGTATTCTAAAGCCGATTTTCGTGCAAAATTACAAAAAATGTATCGTTGAAGAGTTGGAATGGGAATTTTTTTTTATTTTTTTAAATAATGTGTCTGCCAGAGATGATGGAGTGGTTTGGCTTGAGTCGATAAGCGAACATCCTATTCTGGCAAGGGAGCACGTTGAAGCTATTGCTTGGCTGTTGCCATAAAAAAAGAGTGGCAGGTAGGCCTGCCACTCTTTTTATGGTAGATTTTGGAATTTTATTCCCAAGCGGATTTGTTGGTGAACATGTCATCTACTGCATCCTCATATTCGTTGTCACCTTGTACGTTGCCAACAGGGATGAAAGAAGTGTTGCCAAACAATTCGTCAAGTACATTCTGCCTCGTGTTCAAGGTCATGACCTTGCAAACCGGATTGATATATTGTTTCTTCATAATTCCGAAAGTGTTTTTTTATTATCTTCCTGATTCAAAAGGAATTTAATTATTTAACCATTTTCTTTCCGTTCACGATATACAGGCCCTTTGTAGGATTCATCACGCGGCGGCCTTGGATGTCGTAAATCACGTTGTCTTGAGTGTTCTCGGTGTTGACCTCGCTGATGCCAAGGAGGAAGTCCTCGTCAACGATGCGGATGCTGTTGGCGTAAGCCTGATCCTCTTCGAGAATCATGAATGCCTGGTTGGCCTTCACGGTCTTGCCGTTGTACTTGAAGAAGCCGAGCGGGTTCAGAGTGTTCTTGCCTTTGTTGAAGACGCGCAGTTGCACTCTCTTGATTGCTGTACCATCAGCGATGGCACCAATTTCGTTGACTGGACGGATGTAGTAAATGAATTCGTCGTTGTTATCAGCGGAAGTGGGAGAGTTGGCATCGAAGTCAGAGGGGAAGAAGATGCCCCTGAGGAACGAGCGGTCGGTCTCATCCTGGATGGCCTTGTTCAGGTCCTCTTCCAGATAGGGCTCGTCAATGGCGGGATTGAGCAGGTTGTTGACGAAAGCGGTGGTCTTGCACTCTACCACGACAGGAGTACGGGCGGGAACGACGCCAGTGTATTCCTTGGTAACCACATAACCTACGATGTCACCGGGGTTGGGTTGGACTGAACCGAAGGTGCCAAGTTCAGGACCATTCTGGATGCCCCATACGCGGACGGTGTTGTCACCATTGTCAACGATTTCCATGGGGAAGTCGGTGTAGAGGGTCTGGTAGAAGTGGCCGTCAAGACCTTCAACATAGCTGTTGAGAGCGAAATAGTTGGTGGTCTCTGTTTCTGTACCGGGAACGATGGGCTCCAGATACCACTTCGAGAAGTCACCTGCAACCTCGATTTCAGGAGTGTAGCCAGAGTAAGGATAGTCAACCTTGTTCTCGTTGGCGAAGCTGATGAACTCACCAGCGACAGGACCCATGTCGAATTTCTGGGTGTGGGTTCTGAAGTTGGTCTTCACGTGACCGCCAATCAGATAGTAGGTGTGACCCATATGGATGCGGTTGGTGTAGTCGGAGAGCTCATAATCGAAGAAGTACTCCCACTCAGTCCAAAGCTGATCCTCGCCAGCTTCATCGCAGTAGGCCTTCACGTTGTCAAACATCTCATCCCAAAGCCACTCGGTGTCAGGCCTTGTGCCGCTGGGTACTTCGATGCCCTTCTCTTTCAAAAGGTTGGCCAGTGGACGGGGGTCGGGAGTAGTACTCTTCAGATAGAAAGCGGTGTTGCCTTGGGAATCTTCGGTCTTCTCAAGATACATCTTCATGAAGAAGAACATCTTGTTGAGGGCCTCGTCCAATTCGTCCTGTGTCAAGTTCCAACCATAGACCCTGTTCATTGTTTTGAGTGAGCCCGCAAAGCCTTTCTTCATGGTCTGAACCATTGGGCTGTAAACAGCTGCAGAAGCGTCAACGGCTTGTGAGCGGAGGTTGAACACCACATAGTCGCCTTCCTTGTAGTCGTTGTAGCCACTTTCGGGAGTGGGGATGTCGCCTTCTTCCCTGCTGGCATTGATGTACATCACTGTACCAGGCATGGTGATGGCGTCAATTTGTTTGGCTTGCGGTTGGGCGGTGTTGGGGGATGTGACATTCATCACACCAGTTCCTCTTGCATTCAGGTAGCCAACGTTGATTACGCGGAAGTAACCCTCGAAGCCGTCTGCGTCACCGACTTGTTCCCAAGCGTCCAATGCGACCTGGGCAGAAGCTCCAACGCTCATTGCCGAAGCAACAAGTGTCATCAATAAACCTTTCGTAAATTTTCTCATAATCTAAATTATTTAAGTTTATATATAGAAATTCCTCTATTTTGTAGGGGTTTAAGTGCTTATCTTACTCGCAGGTATTTGTCATCGTTTCAGTATATGTGCTCCCTTGATATGGATATGTCGCGCATATTTTGCTGCAAATTTATAAACTCTTTCTGAATTGACAAAGAATTTTCCTTTTTTTTATTTCTTAAAAAACGTAAAAATCGTTTTTGACGTTCCAAATCGATACTTTTTTCCTTTTTTTAATCTTTTTTTTGTCATTTTGTCACTTCTGCTCAAGAAAAAATGATGAGATTATCTCCCATCTTCCTTTTGCATGAGTCATCATCCCTCCCTGATGAAGTCCAAGGCTTCTTCTATGAGTTGCGTGGAAGGGGTCTGGTTCAGTCGTAGCTCGCCAATGTCAGCCAACAAGGTGAAATTGATGTTGGTGCCGATATTCTTCTTGTCGTGTGACATCAGTTCGAGAAGGGTGGGGTAGTCGTCGCAGGTGAAAGGCAGCCGCTCGTAGGTTTCATGGATGTAGGACACCGTGGTGCGCATCTTATGCGTAGGGAAGCCTGCGAGGATGCTGCTGAGGTATAGTTCGCCGATAAGGCCCAACGCCACGGCGTGGCCGTGGAGGATGGGATGCCCTTTGCGCAATGCCCAGGACTCCAGCGCATGACCGATGGTGTGTCCAAGGTTGAGTGCCTTGCGGATGCCGTGTTCGTGGGGGTCTTGCTCCACGATGCGTTTCTTCACTTCTACAGATTGTCCCACCATGGTTTGCAGTTGCTGGAGGTCGGGACGGGCGATGTCGAATTGGAGCAGGGAGGACCATGTCTCATCGTCTGAGATAAGTCCGTGCTTGAGCATCTCTGCGTATCCGGAACGGAGGTTGTCGTTGTCGAGCGTACGGAGGAACTCGGTGTGGATGATGGTGGCATGGGGCTCTGAAAACACGCCGATCTCGTTTTTCAAGCCTTTGAAATTGACGCCTGTCTTCCCTCCCACGGAAGCGTCCACCATGGAGAGGAGGGTGGTGGGGATGTTGATGTAGTTGATGCCTCGCTTGAAAGTGCTGGCGGCGAATCCCCCAAGGTCGGTGACCATGCCTCCGCCAAGGCAGACCAGGCATGAATGGCGGGTGGCACCGTGGGAGACAAGCTCTTCCCACACATGGGTGAGGCTTTCCAGGTCCTTGTGCGAGTCGGTGGCGGGAATGGTGACATGGGTGGCAGACCGAAGACCGATGAAATCGCTCAGCAGCGGCCAGCAGGATTCCTTGGTCGTGCTGTCGGTGAGCACGAAGGAATGGTCGTGGCCGCACTCTGCCATGGCGACGGCAAGGTCCTTGTGCAAGGATGTCGATAATATCACTTTGTTCATCTGTCTCTCTTTACCTTAATTAATTTATATACGTCTTCATTCCATTGTAGTATGATACACCTTATTATTATAATCAATACAACAATCTCTCGGATGCCGCTTGCTCGTGTACGGAGAGCCTCTAATACAATTTGGCTGCAAAGATAAGCATTCAAATTGAAATATGGAATTTTTTCTTGAAAAAAGAGGTGGACATGGCCGCATGACATGGGTGTGATGTGGCCCTTTGCCCAAGCATGGACAAAGGGCGGAATGTCTTTTTTGCAATCTTCTTTAAACTTTGAAGGCTTAAAAACGTCAAAATGACAACTAACAATTATCAATTATCTATCAATAATCATTTTGAGGGCAAATGGATGCCCTAAGCATTTTCCTAAGGTATAAAGATGAAGAATGTATTTACAGGTTTATTGATGTGGCTCTGCTTTTCGGCCACAGCCACGGCACAACAGGCCATCACGGGGCGTGTCGTGGACAAGGAGACCAAGGAAGGGCTGATACAAGCCACTTTACAGCTCCTCAAAAAGGATTCCACGTACGTCACAGGCGTCTTGTCTGATGACGATGGTAATTTCAACCTTCCCGTTGAGGATCCGGGAAACTATATCCTCAAGATCACAAGTATCGGTTACGTCACTTTTACCAAGGATGTAGCCGTGCAAAGTGGCAAGGATTTGGATGCCGGTACACTCAGCCTCAAAGCCGATGCCATCATGCTTAAGGAAGTGGTGGCGACGGGCGTGGCGGCAAAAGTGGTGGTGAAGGAAGACACTTTCGTGTATAATTCCGCCGCATACCGTGTGCCGGAAGGCTCCGTCGTCGAGGAGTTGGTGAGAAAACTCCCTGGCGCACAAGTAGATGATGACGGGAAAATCACCATCAACGGAAAGCAGGTGAAGAAAATCCTCGTCGACGGCAAGGAATTCATGACGGGTGACACGCAGACTGCATTGAAGAACCTCCCCTCGTCGATTGTCAACCAAATCAAGGCATACGACGAGAAGAGCGACCTTGCACGCATCACCGGCATCGACGATGGAGAGGAGCAAACTGTACTTGATTTCGGACTCAAGGCCGGTATGAACAAAGGATTCTTCGGAAATGTCGACCTCGGCATCGGCACGAAAGGACGCTATGCGGAACGTGTGATGGCCGCACTCTTCAAGGACAAGTACAGGATCATGCTCATGGGAAGTGCCAACAACGTCAACGACCAGGGATTCCCCGGTGGTGGCGGTGGATTCCGCGGCGGCGGAATGGGCGGCGGAATGGGCGGCGGTGGTGGCCGCAATTCCAACAAGATGATAGGTCTCAACTTCAACTACGAGGATACAGACAAGTTGGAGATGGATGCCAGTGTCAGGTGGAATCATGGCGATGGTGACGTGTTGTCGAAGCAATCGACAGAGAACTTCGTGGGCTCGAAGAGCTTCTCCAACAGCATCAACCAAAACTACACACGCCGTGACTCATGGAACGGACAGATGCGCCTGGAGTGGATGCCTGACTCCATGACCGACATCATGTTCAGGCCGAGTTTCACCATATCTCAGAATGATGGCAACCAGAACAACCGGTCGGCCACATTCAACGAAGATCCATACAATTATGTGGACAACCCACTTGACTCCTTGGAATTGGCTGTTCTTGAGAAAAATGGCATCATTGTCAACAACCAGAGAACCATCAACCTTTCCCATGGTGAGTCGAAATCGCTCAATGGCATGTTGCAGTACAACCGCAAACTCAACAACTATGGACGCAACGTCACGCTCCGCGTAGATGGCAACTATAGCGACAACGACAACACCAGCCTCGCCATCAACAGGGTGAATTACTATCAACAACTCGCTCAAGGTCTTGATAGCACCTATATGACCACGCCCGCGACAAGCACCAACCGTTTCAGTCTCACTCCGAGCACAAGGAAAGGGTACTCGCTCCAGACCACCTATACCGAGCCCATCGCTCGAACCATGTTCCTACAGTTGAGCTACAAATACAGCTACAGCCTGAACGAGAGCGACCGCTCCACCTATGATTTGTCTTCTCTTGATTTTGTGAATAAATACCTTTATGGTTCTGCACCCAAGTATCCCTCATTGGACGGATTGGAATCAGGAGGGGTTAGGAATGATAACTTGAGCCGTTACTCCGAATATACCAACTACACTCACGACATCCAACTCACCTATCGTTGGATTCAGCCCAAGTTCCAACTCAACGCCGGATTCATGGTGCAGCCACTGCGCTCACACTATATCCAGGACTATCAGGGCGTATATGCCGACACTGTCAGGAACGTCACCAATATGTCGCCGACACTCGACTTCCGCTATCGTTTCAATCAGTTGAGCAACCTTCGTGTCCAATATCGTGGGACTACCTCACAGCCGAATATGTCTGACTTGCTTGCGATTAGGGATGATAGCAACCCGTTGAACATCACGGAGGGTAATCCTGGATTGAAACCCTCGTTCACCAACAGTTTCCAACTCTTCTACAATACTTATATTCAATCTCACCAGCAGTCGATCATGTCGTTCGTTAACTTCAGCACCACACGCAACAACATCAGCAACAAGGTGATTTACAACGAACAGACCGGCGGACGCACAACACGGCCCGAGAACATCAATGGCAACTGGAATGTTAACTCCGCCTTCATGTTCAACACCGCACTCGACAGCATCGGCTATTGGAATGTCAACACCTTCACCAACTTGAATTATGCCAACAATGTGAGCTACCTCTTCCTGGATAATGTGACAAGGAAGAACAGCACACGCACCACGACGGTGATGGAAAGACTCTCTCTGTCATACCGCAACTCCTGGCTGGAGGTGGAGCCGAATGGTTCGCTCACCTACACCCATGCCCGCAACAAGTTGCAGAGCAGCAGCGATCTCGACACTTGGATGTTCTCCTACGGCGTCAACGTCAACCTCTACATGCCTTGGGGTACAAGTCTCTCCTCCGGCATCAGCATGAACTCACGTAGAGGTTACAACGATGAATCGATGAACAACGACGAGTTGTTATGGAACGCACAGGTGAGCCATGGCTTCCTCAAGGGCAAGGCTCTGACTGTCAGCCTCCAACTCTATGACATCCTCCACCAGCAGAGCAGTTTCTCCCGCGTCATCAACGACATGCAGAGAAGTGATACGGAATACAACTCCATCAACAGCTACGCCATGCTGCACGTCATCTACCGTTTCAATGCATTCGGTGGCAGGCAGGCAAGGCAACAATCAAGCCCGTTGCCAGGTATGCCTATGATGCCGGGTATGGGTGGAATGCCTGGTGGTGGCCGTCCTGGTGGTAACGGCGGTGGCCGTCCCGGTGGTATGCCCGGTGGTGGCGGTGGTCGTCCCGGCGGCTTCGGTGGCGGTGGCGGCTTCGGTGGCGGCTTCGGCGGCGGTTTCGGCGGCGGACGTCCCGGAGGCTTCTAATCACTCCGATTATTCAAATCACTCCTATAAAAATTCCGGCCATCGTCCTCAAAAGGGCGATGGCCGGATTTTTAGTATATCCAAGAATGGGATTACTCCTCCTCATCCTCGTCGTCATCGAAGAAGCCGAAGAGTGTTGGCTCGACAAACGCTTCCATCTGGCGACGGTCTTTCTTCGTGGGGCGGCCGGTGCCACGGGCACGGTCCACAAAGCCGCTGATGCGACTCATTTCCAAAATCTCATACTGCTTCGGGTCGGTCACGTTCTCATATACCTCAGGGATGAGTTTCGCACCAACACGGTTCTCTATGCATTTCAGTATGCGGAACGAATAGGTCACGGGGGGCTTCTTCACGTCCACCACCTCGCCTGCCTTGACGGGACGGGACGGCTTGACGTTCATTCCGCCGATGGTCACGCGGCCGTTCTTGCAGGCTTCGGCTGCGAGGGAGCGGGTCTTGAAGATGCGGGCTGCCCACAACCACTTGTCTATCCTTGCCTCATTGTTGTTCATGGGATGCCTCCTTGGGGGTGTCTTGGGTTGTTGGGTCCTCTTTCTTAGATTTCCCATCCTCAACCTTCTTGCGCTTGTTGAATTGGTTCATCGTGATGTTCACACCTGCCAGCACGAAACTCTTGATGATTTCCCCGGCGGTGTCGATGCTCGGTTGGAGGGTCTCGCGCTCCTCGTCAGTGAAGCATCCAAGGACATAGTCCACTTGGCTGCCACGGGGGAAATCGTTGCCGATGCCGACCCGGAGGCGGGCATACTGCTGACCGATGAGTTGCTGGATGTGACCCAGGCCGTTGTGGGTGCCGGCGCTGCCGTTGGCTTTCAGGCGAAGAGTGCCTAAGGGAAGGGAGATGTCGTCGACAACCACCAGCAAGCGTGACTCGTCGATGTTCTCCTTGTTCAACCAATAGCGCACGGCATTGCCGCTGAGGTTCATATATGTGGTGGGCTTCAGCAGGAAGAGCTTGCGCCCTTTAACTGATGTCTCTGCCACATAGCCATAACGGCGGTCGGTGAAAACAATATTGGACGCCTTGGCGAAGGCGTCCAATACCATGTAACCTATGTTGTGACGGGTCTCTGCATATTCCCCACCGGGGTTGCCAAGACCCACAATCAGGTATTTGTCCATTGCTCTTCTGTTTTTCGCTGCTCAGGGCGAGAGGGGGGATTACTCTTCGGTAGCTTCCTCTTGGGCCTCGGCGGCGGCGTTCTTCGAAGCGGCACGGGTCATCTTCACGGAGCAGACAACCACTTCCTTGCTGGTGGCGAACTTAAGACCCTCGAAGCTCAGGTCGCCCACCTTGATGCTCTTGCCTATGCGAAGTTCGGTGACGTCGATGTCGAGTTGCTCGGGAATCTGACGATAAGGAGCGGTAACCTCGATCTTGCGGATGGACAGGTTCATACGGCCACCATCGCGGATACCTTGTGCCAGACCAACGAGATGGACGGGGATGCCGATGGTCAGAGGCTTGTTCTCGCTAATCTCGTAGAAGTCGATGTGCAAGCAAGCATCGGTGGTCGGGTGGAATTGCAACTCCTTCATCACCGCGGTGTGTGCCTCGCCGTCGATGTCCAGGTTGATCACGTAGACATGAGGGGTGTAGATCACTTTGCGGAGGTCGGTCGAGGCAATGGCGAATGCCATGGCCTTGGGCTTGCCATTCTCGTCCTTGGTCTCACCATAAAGGTTGCAAGGCACGAAACCGTCTTTGCGCAATTGCTTCGTGGCCTTCTTGCCGGTGTCTGCCCGCTTCTGGCCTTTCAAACTGATTTCTTTCATTTCCTTGAATTTTGTGTTACTCTAAATTAAGTGATTTTATTGCTTAATTCGCCATCACACGATACTTTCAGCGCGTCGGTGTGCAAAAAAGCGGTGCAAAGGTAATCAAATATTTCCGAAAAAAGGAAACCAAATGATGAAAAATTACAAAAAACAACCATATTTTGCAGAGTTTTCTTGCAAATAACGCGAAAAAGAGTTATTTTTGCATCATTGTTTCGTAACAAAGTAAAACACGCAACTACAAATTTCTCATTTTCATATGATAAACAGGGAATTAATAAGGATTAAAATCGTACAGTTAACCTATGCATACTATCAGAATGGAAGCAAGAATCTTACCAAAGCTGAGAACGAATTGATATACAGCCTGTCCATGGCTTATTCTCTCTACAACTACATGCTGATGCTCATCGTCGCTATTTCAAGGGAGATGGGACATCGTGTGGAAGTGGCCACCACCAGGGCTGAGAGAGAGGGGACCAAACTACCCAACACCAAGTTCGTTGACAATAAGTTTGCTAGGCAACTGGAAGAAAACCTCATGCTTCTTGACTTCGCTGATGAGCAAAAACTCTCATGGGCTGATGATATCGAGTTTGTCAGAAAACTTTGCAGCATCATAGAGCAAAGCCAAATTTACCAAGATTACATGGCTGACGAAGATGACTCATACGAAGCCGACAGGGAGGTTTGGAGGAAACTCTACAAAGCCATCATCCAGGACAACCCCGACCTCGATGCGTTGCTTGAGGAAAAAAGTCTCTATTGGAATGATGACAAGGAGGTGGTGGACACCTTCGTGCTGAAAACCATCAAGCGTTTCGAGATGGTTAATGGGAAGAAGCAGGAACTTCTACCTGAATATGACGACGAAGAGGACAAGGCTTTCGCATGCAAGCTCTTCAGGGCCACCATACTCAATTGCAACCAATATCAGCGATACATGAGCGACGCTTCCAGAAACTGGGACTTCTCAAGGCTGGCTTACATGGATGTCGTCATCATGCAAATCGCCATCGCTGAGATGATGACTTTCCCAAACATTCCCATCAGCGTCACCATCAATGAATATGTCGACTTGGCCAAACTATACAGCACCTCGAAGAGTGGCGGCTACATCAACGGCATGCTGGACACCATTGCCAGATTCCTCATCGACTGTGGGGAGTTGCACAAGGCCATCGATCCGCCAAAACCCAGGAAATTCTAAGCCTTTCGGGCTATATGGGGCATATAGAGTTTATTAAAAGAATATTATTAATATTAGTAATTAAGGAAAAATGAACATTTCTTTCGTATTGGCTGCACAAGCCGCTGGAGGTGGGACCGGGATGGAGTTCCTCATCATGATGGTGCTTCTCTTTGCCGTCATGTGGTTCTTCATGATTCGTCCACAACAAAAGAAACAAAAACAAATCAGGGAATTCCAGAACTCTCTCCAAAAAGGGGACAGCGTGGTCACCGGAGGTGGAATCTATGGAACAGTCAAAGACATTGATATCCAGACGGGAAAAGTGAAGGTGAGCATCGCAAGGGATGTCGTTATCGAAGTCGACAAATCATACGTCTTCCAAGATACATCAGCAGCGGCCATGCAACCGCAGAAATAACATCCACGCGTTTCCATGAAAGGATCAACGAAGGTTGCCAACAAATTATTCAGGAACTTCTTTCTCTGGATCAGGAGCAAGGAGTTTCTGGTTTTTTTGTTTTTCTTCGTCGTCAGTGGATTCTTCTGGGGCACACAGGCCATACAGGAGCCTGCAGAGATGGAACTGGATGTCACCGTGAAATTGGTGGACAAGCCTAAGCCGGTGGTAATCACCGAAATATGGCCTGAAACATTGAAAGTCACCGTCAGGGACAAAGGATACAACTTGATAGGCTACTATTTCGACAAGGTCAATCCTATAGAAATAAGATATGAAACCTATGCCAGGGAAGATGGGAAAATCGTAGTGTCCAATTCTGACCTCAACAAGTTGCTCAAGAAAAAACTGAAACGCACGACGGAAGTCCTCGTCATCAAGCCTGACAGACTGGAGGCTTCTTACAACCACGGAGGTAAGAAAAAGGTGAAAGTGGTCTTCAACGGAGTGCTCAAGGAGGCCGACAGATACTTCATATCGAAGGTGGCTCTTACTCCGGATAGTGTGATGGTTTATGCAACGCAAGACGAATTGGCCAAAATCAACTCTGTCATGACACAATACTTGAGTATCTCCGACATCTCCAAGAATGAGACAAGGAAGGTGTTCCTGAAGAAACTGAAGGGCGTCAAATTTGTGCCTAATGTGGTGACCTTGGAGGTCAACGCGGATGTGATGAGGGATGCTTCCACCGAAGTACCCATAAAAGCCCAAAACGTACCTGACAGCATAACCCTGAATGTTTGGCCGCAAAATGTCTCTGTGTCCTATGTCACCGGGGCATCCAACCTTGAAGCCATCAGCTCTGAGGATTTCGAAGTCGTGGTTGACTACAAGGACATCGAAAAGGACAATTCGTCGGAAAAGATCCAACTGAAACTTCAAAAAAGTCCCGCTTTGGTGAAAAGGCCGAGGCTGGCCAGCGATAGCGTGAAATACTCCATAGAGAGGCACTGAAATGAAAGGCGACTTGCAAAGGAAAGTGGCCATCACAGGTGGCATTGGGAGCGGGAAATCGCTGGTGTGCAGCAAGCTGTGCCATCTTGGAATAGAGGTCTACGATTGCGATGCGGCTGCCAAAAGGCTGATGCGCACTTCAAAACCTCTCATTGATAGCTTGACCAATCTCGTGGGAGAAGAGGCATACATTGATGGAAAACTCAACAAGGCTGCCATTGCCCGCTACATGATGGTCTCGGAAGAGAACACAAGGAATGTCAACCGCCTTGTACATCCCGCCGTCGGACAGGACTTCATCCTTTCTGGAATGACTTGGATGGAATGTGCCATCCTTTTTGAAAGCGGATTCCAAAAGTATGTCGACGTGGTGGTGTGCGTCACGGCACCTAAGGAGACACGTATCGGAAGGGTGATGGCTCGGGATGGCATAACCAGGGAAAAGGTGCTGGAATGGATGGCGAAGCAGTTGCCACAACACCTCGTTGCAAAAAGAAGCGATTTCGTCATCGTCAATGACGGGAAAGCCGACATCGACGAACAAATCTCCCAAATGCTGGCTTTCATCGGAGGTCAAACGACATGACCCGGGATAGACAAGCCAGACCTCGTGAACAGCTTGGCAGGGAACGTCCCTGTCATTACATATTTTTAACCAATTAAAGAAAATGAAAGAAACCATTCTGTCAATAGCTGGAAAGCCAGGGCTATATAAACTGGTGTCGAGAGCAAAAAACAACCTCATCGTGGAAACATTGGACCAGGCTCACAAGAGAATGCCGGTCTTTAATTCCAACAAAATCATCAGCCTTGCTGATATCGCCATCTATACGGAAATAGATGACGTGCCACTCATGAAGGTGATGGTCGCTGTCAGGGACAAGGAGCAGGCCAAGGCTTGTTCAATCAATTACAAAAAGGCTTCCGGGGCCGAACTGCGTGAGTATTTCGCTGAAGTCCTACCCGATTTCGACAGGGAGAAGGTGCACGACAGCGATATCAGGAAACTCTTGCAATGGTATGACATCCTCATCGCCAACGGCATCACTGAGTTTGAGGATGACTTGCAGCCTACAGAGGGTGACAACATTGACGACAGAAAAGAACAATAGGACATGGATGACAAGTTGGTGGAAAGATTCCTTTCCTACACAAGATTCGACACGCAGTCGAGCGAGGAGTCGAAGACGGTGCCAAGCACGTCGAAGCAACTCGTCTTTGCCGATCACCTGAAGCAAGAATTGGAAAGAGAGGGATTGGAGGAGGTGGAGATGGATGAAAACGGTTACATCTACGCCACTCTCAAATCCAACATGGAAAAGCAGGTACCCACCATCGGCTTCATCTCACATTATGACACCAGCCCGGATTGTAGTGGAGAGCATGTGAAACCTCGTATCGTCGAGAATTATGACGGAGGGGACATCATCCTGTCGGAGGGCATCGTGTTGTCGCCGGAGAAATTCCCGGAACTGCTCGCACACAAGGGGGAGCATCTTATCGTCACCGATGGTACGACGCTGCTGGGTGCCGACGACAAGGCGGGGATTGCGGAAATCGTGCAAGCCATGTGTTTCCTCAGGGACCATCCGGAAATCAAACACGGCGATATCAGGGTGGCTTTCAACCCCGACGAGGAGATTGGAATGGGCGCACACCATTTCGATGTGGAGAAATTCGCCTGCGAATGGGCCTACACCATCGACGGTGGCGACCTCGGCGAACTGGAGTTTGAGAATTTCAATGCCGCCTCTGCCAAGGTGAGGATGCGGGGAGTGAGCGTACATCCTGGCTATGCAAAGGGAAAAATGGTCAACGCCAACAGGTTGGCGGTGGAGTTTGCTTCTCTCCTGCCGGCTGAAGAGACCCCGGAGTGCACAGAAGGCTATCAAGGGTTCTTCCACCTCATTGGAATGCAGTCGAACATTGAGAGCGCACAACTCTCCTACATCATCCGCGACCACGACAGGGAAAAGTTCGAGGCACGTAAAAACACCATCCAGGAGTGTGCTGAGGCCATCAACGACAAATATGGGGAAGGGACTTGCGAAATACAGGTCAACGACCAATATTATAATATGAAAGAGAAAATCGACCCCAACATGCATGTCATCGACCTCGTCATACAGGCCATGCAACTGTGCGAAGTGCCGCCAAAGGTGATGCCCATACGAGGTGGCACGGATGGGGCGCAACTTTCATTCAAAGGGCTGCCGTGCCCCAACATCTTCGCGGGAGGGGTCAATTTCCACGGACCATATGAGTTTGTTTCCGTCCAAGTCATGGAGAAGGCAAAGGCGGTCATCGTGAAAATTTGCGAACTCACCGCACAGTATAACGATTGACAACTATTTGGCGACGGCCGGCTCTGCTGGTCGTCGCTTATTTAGAAAAATAGGCAGAAAATAGGCAGAAAATAGGCGGAAAATTGGCAGGAAAGTGACAGAAAGGTGACGGAAACGTGTCAGGAAAGTGACAGGAAAGTGACAGAAAGGTGGCAGCAAAGTGGCGGCAAAGAGAACATATGTCCCTTTAACTCCCCTTTAACTCCCCTTTAACTCCCCTTTAACTCCATTTTAACTCCCTTTCCCCTTTTACTCCTCTTTAACTCCTTTTCCCCCTTACCTCCCCTTTAACTCCTCAAGAAAAATGACAGAACTGACACCGCTTGTTAAAGACCTCGCACTCATTCTCGTCGTTGCGGGCTTGGTGACCATCATATTCAAAAAACTGAAGCAACCCTTGGTGCTTGGATACATCGTGGCTGGCTTCCTTGTCAGTCCCAACATGCCTTACACCATGTCGGTCACTGATGAAAAAGACATCGAGGTGTGGGCGTCGATAGGCGTGATGTTCACCCTCTTCTCATTGGGATTGGATTTCTCCTTCAAGAAAATCTTCAAGATGGGAGCAGCACCCTTTATCGCCACTGTCACCATCGTGTTCTGCATGATGACGTTAGGCATGATTGTCGGACATTGCTTCGGTTGGACGAAGATGAACTGCATCTTCCTCGGAGGCATGTTGGCCATGAGTTCCACCACCATCATTTACAAGGCGTTCGACGACTTGGGGATAAGACAGCAGAAATTTGCCGGACTGGTGATGAGTGTACTCATCCTCGAAGATATCCTCGCCATCGTCATGATGGTCATGCTGGCGGCCATCAGCGGAGGGGGAGAAGGGGGAGACACCATGCTCATGAGTGTGCTCAAACTGGTGTTCTTCCTTGTGTTGTGGTTTGTGGTGGGCATCTTCATCATACCGCTTATCCTGCGTTCTGCCAGAAGGTTCACCAATGCTGAGACATTGCTCATCGTCTCTCTCGGACTATGCTGTCTCATGGCTGTCATCTCCACCACCGCAGGTTTCAGCAGCGCATTCGGGGCTTTCGTCATGGGCTCCATTCTGGCTGAAACCATTGAGGCGGAGAAAATCATAAAGGTCGTGGAACCTGTGAAAAACCTTTTCGGGGCCATTTTCTTCGTTTCGGTGGGTATGCTCGTGGAACCGAAAATCATCGTGGATTACGCCATTCCCATCCTCGTCCTTGTCGCAACCATCCTTTTGGGGCAGGCGTTCTTCGGCAGCATGGGCTTCCTCTTCAGCGGCCAGTCGCTTAAGTCGGCCATGCGATGCGGATTCTCCATGGCGCAAATCGGTGAGTTCTCCTTCATCATCGCCACGTTGGGACTCTCCCTCCATGTCATCGAGAATTTCCTCTATCCTGTCGTCGTGGCGGTGTCGGTCATCACCACTTTCCTTACACCTTATATGATCAAGATGGCAACACCTGCCTACGACATATTGGAAAGACATCTGCCAAAGACTTGGGTGAGGAGGCTCAACCATCTCACATTGAGCGAGTCCACTACGAAAATGGAAGACAAGAAATGGAAAAGCCTGCTCTCCCAACTCGCGATATACACCGTTGTCTATTCCATCTTGTCTGCTGCTACCGTTTCTGTCATGTTCACCATCGTCACTCCTTTCATTATGAGGATGATTCCATTGACTTGGGCGGCTGATGTGGTGTGCGCAGTGCTCACCATCCTTTTTGTGTCACCTTTCCTCAGGGCCATCATGATGAAAAAGAACCATAGCGAGGAATTCAAGGCATTGTGGACGGAGAATAGGCTCAACCGCATGCCATTGGTGTTCACCATCATCATAAGGATTGCCATAGCGTTGGCTTTCGTCTTCATCATATGCAAGAAGTTCACCAATTTCTCCAATGCCATACTCATCTGCTTGGGGATGGCCATCGTGTTGTTTGTCATCATGTCAAGAGCCATCAAGCACCGCAGCATCAAACTTGAGAGAATGTTCATCATGAATTTGCGCTCACGCGACATCGAGGCGCGTGTGCATGGTCGCAGGAGACCGCTTTTTGAGGGGAAACTTCTCGACAGGGATATCCACATCGCCGACTTCGACGTGCCTCTTGAGTCGCTTTGGTCAGGGCTTTCGCTCAAGGAGTTGGCTTTGGGGAGCAAATATGGTGTCCATGTGAGCAGCATCCTCAGGGCGGGAAGGAGGTTGAACATCCCCGATGGAGAGTCGGTCGTCTTTCCTGGAGACAAGTTGCAGGTGATCGGCAGTGACGACCAGTTGGCCATCTTTGGCAAGGCTATCGCCTCTGAGATTGACGAGGGGGATGATGATTTGGAGAAACGCGAGATGAAACTCCGGAGATTGGTGGTCGATGGAAGCAGCAAACTGGTGGGGAAGACGATGGAGGAAAGTGGAATCCGCCCGGTGTTCAACTGCATGGTGGTGGGATTGGAGGAAGGCTTGGAAAACCTCACCCAGGTGAGTCCGTCATACAAGTTTGAGAAAGGGGATATCGTCTGGGTGGTCGGTGAGGAGGATGACCTCAACAGGCTGGTTCAAGACTGAGTGGCCGGGGCATTTTATGGACTAATCGGCCCCGTCGGATTAGTCATGCCTGGTCCCGTCGGATTGCCATCAATACCACTGCACGGCATTGCTGTATCCGCTGCGCTTGTCGTATTTCAAGGCGTCGGTGAGGGTGGAGGCGTTGCAACGGAAGGTGAAATTGTAACTGGTGTAAGGTGCCAGCACCACGGAGCACGACATGTTGAAGCAATGGAGGTCGCGTGACAAGGAGGCCGTCGTCATCGACATCTTCCGGTTCTCGAAATCGTAACCAGAGGAGAAACTGATGTTCCATCCCTCGCTCAGGCGGATGTTGCCGCTCACGTTGAGTGTCTGGGTGAACTTGTAGGGATAGCGCATCGTGTGTTTGTTGAACTTGCCTGATGTGTTCTCGCGCATGGTGATGCCATATCCGAAAGTGAGCGACCAGGGGAGGTTGAACACCATGTAGCCGTCTTCGTCT
This sequence comes from Prevotella sp., assembly GCA_017619375.1. GTDB lineage: Bacteria > Bacteroidota > Bacteroidia > Bacteroidales > Bacteroidaceae > Prevotella. Next base: position 39,416 of record JAFZSL010000039.1, on the reverse strand, counting down.
GTTTCAGCCTTGCCGCCGCTTTTCGACTTGGCGCCATGTTGCCCATGGACAAGGTCTTCGTCCACGTTCGACTCGATGTCGGTGTCTATCCCCTCGTCGTCTTCCTTGTTTTCCTTGTCTTCCTTGCTCTTCTTCCAATCACCACTCAGCCATTTCTTCAACTTTTCGGGAGTCAGTGTGAAAGACACGTTCTGTGACATGCCTTGGAAACGGCCGAAACGGCCATATCCGTATTCGGTGTGGTTGCCCACGTAGGGGCGGCCGTTGTCGTCCAGTTCATAGGCATAGGTGGCGAAGCGGGCGTTCAAATTGAACGTGTAGCGCTTCCACCATTTCAGGCGGATGGTCATGTCAAGGTCGCTCAGGGGGTGGTAATCAGCAGCCATGTTGTAACCCATGCGGAGGCTGAGTTCGTCGATGAGGCTGATTTTCTTGTAACCCAAAGAGTCGTCTTCCGACTTCATCTTCATCTCCAGGTTGTTGCCGATGTCGAATTGGATGCTCCTCGACAAGCCCTTGCCTGGAGCGCGCCACATGGTTTGCTCGTAGGGAGAGTATTCCACCAGCGACACATTGCCCTCGGCGTCGGTTTTCTGGTAGGTCGACACATAGCCGTAGCGGCGGTCGCCGAAGTCGGGGTGGTAGGAGAAGGAGACGGTGGGGGTGATCACGTGGCGGATGGCTTGGATCTTGTCACCGAAGATTTTGCGGTTGGGGGTCCACGTGCCATAGATTTTCGTGGAGAGACCCAGGTTCAGGCTCCAATCATAGACGTTGTAAAAACCATAGGTGGTGTCGGTCACCTCCACTTGCCGGGCCTCATCCCATGAGCGGCGTATCTTGTTGCTATATGTACGGTCGGTGAAATTGAAAGAAGGGTTCACATTCAAGTAGTCGAACAGTGTGAAACTGCCACTGATGGGAATGCTGTGCTGCATGCCGTTCTGCCAGTCCTTGATCAGGTTGGATTTCATGATCAAGTCTTCTTTCGTCGTGATGGAGTTGGTGAAATGACCGGTATACGACATCGCAATCTTCTCATACCACCGTTCCTTGCCTACCATCTTCTTGCGTCGGAAAGGGTTGAAGCGGCTGATGGTGATGTTCAGGTCGGGAAGGGACAATGTGAGGGTGGAGTCGCGCATGTTTTGGGAGATGTTGGCCGTGGTGCTCAAGTTCATGCCAATGCTGGAGAACTGGGTGTTGTAACTCACCGAAGAGGTGCGTGTACTCTGGGTCACCGTCTGCGGGTTGTACATGCTGGTGAGGTTGTTGCGCTCATAACTCGACGTGGCGAAGTTCACACTGGCGGAGAAGGTGCTGAAAGGATTCGCCTTGGGGTCTTGGCGATGGCTCCATTGCCACTTGAAACTTTCCTGCTCTGCAAAGTCGGGCATACCCTTGTCGCCGGTTTTCGTATCTTGGTAACTGAAGAAGAAACTTCCGCTGTAGCGGTAGCGTTTCTTGTAGTTGCTCGCAGCGGAGATGCCCCAGGAGCCTTTGGTGTAGATTTCACCCAAGAGTTTGAGGTCCCACTTGTCGTTGATGGCAAAATAGTAGCCTCCGTCCCTCAAATAGAACCCCCGGGTGTTCTCGTCGCCGTAAGAAGGCATGATGAATCCGCTGGAATAGCTCTTGGTAAAGGGGAAGAAGCCATAGGGGATGGCCAGCGGCAATGGCACGTCGGCCACCACGAGGTATGCCGAACCGAACACCACGTCTTTGCCAGGGCGCACCTTCGCACGTGAGAGGGCGATGTAGAAGTCGGGATGCTCTTCGTCGCAGGTGGTGTACTTGCCGTGCTCCAGGTACAGGTTGCCTTCAGCATCGCGCTTGGCGTGCTGGCTGTAGAGGTAGCCGTCTTCCTGTTCCGTGTATGCGTTGTCGATGAAACCTTTCTTGCTCTTGAAATTGTATGCCATGCTGTCGCTCTCATACTCGTCCTTGCCCATCTTGAAAACCGGGGTGCCGCGCTGGCCTTTCGCCTCAGTGCTGTCGGGGACGCCGGTGGCATATACCAGGCTTTTCTCCATGTTCATATGCACGCGCTCGCTTGTGAGGTTCATTTCTTCGTATTCCACTTTGGAGGTGCCGTAGAGATAGGCGTTTCTCGAGATGGCGTCGTATACGATGGAGTCGTTGGCGGTGAAGTTGACGGGGGAGGTGATGCCATTGGGTTTCGCCCGGTTGATGGAGTCAAGGCGCAACGAGTCGTCTATCGCCTTGTTGTGGTGGTAGATGGCCAGTTGCAGCGAATCCATCGAGAGTGTGTCGGGCCCCTGTGATTGGGATGTCGGGAGACTGTCGCCTGGCAATACAAGACTGTCGCTGGAGATAACGAGGCTGTCACCCGCCAAGACGCGGGGGAGGGTGGTGTCCGGGGTGAGCACCAAGGTGTTGGCCGGGGGGACGGTGTCTTTCAAAGGGGTGATTGCTTTCTGGACAACGATGTCGGAGGAGGAGATGGAGTCATCCGCCCTATGCCGTGAGGGCATGGGTGTGGAGGCAAATATGGCCATTAGGGCTGCGAAAAGCAGTATGATAACCGACTTCGTTCTCATTTGAATGGCAAAGGTACGAATAAGCGAGTGGAAAGCAAAACAAAAAAACAATTTTTATGTTTTCTTTCCTACTCCTATGGCTTCTAGTGTTCCTAGGGTCTCTAGTATTCCTAGGGCCTCTAGTCTACCTAGTCTTCCTAGAGCCACTCATTTGCCCTTCTCATCCAAACATCTCCTTCCATCGAAGGAAGCGTACCAGTCCTTCCTCGCCAAATTTGGCGAGGCTTCTTTCCGCTTGCTCCACCGTCTTTTCGCGTTCCGGGTGCGATTTGGAGAAGAATTTGTCGGCATAGCAGATGAGTTGCTCCTCAATGGTTTCCGGGAGGAAGTCGCGATGGGGAAGGGGGAGGTCTTGGCTCACGATTTCGCTCAGGGAGAGTCCGGCGCCTGTGTGGCGCTCACACACGCGAGCGTGGCGCTCCAGACCCTCCGCACGCAGCATGGCGGCTCCGAGAATGCCATGGCAGATGTAAGGGTGGGTGCCGTGGCAATGGATGCCTGGGGCGTCGGTCTGGCAGATGCCGATGTCGTGAAGCATGGCTGCCTCTTCTATAAATTGGTGGTCGAGGGGCAACTCCGGGTGTGAAACAGCAATCTGTAGCGCTTTTCGCGCTACAGATTGGCTATGGAAGAGGAGGAGGCGCCGCAAGGCGGTGTCCTCCGGGTAGTATTTTTCGATGATGGGGCGGTAGTCCATCTTTAGTTGTCGTTGGGCCTCTCTATGTAGGCTATTACGTCGCCCTTCATCACCTTGCTGCCGCGCTTGGCGTTGATTTCCACCAGTTTACCGCCGATGGCTGCCGGCACGTCTACAATCTCTCCCCACGGGGCTTGGATGTAGCAGAACTTGTCGCCTTCCTTGTATTCCTTGCCGATGTAGGGTTCCACCGTGGGAGCGCATTCGCCGTCGCCGTTGAACTCCCAATAGATTTGGCCCTTCACGGGGGCTACGATGGCGTCGGCCTTCGCATGCTTGAAAGCGGAGAGTTGCTCCGGGGTGAGTTTCGCGCCGAGTTTGGCGTCTTTCATCTTCTGGAGGTCGGCGAGGAAATTCTTCTTCGCCTGGCCGCTCTTGAAGTTGCGGTATTGCTCGGGGTGCATGCCCAACTCGTAGAGTTCCTCGTCGTCCTGGCCATACTCCCAACCGTTCTCGTCCATCTCCTTGCGGAAGTCGTCAAGGCCGTTGGGGATGAGTGTGTGCGGGTCGGCGTCGGTGAACTCCCTGCCTTGCTTGGCGGCAAGTTCTTTCAGTTCGGGAGCAATCTCGCCGGGGATGCGGCCGCTCTTGCCGAGCACCATGCCCCACATGGCGTCGTCCATCATCACGTAGCGACCCTTGCCTTGCTCTATCGTGAGCAGGTTTGTCAGGGCGATGTTCTTCACGTATTGTGAGAACGGGGTGACCAGTGGGGGATATCCCACCTTTGGCCATACGTAGGCCACCTCGTCGAAGAGTTTCACCAACAGGTCGTCGATGCTCAACTCCGGCTCGCCCTTCTTGGCGCGGGTCTTGTTGATGATCTGATGGATGCCGCCAAGGTCGGCCATCATCGAACCCATCATGCCGCCGGGAAGGCCGCAGCCGAGAAGCAGCGAACTCATGTGCTTGTTGCCAGGGTTGATGAAATAGCCGAGCCAGTCGTCGATGAACTCCTGGGTCAGCGAGCGTGCCTTCATATAGGCAGACATGTTGATGTCGGCCACCTCGAAGCCTTCGTTCTTCAGCATGCTTTGCACGGAGATGATGTCGGGATGGACCTTGCCCCATGACAGTGGCTCGATGGCGGTGTCGATGATGTCGGCACCGTTGTTGCACACCTCGAGGATGGAGGCCATCGACAAGCCCGGACCGGAATGGCCGTGGTACTGGATGATGACATCGGGGTGTTTGTCCTTGATGGCTTTCGTCAGTTTGCCCAGCATGGCGGGCTGGCCGATGCCGGCCATGTCCTTCAGGCAGATTTCAGCGGCTCCGGCGGCAATCACCTCGTCGGCGATGCGGCTATAGTATTCCACGGTGTGAACGGGCGACGTGGTGATGCAGAGGGTGGCTTGGGGTGTCATGCCGGCCTCCAAGGCCCATTTGATGCTCGGGATGATGTTGCGTGTGTCGTTCAGGCCGCAGAAGATGCGGGGGATGTCCACACCCTGGGCGTGCTTCACCTTGTATTGGAGCTGACGCACGTCATCGGGGACGGGATACATGCGCAGGGCGTTGAGGCCGCGGTCGAGCATGTGGGTCTTGATGCCCACTTCGTTGAAGGGCTTGCAGAAAGCGCGAACGGCGGCGTTGGGGTTCTCGCCGGCAAGGAGGTTCACTTGCTCGAATGCTCCACCATTGGTTTCGACACGGGAGAAGCATCCCATGTCGATGATGACCGGTGCGATGCGTTCCAATTGGTCTTTGCGTGGTTGGAATTTGCCGGATGACTGCCACATGTCCCTGTAGACAAGGCTGAACTGGATTTTCTTTTTCATTCGTTATCAGTTTTAAAGTTTTGTATGTAGGCTTGTAGGTGTTTTACAATCCGTATTTGAACAGGAGTGAAAGTTTGCCTTTCACGTGGCAAAGATAGTAAAATAATTGGCAACTTTAGAGTTTTGAAAGTCTTTTTTTTGCCTAAAACCTATGTTTTTTCACTTTTCATGCATAAAGCCATGGCATGATGCTGTCCTCCGATGTCTAAAAGTGGCTTCATACACCATTTTTCATATTTCCATCTTTCCTTCTTGATTTTTATTTTTTCTTCTTTCATCATTAATTTTTCCTTGTAGGCTCGTTTTTTTTGTTTAATTTTGCAGCGTTGATGGTTCCGATGATGAAAAGGAGCCTGACATCCATAACGAAATAGAAAGAGAGATGAAACCTTCTTCCTTGTTTTTCCTGCTGCCATTGCTGGTGGTGTTCATGGCTTGTCAAAAGACGGGCGAGCACCAAGAGGCAACCGAAGGGCAGCTCCAGCTGAAAAGTTATGAGTCGTCGAAAGACGACCCCGACATCATGATATATGGATTGGCTTGCGATGGCTGCACGGATTCCATATTGGTGTTCCTCCCTGATTCCGGGGGAGACCCGGTCAATTACTACATCTTCGATGCGATGGTTGAACGCAAGGTCTTCGGACGACCAAGGGTGGGCGACAAAATGGCGCTCTTGCTCGGGCCGGAGGATTCCATGGTGGTCGTTGGAAAGGATACTTGCAGGACTGTCTTGCTGGCCATCAACATGGAGCAGGTGAAGGGCACTTGGTATTATGTGGAAATGCCTGAAATACAATTGCATGTCCCTGTTTCCAATGCCAACGATTTGGGAAAGGAGGAAAAGGAAAGAATGGAGCAGAGAAGAGACTCCTTCGTCAAGTCGGAAATGGTGCCAAGGGAATATGTCTACACCCTCAAGCGGGATTTTACGGTGAAAGCAGCAGGGGGGCCGCCTGCCACTTCCACATTAGACAGAAAGAGACCAGTGGTCTACCCGCCACTCAAGAGGTATATGGAGTGGCATCTTCATAATGGGAGAATCATCTTCTCCTACAATGCAAGGGACAGCCTGGACTCACTCAGGTTGATGAACGATACAGCGGATTTTGTCTTGCTCAGGAGAGACACCATGACCCTGCGATTCAACGACAGGATACAAGGATTCAAACTCAAGCCTGACTCCTTGACGGAAGCGAGAAGGGGAAGGTGAGGCGATGGCGCCTCAATACTTGTATCCCAGCAGGCGTTCCTCAGCCATGCGCTCGTATTTCGTGCCGGGGATGCCGTAGTTGGCGTAGGGGTGGATGCTGATGCCCCCGCGAGGGGTGAACAGGCCGGTGACCTCGATGTATTTGGGGTGCATCAGTTTCACCAAGTCCTTCATGATGATGTTCACGCAGTCTTCGTGGAAGTCGCCGTGGTTGCGGAAACTGAAGAGATAGAGTTTGAGACTCTTGCTCTCCACCATGCGCTCGCCGGGGATGTAGCTGATGACGATTTCGGCGAAGTCGGGCTGGCCCGTGATGGGGCATAGAGAGGTGAATTCCGGACAGTTGAATCTCACCCAGTAATCGTTTTCCTTGTGCTTGTTCTCAAATGTCTCCAGCACTTCGGGGGCGTAGTCGGTGGCGTAGCGTGTCTTTGCGCCCAAGGCTTGCAGCCCTTCTTTCTCTCTTGACTCTTCCATGACGTTAGATGTTGAAAATGTTAAGGATGCCGTAGTCTATGCCATTGTCGTAGACATCCTCGTTCTCATATTTCTTCACGTATTTCACCACTTGGATGGTGAGGGGCAGGACGATGACCTCGTAGGTGGTCTTCAGCACCACTTGCCACAACATCAAGATGGGCAGTTCGGAGGTGGGAATCACTCCCCAGAAGGCCAGGGGGAAGAACAGCAGGGAGTCGGCGCCTTCGCCTAACAACGTGCTGGCGATGGCGCGCCAGGAGAAATTCTTGCCTTTCGACATGATTTTCATGCGGCTCATCACGTAGGCGTTGATGAAACTGCCGGCAAGGAAGGCCACGAAGGATGCCAGGGCGATGCGGGGTGCAAGGCCGAAGATGGCATGGAACCCTTCGTCGTTGTTCCAGTAGGGCGCACCTGGAATGGCGTCGCAAAGGGCGCATACCGACACGAAGAAAAAGTTCATCAGGAAACCTGTCCATATCAGCAGACGCGCTTTGCGGAAGCCCCACACTTCGCACACGCAGTCGTTGATGATGTAGGATACGGGGAAAATCAGCAGGCCGCCGGTCACGTTGATGGGGCCTAATGCTATCTGCTTTGTTCCCAATAGGTTCGCCGTAATAAGGCAAACCGTGAAAAGCATGCTGAAAAAGAGGAACAGCACGCTCACTTTGCGTTGGTTCTTTGTCATTTTCTTGTTTTTTAAGAGGTTGTCAAGCACTCTGTTGAAAAAATCGACTGCAAAAGTACACTTTTTCTGCAAAATAATGAAGGAATAAAATAAAAATGTTATTTTTGTGCAGTGAAAATGAATGTTTTTGACAATATGTTTGATATGATGAGAAAAATGATGTCGGTGCTTGTCATGTTGCTTGTCGCTGGTATGGCACAGGCTCAAGACAAGATGCACTTGACAGGAATATGCCCCGAGGGGAAGGACTCCGTATTGGTGGTTGACTTGTCACATGGGTTCATCATGGCCAAGATTCCCGTGAGAGAAGGAAAATTCGACACCACGCTGCCTGTTGAGAAGGATGGGTTGTATGGCGTTGGGGGGAGGGAATACCTCGTCCCGTTCTTCGCCGACCTCGTCCCCCTTGACATCGATTTGGTGGCGCGCAAGGTGAAAGGTTCGTCACTCAATGAGATGACCATGAAGTGCGACTTGGCACTCGACTCGCTCGACCGCGTGTTCAAGGGGAAAATGGAGGATTTGATCAAACTGGAGGAAGAGGGAGACACGAAGTTCGCTCGACAGCAGATGGCCGACTTGAAGGCTGTCCGCGTGGCCCGACGCATCGAGATGTTGAAACCTTATGCCGGCACGATGGTGCCTGCTGCCTTTCTGCCCGACATGTTCATGGAGATGAGTTACGACCAGGTGAAGCCGTGGCTCGTCGACGGCGCACCCTATATGAGTCATCCCAGGATGAACGTCGCCATACAATATGCCAAGGGACTGGAGAAGAAACAGCCGGGAAGGCTCTTCACCGACCTGGCCATGCGCAATCTCAAAGGAGGCCTTTGCCACCTGAGCGATTGGTGTGGGAAGGGAAATTACGTGTTGGTGGACTTCTGGGCCAGTTGGTGTGGCCCTTGCAGGAAGGAGATGCCCAACGTCGTGGAGAACTACGTCAAATACCACAAGGATGGCTTTGAAATCGTAGGCGTGTCGTTTGACCAGAGCGAGGCCCAATGGAAGGCCGCCGTCGAGAAAATGGGAATGGACTGGCCGCAAATCTCCGACCTGAAAGGGTGGGAGTGCGCCGCTTCCGATGCTTACGGGGTGATAGCCATCCCCTCTAACGTATTGCTGGATGGCAAGGGATGCATCGTCGCTTACGACCTGAGGGGAGAGAGGCTTGGCGAACAGCTCAAGGCCATCTACGGCTATTGAGCCACTGCAGGCACTGATGCCGGTGAAACGGCGTTGTAAATCAGCCAACCCATGTAGGCGATGAAGATGGCTGTAAGCACGAAACCTTCCCAGCGCTCAACTTTGAAGCGGGTGAAGGAGAACAGCCATAGCAGGATCATGCTCAAGGTCATCAACCCATAGTCATACATCGTGATGCCGTTGGTCTCCATGGGGCAGACGATGCCCGTCAGGCCTAAAATCAACAACACATTATATACATTGCTGCCTATCACGTTACCGATGGCGATGGCGCTTTGGCCTTTCTTCGCCGCAACCGCACTGGTGGCCAGTTCGGGAAGCGACGTGCCGCCGGCTACTATGGTGAGGCCGATGACAGCGTCTGACACATTCAGGGCACGGGCCACATCGGTGGCGGAGTTGACAAACAGGTTGCTGCCGAATATCAGACAGGCAAGGCCCAGCAGTATGAAGAACGTGGATTTCCAGACCGGGGTGTCTTCCACGGCTTCTTTTGCAGGGCCTTCTGGCTTTCCTTTCTTCGCCTGCCACAAGGTGTAAACGAGGAAAAAGAGGAAAACGGCGACCAGGATGAATGCATCGAGGCGGCTGATCTTGTTGTCGATGCATAGGGCGATGAGGAGTATGCCGGCAAGTACCGACCATGGCATGTCCTTGGTCACCGTGGAGCGAAGGATGGTGATGGGGGTCACCAGGGCGGCCACGCCGACGATGAGCAGCGTGTTGAAGATGTTGCTGCCCACGACGTTGCCCACGGCAAGGTCGGAGGTGCCTTTCAATGCTGACACCAGGCTGATGCACAACTCTGGCATGGAGGTGCCCAAGGCTACGATGGTGAGTCCTATGACTATCTGGGGGATGCGGAGCCGATGGGCGATGGACACCGCGCCGTCGGTCATGCGGTCGGCCCCCCACAACACCAGTGCGATGCCGACAATGATGTAGATGATGTCTAATACCATTTTGTGTCGAATTGTTCAATGTCAAGCAAACGACATACTTCCTTCAAACCCTCACGGTCGGCATTGTCGAACGCGCACAACTCGCAGGAGTCGATGTCGAGGACGCCGGTGACACGGCCGTAGCTGTCGTGAATGGGCACCACGATTTCGGAGCGTGACTCCGAGGAGCAGGCGATGTGCCCGGGAAAGCGTTCCACATCGTCCACGATGATGGTGGTGTCGTGCTCCCATGCCGTGCCGCATACGCCGCGTCCGCGGGCGATGCTGAAACAGGCCATGGTGCCTTGGAACGGACCAAGGCGCAACTGCCCGTCGCTCACCAGGTAGAAACCCACCCAGAAGAAACGTTCGCCGAAGGTCTGTCGAAGCAAGGCGGTCACATTGGCAAGAACGCCGATGTAGTTGCGCTCGCCTTCCACCAGGCTGCGTAGCTGGGGGAGCAAGGTGGCGTATGCCTCGCGGCGGCGGGCGGATTCTTCAAGGGTCTGTGCGGGCGATGGCGACTTCTCTTCAGAAGGGCTGGAGGTGCTCGTTTGTTTCATGGCGGCAAAGGTAGGAATAAAACCTCAAAAACCAACAAGTTTTACACTTTTTTTGTTTCCCGACCAAGTGGGTTGGCGTGTCATTATGTCCAATCCCCCGACTCTTTCAAGTGGGCTGCTTGGTGAAAGTCGGCAATGACAGAAATGAAGTGAAATGGAAACGATTGTATAATATTTTTCAACAAAAGCTTTTTTTCTTGTCATTTTGCAATGAAAGAGGATTTTTTTGCGTACTTTTGCAAATCATTCGGCTTTTGCCATGCCATAAAGGAACAATAGAATCAATATAACATACCTTTAGCTTTTTTATGAAACGACAGAAAAGATTCATCCTTCAAGAGAGTGAGATTCCAACAAAGTGGTACAACATCCAAGCGGAAATGCCCAACAAGCCGCTGCCGCCACTTCACCCCGGAACCAAGCAGCCTCTCAGCGCCGAGGACCTGGCGCACATCTTCAGCCTGGAGTGCTCCAAGCAGGAACTCGACACCGAGCATGCGTGGATAGACATTCCGGAGCCGGTGTTGGAAATGTACAAGTACTACAGGGCTACACCGCTCGTCAGGGCATACGCCTTGGAGGAGGCCCTGGGCACCCCGGCACACATCTATTTCAAGAACGAGAGTGTCAACCCGCTCGGGTCTCATAAAATCAACTCCGCACTGCCGCAGTGCTACTACTGCAAGCAAGAGGGCGTCACCAACGTCACCACCGAGACCGGTGCCGGACAATGGGGCGCGGCACTCAGCTACGCAGCAAAGGTCTTCGGGTTGGAAACCGCTGTCTATCAAGTGAAAATCTCCATGCAGCAGAAACCCTACAGGTCGTCCATCATGCGCACCTTCGGCGCTACTGTCGAAGGGTCGCCATCCATGTCGACCAGGGCGGGCAAGGACATCATCACCAAGGAGCCCACGCACATGGGTTCGCTCGGAACAGCCATCTCTGAGGCTGTGGAGCTGGCCACCACCACGCCCAACTGCAAATACACCCTCGGCTCCGTGCTCAACCACGTGTCACTCCATCAGTCCATCATCGGACTTGAGGCAGAACTGCAGATGCAGATGGCCGGGGAGTATCCCGACATGGTCATCGCTTGCTTTGGAGGCGGGTCCAACTTCGGCGGTATCGCATTCCCCTTCATGAGACATAATTTCACCGGGGAGAGGAATACCGAATTCATTGCAGCAGAACCTGCCAGCTGCCCGAAACTCACCAAGGGAACCTTCGACTATGACTTCGGAGACGAGGCTGGATACACGCCGCTGCTTCCCATGTTCACTCTCGGACACAACTTCAAACCTGCCAACATCCACGCAGGAGGCCTGAGATACCACGGGGCTGGAATGATTGTCAGCCAGTTGCTCAAGGATGGATACATGAAGGGTGTGGACATCCCGCAACTCGAAACATTCGAGGCCGGCATCCTCTTCAGCAGGACCGAAGGCATCATCCCCGCACCGGAGAGCTGCCACGCCATCGCTGCCACCATCAGGGAGGCTCTTAAATGCAAGGAAACAGGTGAGGAAAAGGTCATCCTCTTCAACCTCAGCGGACACGGACTAATCGACATGACCGCATACGACCAATACATCAATGGCGACCTCCGCAACTACGACCTCTCCGACGAAGAACTCGCCAAGGGGATGACGGATTTGCCACATCTGGTGTAAAGGCTCCAAGGACTCTTAAGGTCTTTAGGCAAAAACATATGGGGAGAGGCCCGGCAGTCATGCCGGGCCTCTTTCCGTGATAAGCAGCATGGGCTGTAGCGCTGCCATGATTGCGTTGCCCTTTTGCCCTTTTGATTGTCCTTCCACAAAAAAACAAGTCGTTTCCTTTGGCGTTTGCAAAATAATGGCTAATTTTGCAAATTATATGCAAGTAAACAAACAACATATTTTATTATAATGTATAGGACGAATACTTGTGGAGAGTTGAGGCTTTCCGATGCCGGCCGCGAAGTCACATTGGCCGGATGGGTGCAGCGCAGCAGGAAAATGGGTGCAATGACGTTTATCGACCTGAGAGACAGGTATGGCATCACCCAACTGGTGTTCAATGATGAGACGGACAGCGAACTTTTCGACCTGGCCAACAAGTTGGGGCGAGAGTTCTGCGTACAGGCTACTGGAACTGTCAGGGAGCGACAAAGCAAGAATCCGAAGATGCCCACGGGAGACATCGAAATCATCGTTGACAAACTGAACGTGCTCAGCGAAAGCGTCACGCCGCCTTTCACCATAGAGGACAACACCGATGGTGGGGATGACATCAGGATGAAGTACAGGTATCTTGACCTCAGAAGAAACCCCGTCAGGAAAAACCTCGAACTCAGGCACAAGATGACCATTGCCATACGAAACTTCCTCGACTCCAAGGATTTCATCGAGGTGGAGACCCCCATCCTCATCGGTTCCACACCCGAGGGTGCAAGGGATTTCGTCGTCCCCTCACGCATGAACCCGGGGCAGTTCTACGCTCTGCCACAAAGTCCGCAAACCCTCAAGCAACTCCTCATGGTGAGCGGATTCGACCGTTATTTCCAAATCGCCAAGTGCTTCCGCGACGAGGACCTCAGGGCCGACAGGCAACCGGAGTTCACGCAAATCGATTGCGAGATGAGTTTTGTCGACCAGGAGGATGTCATCTCCCTCTTCGAGGACATGTGCCGCCATCTCTTCAAGGAACTGTTAGGAGTGTCGTTGCCCGACAAACTGCAGCAGATGCCTTGGCATGAGGCCATGAGACGTTTCGGCAGCGACAAACCCGACCTGAGATTCGGCATGGAGTTTGTCGAACTGATGGACGTGATGAAAAATGGCAACTTCCCCGTCTTCGACCAGGCGGCATACATTGGAGGCATTTGCGTGCCGGGTTGCGCCTCATACACCAGGAAGCAACTCGACCAACTCACCGACTTTGTCAAACGTCCGCAAGTGGGCGCAAAAGGCTTGGTGTCTGTGAAATACAACTCGGATGGCACCATCAAGAGCAGCGTCGACAAGTTCTACTCTCAGGAGACGCTCTTGGCCCTCAAGGAGAAAATGGGGGCTGCAGACGGCGACCTCGTCCTCATCCTCAGCGGCGACAACGCCAACAAGACGAGGGTGCAACTATGCACTTTGCGATTGGAAATGGGAGACCGTCTCGGACTGCGTGACAAGAACCGCTTCGAATGCTTGTGGATCATCGACTTCCCGCTCTTTGAGTGGAGCGACGAGGAGCAGAGGCTCATGGCCACACACCATCCCTTCACCATGCCCAACCCCGACGACATTCCTTTGCTCGAGGAACATCCTGAGCGGGTCAGGGCGAAGGCTTACGACTTCGTGTGCAACGGCATAGAGGTCGGTGGCGGTAGTCTGCGTATACACGATGGGAAACTGCAGGCTAAAATGTTCGACATCCTTGGCTTCACACCTGAAAGGGCGATGGCACAGTTCGGCTTCCTCATCAACGCTTTCAAGTATGGCGCACCGCCACATGCCGGACTGGCTTTCGGTCTCGACCGCTTCGTGGCCATCTTCGCAGGGCTTGACAGCATCCGCGACTGTATCGCATTCCCCAAGAACAACAGTGGCAGGGATGTCATGCTCGACGCTCCATCGGAATTGGATCCCAAGCAACTTGAGGAACTCCAAATCAAAGTTGAATTGCGTGAGGAGTAAGGGGGCCGTCCTCTGCTGACAGGTGTTTTTGGCTGCCTGTCGGATTCCTTCTCCCTTTGTTGAGGTCGTGGCCATGTCACCATGAAAACATGGTGATATGTCACGTCTTTGAAGCCGTTGTTAGGCGAAAAATAATTGACATAAATCAAGAAATGCGTGAAAATGAACATTTTAAGGCTTTCTTGTGTCAGATTTTTCGCTGAAAATTAGTTCGGATGAAATAAAAGGTGTAATTTTGCAGCGAATTTAAAAGATTGGTAAAATTAGTTCACCAAATATTTTTTGTTTTAACTAAATCATGGCAGAAAAGAAAACTACAAAGGCAGCCGCTGAGAAGGCTACCACAGTGAAGAAAGCAGCCACCAAGAAGACTGCTGCAAAGAAAGTAGAAGTGGTCATCAATGCTGAGACCGTGGGTTTCAAGGCTGGTGACGTTTATCAGGCATTGTTCGCAGCCGAGAAGGCTTTGACAGTGAAGCAGATTGCAAAGGCCGCCAAGATCAGCGAAGAGGAGACTCTTCTTGGTATGGGTTGGCTCTTCAAAGAGGGCAAAATCAAAGAGGATAACGCACTCTTCACACTCGCTTAATCTCTTTTTAAATACACAAAAAAGGCTGGCGTCTATGGCGCCAGCCTTTTTTGATGGCGTTTTTCGTGATGTCACCCCTTCGGGGTTGGGGTGCTTTGTGCTTTTATACCGGGGGTTGACACCCCCGTCTGTGTTCTGTCACCCCTTCGGGGTTGGGGTGCTTTGTGCTTTTATACCGGGGGTTGACACCCCCGTCTGTGTTCTGTCACCCCTTCGGGGTTGGGGTGCTTTGTGCTTTTATACCGGGGGTTGACACCCCCGTCTGTATTATGTCACCCCTTCGGGGTTGGATGTTTTTTATCCATTTGGGTTGATGTATTTTTGGGCCATGCGGCGATAGAAGTCTTGTTGGCTTACTGCGCTCACCGGCTGCACTCCAGCCAAGGCTTTCTGCAAATCGTTGATTTCGCGGGTGTTGTGGAACCCTTGCTTTTGTCGGATGGCGATGCAACGCTCCAATTCGTAGGCGGCGCGGCTGTTGTCGCGCCCCAGGAGCAGTTGTGCCAATTGCAGATGGTAGCCTGAGCGGAATTGCTCTTGGCGTTGGTGGGTGATGGCCTGGCACATCAGGGCGGCACGTTCGCCGTCGTCCTCCGTCAGCGCGGATAGTTCGGCGTAGAGCCAACTGTCGTGGCAACGTGAGAGTAGGCGCTTGTAGATGGCGATGGCCTTTTCGCGCTCTCCCATGATGCCGTAGACGATGGCCATGTAGCGCTGAGCGTTCTTGTTGTAAGGCTGGCGTTTCAAGGCCTCTTGCAACAAGGGCGTCACTTTCAGCGCACGGTCGACTGATGGTTCGTCTTGGATTTCATGGAAGGCCAGCGTGAGCATCCGCATGGCGGTGGAGGGAAGGGGGAAGCGCTTCGCCGGGGACTCGCCTTCGTTGACAGTGGGTGTCACGGCTTGCCAGTCGGCCTCGGTGAGGTGCTCCATGCCGTAAGACTCCAAGAAATCGATGATGCTGAAAGTTTTGCACTCACGTCCCAGGCGCACGGCGGCTGACATGACGGCGGCATGGCCCTTCCCGTCGCGGTCGTCGATGGAGGGCAGGACGCGAAGCAGTGCTTCGAAAATCTTGCAGGCTTCCTCGCCGCGTTGCTCGTCCAAACGCTTTTTAAGGATGTCGCTTGCTGTCCAAAACATGGCTAATGTCGTGTATTTTCCCTTGTGGACAGCATACATCGGACGGATGGCGGCATAGGCCTCTTCCAACTTCCCCTGCTTGCGCAGTTCAAAAACATCTTTCACTTCCATGGCTGTTTTTCGGTATTTTGTCAAATGTTGCAAATTTACATTTTTTATGTAAAAGACAAGGCTTTTTTCCTTTGATTTTTTAATCACTTTGCGAAATAATCACTATCTTTGCAACAACTATATCAACTATGCCTAATACGGGTTTTAGAGCTTAATCATCCATACTATGTCAAAAAGATATCTTTTAGGTTTCGATGTCGGCAGCAGTTCTGTCAAGGCATCGCTTGTGGATGCAGACAGCGGAGCATGTGCTGCATCAGCGTTTTTCCCGGAAAGTGAAGCACCCATCAAGGCCGTAAAGGCTGGCTGGGCTGAACAAGAGCCTGAGTCGTGGTGGAACTATGCCAAACTCAGTTTGCAGAAGATCATGGCCGACACGGGAGCAAAAGGAGAGGACATCATCGCCATTGGCATCTCTTACCAGATGCACGGACTTGTCTGTGTGGACAAGGACCTCCAAGTGCTCAGGCCTTCCATCATCTGGTGCGACTCAAGGGCCGTGCCCTACGGAGAGAAGGCTTTCGAGGAAATCGGGGCAGACAACTGCCTGGGACACCTGCTCAACTCCCCGGGAAACTTCACCGCTGCCAAACTGGCCTGGGTGAAGGAAAACGAACCTGAACTCTTCGATAAGATTTATAAGTTCATGCTGCCCGGAGACTACCTGGCCATGAGACTCAGCGGAGTGGTCAACACCACCATCAGCGGACTCAGCGAGGGCATGTTCTGGGACTTCAAGGAGAAGCGTGTGGCCGACTTCCTCATGCGCTATTTCGGGTTCGACAACGGCCTCGTTCCCGACATCGTGCCCACCTTCAGCGTCCAAAGCGAGGTGTGTGCACAGGCTGCCAAGGAGTTGGGACTCAAGGAGGGAACCCCCATCTCATACCGTGCTGGCGACCAACCCAACAACGCCCTTTCACTCAATGTCTTCAACCCAGGTGAAATCGCATCCACCGCAGGCACCTCTGGCGTGGTCTATGGCGTGCTGGGTGAAATCAACTACGACAAGAAGAGCCGCGTCAACACCTTTGCACACGTCAACTACACCGAACAGCTTGACCGCCTCGGCGTGTTGCTCTGCATCAACGGCACCGGCATCCTCAACGCTTGGGTGAGAAGAACCATCGCACCAGAGGGCATCTCCTACGCCGACATGAACGACTTCATGGCCAAAGTGCCCATCGGAAGCGAGGGCGTCACCATCATACCGTTTGGAAACGGTGCGGAACGCGTCCTCGAGAACAAGGAGGTGGGCTGTGCCATACAGGGCGTCAACTTCAACAAGCACGGAAAGGCTCATCTCATGAGGGCTGCTCAGGAAGGCATCGTCTTCAGCTTCTGTTATGGTATGGAAATCATGCAGCAGATGGGAATGGACATCCGCAAAATCCACGCTGGAAAAGCCAACATGTTCCTCAGCCCCATATTCAGGGACACGCTCGCCGGAGTCAGCGGAGCAACCATCGAACTCCTGGAAACCGACGGCAGCGTGGGCGCTGCAAAGGGTGCCGGAATGGGATGCGGCTTGTACAAGGACAACGAAGAGGCCTTCGCCTCTCTCAAGAAACTCGCTGTCATCGAGCCCGACGAGGCAAGACGCAAGGAATACCTCCAGGCTTACGCCGCATGGAAAGACAGACTGGCTGTCATAGCCAACAAATAAGACACTTTAAACCATTATCAACAACATTCTAAAAACAATTTACATCTAATTATGGCAAAAGAGTATTTTCCCTTCACTGGTAAAATTCCATTTGAAGGAAAAGAGAGCAAGAACGTAATGGCTTTCCACTATTATGAGCCCGAGAAGGTCGTCATGGGAAAGAAAATGAAGGACTGGATGAAATTCGCCATGGCATGGTGGCACACCCTTGGTGGAGCTTCTGCCGACCAGTTTGGCGGACAGACTCGTTCCTATGAGTGGGACAAGGCTGAGGACGCTGTCCAGAGGGCAAAGGACAAGATGGATGCCGGATTCGAATTCATGGACAAGCTGGGTATCGAATACTACTGCTTCCATGACGTTGACCTCGTTGAAGAAGGAGAAACCATCGAAGAGTACGAGGCTCGCATGAAGGCTATCACAGACTATGCACAGGAGAAGATGAAGCAATTCCCCAACATCAAGCTGCTTTGGGGCACTGCTAATGTCTTCGGCAACAAGCGCTATGCCAATGGTGCTTCCACCAATCCCGACTTCGACGTCGTGGCACGCGCCATCGTGCAAATCAAGAACGCCATCGACGCCACCATCAAACTGGGCGGCACCAACTATGTGTTCTGGGGCGGACGCGAGGGCTACATGAGCCTCCTCAACACCGACCAGAAGCGTGAAAAGGAGCATATGGCCACCATGCTCACCATGGCTCGCGACTATGCCCGCGCAAAGGGATTCAAAGGCACCTTCCTCATCGAGCCGAAACCCATGGAGCCCTCAAAGCACCAGTATGATGTCGACACAGAGACTGTCATCGGATTCCTCAAGGCTCACAACCTCGACAAGGACTTCAAGGTGAACATCGAGGTCAACCACGCCACTCTCGCCGGACATACCTTCGAGCACGAACTCGCTTGCGCAGTGGACGCTGGCATGCTGGGTTCCATCGACGCCAACCGTGGCGACGCTCAGAATGGCTGGGATACCGACCAGTTCCCCATCGACAACTACGAACTCACCCAGGCCATGTTGGAAATCATCCGCAATGGCGGCTTCAAGGATGGCGGCACCAACTTCGATGCCAAGATCCGTCGTAACTCCACCGACCTCGAGGACCTCTTCATCGCTCACATCAGCGGTATGGATGCCATGGCACGCGCCTTCATGAACGCTGTCGCCATCCTTGAGGAGAGCGAACTCCCCGCAATGAAGAAGGCTCGCTACGCCAGCTTCGACGAAGGTATCGGCAAGGACTTCGAAGATGGCAAACTTTCCCTCGAGCAAGTCTATGAGTATGGCAAGAAGGTGGGAGAGCCCAAGCAGACTTCCGGCAAGCAGGAGAAATACGAGACCATCGTGGCTCTCTACTGCAAGTAAAAAGGAATAGCCACTCCTCCGGGAAAAAACATCATCCGCCTGACAACCCTTTGGTTGTCAGGCGGATTTGCTATTATAGTATCCCTGGGATTCCAAGTGTTTCTATGATTTCTAAGACTTCCTCTTCTTCCAATAATGCTTGATGGCGAAATAGGCAATGGCGAGGACTACCAGGCCGATGATGGTCCATTTGATGTAGTCGCCATATTCCATCAGGCGTTCGTCGAGTTCGTTCTCTGGCACGAAGGAGTGCAGATACCAGCCCAGGCCGGCGAGGATGCTGTGCCATGCTCCGGCGCCGATGGTGGTGTAGAGCAGGAATTTCAGATAGGGCATCTTCGAGAGGCCGGCGGGGATGGATATGAGGTGGCGGATGCCGGGGATGAGACGGCCGGTGAGGGTGGCCGCCACGCCGTGGTCGTAGAAATATTTCTCACTCTTCTCCACCTTCTCCTGGTTGAGCAGGCACAGGTGTCCCAAGCGGCTGTTGGCAAATTTGTAGATGATGGGGCGTCCCAGGTAATAGCCTGCCACGTAGTTGATGCTGGCGCCCACGTCGGCGCCGATAGTGGCGAAGAGGATGACCAACCACACGTTGAGGTGACCACCTGCGGCATGGTATGCCGCAGGGGATACCACCAGTTCGGATGGTACGGGGACGACGGTGCTCTCCAAGAGCATGAGTAGGAATATGGCGGGGTAGGTGAGGTTGCCTAAAAGGGCTGTAATCCAGTTCATTTCTTCAATAGGTTGTCTGTGGCGTACTTGACGTACTCTTGTGGCTCCATGCCCACGGGAAACAAGGGGGAGAGCACGGTTAACGATGTGGAGGGAGACAGTTCCACCGCCCTGCCCAGATGGGTGATGAAGGCTTCGCATAGACCAAGGTCGTGGGCGCAGGCGGCCATGTAGGCATGGATTTGTGGAAATTTCTCCTGGTCGGCGGGGTCGAGGGCGCTCAAGATGTTGTAGGCCATTTGCAGGAAGTTGTTGTCATAAAGCGACACCGCCACACGGAGCATGATGTATGGTTGGTAGCGCGACTCCACCACGGCCTGCTTGTAAAGCAACTGGGCTTGGATGAGGTCGTCGTTCTCGCAATAGATGTGGGCGCGGATCACCATCTGTTCGTAGGGGTCGGTTTCCACTTGTTCCTCCATCATGTCGAGGCAGGCGAGGGCGCGCTCTTTCTCCCCGAGGTGGCTGTAGGCGAGAGCCTCTTCCTGATAGATTTCCGGCAGGCGGTCAGGGTAATGGCGTTTGGCACGGGTCTCTGCCTTCCTGAGTGCAGCCAGCCCTTCGTCGTAACGGTTGAGGATGAAGAGGCAGTTGGCGGTATTCAGGTAACCGTCCACATTGCTGGTGCGCACTTGCGAGAGGCGGTCGAAATACTCAAGGGCTTCCTCGTAATTCTTGAGATGGACGAGGGCTTGCCCTTTGTAGAGCAGGGCGTCCTCTTCCTTGGGGTTGATTGCGATGGCGTATTCGCTGCTGGTGATGGCGTCCGACAGGTGGTTCTGTGCCAATTGCGCACTCGCCAGCACCACCCAGTAATAGGAGTTGTAGGGGTTCTTGTCGATGAGGCTGTTGAAGATGTCCTCACATGCCTTGTAGTCTCCTTCGTGGAATTTGATGCGTCCTTCCACCTCGCGATAGTCGGCCTCGTCCTTCTCGTCGGACTTGCCCAACCATTTCTTCGCCAGTTCCACGTATTCGTAGTCGATGAAGAGGATGGCGGCGTCGAGGACGAGGTCGAGGCGGTCCAAATCGTCAAGACTGTCCATCTTCGACTCCAGGAAAAGGTCGGCTTCCTCGCCACGGTTGGTGGCCACCAGGATTTCCGCACGGATGTAGAAATAGTCGAGGTCGTTCTTGTCGGCTATCTCCTCTGCCAGTCGTTCGGCCTTCTCGGGGTTTTTCTCGTTGAGCAAGGCGATGCGCGCCTTGAGCGCAAGGGGGATGGTGGCTCCTTCGAAAAGGCTTAGGGCATAGTCGGCGGTGGAGAGGGCTTTCGACGTTTCTCCCGTCCATTGGTAATAGTCGGCGATATCGGAGAGTTGGTCGCAGTCGAGGTAGACCGTGGCGCCTTGGCTCACGGCCTCCTCGTATTTCGCCAGCGCTTGCTTGAACGCCTTGCTCTCATAAAAGTCGCTCGACATGGTCTGCTTTTCTCTATTACCACTTGGTATCTCTCAGTCCTACGGTCTTGTTGAAAATGGGGTGCTCGGCAGTGGAGTCTTTGTCGGGGGTGAAATAGCCGATGCGCTGGAACTGCAGGTAGCTCAAAGGTGCCATGGTGGCGGCGAAGGGCTCCACCTGGCAGTGGTCGAGCACTGTGAGCGAGTCGGGGTTGAAGATCTGGCGCATGCCGGTGACGGCGTCGCAGTCCTGTGCCTCGCGGATGGCGGCCAGTTCGTCGCGGGGGTTCTCCACCTTCCACAAGCGGTCGTAAAGGCGCACCTCGGCCGCCACGGCGTTGTGGCAACTCACCCAGTGCAGCGTCTTGCCCTTGATTTTGCGGTTGGCGCCGGGAAGGCCGCTGCGGGTCTCCGGGTCGTAGGTGCAGTAGATGGTGGTCACGTTGCCGTCGGCGTCTTCGTCGTAGGGGTGCTCCTCGTCGCATTTCACGATGTAGGCGTTCTTCAGGCGCACCTCCTTGCCGGGAGCCAGACGGAGGAATTTTTTCGTAGCTTCTTTCTGGAAATCTTCACGCTCTATCCACAACTCGCGGCCGAATTCCACTTCGTGGGTGCCGTCGGCTTCGTTCTCGGGGTTGTTGATGGCCGTCAATTGCTCATACTGCCCTTCAGGGTAGTTGGTGATGACCACTTTCACTGGGTCGAGCACGGCGGAGACGCGTAGCGAGCGGGTGTTGAGGTCCTCGCGGACGGCACTTTCCAGCAGACTCATCTCGTTGAGGGCGTCGTAGGTGGTGTAGCCGATTTTGTCGATGAACTTCACGATGCTTTCCGGACTGTAGCCGCGGCGGCGGAAACCGCAGATGGTGGGCATGCGGGGGTCGTCCCAACCGGCCACCATGCCTTCCTTCACCAGGGCGAGCAGGTTGCGCTTCGACATCAGCGTGTAGCTGAGGTTGAGTTTGTTGAACTCAGTCTGACGGGGACCTTCGTAGGAGTCGAACACGGCCTTGTCCATGGGGAGGGGCTTGCCCTCTGACTCCAGTTCGAGCATGTATTCGCGCATCCACTCCACAAAGAGGTTGTAGAGGGGGCGATGCTCCACGAACTCCAGGGTGCAGAGCGAGTGGGTGACACCTTCGAGGTAGTCGCTCTGCCCGTGGGTGAAGTCATACATCGGGTAGGCGTTCCAACGGTTTCCAGTGCGGATGTGGGGGATGTTCATCACTCGGTAGAGCAGAGGGTCGCGGAACAGCATGTTGGGGTGGGCCATGTCGATTTTCGCACGGAGCACGAGGGTGCCGGGAGTGGCCTCGCCGCTGTTCATGAATTCAAACAGCCGCAGGTTCTCCTCCACGGGACGGTCGCGGAAGGGACTGTTGGTGCCTGCCTTGGTTGTCGTGCCTTTCTGCTGGGCTATCACCTCGGCGCTCTGCTCGTCGATATAGGCGCGACCTTTGCGGATGAGCCACACGGCGAAGTCCCACAGCGCCTGGAAATAGTCGCTGGCGTAGTAGACATTGGCCCATTCGTAGCCCAGCCATTTGATGTCGTGCTCGATGCTCTCGATGTATTCGGTGTCTTCCTTCGTTGGGTTGGTGTCGTCGAAACGAAGGTTGCATTTGCCGCCATAGCGCGAGGCGATGCCGAAGTCCATGGCGATGGCCTTAGCGTGGCCGATGTGAAGGTAGCCGTTGGGCTCGGGAGGGAAGCGTGTCTGGATGCGTCCTCCGTCTCTGCCTTCTGACAAGTCGGTCTCCACTTGCTTCTCGATGAAGTTCAGGCTTCGCTTCTCACTGATGGGGTTTTCTGCATTTGTTGCCATATTGTATGCTTGTTGGGTTGATAATGCTTGATGTCAATCTGCAAAGTTATCATTTTTGCATGAAAAAACCAAAGAAAAGTCATTTGGTATTGTTTTTTTTCTTATTTTTGCAAGGAGATGGCATATCGGAGTCGTTGCAAATATCAGCGAAGTTAAAAGTGGCTATCACAGTGAACATACGTCCCTCAAACTCCTCTTCAACTTCTCCCCCTCTGCCCGAGATGGGGGCGAGGGAGGACTCCTCTATATCTCCCCTTTAACTCCAGAATAATTGTCAAACCTATATAATAATGTGTAAAAGATGAAAAACAAAGGATTTATCGTCGTTTTTTCCGGCTTGCTGGCATTGGCCTCTTGTGGTGGAGGTGCCCAGAAAAAGGCCGAAGTGGAAACCCCTCCCGTCGAGGAGGTGAAACCGGAGGTGCGCGACACCTTCCCCTCCGACAAGTGGATGGAAGAGAACAAGCAGAAAGAAGGCGTGGTGGAGGCCGACGGCATCCAGTACAAGGTGCTTCAGGAAGGCACCGGGGTGAAACCCAACAGGCGCAAGAGGGTGAAAATCAATTTCGAATTAAGGACATACGAGGGAAAACTTGTGGAGTCGCACATGGGGAAAGATGTGGTCGACCTCTTTGTCTCCAACCTCATCCCTGGCATGCAGAACGCTCTCGTGATGATGCCGGAGGGCTCCACATGGGAGGTCTATGTGCCGTGGCGCTTAGGTTATGGTGAGGAAGGCGCAAAAAACATCCCGCCTCATTCAGCACTCATCTTCAAGATAAAACTGATCGAGGTCGCCAAATAGTCCGGATACATCTTCCCTCTCCTATATCCTCCTATCCCCTCCTGCTTCAAGGAAAAATCAGAGGCTGCAAGAACCATTGTCCTTGCAGCCTCTGATTATAGGTGACCCTTGGCCCCTCCTATGAAGGAAGGGCAAGGGGGAGGAGGTGTCATTAGTTGTTGCTATTCTGCTGAGTGAGAATCAAGTTCACCAAGGCTGTCACGTCGGTGACGTTCACTTCGGTGTCTCCATTCAAATTAGCTTCATCAAAGAAGAAGTTCTTGGTCTCGCCAGTGAGGATGTAGTTGACGGTCAGCGTCACGTCGGTGATGTTCACTTGACCATCATGGTTCACGTCGCCTGGGAGGAATGAGCCGCCGATAGTAACCGTGGCTGTGGCAGGCTTCGACTCGTCACCCTCTTCATATACAGCGCTGACACCGAATGTGTGCTCGCCAGTGCTGATTTCATCCGAACCGACGGTGTAAGTGGTCACGTCACTTTCGACGGTGCCAATCAGTTCGCCATCATAGTAGATGTTGTAAGCAGTGGGGGTAGCGGCATTCTTCTCAAAGGTGATGTCGTCAAGGAACAGGGCGAAGACGTCAGTGGAGGTATGGCGGATGGCGAAGTACTTCGTGCCTTCGGGCAGGTCGGCAGTGAACTCTGTCCATTCGGTTGCATCGGTGGAGTAGTCTTGCACCTTAGTGAAACTTTCTGGGTCATTGTCGGTGGAAGAGGCCCATACCTCGAAGGTTTCAGCACCATAATTGCCAGTCAGTGCGCGTGCCTGGAAACTGATGGTCTGTGCGTTGCCAGTCAGTTCGGGTGAGATGAGCCAGTGGTCGGTTTGGGAAATCTCATCTGGTATAATGCACATCGACATCAGGAACTGTGAACCGCTGGAAGGCGGGAAGGACTCACTGGTGAAACCTGCTTGTACAGGATCGAACACTTGCCATGCGCAAGGTGCGTTTTGGTTTTCGTAGGAAATGCTAGTACTACTCCAGGTGTACACGTCCATTCCAGTGGCGTCATAGAGTGTCCATTCACCTAACGCACCGTTGTGCTCTTCTTCTGTAATGCCACCAATGCCGAAGGTGGGGAAAATACTCGTGTCCTCAAAGTCCTCTGTTACTTCTTGTTCAGAAGCGGGAGCGTCCCAGCTGAGGTTCACGCCTTCACTACCCTTGTCTTCTGCAACCAGGTTCTCAGGTGAAGGAACGGCGGATTGAAGGATGGTGATTTGGGTTTCTGCTTTGTTGTTACTTGTATCCTCGTCAGATGCGTAGGTTACTTCAGCCACAATGGCGATTGCTTCATCGAAGATAGTGGCTGCCAACTCAGCTGTGAACTCTTTCTTATCCAAAGAGGCCAGTTCTTCGGAAACAGTCTCGTTCAACAGTTCCTTGTCGCCGGCCTTGATACTAACAGTGTAGGAGGTAGCATCGTTGTCACCCTTGTTCTCCACGATGGCGGTGATGGTGGCCGATTGGCCGGCTTTAACGCTTGACGGGGCTTTAACGGTGATGGCCAGGTCGTCGGAAAACATGTCGTAAATGCGGATGTTGTCTATAAGCACGTAGTCGTTGACGGTGTAACCATTATAATAATCATATTCTGTCGGGGTCTCTATCGGTACTAAAATACCGACTTGTGAGAAATGCTCACCTACGATGCTGGAAAGAGGCACTTTGACAGTACCGATGCTTTCCTCATCCACGGAGACGGAACCAAGAGACACCATTTCACCATAATCCGCGAAGCCGACGATATAGAATTGGCCCACGTTGCCAGCCACGTCCATTGCCAATGTGGGGTTGGTGGCATCCTTGAGGTTCAACTTGCCAGAGAGGAGATAGGTATATCCTTCTTCTTCTGCTGTAACGATGAGGCCCGTGCCGTCATCGTCGGTGGATACAGAAGATACCAGCAGGTCGCCATCGTAGTCCCAGAAATAGTGCAGTGATCTGTTGGCGAATCCTTCGGTTAGAGGGAGGTCATAGGGCGCGCCGAGGAGTATGGAAGTGATATAGCCGCTGCTCTCACCAGCATCATTTTTAGCTGTGACAGTATAATAACCATAGTCTTGGTCGCCTTCCAACGTGTTGATTTCATAGGTTAAGGAGCTTGCGTCTTTCACAGAGGCAAGCTCTTTGTCAATGAAGAAACTACCATAATATGAACTGTATTCGAGAGAATAAAGTGTGTAGTCTACGTCTGCAGGATTCACGTAGCCATTGTTTTTACCCACTTCACCCACCTTGTCCCAAGTAAACAGGATGCTTGAGAATTGGTCTTCTGATTCAAGGTTCTGTGGGTTGGTAGGTGTGTCCAAACCCACATAGACAGAAGCTTCTTCGCTCTTCTCACCTGGACCCTCGGCATTGTAGGCGATGGCATAGTATTTGTAAGTGCCGTTGGTAAGGTCTTCGTCAGTGTAGGTGAATTTGCCACCAGGAGCGACATCTTCCTTCGTATATGCCAATTCACCGTCACAGTAAAGCTCCACTTTCGTCAAGTTGTCGGTCAGCTTCTCGCCGTTGATGGCATTCTTTGGAGCCGTCACTTCTACTGTGGCTGTCAATGCGCCATTTTCTCCAGGTGTCGCGGTCACTGTGGGGGCGGCGGGGGCGTTAGTGCTGGCACCAACAGTCACGCTGAGCTGGTTGAGCCTAAGATACCACATATTGGCATCAGAGATGCAGTGGATGGCCACATAATAGGTGCCAGATGTTGGAGCGGTGAAAGAGCCTTCGTAGTCAGCTGCTGTTGAACTTGTTACTTCTACAGGAGCGAGGGCTGTGGTGGTGAGTCCAGCCACTGTAGCTTCCGTACCTACTACTACTTCAAAACGCTCAGGATAATATGATGATGCAGATTGGGCGTTGACGATGATGTTGTAATTCTTGCCAGCTTCCATGCTAATTGGAGGAGCTATAAGATAGTCATCGGTTGCGTTGCTCGAATGATAAAGGCATCTGACATAACTGTTATACCATTCCCAACCAGTTCCATCTCCATTGTTGTCGATGACCATGAACTCGTTGAAGGCATCCTCGGAGTCAAATGTGATTGAATAAGGGACGCCTTGGGCGGTATTATTATAGCGGAACATTCCTGGCAAATTCCTTTTGCCTTTGGGTGTTATCTTGCCCAAATTCAGGCTGCGGGCAGCGGGCGACTCAAGGAAATTGTCGAGAAGGGTGCGGGTCCTGGTGGGGTAAGGCTTGAACAAGAGTGTGTTCTCGGGAAGCTGTTTCTGGACCTTTTCTTTGGCTTGGAAGGCACCGGTGACGGCGTACTTGCCAGTCTGGGTCTGACCCGTGGCGATAGTGGTGGTCGCGCTCTTGGTAGCCTTCTTCATCTGCTTGTCCATCGGCTGTGCGTAGCTGATGGATGTCAGCATTAATGCTGATAAGAAGAATAGAATTCTTTTCATACGCTAAAATGTTTAAGTTGATGAATTATGAATAATTGTTGATTCATTCTAACTTTATATAAAACCCGCCTAGATTCTCGCATGAGAAAACAGCATGGAAATCAAAATAGCAAAATTTTGCTCAAAATCGGGACAAAAGTAATGAATTTATATGAAATCCACAAAAAAATCTTGAAAAAATGATAATAAAGGCAATATTTATGTGAAATAGGTTACATTCTGTAACAGATACAACTACATACTAACAAAGGTCTCTACAAGATTTCGTATGGATAGGCGACTGTTGACGTGACCTATTTTAGATAGTCCGTCTTGTCGGGACCTAAATAAAATCCTGTCTCAGGCGGTTGGTTGTAACCCACATTCTCGGTAGCCACGGAGAGGCGGTAGGGGATGTCGTGCATGAGGCAGTCGATGCGGTAGTCGGTCGGGAAGGTGGTGGTGTAGATGCGCAGTTCCGTGGAGGAGCCGTTGCGTACAACGACTTCCTCCCGCCAGTCGCCGAGGATGTCGGCGGAGAGGCAGGGGTTGGACTTCGTGCCGTTGTTGAACTTTCCCTCGAAACGTTGTAAGAGGTTGATGCCTTTTGTTTCCCAGTTGTATTTCGTCACAGTCTCGTGGTCGAGCAGTTCGCGCAGCAGGTCGCCGTCCCACCAGATTCCGAAATTTACTGACACTCTGGCGCCCTTCATCTTCATACTGACGTTGTCGGTTTCCGACCATTGCCCGCTCTGCAACACATCGCCCTTGATGGTGCGTATGCCGTAGCTGTCGGTGCTCCACATCTCCACCCCGGGGTTGGTGGGGTCGATGTCGGCTGCCATGGCTCGTCCCACGTCGATGCTGCTGGGTATCTGGAAGATGACCTTTCCTGTCGCCGCGTCGCGGAAGTCGCTGCCGTCGCGCTTGTTCTCATGGCAGCCCCACACCTGCAGGCGGTCGGTGGAAGGGTCGAAGGCGGTGAGGTGGATGGCGTCGCCGTGCCCCATCCCGGTGTTGTAGAGCCCCCGCCCGTCGTTGTCCACGGCCATTGCGCCGTAGGTGATTTCATCACAGCCGTCGCCATCGACGTCTGCCACGCGGAGGTTGTGGTTGCCTTGACCCGCATAGTCGTGCCATTCGGGTTGGTCGGTGTCGAAGGTCCAGCGCTCTTTCAACTGACGTCCGTCCCAGTCCCAGGCGGCGAGCACGGTGCGGGCGTAGTAGCCTCGGCAGAAGATGGCGGAGGCATGCTCGCCGTCGAGGTAGCCCACGGCGGCGAGGTAGCGTTCTGAGCGGTTGCCGCGGTTGTCGCCCCATCCCATGAGGTCACCTCGTTCAGGAATGTAGGGTTTGGTGTCCATGGCCTCTCCTGTGAGTCCGTTGAACACGGTGATGTATTCCGCCCCTTCGAGGATGCGCCCTTCGTTACGAGGGTGTTGGATGAACGCCGGACGTTGCCGCCCGTCACGAGGCCTGTTGCCGCCAACCCCTTGTTCACTCTCGCGCCGCTCCTTTTGGGGTGTGGCGGTGTCGGCGAGGGCTTCCTTCGCCCCGTGGCGGTAGTCGGCGGTGGAGTCGCCGATGATGTTGCCGCGCCCGTCGATGGTGCCGTCGGAGGTTTTCACCATCATTTCGGCGCGTCCGTCGCCGTCGAGGTCATAGACGATGAAGGGTGTGTAGTGTGCGCCACTACGGATGTTGCGCCCCAGGTTGATGCGCCACAGCCGCTTGCCATCGAGGCTGTAGCAGTCGAAGAGGGTGGGACCGGTGAAACCGTCGTGGGCGTTGTCGTGTGAGTTCGACGGATCCCATTTCAGTATGATTTCGTATTGCCCGTCGCCGTCCACGTCGCCCACGCTGGCATCGTTGGCGCTGTAGGTGTAGGAGCGCCCGTCGGGTGTGACGCCTCCCTCCGGCCTGTCGAGGGGGATGGTGATGTGGTTTTTCGGGGAGTCGGCTTTCAGGGTGAACCGTCCGTCGATGCCACCGCCCCGCACCTCGTATACTGCTCCGCTTCCCTCGGGCAGGTCGTCCACGTAGCATGTGCCGCCCGTGGTGAGTGGCGCGATGTTGAGTTTTTTCCCATCCCGGTAGATGTCGAAAGGTTGTCCGGCATGGTCGCTTTTCAGCGTGCGCCAACTGATGAAGACGCGGCCGTCATCCTGGCGGACGGCGACGACGCCTCTGTCGAGGTGCTCGACATGCAGGCGTGAGAAGTCATAGCGTGGTTGTGCCTGCAAGGTCGTGATGCCCAGCAATATGCCGAAAGCGGCAGCGGTCAGTCTTGTAAAAGTATACATATTGTCCCTTTATTTCCTTTATATCTCCTCTGTAACACCCGGGGGTTGACACCCCCGTCTGTGTTCTATCACCCCTTCGGGGTTGGTGCGTGTAAACCAACTTAGTTTTAATAAACAAAACTGTCAACCAAAATCAGTACAAGGGGCCCCTGGCCGGGGGCGAGGGAGAACTCCTTTTTAACCCCCTTTTACCTCCTAACGAAGTAAACATACGTCCCTTTAACTCCCCTTTACCTCCTCTTTAACTCCCTTTTAACTCCTTAAAATAACTCCTCCTAATATTTGAGCCTTTTCAATTCTTGTTGGGGTGCGAGGGCGTTGGAGGTCTTCTCTGTTAGTGCGGCGACTTTCAGGGTGGCGGTGGTTCGGATGTCGGCCACGCTGGCGCCCACCTTGAACTCATAATTGCCGGCATCCACCACCCATGCGCTCTGGCTCTCGTCGAAGGAGGCGAGGTCACGGCGCTGGAGCGTCATCTTCAGCGTCTGGCTTTCTCCGGGTTGCAACTCACGGGTCTTGCCGAAGGTCTTCAGTTCCTTGGCGGGCTTCTCCAATTGTCCTTTTGGAGCGGTCACATACACCTGTGCCACTTCCTTGCCGGCGCGGCTTCCCGTGTTCTTGATGGTCACCGTCACTTCTATCTGCTCGCCTTTCTGGCTCACCGTGGCCTTGCCGTATTCGAAGGTGGTGTAGCTCAGGCCGTAGCCGAAGGGGTAGGCCACGGGGCGGTCGAAGGTGTCGAAGTAGCGGTAGCCCACGTAGATGTCTTCCTCGTGGTTGGTGTAGTCGTGTCCGGGGATGGGAATCTTGTTCGCCACCATCTGGCTGAAGGTGTACGTGTCGATGTTGCCGGGGTAGTTCTGAGTCGAGGGGTGGTCGGTGGCTGCGATGGGCCATGTCATGGTGAGTTTGCCGGAGGGGTTCACCTTGCCTGTGAGGATGTCGGCCACGGAGTTGCCGCCCTCTTCGCCGGGCTGCCATGCGCAGAGGATGGCGTCAGGATATTGGCTCCATGAGGCCGTCTCGATGACCGACCCGGAGTTGATGATGACGATGACGGGCTTTCCTGCGGCGTGGAAGGCTTGGCAGATGTCGAAGATGAGTTGGCGCTCCTCGCTCGTGAGGTTGAATTCGCCCTCGAGGTCGCGGTCCACGCCCTCGCCGGCTTGACGGCCTATGGTGACGATGGCGGCGTCGGCGTCTTTCACCTCGTTGTTCACGGCGATGGAAGCAAGTTGCATTTCAGGGTATTTCTGCTGTCCGAACTCTTCCCTTTGGTACCATTTCGCAGGATGACGCTCAGCTTGGAATTTCTCTCGTGCGAAGTCGATGTATTTGCGGTAAAGGCTGGTGAGCCTCTCCGAGCATTTGATGCCCACGTTGTCGAGACCTTGCGCCATGTCGACGACGTAGGGGGGATGGACGCATCCCGACCCCGTGCCGCCGGAGAGGAAGTCATAGGAGTTCTCGCCGAAGAGGGCCACGGTCTTGATGGTCTTCTTGTCTGTGTTCCAGGGCAGTGTGCCGTTGTTTTTCAGCAGCACGATGCCTTCGGTGGCGCTCTGTCGTGTCACCTGGGCGTGCTTCTTCAGGTCGGGCTTGTTGGTGTAGGGGTATTGGTGGAAGCTGGGTGTTTTCACGATGTATTCCAGCATGCGTCTTACGTTTCGGTCAACGTCGGCGATGGAGAGAGTGCCGTTTTTCACGCCTTCCACAATCTCCTCCGACTGCTTGGGCTGGCCGGGTTCCATGAGGTCGTTGCCGGCAATCACCTCGGTGATGGTGGGTAGGCCTTGCCGGATGCCTATCCAGTCGGTCATCACGATGCCTTTGTAGCCCCAGTCGTCACGGAGGATTTTGGTGAGCAGGTCGTGGTTGCCCATGGAGAATTGTCCGTTGACCTTGTTGTAGGAGGCCATGACGGTCCAGGGGGAGCCTTCCCGCACGGCGATTTCGAAGCCGCGGAGGTATAGTTCGCGTGCGGCGCGTTGCGATACGCGCTCGTCCACGCTGGTGCGGTCGGTCTCCTGGGAGTTGATGGCGTAGTGCTTGGCGCTGGTGCCGGCTCCTTCGCCCTGCACGCCGATGATGTAGGCGGCGGCTATCTTGCCGGTGAGCAGCGGGTCTTCGCTGTAGTATTCGAAGTTGCGGCCGCACAATGGGTTGCGGTGCAGATTCATGCCAGGGCCGAGGATGACGTCGCAGCGGTATTCCTTCGTCTCGTTGCCGATGCAGGCGCCCACTTGTCTCACCAAGTCGGTGTTCCACGTGGAGGCCAGGCAGGTGCCGATGGGGAAACTGGTGGCATGGAAGGTCTGTGTCGTTCCTTCGCGGGTGGGGTTGATGCGTACGCCGGCGGGACCGTCGGTGAGTACGGTGGCAGGGATGCCGAGGCGGGGGATGGCGGCTGTCGTGCCGGCGGCTCCGGCCACGAGGTCGGCTTCGCCGCCTACCGCAGCGTTGTCGCCGAAGAAGCGATTGGCGCCACCGACGAGGAGTTTGGCTTTCTCTTCAAGGGTCATCGCGGCCAACACCTCGTCTATGTTGTCGGCTCGCAGTTGGGGAGCGTTCTGTGCTTGCATGCTGGTTGATATTAGAATGGCCGTCAGGCCGATGAGCAGTTTTTTCATGATATGTTTTTTTTATGATGATTTGCGGAGATTTTTTTATAGGGTCCCAAGTTTCTACAGTTTCTATTCCTCCATCAGCTTGCGGTAGCGGATGCGCTTGGGCTCTTCGAGTCCCAGGCGCTTGGCCTTGTTGGCTTCGTACTCGGTGTAGCTGCCTTCGAAATAGAAGACGTTGCCCTCGCCCTCGAAGGCGAGGATGTGTGTGCATATGCGGTCGAGGAACCAGCGGTCGTGGCTGATGACGACGGCGCAGCCGGCAAAGGCTTCGAGGCCTTCCTCCAGGGCGCGGAGGGTGTTCACGTCGATGTCGTTGGTGGGCTCGTCGAGGAGTAGCACGTTGCCTTCTTGCTTCAGAGCGATGGCCAGGTGCAGGCGGTTGCGCTCGCCTCCGGAGAGCACGGCGCATTTCTTCTCCTGGTCGGCGCCGCTGAAATTGAACCTCGACAGGTAGGCCCTCACGTGGATGTCGCGCCCTCCCATGCGGATGGTCTCGTTGCCGCCGCTCACCACTTGGTAGACGGTCTTTTCAGGCGAGATGTCCTTGTGTTGCTGGTCCACATAACTGAGTTTGACGGTCTCGCCCACGTCGAAGGCGCCGCTGTCGGGTTGCTCCAGGCCCATGATGAGGCGGAAGAGGGTGGTCTTGCCCGCACCATTGGGTCCGATGACGCCTACGATGCCGTTGGGGGGCAGCATGAAATTGAGGTCGTTGAAGAGCACTTTCTCGCCGTATGCCTTCGCCACGTGTTCGGCCTCGATGACTTTATTGCCCAGGCGCGGGCCATTGGGGATGAAGATTTCCAACTTCTCCTCTTTCTGTTTCTGCTCCTCGTTGAGCATCTTGTCGTAGGAGTTGAGACGGGCCTTGCCCTTGGCGTGGCGGGCCTTCGGGGCCATGCGCACCCATTCCAACTCACGTTCCAGGGTCTTGCGGCGTTTCGAGGCGGTCTTCTCTTCCAAGGCCATGCGCTGGCTCTTCTGCTCCAGCCACGACGAGTAATTGCCTTTCCACGGGATGCCCTCGCCACGGTCGAGTTCGAGAATCCATTCCGCCACGTCGTCGAGGAAGTAGCGGTCGTGGGTGACGGCAATCACCGTACCCTCATATTGCTGCAAGTGCTGCTCCAACCAGTCGATGGACTCTGCATCGAGGTGGTTGGTGGGCTCGTCGAGCAGCAGCACATCGGGTTTTTGCAGCAGGAGACGGCAAAGGGCCACGCGGCGGCGCTCACCACCGGAGAGGGTGGCCACTCCGCTGTCGCCGGGAGGACAGCACAGCGCTGACATCGCGCGGTCGAG
The DNA here is from genome assembly GCA_017619375.1 of Prevotella sp. Lineage (GTDB taxonomy): Bacteria > Bacteroidota > Bacteroidia > Bacteroidales > Bacteroidaceae > Prevotella. The sequence goes on along the minus strand of JAFZSL010000039.1, from coordinate 6,332 downwards.
TTTCGAGTCCATGTTCCAGGCGTCGGTGGCATCGATGATGTCCTGCAACTCGGCTTGGCGACTCATCAGGCGGTCCATCTTGTCGGGGTCTTCGTAATACTCGGGGAGGCCGAACTTCACGTTGATTTCATCGTATTCCGCCAGGGCGTCGTACACATGCTGCACGCCCTCCATCACGTTCTCCTTTACGGTCTTCGACTCGTCAAGGGGCGGGTCCTGGGGCAGGTAGCCCACCGTGTAACCGGGGCTCCACACCACATTCCCCTGGTATTGCTGGTCGAGTCCGGCGATGATTTTCATCAGCGTCGACTTGCCGGCGCCGTTGAGGCCGATGATGCCGATTTTCGCTCCGTAGAAAAAACTGAGATAGATGTTCTTGAGCACCTGCTTCTGGGTCTGTTGGATGGTCTTGCTCACACCGACCATTGAGAAAATCACTTTCTTGTCGTCTACTGTTGCCATATGGAGTTGTTGATAGTGACTGTTGGTTTTGGATTTTTAACTTGGTAAGGAATAGGTTTGCCGAAAGTACTTTCGCCCGCCTAATCGTACTTTTGGGGTTCAATTTGCAAATTTAAGTGATTTTTCCCAAATAATCGCCATCTGCGAATTATTTTTTACTGATTCCATTTTAAAGTGGATGGCGAGCAGTCTATTTCGTAGCAAGGGGTCTATGGAGCCCATCCCATTCAAAAGCACCTTGGTCCATGTCATCAGTGTGCTCCGAAGAGGGTGGATTTGCGATTGCGGTATAGCAAAAGGTGTGCACTGCAGGGAAGGGAGGACTTGCTCAAGTGCCCCAAGGCTTCCATAAAAAGTGAAAATCCCTCAAAATGTGCATTATGTCGGGAAAATTCCGCAAAAAAATTTTGGGATTTATCGGAATTGTCGTAACTTTGCAGCCGCTTAATAGAAAACAGTTGAATGAAGAACGACAAAAAGACGAATCAATACCGTGTTAATGAACAAATTCGGGTGAAAGAAGTGCGTGTCGTCGGCGACGACGGTTCCACTGTGATGCCTACACGTCAAGCCTTGGATATGGCCAGGCAACAAGGGGTGGACCTTGTGGAAATCTCACCCAACGCACAACCGCCTGTATGTCGCTTCATCGACTATTCCAAATTCCTCTACCAGCAAAAGAAAAGGGCCAAGGAAATGAAGGCCAAGCAAGTGAAGGTGGAGGTGAAGGAAATCAGGTTCGGACCCCAGACGGGCGACAACGACTATGCTTTCAAACTCAAGCACGCCAAGGAATTCCTCCTCGAAGGCAACAAGGTGAGGGCATATGTCTTCTTCCGTGGACGCTCCATCCTTTTCAAGGAACAGGGCGAGGTGCTCTTGCTGCGTTTCGCCAACGACCTGGAGGAATATGGCAAGGTGGAGCAACTGCCGCAACTTGAAGGAAAGAAGATGGCCATCTTCATCGCTCCCAAGAAAGCCGGCGTGGCGAAGAAGAGCCAGCAGAAGATGGACCGTGAGCGCCGTGAGGCGGAGGCCAAGGAGGCTGCAAAGCAAGCGAAAGCCAATGAGGAGGCAGAGAAGCCTGCCAACGGCGGATTGTTTGCCAATGCCAAAATCAGCGAGGAGGCATTGAAGAAACTCACGGAGAAGAAAGATGAACAAGGTGCGTAACGCCCGGTATATGCGTTGCCACCATATAATAAATAACTAAATTACAAAAAAATGCCAAAAGTAAAAACGAATTCCGGTGCGAAGAAGAGATTCCGCTTCACCGGTACTGGTAAGATCAAAAGACATCATGCTTACCACAGCCACATTCTGACAAAGAAGACAAAGAAACAAAAACGTAATCTGGTTCATCAGGCAATCGTCGACCGCTCCAACTTGAAGCAGGTTCGTGATTTGCTCTGTCTGCGTTAACATTGAAGTCAAACATTTTAAAGGAAGAAAATTATGCCAAGATCAGTCAATCACGTTGCTTCAAAAGCAAGAAGAACCAGAATCCTGAAGAAGACGAAGGGTTATTTTGGTGCCCGTAAAAATGTTTGGACCGTTGCCAAGAACACTTGGGAGAAAGGTCTCACCTACGCCTATCGCGACCGCCGCAACAAGAAGCGCACTTTCCGCGCATTGTGGATTCAGCGTATCAATGCTGCCGCTCGCATCAATGGCATGAGCTATTCACAGCTGATGGGCGCTTTGGACAAGGCCGGCATCGAGATCAACCGCAAGGTGCTCGCCGACCTCGCCATCAACAACCCCGAGGCCTTCAAGGCCATCGTTGACAAAGTGAAGTAAACACTGCTGCAACACCATGATAAAGCCGCAAGTCGTCACGTCGATGACTTGCGGCTTTTTCATATATTTACTTGCGCCAAAATCGTTCTGCCACATCGAGGATGAATAACTTGCGCCATGGTCAAAAGGCCAGTGTGTTAACTTGCCTTGTATCCATGAGTGGAGAGGAATTCGTCCCTATCGGGGAATCCTCTCATTCCGGGATAGCCGCCGAAGGACTCAAACACTACGCTGTCGTTGTATAAGACATGCTGGAACAAAGACATAACCTCATGTCTTTCTTCTTCCGTCATTGGATGGTCATACAGGGCGAATTGATACCTGTTGACCCCATGCCATCTGAACAGCAAGACGCTTTTGCCAGGCTCCCAGTAGGGGAAAAGGTTCTTGCCTATCTCGAAGCCGATGACTCCTGCCTTGTGCATTTTTTCTTGGATTACGGAAAATTCCTGCATTGACAAGCCTGCTGTCTGGAGTACCGTCTCAAGTTCACGTTTGTCATCCATGTCTATTTGTTCTTTGCAATCGCCCCTGTTCCTTATCGTGAACTCCTGTACCTCATCATTCCTGTAAAGAAGGACTATCGAACAACTATCGTTTAAAGAGCTGCGCACATATCTGACCAAGTCATACATGTTGTCTTGATGCGTCTTGAAATGATTCTCCATCAAGGCCGCATCACATGGGGCGGGCTTTGGGAGAAGATAATAGATCAGGAACCATAGGACAACATTGATGATATGGAGGGAAAGAACTGCTTTTTTGTAGGAGGTGGATGGTGGGATGGAACGAATGAAGGAAGCAACGAGGATGATTAGAAGCGGCAAGGATATGAACCACATCCATGCCAAGGCCACAATGAGAGGGCTTAGCAATCCACCCATCTCTTCCTTGTCATGGCTATGAAGCCCTAAGGCAATAAGTCCGGCGGTTATGGAGAGTATCAGCAATATCTCTATAACGCGGTAAGAATAGCATAGCAGCTTTTTTATTTTCATTCCCTCTTCTTCAGGTTTCACATTGAGCCATTCCATTCAGGGATGGCCCCCGCGGAATGTCCCTCCCTGCGATTTCCTCAGTCTCTGATATTTTTCATCGTCAGTGATATCCTGTTGCGGCGATAGTCGATTTCCTTCACCTTCACCCTGACGTGCTGGTGGAGGTGCACCACGTCGTTAGGGTCTTTCACGTATCGGTCGGCCAGTTGGGAGATGTGCACCAGGCCGTCTTGATGGACACCGATGTCGACGAAGGCGCCGAAGTTGGTGATGTTGGTCACGATGCCCGGGAGTATCATCCCTTCAGCGAGGTCGTCGATGGAGGTGACATTCGGGTCGAACTCGAATTCCTCTATTTGCTCACGTGGGTCGCGACCGGGCTTTTCCAGTTCGCCCATGATGTCGGTGAGGGTGGGGATTCCCACGCTGTCGGTGACATAGCGGCGGATGTCGATGCTGCCGCGTTTCTCACGGTTGCTGATCAGTTCGTCCACGGTGCAGCCGCAGTCTTTGGCCATCTGTGCCACGATGGGGTAGCTCTCCGGGTGTACGGCGCTGTTGTCGAGGGGGTTCTTGGCACCCGGGATGCGTAGGAAACCGGCGCACTGCTCGTAAGCCGCTGGTCCCAGGCGAGGCACCTTTTTCAGTTGGGCCCGACTGGTGAACGCGCCGTGCTCGCGGCGGTATTCCACGATGTTCTTCGCCAGGGTGGGACCCAGGCCGCTGACATAGGTCAGCAGGTGTTGACTGGCGGTGTTCAGGTTGACGCCGACGGAGTTGACACAACTCTCCACCGTCTGGTCAAGGCTCTTTTTCAGTTTCCCTTGGTCCACGTCGTGCTGGTATTGTCCCACGCCGATGCTCTTGGGGTCGATTTTCACCAGTTCGGCCAACGGGTCCATCAGGCGGCGGCCGATGCTCACGGCGCCACGCACGGTGACGTCCTCGTCGGGGAACTCCTCACGGGCGGTCTTCGAGGCGGAGTAGACCGATGCGCCGTCCTCGCTCACCACGAAGGTCTGCACCTTGTGCTTGAAGTCGAGGCCCTTGACGAAGTCGCTGGTTTCGCGGCTGGCGGTGCCGTTGCCGATGGCGATGGCCTCGATGGCGTATTTCTCCACGAGCTGTTCCACGTGGACGGTGGCCTGCATGCGGTGGTTGACGGGAGGATGGGGGAAGATGGCTTCATGGTGGAGCAGGTTGCCTTGGGCGTCGAGGCACACCACCTTGCAACCGGTGCGGAAGCCTGGGTCGATGCCCATCACGCGTTTCTGTCCCAAGGGTGCTGCAAGGAGCAGTTGGCGCAGGTTCTCTGCGAAGACGACGATGGCCTCCTCGTCGGCCTTCTCCTTGCTCAGGGCGGCGAACTCCGTCTCTATGGAGGGGCGCAGCAGACGTTTGTAAGCGTCCTCCACCGCCTCTTCCACGATGTCGCAGCATGGCCCACGGCCGCGCACATGCTGGCGGATGAGGCGTTCCACGCACTCCTCGTCGTTAGCGGTGATGCTCACGCGGAGGATGCCCTCGCTCTCGCCACGGCGCATGGCCAGCAGGCGGTGGGAGGAGCAGCGGCGCAAGGGTTCGGAGAAATCGAAATAGTCGGAGAATTTCGCCGCCTCGTCGCTATCGGCCTTCGCCTTCACCACTTTCGAGGTGATGACGGCCTCATGGCGGTAGGAGTGGCGCACAAGGTTGCGTGACCGTTCGTCTTCGCTCACCATTTCTGCGATGATGTCCTGTGCGCCTTTGATGGCAGCCGCGGCGTCCTTCACCTCGCCTTTGACAAAGCGGGCGGCGGCCTCATAGGGGTGTTGGTCGCGTTGGAGCAAAAGCAGGGTGGCGAGGGGCTCCAGGCCTTGTTCGCGGGCGGTTTGTGCCCGTGTGCGTCGTTTGGGTTTGAAAGGCAGGTACAGGTCTTCCAGCGTGGAGGAGTCCCACGTCTCTTCTATGCGTTTGCGCAACTCGTCGGTGAGTTTGCCTTGTTCCTCGATGGTCTTGAGTATGGTTTCCTTGCGCTTGACGGTCTCTTGCAACTTCTCGTAGATGTTGTTGATTTGTGCAATCTGCACCTCGTCGAGGTTGCCGGTGCGCTCTTTGCGATAGCGGGCGATGAAGGGTATGGTGCAGCCGAGGTCGAGGAGGGCGATGGTGTTCTCCACTCCTGTCTCCGGCAGGCCGAGTTGTTTGGATATGAGTTTCGCGTAGATGTTCATGATATGTTTCTATTGATGTCTTTTTCGTTTTCTTATGCAAAAATACGCATTTAGTGTAAAACCTGCAAATGTTTTTCCGATTGTTCTTCCGTAAATATGCATCAATTTGAACAATTCAGGATGTCGATATCCGACTTCTTTCTCAACCCACAAGCGCTCACAGCCTCAAAATCTTAAAAACTTCTCCTAACATTTTGTGGTTTCCCTTTTTTGCCGTATTTTTGCATTTCATATACGTTTTAAGGTAAAATGATTTCAGTAGAAGCCCTCAAGGTGGAGTTTGGCGTGAAACCCCTCTTCCACGATGCCAGTTTTGTCATCAACGACCGCGACCGCATTGCGCTCGTGGGGAAGAATGGTGCCGGCAAGTCCACCCTGCTCAAGATACTCTGTGGCATGCAGAAACCCACGTCGGGCCATGTCGCCATACCCCATGACACCACGCTTGGCTATCTCCCCCAGGTGATGGTGATACAGGACGACACCACGGTGCGCGACGAGGCACGCAAGGCCTTCGCTGGAAACATGAGGATGAAGGAGCGCCTCGACAGGATGGAGCGCGAACTTGCCGAGCGCACCGATTACGAGAGCGACGAATACAACGCCCTCGTCGCCCGTTTCACCCAGGAACACGACCGCTACCAGATGATGGGAGCCGGCAATTACGAGGCGGAGTTGGAGCGCACCCTCACCGGCCTTGGATTCCTCCGCAGCGACCTCGAGCGCCCTACGGCGGAGTTCAGTGGCGGATGGCGCATGCGCATAGAGTTGGCCAAGATTCTCTTGCAGCGTCCCGACGTCCTGCTCCTCGACTAGCCCACCAACCACCTCGACATCGAGAGCATACAGTGGCTCGAGC
>JAFZSL010000002.1 GCA_017619375.1 Prevotella sp. | reverse complement strand
TTTTTGAGAGTGCCTTGGCACTTTTTCCATCTTCATTTTTGGATAAATCGCTCTCGCTCGGCAAACTGAAAACAAGCTTTCGTCTGCTCTCGCTTAATCGCGATTTTCCTCCTTTTTATATCTTTTTCCTCCTTTTTTAATATTCTTTATTTTTTATTGTAATCATTTTGTGAATCAAAGATTGTAGAAGAGATGTGTATAAGATTAGCCTCGAGGGGAGGGGAGATGAACACCCCGGGTGCATTCACAACTTCGAAAATGGCGGTGCGCAATCTTCAAAGTTGCGATTAAGCGAGGGCAGACCAAGCTCGCTTGGAGTCTGCCGAGCGAGAGCAACTTCGGGCATAGCCCAATCTTCATCACCGTCCGAAATCACCTTTCAAGATGCGGGCGAGGCGTCGCCGTACTTTCGCCCAGAAGGAATTGGTGCGGGCGTAATAGCGCTCGAACACCTTGCGCGCCGCCGTGTTTTCCTCTATCGGCGAGATGCGAGTCACGGGGAGAGGAAGCATATGGAGGTTGGAGGCATACAGTCCGCCGCCGCCGCAGTTGGTGCCGGAACCGTCGAAACCCTGGTTGCTCACAAGCGACCGCCCCACATTGAGCGAGAGGACGTCTTTGAGGAACAAAGAGGCGTTCCATCGTATGGCCCAGGAGTTGTTCTTCCCCTCTATCTGTCGGCGCAGCATACGCGTGAAGCCATATCTCCCGTTGAAGTCGAACGTCCGGGTGAGTTTGCGCTCCTCCAACTGCCTCAGCAGTTCCGTACCATCGGAATTGAAATGCTTCCATGCACGACCCCAAGTGGCCCATCCCCAACTCCCCGTCCATTTGATAAGGAAGGTGTCGGGTAGCGAAGGGTCTTGCGTGAAGTCGCACGCCTGGATATGCCCCACCCTCGGTTCATCCTCATACACATCCAGTGCGTCGTTCATGAATTGCAGGAAAAAGGGCGCCAGGACAAGGTCATCCTCCACGACAATCACCCTGCCATACTTCTCCACCACGGTCGTCACGCCATCAATGATGCTGCGTGCCAAGCCCCAGTTTTCATCCCTTTCCACGATGCTCACCTTGCGGAATCCCACGATTCTCCTAATGAACGCCCTGACCTGGGCCACGCCCTCCTTGTCCTCCTCCGTCCTGGGGGCGTCGGAGAAGACGAAGAGGTCGCTTTCCGCCGACAGTTCATTAGCCATCAGTGACTCCACGCACCGCTTCAAGTGTTCGGGGCGGTTGTAGGCGAACAGCAAGATGGGCGCCAGCAGCGACTTTTCTTTTTCCATATCCTTTTCTTTACTTATATCCTTATCTTCTCCCATATCCTTTTCTTTAGGCCACTACAACAACCTGTGCAGTAGTCCGTGCAGTAGTCCGTGTAGCAGTCCGTGTAGCAGTCCGTGCAGTAGTGCAATAGTCCGTGCAGCAGTGCAGTAGCCCGTGCAGCAGTGCAGTAGCCCGTGCTCATATCCCCTCCCCTCGAGGGGAGGGGCTGGGGTGGGGTCTTTGATTTTCCACGCCAAGAACACTCGCCTCCAAACACCACAGCCAACAGACCGTACAACAACCCATGCTACAGTAGGTGTTCATATGTGAGGTCTTTGATTTCCCACGCAAAAAAATATCAAAGTGGGGTAGTTTGTGTTTTGATTTCCTCCCCAATGCGTAAGATATCTGCAATGACTCCTTCAAGACAGTTTATGACTTGTTCATTTTTGAACCTCATCACTCTGACTCCTTGATTGTTAAGATACTTCGTTCGTTGTGCGTCATAATCAGATTTATAATCGTGAGAACTTCCATCCAATTCCACACATAGTTTCAACTCATAACAATAGAAATCAAGTATATATGGCCCAATGCCTTGTTGTCGACGAAACTTGTAACCACCAACACCTCGATTCTTCAATGCCAGCCAAAGGACCACCTCCGCGTGTGTCATCCGATACCGCAAACTTTTGCGTTGGTCCTTTTGACCTGAAGGATTTGCCTTTGCTGACTTATATTGCATCTTTTATCGTTGATTTGATTGTATTTCTTGAGGATTCTGTTGTTTGGGGACCTATCCACTGGGATTAACCTTCTGTGAGTCAGAGGGTCAAAAGGTCAAAGACCCCACCCCAGCCCCTCCCCTCGAGGGGAGGGGATATGAGCACCGGCTGATAGTCACCGAGATGCGCACCGTCTGATGGTCAGGGTGGCTGGTATAGGCTAACTAACCTTTTGAACTAACCAAGAGGGTGTAACCTGAGGGTCAAAGACCCCACCCCAGCCCCTCCCCTCGAGGGGAGGGGATATGAGCACCGAGCCCCTTACTCAAAGATATGAGCGCCACGCCTTGTACTCAAAGATATGAGCGCCACGCCTTGTACTCACAGATATGAGCGCCACGCCTTATACTCACAACCCACTTTATCTGATCAAAATTCTTACTTCTCCCCTTGAGGAATCTCATGGGAAGGGGATATGCACACTATTCCTCGCCATTTTTCTTGTCTTGCGCACTGCGTTGCTGCGGCAGAGGAGCCTCCATCCGAGTCGTATGTAGGCGGCGGTGTCGCCCCATCGACCATGAAAGGCGGAGACAAGAGCCTTCTTCACCACGGCCAGGACCCCACGGGCGAAAGCCTTGAGGGAGGAATGGTTGACATTGGCATATTCCGAGAGGTGGTAGACATACTCCGTCCAGAAGAATTTTTGCCTTTCCATCTCACGGAACTCCCTGTCGTGACAGCCGAAAGCCGACGGCACATAACCTATTTTATAATGGTGGTAAGCCATGCGGTTGGCCAGGTCCTTGTCCTCCCCGTAATGATAGAACAGCGGTGCGAAAAGTCCCGTCCTCTTGAGCGCCTCTATCCTCACCAGCCAGATGGCGGCATTGATGAACGGCACCTCCACGACGACGTCATGGGGCAGTTGTCGGAGGTCTTTCAGACCGGTATAGTCGGAAAAGCCCTTTTCCACCTTGTCGCCCGCGCCATTCCTATGGACAGGCGAGACGATGCCATAGTCGGGATGGCTCTCCAACACATCCACCAGTCTCCCCAGGGCGTCGGCCTCCAACCACGCATCCTGGTTGATGAGCAGCACGGCATCATAGCCCTTCTCCATGGCATGGTGCATGCCGATGTTGTTCGCCTTTCCAAACCCCAGGTTGGCATGGTTGTCCACCACCGTCACGTCCGGGTAGTTGCGGCGCACATGTTCCACCGACTCGTCATCCGACCCGTTGTCGAGCACCATGATGTCCATCGGGTATGTGGATGCCTGCAGACTGGGCAAGCATTTGTCCACCCAAGGCATGAAATGATAGGAAACGATGATGGCCAGCACCTTCATGACTGTCACTCCTCCGTGTCTATGGAAGCGGTAATAGTGAGCATATGTCCCTTTAACTCCCCTTTAACTCCTCTTTAACTCCTGAAAGTTGCACACTCTCAGCATACAAACCCTTCTCCCTGATGGCCTCCGCCACCGATGGCGGTACGAGGTGGTCGATGGGCAGGTGCTGCCGGATTCGAGCGCGTATGTCGGTGCTGCTGATGTTGATGAGGGGCGTCCGCACGACCCTCACCCTTGGCGGCAATGTCTTCCTGTCTATTCGACACCCCTGCCTGGGATAGACCACGACGTCGTAGCCAGCCACAATCTTGTCATGCTCATACCACTTGTCGAAGCGTTCCATGTTGTCGCCACCGATGAGCAAGACGAACTCCCTTTCGGGGAAGTCACTGGAGAGCGCCTGCAAGGTGTTCCAAGTATAGGAAGGCTTGGGCAGATGGAACTCATAGTCGCTTGCGACAAGCCCCGGAATGTCCTTCACAGCCTCCTTGGCAAGCCACAGCCTCACCTCGTCGTCCATCAACTCATTCTCCTGCTTCCAAGGGTTTTGCGGTGTCACCAGAAGCCACACCTCATCGAGCCTCGCGGCTTTCAGCAGCTTTGAGGCGAGCATCACATGTCCGTTGTGTATGGGATTGAACGACCCACCGAAAATGCCGGTGCGAACCTTGTCAGTCGTTTTTTGCATAGGATGTCATAGGATTTTCTAGGATGTCATAGGATTTTCTAGGATGTCCTATAGACCAAAAAATTCTGCCACCTTTTGGTACGTCTCCTCCTCCGCCGTAGCCAGGTCGTCGTTGACGATGACGCAATCAAAACGGTCGGCGAAGGTAAGTTCGTATGCTGCACGTGACAACCGATCCTCTATGACTTCCATCGTCTCGGTGCCACGGTTGACGAGCCTGCGCCGCAGTTCCTCGATGGATGGCGGTTGGATGAAGAGGGCGAGGGCCTCATCACCGTAATGGGCCTTGATGTTGCAGCCACCTTTCACGTCGACGTCGAAGACGACGTTCTGCCCCTCGTCCAACTGTTTCTCCACCTGGGCCTTCAGCGTGCCGTAGAAGCGGCCGGGATACACCTCCTCGTATTCGAGGAACTCCCCGTTGTCGATGCGCTCCTTGAACTCCTCCAGGGAGAGGAAGAAATATTCCACCCCGTGCTGCTCAGTGCCTCTTGGGGCACGACTGGTGCAACTGATGGAAAAATAGAGGTTGAGTTCGGGGTGCTCCTGCCTCAACCAATTGATGATGGTGCTTTTCCCGCTACCGCTGGGTGCGGAGAAGATGAGCATCTTCCCCCGCGTCTTCTCCACCTCGGGTGAAAGGATGTCTTGATTGTCCTGGTTCATGGTCTTGTCATTTATGGTTTTTTCTGGTTTTTTTCTGGTTTTTTTCTGGTTTTTTTCTGGTTTTCCTTGGAATCATATTTTTCCTAAGGCCTCCTACTTTGCTCCTAAAACCTCCTACTTGCTCCTAAAGCACATTGAGCACTTGCTCCTTGATTTGCTCCAACTGGTCTTTCATCTGCACGACGATGTTCTGCATCTCCGCCATGTTGCTCTTCGACCCGGTGGTGTTGATTTCGCGACCCATCTCCTGGGAGATGAAGCCCAGTTTCTTTCCTTGTCCCACACCGTTTTCCATGGTCTCCTTGAAATAGGCCAGGTGGTTGGCGAGCCTTTGCTTCTCCTCGCTGATGTCCAGTTTCTCAATGTAGTAGATGAGTTCCTGCTCCAAGCGGTTCTTGTCATAATCCACCTCGGGGATGGCAGCCAACCCCTCGACGATGCGTGCACGGATTTTCTCCACCCGCGTGGTCTCATAACCCTCGATGGAGGCCAGCAGTTCGCCGATGCATTGGATGTTGCCCTCAAACCGTCGTTGCAGCGCGGCACCCTCCTGACGGCGGAAGTCCATCAGTTGTGTCAACGCCTCGTCGATGGCTTCTCTCGCCACCGCCCACTCTTCGTCGGAGAGCACCTCGACATCGGTCTTCGCCGTCACGTCGGGCAGTCTGAGGAGTGTGGCGAACCATTCCTGCGGCTCTGGGATGCCCGTTTGCTGGGCGATGTCCTTGATCTGGCGGTAATAGTTCTCCACCAAGGCACCGTTGATGGGCGTGGCGTCGGTTCCGGCATCCTTTTCTATCCAAAGAGAGAAGTCTACCTTCCCCCGGAGGAGTGTCTGAGCCACTTTCTGCCTGATTTCCATCTCCTTCTCACGATAGAGAGGGGCGATGCGTGTGGAGAGGTCCAACGCCTTGCTGTTGAGCGATTTCACCTCCACATTGATTTTCTTCTCCTTGAATGTCGCTACGGCTTTCCCGTAGCCGGTCATCGATAGTATCATTGGGTTTTACAGATTGAAGGGCGAGCCTCAGCCCCCCTAATAGTGAAAATTTGCTATAAAATTATGCAAATATACACATTTTTGATGGAAAATCAGTATTTTTGCACTTTAAATTTTAGCATATCACCGATATTTCCTGCAATGTCTTGCATTTTAAACATAGACACCAGCACTGATGCCTGCTCCGTGGCGGTAAGCCAAGATGGCGTGTGCATCTACCACGAAGAAGACCTCACCGGACCCAACCACTCAGAGCGGTTGGGCACCTTCGTCGACGAGGCGATGTCCTTCACAGACAACCACGCCATACCCTTCGACGCGGTGGCAGTCAGCAGCGGGCCAGGCTCCTACACCGGCCTGCGCATCGGCGTGTCGATGGCCAAGGGCATCTGTTATGGACGCAACCTGCACCTGCTGGGCATACCGACCCTCGAACTGCTCTGCGTCCCCGTGCTGCTGGGAAAGGAGTTGGAAGACGACGCCCTGCTCTGCCCCATGGTTGACGCGAGACGCATGGAGGTGTACGCCGCCATTTACGACCGTGCGCTGCGTCAGGTGAGGCCTGTCGGTGCCGACATCGTGGAGGCTGACACCTACAAGGAATGGCTCGACCAGCACCCGGTGTATTTCTTCGGCAACGGGGCGGCGAAATGCATGGAAACCATCAACCACCCCAACGCCCATCTCATCGAGAACATCAAGCCCCTGGCCCGCTACATGTTCCCATTGGCAGAGAAACGCATCGCCATGGAGCAATATGAGGACGTGGCCTATTTCACACCTTTCTACCTGAAAGACTACGTGGCAAAACGCCCTAAACCCATGCTATGACCCCCCTAGGAAAACTAGGAGAACTAGGACAACCTAGGAATACTAGGAATACTAAAAACCCTAGGAAAAAACCAGAAAAAAATCGATAAAAAATGAACATAGAAGGATTAGACTACAACACCCAGCGCGAGCATCTCGTGCTGCCGGAATACGGTCGTGAGATACAAAAGATGGTGGACCACGCCGTCACGCTGGAATCACGCGAGGAGCGTCAGCAATGCGCCGAGACCATCATCGCCATCATGAGCCGCATGTTCCCTCATAACGGCGAGGCCGACCACAAACGGAAATTGTGGGACCACCTGGCACTGATGAGCAATTTCAAACTCGACATCGACTGGCCATTCGACGTCAGCCAGGCAGCCAAAATCGCCACCAAGCCAGAACCCATGGCCTATCCCATGCAAGACATCCCCGTGAGGCACTACGGGAACATGATGCACGAGTTGTTTGACAAACTCAAGACGATGCCTCCCGGACCAGAGCGCGACGAACTGGCCCGCCTCACCGCCAACCATATGAAACGTTGCCTCTACCAATGGAGCCACGGCTCCGCCGACGACGAGAAAGTGGTGTCGGACATCGCCAACTTCACCGACGGGGTGATACAACTCGACTTGGACAACTTCACCTTTGAGAAAATCAATGAGAGGGAGTTCACTGAAAAACGGAAGAAGAAGAAATAACATCCTTAAGGTCTTCAAGGCACTTAAGGTCTTTATAGTCAATCGAGGTCTATCCAAAAAGCAAACAACATGCAGTCATTTCAAATAAAAGGCGGTCACAGACTCAAAGGCACCATTCACCCACAGGGCGCCAAGAACGAGGCGCTGCAGGTGATTTGCGCCTGCCTGCTCACCGAAGAGCAGGTGTGCATCAGCAACATCCCCAACATCTGCGATGTGAACAACCTCATCAAACTGCTAAAGGACATCGGGGTGAAAGTGACCCCTAACGCCCCTGGTGAATATATTTTCCAAGCCGATAAACTGAATCTCAACTACCTCGACAGCGACGAGTTTGTGAAGAACTGCTCAGAGCTTCGCGGCAGCGTGCTGATGATGGGACCGTTGCTTGCACGATTCCACAGAGCCATCGTGGCAGAGCCCGGCGGCGACAAAATCGGACGTCGGCGCCTCGACACCCACTTCCTTGGATTCAAGAAACTTGGAGCCAGCTTTGAAGGCATCGAAGGACGCAATGTCTTCGAATTGAAAGCCGACCGACTCACCGGGTGCTACATGCTCCTCGACGAGGCTTCCGTCACCGGAACAGCCAACATCATCATGGCCTCGGTATTCGCCGAAGGCACCACCACCATCTACAACGCCGCCTGCGAACCCTATGTACAGCAACTCTGCCACCTGCTCAACCAAATGGGTGCCAGCATCAGCGGCATCGGCTCCAACCTGCTCACCATCGTCGGCGTGAAAAGCCTTCATGGAGCAAAGCACACCGTCCTGCCCGACATGATCGAGGTGGGGTCGTTCATCGGCATGGCCGCCATGGTGGGCGACGGCATCACCATCAAGAACGTCTCCTTGCGAAACCTGGGCATCATCCCCGATGCTTTCCGTCGATTGGGCATAACCATCGATGTCGTCGGCGATGACCTCTACATCCCGAAGCATGACACTTATGAGGTGGAATCGTTCATCGACGGCACCATCATGACATTGGCAGACGCCCCATGGCCCGGACTCACGCCAGACCTCATCTCCGTGCTCCTCGTGGTGGCAACGCAAGCCAACGGCAGCGTGCTCATCCACCAGAAGATGTTTGAAAGCCGCCTCTTCTTCGTGGACAAACTCATCGACATGGGCGCACAAATCATCCTCTGCGACCCGCACAGAGCCGTCGTGATAGGTCACAACCACAAAATACAACTGCGAGGACGCAGGATGAGCAGTCCTGACATCAGGGCGGGCATCGCCTTGCTCATCGCCGCCATGAGCGCGAAAGGTACAAGCACCATCTCCAACATCGAGCAAATCGACCGTGGATACGAGAACATCGAGGTGCGCCTCAATGCCCTCGGCGCCGACATCACACGCATAAGCAAATGACAGACACCTTCCCCATAGGACGACTGGGCAAACCCCATGGCGTGAAAGGCGAAATCACCTTCCATTTCACCGATGACATCTTCGACCGCGTGGACGCCGATTATGTGTTCCTGGAAATCGACGGGCTGCAAGTGCCCTTCTTCTTCGAAGAATACCGCTTCCGCAGCGAGACGACGGCATTGGTGAAATTCGACGGCATAGACGATGCCACACGCGCCGCCGACCTGGTGGGGTGCACCGTGCTCTTCCCGCGTGAATTGAGCGACGAGGAGGATGGCGAACTCTCCTGGGCGGAACTGGTGGGTTTCACCATCACCAACCCCGACCGCACACCCATCGGAGAAGTGACCGCCATCGACCTTTCCACCATCAACACGCTCTTCGAAGTGCGCACCAGCGACGGACGGCAAATACTCATCCCCGCCAACGACGACCTCATCGACGACCTCGACCGGGAAAACCGCACCATCGCCATGCGCATCCCCGAGGGGCTGTTGGGAATTAATAATTAATAATTTACAATTAATAATTTATAATTATTTTTTGATTTTGGAAAAACAACAGATATGCATCCTCGGCTCCACAGGGTCGATAGGCACACAGGCACTCGACGTCATCGAGCGTCATTCCGACCTCTATGAGGCTTACTGCCTCACCGCCAACAACCGCGTGCAAGAGCTTGCCGCCCAAGCACGCAAGTTCCACCCCGCCGCCGTGGTGATTGCCAACGAGGAGCACTACGACGAACTGCGCCAACTCCTTTCCGACCTGCCCGACATCAACGTCTACGCCGGGGCGCAGGCCATCGACGACATCGTGGAAGCCGCCCCCATCGACATGGTGCTCACCGCCATGGTAGGGTTCGCGGGCCTCTCCCCCACCATCCACGCCATCAAGGCCGGCAAGAAAATCTGCCTTGCCAACAAGGAAACCCTCGTGGTGGCCGGTGAACTCATCTGCCAACTGGCCATGGAGCACCATGCTCCCATCATCCCCGTCGACAGCGAGCATTCCGCCATCTTCCAAAGCCTGGTGGGCGAGGATGCCAACGAAATAGAGAAAATACTCCTCACGGCAAGCGGCGGCCCGTTCCGCACCCTGCCCCTCGACCGTCTGGCCACCGTCACCAAGGCCGACGCGCTGCGCCATCCCACATGGGACATGGGTGCGAAAATCACCATCGACAGCGCGACGATGATGAACAAGGGCTTCGAGGTCATCGAGGCGAAATGGCTCTTCGGGGTGCCTGTCGAACGCATACAAGTGCTCATACACCCACAGTCCATCGTGCACAGCGCCGTGCAGTTCATCGACGGCTCCGTGAAGGCACAACTCGGCGTCCCCGACATGCGCCTGCCCATACAATATGCCTTCTCCTTCCCCGAAAGGCTCTCCTTGGACGGACAACGCCTCGACCTCTTCAAGCATCCACTGGAGTTCTTCGAGCCCGACCTGGAGAAATTCCGCTGCCTGGCCCTCGCTTTCGAAGCCATACGCCGGGGTGGCAACATGCCCTGCATCGTCAACGCCGCCAACGAAGTGGTCAACCGTGGCTTCCTCGACGGGCTATGCGGCTTCCTGCAAATGGGCGAGGTCATAGAGCAAGCCATGCAACGCGTACCCTTCGACCCCAACCCTTCCTATGACACCTATGTAGCCACCGACGCCGAAACAAGGAAAGTGGCCTGGGAAATCATGACAAGCAACGCATAACAAAAAACATCACATCTTAAATACAACTTCCATCAAACGACATGGACAGCGCATTTTTCATCAAACTCGTACAATTCATCTTGTCCATCTCACTCCTCGTGCTGCTACACGAGGGAGGACATTTCTTCTTCTCGAAAATCTTTGGCGTGAGAGTCAACAGGTTCTACATCTTCTTCAACCCCAAATTCCATCTTTTCAGCACCTATGACAAATGGTTCCGCAAACTGATGAAAAAGGAACCGGTGGAGGTGCCTGTCAAGATAGAGAAAGACGAGAAAGGCAATGAGCACAAGAAAAAGGAATATGTGGGCACGGAATACGGCATCGGCTGGGTGCCACTCGGCGGCTACTGCGACATCGAAGGCATGATAGACGAGACCACACAGGACCTTGACGCCGAACCCAAACCCTGGGAGTTTCGTACAAAACCCGTCTGGCAACGCCTCCTCATCATCACCGGCGGCGTGCTGGTGAACTTCCTCCTGGCCCTCTTCATCTACTCCATGGTGCTTTACACTTGGGGAGAGTCATATATCGAGACAAAGAACATGACCCAGGGCATGCAATTCAACGCCGACGCAAAAGCCATGGGGTTCAAGGATGGAGACATCCTCCTGGGAACTGACACCAAGACATTCAAGGAGTTTGGCATCGACCTCTACCGCAACCTTTCCGAAGCCAAACGCGTGGACCTCATCCGCGATGGCAAGAAGATGTCGGTGAACCTTCCCGGCGACCTGAACCTCCTCGACATGCTCAAGAAGCAACCCACCTTCGTGGTGCCACTCGTGCCCTGCGTGGTGGACAGCGTGCTGCCAGAAACACCGGCATCAAGCATTCATATGATGAAAGGCGACAAAATCGTGGCACTGAATGGCAAGGAAATCAACTCTTGGAACGATTTCACCTTGGCCATAAGTCAGTTGAACGACATCGTGACGGCCAAGGAGACCAAGGAGGACAGCCTCAAATACCGCACCATCACCATGGCCATCAAGCATCCGGCCGGCGACACCTTGCAAGTGACCACCAAACTGGACAAAGACATGCGCCTTGGCGTATTGCAACAGTCCATCTGGAACATATACAAACCCACAGAGGTCCATTATGGTTTCTTTGAAAGTTTCCCCGCAGGCATCCGTTACGGTCTGAACATCCTTCGCGGCTATGTGGACGACCTTAAATACGTCTTCACCTCCGACGGCGCCAAGTCATTGGGAGGGTTCGGAACCATCGGCAACCTCTTCCCCGCCACGTGGGACTGGATGCAGTTCTGGAGCATGACAGCCTTCCTGAGCATCATCCTCGCCTTTATGAACATCCTGCCCATCCCCGCCCTCGACGGCGGACACATGATATTCCTCCTCTACGAAGGAATCACCCGTCGCAAGCCAAGCGAGAAAGTGCTCATCGTGTCACAATATATCGGCATGGGCATCCTCCTGCTCCTCATGATTGTGGCCAACCTCAACGACATCCTGAGATGGATAGGGGTGATGTAGAAGATTGAAAATTGAAGATTGAAAATTGAAGATTGGACTCTGCCGAGTCGCGACAAAAATCAGCGAAGCTAAAATTAATAAGCCCGCTTGAAAGCAGTCTTTCAAGCGGGCTCATTGTTTTGACAAGGGGATGTCCTGTCAGGATTTTCTATTTTACAGGCTCCTATACCTTTCTTTTATTTGGAAGCGACAAGAGCGCCTTTCTTCACACCCTTGTATCTCACGTTGTGTTTCTCGTTATGGGTGAATGCGCGCGCCTTTGCTTTGGGCGTTTTCATCATGATGGGGAAAAGGGAGGCATTACCGCCCATCCACCGCACCACACCATCCACCCAAACGGCACTGGCCTCGAAGGTGGGATGGATGCCGTCGGGGAAACGTGCCATGTTCAAATGGTAACTGTCATAGAACCTGTCGACACCCACGTTGTCGCGTATCATGCCAGGCACGGCGTTCTCACCCTTGATGCTCTTAAGGGAAATAGGACCAATCCACACAAAGGGGATGTCGCCCACCTCCCTCACAATCTCTTGCACGGCTTTCGCACGCTTGGAGATGTCATGATATCCCAAGTCGTTGGTTCCAAGAGAGATGACGACAAAAGTGGGTTGCACCTTCTTGATCAGATTGGGCAACTCCGTGGTGTAGGCCCAATCGTAAACCGTTGCGCCATACCACACTGAAGAGTAAAAGAAGTAACCGTTCTCCCTTGCATAATCGGCAAATCGACGAGCCACACCATCGAGGGTGGAGTCGCCAATAACGAGCACACGTTGCCCGGTGGTGTCATTGTCGCACCATAAGGAAGAAGCATGCGCCGACATCAAACAAGTCAGCGCCATCAGGGTAATCAACATTCTTTTCATTCTTGCTATCCTTTAATCCTAATTCAAATATTCAAATATAGCTGTCTTGTAATTCCAATAAATTCCAGCTGTCTTTTTAATTCTGTACAAAGGTACAAAAACGGTGGCTAATATCCTCCTCCCCACCACGCTTTTTAAAACGAATTAACGCTTGAGAGTGCTGTTGCAACAATATTGCAAATAATGATTATCCGATATTTGCCGTAAAGCCCATAAAAGTCATCTTTCTATAGCCAGAGTGCACGGGACCCCATAAAAGTCATCTTTCTATAACCAGAGTGCACGGGACCCCATAAAAGTCATCTTTCTATAGCCAGAGTGTGTGGGACCCTAAAAGGGTCACCTTTCAGTAGCCGGGGTGTGCGTAGCACCCCCGGATGGTAATGCGATGGGGGGCATTGACCCTGAATGGGTCACCCAAGTTTGCTCTTGGGGCACTCTTTCAGAGTGTATGATAATCATTCTGGCGTGCCGCAGGTCCTACGGACACTACGGTTATTGAGAGGTAACGCTTTCAGCGTCATATAAGGATAGATGCGGATTATCATTTGCAAGTCTTCCCCCGAAGTCGTAGGGGCGGATCTTGTGCCCGCCCGATAATCATATTGCCGCACGATTTGTCACACCATGTAATTTTTACCCGATTACAGAAGACGAAATTGTTAATAAAAAGCCCAAAATAATGACAAAACACCACTTTTTGATGTTTTTTAGTAAAAAAATGACGCTTTTTCAAATATTATGAGTAATTTTGCACCCAATTTCAAAAATTCATCAAACATCATGACAGAGAACAGCACCGTTGTTGGTTCCAAAATCAAAAGCATCAGGGAAACCAAAAACATCTCCATCAGCGAGTTGGTCGAGCGCACCGGCTTGTCAACCGAGCAAATCACATCCATCGAAAACGACCAGTTCCTCCCCTCGTTGGGACCACTGATCAAAATCGCCCGTGCCTTGGGCGTTAGGTTGGGCACCTTCCTCGACGACAACGACGAATTGGGTCCCGTGGTATGCCGCGCAGAAGAGCGCGACAGCAGCCTCAGTTTTTCCAACGACGCCGCTGAAGCCAGAAAAAACATGGTATACCATTCTCTTGCCAAGAAGAAGATGGGAAGACATATGGAACCGTTCATCATCGATATCCAACCCAGTGAGGAGAAAGATTTCAAACTCAGCGCCCACGAAGGCGAGGAATTCATCTACGTCATGAGCGGCGAGGTGGAGATTGCCTATGGCAAGACCACCTACACGCTTCGCGAGGGCGACAGCATCTTCTACGACTCCATCGTCAACCACCACGTGCATGGCGCCACGGGAAAGTCCGCCAAAATCCTTGCCGTCGTCTACATCCCCTTCTAACCTCTTCCCACCATGCAACAACTTTTTGAAAGGACCTTGGGCGGCTGGCTCGAGCACTGGGCCGAAACAACGCCCGACAAGGAATACATCGTCTACTCCGACCGCGACCTGCGCTTCACATGGAAGGTGTTCAACGAACGTGTGGACAACCTGGCCAAGGGGCTCATCGCCATCGGCGTGAAAAAAGGCAGCAACGTGGGCATCTGGGCCACCAACGTGCCCGACTGGCTCACCTTCCTCTACGCAACGGCAAAAATCGGAGCCGTGCTCGTCACCGTCAACACCAACTACAAGCAAAGCGAGTTGGAGTATCTCTGCGAGAATTCCGACATGCACACCCTCTGCATCACCGACGGCACATGGGAGTGCGACTACGTGGACATGACCTACAAGATGCTGCCCGAACTGCGCAACTGCGAGCGCGGGCACCTTCAAAGCAAACGCTTCCCTTGCATGAAGAACGTGGTGTTCATCGGCAGGGAGAAATACCGCGGCATGTTCAACACCGCCGAACTGCTCCTCTTGGGACAGAACATCGACGACGACGTACTGCTGGAAATGAAAAAGAACGTGACCTGCCACGACGTGGTCAACATGCAATACACCTCGGGCACCACCGGCTTCCCCAAGGGTGTCATGCTCACGCATTACAACATCACCAACGACGGATTCATCACCGGCGAAAACATGGAATTCACACAAGACGACAAGTTGTGCGTCTGCGTGCCACTCTTCCACTGCTTCGGCGTGGTGCTCGCCACGATGAACTGCCTCACACACGGCTGCACCCAGGTGATGGTGGAGAAATTCGACCCATTGGTGGTGCTGGCCTCCATACACAAGGAGCGCTGCACCGCCGTTTACGGCGTACCCACGATGTTCATCGCCGAACTCACCCACCCCATGTTCGACATGTTCGACATGAGTTCGCTGCGCACAGGCATCATGGCTGGCTCCCTCTGCCCGGTGGAACTGATGAAGCAGGTGAGCGAAAAGATGTTCTTGACCATCACAAGCGTCTACGGCCTGACGGAGTCGTCGCCGGGCATGACCCAATCGAACATCCACGACTCCTTCGAGCAACGCTGCACCACGGTGGGCCGCGACTTCCCCTTCGTCGAAGTGAAGGTCATCGACCCCGAAACCGGCGAGGAATGCCCCGTCGGCGTGCAAGGCGAGATGTGCTGCCGCGGGTTCAACGTGATGAAAGGCTATTACAAGAATCCGGAAGCCACTGCGGAAGTGATAGACAAGAACGGCTTCCTCCACTCCGGCGACCTGGGTGTGAAGGACGAAGATGGCTTCTACCGCATCACCGGACGCATCAAGGACATGATCATCCGTGGAGGCGAGAATGTCTACCCGCGCGAAATAGAAGAGTTCCTTTACCACATGCCCGGCATCCAGGATGTCCAGGTGGCAGCCGTCCCCTCCAAGAAATACGGCGAGGCGGTGGGTGCCTTCATCATCCTGAAAGAGGGTGTGAAAATGGAGCCGGAGGACGTGCAGGAGTTCTGTCGTGGCAAAATCGCCCGTTACAAGATTCCCAAATACGTGTTCTTCATCGATGAGTTCCCCTTGACAGGCTCTGGCAAGATACAGAAATTCAAACTCAAGGAGATGAGCCTCAAACTCTGTGAGAAACTGGGCATTGAGGTGATTTGAGAAGGCAAGACGAACCAGGCGGGTCGGACGATTCAAACTCGTCCGACCCGCCTTTGTGATTATCTGAGACAGACCTTGTCTTTGTGATTATCTGCAAAGCACCTCGCAGACTTTGTCTTGGAAAGCGATGGCGTCGGTCGGCACCGTCAAGCCTTGATTGAGGATGACGAAGCAAAGGGTGTGCCCGGTGGAAGCCTGGCAATAACCGGCTATGGTAGACAGTCCCGGTGCCACTCCCGTCATGGCATGCACCTTTCCACGACAAGGCGACGTCGTCATGCGAGAGGCCAGCGTGCCATCCATCCCGGAAACAGGCATGGAGGGATAGATGCGTGTGAAAAAGTCACGATTGTAACAGCCATGCTTCAACATGCCCACCAGCAGTTCGGCGGTGACATACGAATAGAGCGAGATGCCACTGCCATCGGCGAAGGTGTAGATGGAATCGTCAAAGCCCAGTCTTGCCACCAGCCGTTTCTCCGCCTTCGAGGCATCCGACGCCCTCGCTGCCTTCGTGGTGTTGGCCTTCGCTATCTGATAGAACATCGCCTCGGCATAGAGGTTGTCGCTCTTTTTCAACATCTGCCGGAGAACTTTCTCCATTCCCGTGCGATGCCTGTAGATTTCCGTGCATCCCTGCGGCAACTTGCCTTTGGCAAGCGTCACATCAAGGCTGATGCCGGCCGCACGCATCTCTTGCATCATCACTCTCATAAACTCATCCTTCCTGTCAACCTGAAGCGGTATGAGACGCTCGTAGTCGATGTCCCAGCACCATCCTTCACCCCTCGACAGGGTGTCCTTCATCGAGAGGTCGGCCACCAACATCCCTTCCACGTGACGGATGCCGAAACGGCGGATGGTGTCGGCGAAAGCCTTCAAGTCATCCCTGGTGAGCGTGGGGTCGAAGCCTCCCACGAAATAGAGGTCGCCACGAAGCGTGTCGCCTTCCACCCTTCCCCTATGGCACAGGCTGGTGTGGAAGCCGTAGTCGACGCCAAGCAGGTCGAGTGCGGTGACAGCGGTGACGACCTGCAGCACTGCCCCAGGCCACATCCGCTGCCGCTCATTGTGGGCGAAGACCACCTGTCCGGCATTGAGGTCATACACCATCATCCCCACCTGCGTCTTGGCGAGCAACGGCGCTCCGAGCATTTGCCCCAACCGCCCCCTCGTGCCATTGATCCACGCGGAATAGGCGTCATCCGAGGGTGAATAGCCCCCGCCGGCATTGCCACCGGTGGCGTCCTGCGCCCATGAATGAAGGCCGGTGGCGAGCATCAGCACCAACAGGTATAGTCTTATTCTCATCTTTGTCTATCTTTCTAAAACAAAATCCCAAACACCTGTCATTCAAGCATTTGGGATCCCTTGTGGTCCGACCGGGAATCGAACCCGGATCTAATCTTTAGGAGAGACTTATTCTATCCATTGAACTATCAGACCATCAATGTGGGTGCAAAGATAGTGAAAGTTGGGATAATGACAAAATCTTCAGCCGTTTTTTTTCCATCAAGCAAAGTTGTCGTGCAAAATAGCGTTTTTCACCCCTATTATTCGCCCATTCACGAAATAATTGCTAATTTTGCACCAAACAACCAACAACCATGCAAGAAAAGAAATACAAACGGACGACCGTGACCTCCGCCTTGCCATACGCCAACGGCGGTGTGCATATCGGTCATTTGGCCGGCGTTTACGTGCCGGCCGACATCTATGTGAGATACCTGCGCCTGAAAAAGCAGGAAGTATTGTTCATCGGCGGCAGCGACGAGCACGGCGTGCCCATCACCTTGCGCGCACGCAACGAAGGCATCACCCCGCAGGACGTGGTGGACCGCTATCACACGATGATCAAGAAGTCGTTCGAGGAGTTCGGCATCTCTTTCGATGTCTACTCACGCACCACTTCCAAGACACATCACCAGTTTGCTGCTGATTTCTTCCGCAAACTCTATGACGAGGGCAAACTGACCGAAGTAACCACCACGCAACTCTACGACGAGGAGGCCAAGCAATTCCTCGCCGACCGCTACGTGACGGGCGAATGTCCCCACTGCCACAACGAGAACGCCTATGGCGACCAATGCGAGAAATGCGGACGCGACCTCTCACCCACCGAACTCATCAACCCCAAATCGACCATCAGCGGCTCCACACCCGTGCTGAAGGATACCAAGAACTGGTATCTGCCCCTGAACAAATACCAAGAGTGGCTGAAACAGTGGATCCTGGAAGGCCACAAGGAATGGCGGTCCAACGTCTACGGCCAATGCAAGTCGTGGCTTGACATGGACCTGCAGCCCCGCGCCATGACACGCGACCTGGACTGGGGCATCCCCGTGCCCATCGAGGGCGTGGAGGGCAAGGTGCTCTATGTATGGTTCGACGCCCCCATCGGCTATATCTCCAATACGAAGGAGTTGTGCGAGAGCAACCCGGAGCGCTGGGGAACCTGGCAGAAATGGTGGCAGGACGAAGACACCCGGCTGGTGCATTTCATCGGCAAGGACAACATCGTCTTCCACTGCATCATCTTCCCCGTCATGATGAAGGCACACGGTGGATACATCATGCCCGACAACGTCCCAGCCAACGAATTCCTCAACCTGGAGGACAACAAGATCTCCACCTCCAAGAACTGGGCCGTGTGGCTCCATGAATACCTTGTCGACCTCCCCGGCAAGCAGGACGTGCTACGCTACGTGCTGACAGCCAACGCCCCCGAGACGAAGGACAACAACTTCACCTGGCGCGACTTCCAAGAACGCAACAACAACGAGTTGGTGGCCGTCTATGGCAATTTCGTCAATCGCGCACTCCAACTCACCAAGAAATACTGGGGCGGCGTAGTACCCGCCTGCGGCGAACTCACCCCTGTGGACCAGCAGGCACTCGACGAGTTCAAGGACGTGAAAGAGAAGGTGGAGGCCTTGCTCGACAACTTCAAGTTCCGCGACGCACAAAAGGAGGCGATGAACCTCGCACGCATCGGCAACCGCTACATCACCGAATGTGAGCCGTGGAAGGTGTGGAAGACCGACCCCAAGCGCGTGGAGACCATCCTCTATATCTCTTTGCAACTGGTGGCCAACCTGGCCATCGCCTTCGAACCCTTCCTTCCCTTCAGCAGCCGCAGGCTGAGAGAGATGATCAACATCGACACCTTCGAATGGGGACAATTGGGACATACCGACATCCTCAAGCCCGGACATCAGTTGGCAGAGCCCGCCCTACTCTTTGAGAAAATCGAGGACGAGGTGATTGCTGCACAGTTGAAGAAACTGGAAGACACGAAGAAAGCCAATGAAGCCGCCAACTACAAGGCCAAGGAAATCAAACCCGTGGTGGACTTCGCCGATTTCGAGAAACTCGACATCCGCGTGGGACGCGTGAAGCACTGCGAGAAGGTGAAGAAAGCCGACAAGTTACTGAAATTCACCATCGACGACGGTAGCGGCTCCGACCGCACCATCCTTTCCGGCATAGCGAAGTTCTACAAGCCAGAGGAACTCATCGGCCGCGACGTGCTCTTCATCGCCAACCTCGCACCCCGCACAATCAAGGGCATCGAGAGCCAAGGCATGATTCTCTCCGCCGAGAACTTCGACGGCAACCTCAGCGTCACCACCCTCGACCGCGAGGTGAAGCCTGGAAGCCAAGTGATGTAAAATAATTAATAATTTATAATTTACAATTAGCAATTAGGGTGTCCAATATCGGAAATTGGACACCCTAATTCTATAATTCTCTAATTCTTGATAAACAGATGGGAATGCTCAGTTACTAATTATTATAATTGTGAATTATTAATTAATCTTCAGTCGTCCATGCCGTTGAAGTCATTCCGCATATCGTTGTTGTTGATGTTGTTGTCCTGGTCATCCTGCTCGCCTTCCCTGCCGTCGCGGCCTTCTCCCCTCTTCTTCTGTTTCATGTTGCCAAAGCTCCACGTGAGGGTGAGCCTGAAGTTGCGGCTTTGCCTTCTGTTCTTCTGATAACGTGTGAACGTCTCGCTACTGGTGTAGTTCTCAAATTTACGGGAGTCGAGCAAGTCACGGCAACTGAGCGAGACGGTGAGTCTCTTGTCGAAGAATGTCTTCCTGATGCCGAGGTCCAAGCCGTATCCTGGTTTCCTGTGTCCTTGCGAGATGACCTGCTTTGAACGATAGTTGCCGGTGGCTTGCACGGAGAGGTCGTAGGGCAGTCTGAGGCTTGCCTGCATGCGTACGAACCATGTGAAGCTGTGATTTCCCTCTCCCCTGACGGTTTGGTTGTCTATGAGATATGAGAAACCATCGAGCTTGTAATAGAAGAAATTGGCGGAGGTGGAGAGGTCGAGAATCTTGAAGAACTTGTTCTTCGCCGTCAGTTCAAGTCCCGAACTGGTGCTTTTCGACACGTTCTCCGTGGTGGAGTACATCAGTCCGTCGCTGGAGTTCTGCCAGTTGATGCGTTGCATCACGTCGGACGTGGGCCTGTAATAGGCGCTCACGAGGAGCGAGTGCAGAGTCCAAGTTCGGAGGTAATTGAGCGAGAACAAATTGGAGTACTCTGGCGTAAGCAAGGGGTTTCCGAACGACACGGTGGAGGCGTCGCTGGTGTTCTTGAAGGAGTTGAGCTGTCCTCCCCACGGTCTCCTCAACCTTCTCGTATAGTTGAGTTGCAACTGGTCGTTGGGGGTGATCTGATAAGAGAGGAAGAGGCTTGGGAAGAGTTGGAAATAGTCTTTCTTAAACGGTGCCTCCCTCTTGGCTGGGTCGTGTTCCTGGTCCCAGTCATAACTCTTTGTGTTCACCTTCCAGTATTCGCCCCTGAGTCCGGCCATGATGCCAAAATTGCCAATCTTGTAGTTGAGTGTGGCATAGAGGGCGTGGATGTCGTTGTCGTAGATGAAGCGGTTGAAGTATTTCTTGTCCTCCTGGAGGTTGCTGCCGTTCCACGAAGTACTGTCGGCGAAACTTTCCTGAGGGGTGTTCTCACGTGAGAGTCTTGCGTTGTAGCCAGCCTGGATTTTGAAATTCTCCGTTATGGGGTTTTCGTAATCGAGTTTTATCTCCCAGTTTTTGTTGTTCATATCAACCGGCCTGTAGAGATAGTCGTAGGTGGTGGGCAGCCCTCCGGTATAATAGACGGTAGAGTCCTGATAGACGTTGCTGTTGTCTCCACCAAACTTCCCATTACTCACCACAAGTTCGAGGAAATGCATGTCGCTGCCGAAGTTGTGCCTGTAGTCGAACTCGATGTTTCTCATGTCCATGTCTCCTCTCGAGGTGGACCTTCTGAACATCATCCTTTGGTCTTGTGGTTGTCCGATGACACCGTAATGATAGGGTGTGAGGTTCCATCCTTTGTTCTGTCCGTGCATGAACATGCCGGTGAGAGAGAGGTCGTCGTTTTTGGACACGTGGAAAGTGACGCCTCCTCTCATGAAGAGGTTGTTGCCTTGCCCGGTGTTGGTGCCGTTATAATTTTGGTATGTGTTGGTCGTGAGATATTCCTGCCTGCTGATACTCTCTCCCTCGTTGTGCCTGTGCCGGTATCCGACGTTGAAGAAGGCATCGAGGAGCGAACTGTTATAATTGATGTTGAAACTGGTATTGGCCATTTTCAAGGTGCTTGCCCCCACTTGGAATGAGCCGTAATAACCGGCACGCCGGTCTTTCTTGAGCACGATGTTGATGATGCCGGCACTTCCTTCTGCAGAGAATTTCGCCGACGGGTTGTCGATGACCTCGATGCGCTCGATGCTTTCCGCCGGCAGTTGTTGGAGGATTTCCGCCCTGTTGTCAGACGTCAGTCCGCTGGCCTTGCCATTGATCCACACCTCCACGCTGGTGTTGCCTCGCAGCGAGACATTGCCGTCGTTGTCCACCTCGACGGAGGGGATGTTCTCCAGCACGTCGCTGGCCGAACCACCTGCGTTGGAGATGTCCTGTGTGACATCAAACGACTTGCGGTCCACTTCAAGTTTCATGATGGCCCTCTGTCCCGTGACAGTCACCTCTTTGAGTTGCTGTGTGTCCTCGGCGAGGAAGAGGTTGGTAAGATGATGGGTGGGTTTTGCTGCAGTGATGGAAAAATGCTTCGTGAGCGTCTTATAACCCACGAATGAGATGTTGAGGTCATAGTTGCCATTGGGCAGGTCGGTGATGTTGAATTCACCATTCTCGTCGGTGATGGCTCCTTTCACCATCTTGTCGTCTCCCGCCTTCGTGACAACGACATTGACGTAACCTAATGGGTCATTGGTTCCTTTGTCGTGTACTTTTCCTTTCACCACTCCTTGCGCCGCAGCGCAAGTCACTTGTAAAACAAATAAGATAAATAAATAAAATCGATTCATAACAAATATTTGACACTTTAAAGGCTTAAAAGTTTAATACAATTGGAAAAAATTCAACATTCTCGATACAAATGACCCTAAAGACCCTAAGGACCCTAAGGACCTTAAAGTCAGACCTGGATTCCAGTGAAAGGAATCCGAGTCTCCTACTCCCTCCTAAAACCTCCTACTTTCTCCTATAACCTCCTACTCTCTCCTAAAATCTCCTAAAACCTCCTACTCTTTCATATATCCCAGAAGCATTCAGCGTGTTTCTTTCTGTGTTTTGCCAACAAAATGGCAATAAATGAGGCAATATCGCGTTATAATCACGTGTTTAGACCAAAAATCATCCTTCTGTTGGTGTTGGTGCTTATCCCTTTGTGCGGCAAAGCCCAATACGATGTGCCCTTCAGTCATTATTGGGGCATGGAACCATATTTCAATCCCGGTGCAGTGGGCAAGGAGGCGAAGTTGAACGTCGCCGCTGCCTACGCCATGAGTTTTGTGGGGTTCGAGAACAACCCCAAGACGATGTATTTCAGTGGCGACATGCCGTTCACCCTTGGCAATTCCGTCAACGGCGTTGGCCTTCAGCTGATGAGCGACCAGATAGGTTTGTTCACCCACCAGCGCATCTCAGCGCAATTCGCCCATAAGAAGAAACTTTTGGGCGGCACGCTCAGCGTGGGTGTCCAGGCGGGCCTGTTGACAGAGAAACTTGATGGTTCGGAAC
The DNA here is from genome assembly GCA_017619375.1 of Prevotella sp. Taxonomy (GTDB): domain Bacteria; phylum Bacteroidota; class Bacteroidia; order Bacteroidales; family Bacteroidaceae; genus Prevotella. The sequence goes on along the minus strand of JAFZSL010000002.1, from coordinate 123,879 downwards.
TTGACCTCGACCAGACCGGCGACCCCGCTTTCAGCACTTCAGAAGTCAATGGCCAGACCATCGACTTTGGCGCCGGCCTCTACTACACCCGCGGCCGTTGGTATGTGGGCGTCTCCGGCCAGCACCTCACCTCACCCACCATCGAACTGGGCGAAACCAACGAATTGAAGGTGGACGCCACCTTTTATTTGACAAGTGGATACAATATTAAGTTAAGAAATCCGTTTCTAACTATACACCCCTCCATGCTTGTGCGTTACGACGGCGTGGAATATAGGGGCGATGTGACAGCAAGACTGGAGTACAACAACGAGAACAAGCACATGTACCTGGGTGCAGGATACAGTCCCGGCAACTCCGTCACAGCGTTCATTGGCGGCAGTTTCCAAGGCATACAACTGGGGTATAGCTATGAGTTCTACACCTCCGGCATCAGCCTGGGTAACGGCAGCCATGAGTTGTTTGTCAACTATCAGACCGACATCAACCTGACAAAGAAAGGAAAGAACAAACACAAAAGTGTGAGAGTATTATAGATAGTGTGAGAATAATATAAAGTGTGAGAATATACAAGATGATGAGAACAAGCAATTTCTTCGCAGCCATCCTCTCCTTGGCCGCCCTCATCCTCACCGGCTGCATGAGCGCCGGCTCCGCCTCCTCCTCCGGACGTGGCGGCGAAGTGATCGGTGTGGGTGGCAACCGCTCGTTCAAGGAGCCAGCACCCTTTGGCATGACGATGGTGAAGAGAGGATTCCTCAAGATGGGCATCGACCAGCAAGACAGTCTTTGGGGCAAGCAGACACCGGTGAAAGAAATCTCCGTCGACGGTTTCTGGATTGATGAGACAGAGGTGACCAACTCCAAATACAAGCAGTTTGTCTTCTGGGTGCGCGACTCCATCATCCGCGAGCGGCTCGCCGACCCGGCATACGGCGGCGACGACTCCTACATGATTACTGAGGACAAGAACGGCGACCCCGTAACACCGCACCTCGACTGGAAGAAGTCGCTACCAAGAAAACCCAACGAAGACGAACTTCGAGCCATCGAAAGCGTGTATGTCACCAACCCTGTGACTGGTGAGAAGATGCTTGACGCCAGCCAGATGAACTACCGCTACGAAATCTACGACTACACCACGGCAGCATTGAGACGCAACCGCCTCAATCCTGAAGAGCGCAACCTCAACACCGACTATGTGGTGGACCCCAATGAAGTGGTGATGATCTCGAAGGACACCGCCTACATCGACGACGAAGGACACATCGTCAGGGAAACCATCAACAGGCCACTCAGCGGACCGTGGGACTTCCTCAACACCTACATCATCAACATCTACCCAGACACCACGTGCTGGGTGAACGACTTCCGCAACTCGGAAAACGAAATCTACCTCCGCAACTACTTCAGCAACCCCGCCTTCAACGAATATCCGGTGGTGGGCGTCTCCTGGGAACAAGCCAACGCCTTCTGCGCATGGCGCACCGACTACCTGCTCAAGGGACTGGGACCCGAGGCACGTTATGTGCAACGATACCGCCTTCCCACCGAAGCAGAATGGGAGTATGCCGCACGAGGAAAGGACGGCAATGAGTTCCCATGGGAGAACGAAAGCGTGAAGAGCGGAGACGGATGCTTCTACGCCAACTTCAAGCCCGACAAGGGCAACTACACGAAAGATGGCAACCTCATCACCAGCAAGGTGGGCATCTACTCCGCCAACACCAACGGACTCTTCGACATGGCAGGCAATGTGGCGGAATGGACCAGCACCATCTACACCGAGGCCGGCGTGGATGCCATGAACGACCTGAACCCACAGTTGGAGTACAAGGCAGCGAAAGAAGACCCCTACCGCCTGAAGAAGAAAAGCGTAAGAGGCGGCTCATGGAAAGACCCCGAGTCATACATCAGGTCGGCATGGAGGTCATGGGAATACCAGAACCAGCCACGCTCCTACATCGGATTCCGCTGCGTAAGGAGCATCGCCACGTCAACCAGCATCAGACAAAAAGCAACCAAGAAGAAATAGCACTATGACCAGATACAGCAAATTCAACATCGTCTACTGGCTGCAGAAGTGGATGGACAGCGTCCCAGGCCAGACCTTCCTCAACTACGCTTACAGCTGGGGAGCATCTATCGTGATCCTTGGTACGCTCTTCAAACTCACCCACATCGAAGGAGCCAACCTCATGCTCTTCATAGGAATGGGCACCGAGGTGTTCGTGTTCTTCATCTCCGCATTCGACCGTCCGTTTGACAAGACCACCGACGGAATGGACTTGCAAACCCATTACGGCGCTCCCTCCGCAACGAACCAAGACAAGTCCGACAAGTTGGACCTTGAGGACGAAGAGGGCGAAGGCATCGTCATCGGCGACGAGACAGAAGAAAGACAAGAACAAGGACAAGTGGCTGCCGCTTACGGAGGTGGCGGTGGCGGAGGCATCGTCATCGGTGGCGGAGGCATGCCTGCCGGAGAAGGCGGTGTTGTCGAAGGCGGAGGCACCATCGGCGGCGGTGGCGGTGGAGGCACCATCATCATCGGCGGCGGCTTCGGCGGAGGAGGGGAAGTTCTCTCCGGCCAAGGCACAGAAGGTGGGCAAGTGGCAGCAGCAAACGGCCCGGCCGCCGGCGGCGTGACGCCAGGAACCGGCTCCAACATGGCATGGGTCGCCCAGCAACAACAAGTGTCCCCGGAGATGGCGGAGGCCACGGAGAACTATGTGGAAGAGTTGAAGAAACTCACGGAACTGCTTGTCGCCGTCAACGACCAGAGTTCACGCCTGCAACGTGACTCCGAGGAAATGGAGAACCTCAACCGCACGCTCACCGGTATCAGCAAGGTGTATGAAATGCAGTTGAAGGGCGCCAGCCAGCAAATCGGCACCATCGACCAAATCAACGAGCAGTCGAGGAAACTCGCCCAACAGATAGAGCAGCTCAACCAAATCTACGCACGCATGATCGAGGCGATGACAGTCAACATGCGCGGCGGTACACCGCCACCCACCCCCAACCTGACGAACCTTTAGTAACAGTAGAGGAAAAGCAAGAAGATGGCAATAAAGAAAAGACCCGTCTCGCCACGCCAAAAGATGATCAACCTGATGTACGTCGTCTTGATGGCCATGCTCGCGCTGAACGTCTCGACAGAGGTGCTCGACGGCTTCTCCATCGTGGAGGAAAGCCTCAAACGCACCACAGCCAACTCCGCCAAGCAGAACCTCGCCATCATGAACGAACTCGACGCTCAAATGGCTGACAACCCCGCAAAGGTGCGCGAGTGGTATGAGAAGGCGAAATACGTGAAGGACATCAGCGACTCCCTCTACAACATGGCGCAGGAACTCAAGGAGGCCATCGTCAAGGAGTCCGACGGTCCTGAAGGCACCCTTGACAACATCAAGAACAAGGAAGACCTGGAGGCCGCAAGCCACGTGATGCTCGCACCAGGCGTAGGAAAGGGAAAAGCTCTCTTCAACGCCGTCAACTCATACCGCGAACGCATCCTCCTGCAGGTCACCGACCCTGTGCAGAAAGAAATCATCGCCAGCAACCTCTCCACCGAGGTGCCCAAAAGCAGCAAGTCGGTGGGCAAGAACTGGCAGGAATACATGTTCGAGCAAATGCCGGTGGCTGCAGCCGTCACCATGCTATCCAAATTGCAGAGCGACATCCGGTACGCCGAAGGAGAAGTGCTCCACTCACTCCTCGCCAACGTGGGCGTGAAGGACATCCGCGTCAACAAACTCGATGCCTTCGTGGTGCCTGACAAGACCACGCTATACCCCGGCGAGAGGCTCACCGCCAACATCATCATGGCGGCAGTGGACACCACACAGCAGCCGGAAATATATGTCAATGGCGCACGCATCAACTCCTCCAACGGCACCTATTCGTTCACCGCAGGAGGCGTGGGAGAACACACCTTCGGAGGATACATCCTCATGCGCAATGCAGAGGGAAACGTCATTCGACGAGAATTCAAACAGAAATACAACGTCATACAACCACCAAGCGGAGCAACCATCGCCGCCGACTTGATGAACGTGCTGTATGCAGGTTTCCAAAACCCCATCTCCGTCACCTGCTCAGGCATCCCACAAAATGCCATCTCGCTCTCCATGAGCGGCGGGTCACTCACCTCACAAGGCGACGGACACTACATCGCAGTACCATCTGCAGTGGGACAGGACGTCACCTTCACCGTCACCGGCACCGACCGGGGACAGAGCCGAACCATGGGCTCCGCCACCTTCCATGTGCGCAAGCTCCCCGACCCCACCGCATACATCGCACTGGGCACCGACCGTTTCAAAGGCGGACGCCTGGCCAAGGGCTCGCTGATGAACGTCAACAACCTCAGGGCCGCCATCGACGACGGACTGCTCGACATCGAGTTCCATGTGGTGAGCTTCGAGACAGTCTTCTACGACAACATGGGCAACGCCGTGCCCATGGCATCCGCGGGCTCTTCCTTCACCGAAAAGCAGAAAGACGCCTTCCGCAAACTCTCACGCAACAAGCGCTTCTACATCACCAACGTCACCGCCACGGGACCCGACGGCATCACAAGAAAACTGCCGGGTGCCATGGAGATCATCGTCAACTAACATACCATTCAGAACATGAGACGAATCCTGATCATATCGCTAATGGCTTGCCTGGCTCAAATGGCCGTGGCACAACCACAGTCACAGCGCAACAGGCAACAACAGCAAACCACAAAAAGCAACGCCAACAACATCACCACAAGGGCGAAAATAGCATTCCCCACCACCGCCACCATGTCGGAGGACGTGGTGTGGAGACGCGACATCTACAGGGAGATGAACCTTGAAGATGAGGCCAATGCCGGACTCTATTACCCCGTGGAGCCCGTAGGCACGCAAATGAACCTCTTCACCTACCTCTTCAAACTGATGATGACGGGCAACATCAAATGTTACGAATACCGACTCGACGGCAACGAGAATTTCGAGGACTCCGCAAGGGTGAAACCACTCAACTTCCTCGACAACTACCACATCTATTATGAGAAGAACAACGGAAAGGTGCGTATCGACAACAGCGACATCCCTTCCAGCGAGGTGAAAGGCTATTACATCAAGGAAAGCGCATACTACGACCAAGGCACTGCCACATTCCACAGAAAGGTCATCGCACTATGCCCCATCATGATGAGAATGGACGACTTCGGCGATGGAGCCACCAAGTATCCACTGTTCTGGGTGAAATATGACGACGTGGCACCGTTCTTGAGCAAACAGACCATCATGACGAGCAACGTCAACAATGCTGCCACCATGAGCATCGACGACTTCTTCACCATGAACCGTTACCAAGGGAAGATTTACAAAACCACCAACATGCTCGGACGGACACTTGCACAATACTGCCCCGACGACTCCGCCATGGCCAAGGAGCAGCAACGCATAGAACAAGAACTCCTCGATTTCGAGAACAACATCTTCGGCGACCAGGCGAAAAAAGACTCTCTCGACAGCATCGCCAACGCACAAGCCGAGGTGAAGACCAAAAAGGAGAAGAAGCAAAACCGCCGTGCCGCCAAGGCAGACGACTCTGAGGAGAAAGTGACCAAGACAAGAAAATCGTCAAGGCCTTCATCGTCTTCCAGTCCCGCCAGAGTCTCCGTCAGAAGGGAAAGACATTGATTTATTGAAAATTGAATTTTTGGAGCAGCGAGAGCAGAGTCAAGCTTGCTTGAACTCTGCCGAGTCGTGACAAAAATCAGCGAAGCTAAAATTGGGAAATGGGTATCAGAGTACTTAGAATATTCCACCCCATTCAACTACTCCGACCTACTACCCCCCAAAAAACCACCCCAATATGAGAAAGACCATCTTGACGACCCTGCTCGTGGCAGGACTGACCATAGCCACCACGGCCCACGCCCAAGTGCTGAAATTGGGTGTGAAAGGTGGCATCAACTACACCCATATAAAGTATACCAATGGGGAGTTGGCCCACAAGGACCGTTCGGGCTTCTTCGTTGGCCCTACGCTCAAACTCGCACTGCCGACGCTTCCAATAGGATTCGACATCTCCGCTCTCTATGATGAAAGGGAGTTTGAGACCGGCGAAGAGGTGCAAGGCGAGTTCAATATCAAAATCTCCCCCATGAAGGTGAAACTCAAGCAAGTGACCATACCCGTCAACCTCCGCTTCACCTTTGGCAACAGCAAGACTCTCGCACTATACCTCTTTGGCGGCCCGCAATTCGGTTTCAACATCAACGACAAGGATCCTCTGAAAGACCAAGCGCGCACTTGGACTTATGAAGATTCCAACTTCAGCGTCAATTTGGGAGCCGGCATCCTATTGGTCAATGCCGTGCAGGTCTCCTTCAACTACAACATCGACTGCGGAAAGTCGGGAGAGATGACGGTGGACGACGCCTATCAGACAGCCAGGAAACATGAGTCGAAAGCCAATGCCTGGCAGTTGGGGGCTGCCATTTATTTCTAAGAATTATCTAATATCTAAAGCTTTCAGGACATCTGAGGCTTCAGGAAAAACCATTGCTGACACCGAAAGAATAAAGCGTGATGTATGTAGATGTCATATTGCCACTGCCCCTTGAGGGGCTGTTCACCTATTCCGTGCCCGGCAACCTGCAAGATGCTGTTGTGCCGGGCATGCGCGTGAAGGTGCCATTGGGGAAGAACAAGACCTACACCGCCGTGGTGATGGAGGTGCACGAGCGAAAACCCGAATTCGGCACGAAAGACATCCTTGAAACATGCGACCCACAGCCGATGGTCAGGCCGGAACAGCTGAAGCTATGGCAATGGATGGCCGACTACTACATGGCACCGTTGGGAGAGGTGTACAACGCCGCACTTCCCGCCGGACTGAAGGACGAGAGCTACCATCCAAAATACGAAACCTGCATCACACTCACCCAGCAATTCCGCAACGAAGCGTCGCTCCACGTGGCTCTTAACATGCTGGCACGCTCGCCCCAACAGCAAAAAGTGCTCGTCGATTTCCTCGCCATGTCACATTACGACGCCATGGAAGGCAACGTATGCAAGGAAACCATCGTAGAGGTGTCGAGAGATGAACTTGTGAACTTCTCCCACTGCAAGACCAGCACGGTGAAAGCGCTTGTCGACAGGCATATCCTCACCACCTACCAACGGGAAGTGGGACGACTCAACCAAGGCGGCGACCCACACCCCGAAAACATCCGCAAACTTAACGCACCTCAACTTGAGGCTTACAACGGACTGCTCTTCCAAATGCTGCGCAAGAACGTCGTGCTGCTACACGGCGTCACCTCCAGCGGGAAGACCGAAATCTACATCCATCTCATACAGAAAGCTCTTGACGACCACAAGCAGGTGCTATACCTCCTGCCGGAAATCGCGCTCACCGTACAGATGACACAGCGTCTGCAACGCGTCTTCGGGCATCGGCTGGGCATCTACCACTCCAAATACAGCGACGCGGAACGCGTGGAGATTTGGAAGAAACAACTCTCCGCCAACCCCTACGACGTGGTGCTCGGGGCGAGGAGCGCCACCCTGCTCCCTTTCCAACGCCTCGGACTGGTCATCATCGACGAGGAACACGAACCGTCTTTCAAGCAGCAAGACCCTGCACCAAGATACCACGCACGGTCGGTGGCCATCATGATGGCGGCAATGGCCGGCGCCAAGACCATCCTCGGCACGGCAACGCCATCAATGGAGTCATACCATAACGCCAAGACAGGGAAATTCGGACTCGTCACACTCACCACACGCTACAGCGACATCGAACTGCCCGACATACAAGTGGTGGACATCGCAGACCTGCAACGACGGAAGATGATGAACGGCCCGTTCTCACCACAACTGCTCACATCCGTAAGAGAAGCTCTTGCCAAAGGCGAGCAAGCCATCCTCTTCCAGAACCGACGAGGCTTCGCACCGATGGTGGAATGCCGCGCCTGCGGATGGGTGCCCAAATGCCAGAACTGCGACGTGTCCCTCACGCTGCACAAAACCATGAACACCCTCACCTGCCACTATTGCGGATACACTTACGCCGTGCCGCAACAATGCCCATGCTGCGAAGGGAAAGACTTGAGAGGGCGAGGCTTCGGCACGGAGAAGGTGGAGGACAGCATCCGCGAAATCATCCCTGAAGCCCGCATTGCACGAATGGACCTCGACACCACCCGTAGTCGGTCGGCCTACTCCCGCCTCATCAACGACTTCTCCGAAGGGCGCACCAACCTCCTCGTGGGAACGCAGATGGTGTCGAAAGGCCTCGACTTCGACCATGTCAGCGTCGTGGGCATACTCCAGGCCGACAGCATACTCCACTACCCCGACTTCCGAGCCGCAGAACACGCCTTCATGATGATGGCGCAGGTGAGCGGACGCGCAGGAAGAAAGGGCAAGAGAGGACTGGTGCTGCTGCAGACGAAAAAGCCGGACCATCCCGTCATACAACAGGTGGTGGAACACGACTACGAGGGCTTCTTCCAAGATATGCTGGAAGAGAGACAGGCCTTCAAGTACCCACCTTTCACCCATATCGTCAACGTCTTCATCAAGCACCGCGACGACCCCGTCGTGGAGTCGGCATCCATTCTGCTCGGAGGATACCTGAGGCAATGGTTCGCACACAGGGTGCTGGGACCCGACAAACCCGTCGTGGCAAGGGTGAAGACACTCCACATCCGAAAACTGGTGGTGAAACTGGAAACCGGCATCAACCTCTCACTGGCCCGCCAATACCTGCGCAAAGCACAAGAAATGCTCATGGCCGACCCACGATTCCGCCTCATACAGATGTATTACGACGTGGATCCGATGTAAAGGGCGGTTTTCCAAAGAGAGTTGGTTTTTCTGGTTTTCCTATAATTTCCTGGAAAAACTATTGCACTTTCCCATTTTTTTACTATATTTGCCCAATAAATATGTAAAACACATAACACCTCGGTTACCATGACAACAACCAACTCTCCAAACACAAGCGACAGTCGCAAGCGATATGACGCTTTCGTGACAGAAATCAAATCCTTCGTGCCTGCCGACAACATCTACACCGATGAACTACGCACGCTCGGCTGGGGCACCGACGCCAGCTTCTACCGCCAGATTCCCAAAGTTGTCGTACGAAGCGACAGCGAAGAACAAGTGGCGAAACTCATACGCTGCTGCAAGAAACACCACCTGCCTTTCACTTTCCGGGCAGCCGGAACATCCCTCTCCGGACAGAGCATCAGCGACTCCGTCCTCATTGTCGCCGGAAAGCACTGGGAACGCTATGAAATCGGTCCCAACCAAGAAACCATCCAACTGGAACCCGGCATCGTGGGCTCAAGGGTGAACGAACTGTTGAAACCCTACGGCCGCGTGTTCCCACCCGACCCTGCCTCCATCGGCAGCGCCATGGTGGGCGGTATCGTGGTGAACAACGCTTCCGGCATGAACTGCGGCGTGCATGCCAATAGCGACCGCATGATGGTGAGTGCGCGCATGATACTCACCGACGGCACCATACTCGACACCGGAAACGAGCGTAGCCGAGAGGAATTCCGCAAAAGCCATGGCGATTTCCTCCAGAAGATAGAGGACCTCCGCGACAAGGTGCGCGCCGATAAGGAACTGGCCGACCGCATCCGCACGAAATACAGCATCAAGAACGTCACCGGACTCAACCTCAGGCCCCTTGTCGCCTACGACGACCCCTTCGACATCATGGCCCACTCCCTCGTGGGTTCCGAGGGCACCCTCGCCTTCCTCTCACAAGTGACGATGCGCACCCTCCGCGACTATCCGTACAAGGCCTCTGCCATGGTCTATTTCCTCACGATGAAAGAGAGTTGCGAGGCCGTGGTGGCGATGAAGAAGTTGAAAGCCGGCGAAGAAGACCTGGCAATGAGCGCCGAGAACCTCGTGGTGAAGAGCGCCGAGATGCTCGACTACATGTCGCTCAACTCCGTCGACGACCCTGTCTTCCTGAAATACAAGGAGGATGTGGATGCCGGACGCATCGAGGGTGTGGCTCCCGGCGATTATCACAACCTCACCGCCATCCTCACCGAGACAAAAGGCATCACCCACGAACAACTCTTGGAAAAGATAGCGACCATCCAGGAATGCCTGAAGTCTTTCCGCCTATACATCCCGGCCGAGTTCACCGAAGACCCTGCCGTCTATGGCAAATACTGGGCCATCCGCTCCGGCATCTTCCCCTCCGTGGGTGGCACACGGCCCGTTGGTACATCGTGTCTCATCGAGGATGTGGCGTTCCATATCGAGGACCTTCCCGAAGCCACGGTGAAGTTGCAGAAACTCATTGCCGACCATGGCTATTCCGACGCCTGCATCTACGGCCACGCCTTCGAGGGCAACTACCACTTCATCCTCAACCAGAGTTTCAAGAGCGAGAGCGAGGTGCGCCGCTACGAGGAGATGATGCGTGCCGTCGCCCGCCTCGTGGTGGAGGAATACGATGGTTCGTTGAAGGCAGAGCACGGCACGGGTCGCAACATGGCTCCCTTCGTGCGCTATGAATGGCGCGACAAGGCCTACGAGGCGATGAAGGAACTGAAGGCCATCTTCGACCCCGAAGGGCTGCTCAACCAAGGGGTGATTTTCAACGACGACCCGGAATGCTTCATCAAATGCCTCAAACCGCTGCCCGTGCTCGACTACGACTTCGCACGCGTCCCCGACGGCGGCGAATACCTCAAACTCGGCGAGGGCAAGGTGTCGACCGCGAAAGAGACCATCGAAGCGGTGAAACGTGCGAACAAGTGTATCGAGTGCGGCTTCTGCGAGGTGAACTGCATGTCGTGCGGCCTCACCCTCTCCTCACGCATGCGCATCGCCATCCAGCGCGAAATCCGTGAGTTGGAGAACACCGGCGCCGACCCCGAGCGCGTGAAGACCTTGAAGAAACAATACAAATACTATGGTGACCAGACCTGCGCCACCGACGGTCTCTGCTCCACCTCGTGTCCGATGAAAATCAACACGGGCGAGTTGACCCACCTCATCCGCCAGATGGACATGCTCGACAACAAGATGGGCTACAAAGTGGGTGAGTTCGCCGCCAACCACATGGGAGGCATCAAGCAAGGCCTCCGCGTGGTGCTCGACGTGGCCCACCTGGGGCATCTCACCCTCGGCTCCTCAATGATGACGAGCATATGCCGCGGCATGAACAAGATGGGGTTGCCTTTATGGACCACCGCCATGCCGAAGAAGAAGAAACAGCCGAAACCCGGCTCCCACGTGGGAAAGGCGGAGAAGGAAGACCTCAAGGTGGTCTACTTCCCAAGCTGCATCAACCAGACCATGGGCCTGTCGAAGGAGGCTCCCGTGGAGCACCCACTCGTCGACGAGGTGTGCCACCTGCTCAACAAGGCTGGCTACGAGGTGATCTTCCCCGAGAACATGGACAAGATGTGCTGCGGACAGATCTGGGAGAGCAAGGGAATGCTCGACATCGCCGACCGCAAGAGCGGCGAACTGGAGGAGGCACTGTGGAAGGCCAGCGAACAAGGCCGCTATCCCGTGCTCTGTGCACAAAGCCCCTGCCTCCACCGCATGCGCAAGGTAATCAGCAAGATGAAACTGTATGAACCGGCGGAGTTTATCATGAAATACCTGGTGGACCGTCTCGACTTCCACCCCATCGACCGCCGCATCGCATTGCACCTCACCTGTTCCACCCGTGAGATGGGGGTCGCCGACGATCTCATCGCATTGGCGAAGTTGTGCAGCAACAACGTCTATCTACCCGAAGGAGTGGGTTGTTGCGGCTTCGCCGGCGACCGTGGCTTCACCTTCCCGGAGATGAACAGCTATGCCTTGAGGAAGTTACGCCCGCAGATTGAGGAGCATCACATCGAAGTAGGATATTCCAACAGCCGCACTTGCGAGATAGGCCTGCAGTCAAACACCGGCATCCCCTACATGAGCATCGTATACCTGGTGAATGAATGCACGACGAAGAAGATTGAAAATTGAAAATTGAAGATTGAAGATTGACCTCCGGTTCTCGCTTAATCGCAACTTCGAATCCTTGGTCACACCAAGAATCCCCCGGTCGTAGGGGCGGGTCTCGTGCCCGCCCGAAAACCAAAGATGGATTCCATAGACACAAAAAAAGCGGGCGCTTGCCCGCTTTTTTTGTAGATGGTTCATACACGTTAGAGCGTCAGTTCCACACCCAAGCCGAAGACTTTGTTGGTACGAGTGAAGTCATTGTGTGTGGTATGGTTGGTTGCCGTTGGAGCAACATCTTGATTATACGTGTCGTAGTTGGTTTGGAAATATGCTGCATTCACCTTCACCTTGTCCGTCACTTTGTAACCGACACCAAATCCAAAAGTGTAACTGCTAACAACAAATGACATATCGTTCATATACTCGTCAGACAAGCCATAGTTGGTCTTCTGCAAACCGCCACTGATTTGCAACTTGTCGGTGACATCCCACTCGGCACCACCGTTGATTTCCCATGTGTTGCCGTCGAGTTTCTTCTCATCGTGGTTGTACCAGTGGGCTTGCTTGTCGAAGAACAAGTGATAGCCGGCGCTTACACGAACACTCGGGATGACCGACCATTGGGCACCTACGGTGAACAGGGCGGGCTGGTCCTCGGGAACACTGGTGCCGTCGCGGAATTTGTTCACGGCGTCGATGGCATGGGCTTCCTTCACCGTGGAACTGTTCTTCATCCTCATGCGTGTCTTGAACTCATACTTGGCGGCGAAATTGAAGTCACCCACCTTGTAGTCTATACCGACGATTGGAGCAACGCCAAGACCCGTCTGGTCGGACATCAGGCTGACACCCTCACGGTATACTTCCAAGGTCTGCAAACTTTGTTGGGTGCCTTCCAATTGGGCTTTTGCTGCCTGGGCCTCTGCCAATTTAGCGGTCAACTCTTCAGGTGCTGTAACACCGGCAGCAGTATATTGTGCGATGCCGGCTTCCAACTGACTGATGCCATTGGCGTATTGCATGATGCCACCGGCAATCTTTGTGTTGGCATTGTCGAGGAATGTGCCAAAAGGCACTGCTCCTTCTGCCGTATTCACCATGATATTGTTGAGTCTTGCCTTGTAGGATGCTATTCCATAGAGCAGGCGTGCACCACCATAGACGGAAAGGTTTTCGGTGAGTTTGTAGGAAGCGCCCAATGTGAAGCCAATGTAGAATTGCTTTCCGCGCATATATCCGTCAACGTCATAGCCAGTGGCTCCAAGCGGTTGCAGTGCACTGGCAATGGCTCCCACAGCACTCTCAAATGAACCGATGCCATCGGAAAACTCACACATTCCGCCACCGCCGGTGATGGCGATAGTGCCTTGGAAACTCCATTTCCCTTTATTGTATGCTGCTTGGATGGATGGTACGAACGGGGCATTGGCAATACCCTCAAATTCTTTTGTCGTATTGCCATTGTTTCTCAACCCCAGCGCAAAGTCGGGGTTAAAGGTTGTGATGGTACGTGTCTGACGGGCATATTGCCAGTTGAAACCAATATGGAAACCATCACCGAGGAAGATGACGCCTGCGGGATTGGTGTATATGCCATCGATACCTATGTATGCGTCGTGAGCGGGATTGCGAAGAAAACTCACACTTTGGTTGGTGTTCGTCAATATGCCGCCAGCAAATGTTGTTCCTGAAACCAAGATGGCCATGGCCATCAAATACATTCTAATTTTACCCATTTTACGATTTTTAAATATACCCAGATATGAAATTGTTTGCAAAGGTAACATTATTGTTCTAAATTTCCACAAAACAAGGTTCTCCTTTATATATTATTAACAGATAAGATTTTTTTACTATAGGACGTTTTAGGAAGATATAGGAAGCTGTAGGACGTTATAGGAAGGCCCTATTTCAAATCTCCAAGCTTGCTTAAGGTCAATTTTCAATCTTCAATCTTCAATCTTCAATCTTCAATTTTCAATCTTCAATCTTCAATCTTCAATTTTCAATCTTCAATCTTCAATTTTCAATCTCCCAAGCAGGTATTTGATGCTTTCATGGAGGATGGTGCTGCCCAACAGCCAGAGAACACCAATGTAAGGCACTGCCACCAGGAGCACCTTCGCCAGGAAACGCAGATAGATGTTGTCGATGCCTCTGGCAGCAAAATGTGCGCCCACGCACAACAAGGCGGCGAGCAGCAGGTAGGGCGAGATATCTCTCAGGAATTCCATCAGCGTCAGCCCCGTCTCCCGATGAACCAACCACAGCCATACTCCGGTCCATAGTATGCCTACTGCCACGTATGCCCCAATCATTACCTGGATGCCGAAAGACGACAGCGACAATGCCACGGCCAGTCCCGCCAGACATTGGCCGATGGTCGCCCACATGTAGGCTCCCGAATGGCCACGGCTGATGACGAGATGAGAGAGGAGGGTGCAGATGGGAAAGAAGGCTCCTGCCAGACAGAGCATCTGCAGGATTCCCGCACTGTCAAGCCATTTCTCCTTGATGAGGATGACGATGAACTCCTTCGCCACCAACGAGAGGCCGAGCATCAAGGGGAAGGTGACCAGGGCGGTGAAACGCAGCATCTTGCGTAACACGGCCTTCTGTCGCTCGCGGTCGTCTTCCACCCGGGTGAATACGGGTTGTGCCACACCGTAGATGATGTTCGAGATGAGCGACGACCCCATGGTGTTCCATTTGTTCGCCTGTGTATAGTTGCCCACGTCGCGTGTGGTGTAGAGTTTACCCAGGATGACGGAGAAAAGGTTATTGTTGATGATGGTGAACACGTTGGTGATGATGAGTCGGCTACTGAAACCTATCATCTCCCGCACAGGGGTGAAGTCTTCCGGTTTGGTGGGGCGCCACTTGGAGAAATAAAAGCTCAGAAAGGTCAGGATGGTGATATAGACGATGTTCTGAGTGGCGATACCCCAATAGGCCATTCCGCCATAGGCCATGGCGATGGCCACGATGCCAGATATGGCAAGGGCGATGAGGGTCATCAGAGAGGTCTCACGCACCATCATGTTGCGGAAGAGCCACGCCCTTGGCGCAGTGGAGAAACTGGAAATGACAAAACTCAGCGTGACATAGCGGGTCAGAGGGGTGAGTTCGGGAACACCATAAAATCGTGAGATAAGAGGGGCGCAGAAGAAGAGGATAGTGTAGAACGCCAGGCCGATGGCCACGCTGGTATAAAAGACTGCATTGAAGTCACGATGGGTGGCATCCTTCCGTTTGTTCAGCGCGGAAATGAAGCCACCCTCTTGCAAGCACGCCCCCAAGGCGGTGAAGATGGTCACCATGCCCACCATGCCGTAGTCGTCCTCCGAGAGCCTACGAGCCAGAAAGATGCCGATGACAAGGTTGAGCAACTGCTGCAAGCCGTTGCTCAAACCTCCCCATAAGAGGCCCTTTGCCGTCTTCTCCTTCAGTGTGGACATGGATGTCGCCGATGTTACTCTTTTTTGTCTTCTTCAAGATACCATTTGGAGTAACCCACGTAATGGGCGGCGAAACTCTCCGCCTGGTCGGGGCGGGTCTTCTTGATGAACTTCGCCGGCACGCCGCCCCAAATCTCGTGGGGACCGATTTGCGTGCCTTGCAGCACGAGGGCTCCGGCAGCCACGATGGCACCTTCACCCACCACGGCGTTGTCGAGGACGGTGGCGCCCATGCCGATGAGGGCGCCGCGCTTGATGGTGCAGGCATGGACGGTGGCGTTGTGGCCGATTGAAACATCGTCTTCGATGATGGTGGGGCCGATCTCGTAGGTGACGTGTACGCATGCGCCATCCTGCACGTTCACACGGTTGCCCATATGGATGTAGGCCACGTCGCCACGGACAACGGCATTGAACCAGATGGAGCATTCGTCGCCCATCTCCACTTCGCCCACAATGGTGGCGTTTTCACTGAAATAACAGTCCTTGCCCCATTTCGGAGTCAGACCTTTTACTGATTTGATAAGTGCCATTTAAATAATTAATAATTAACAATTAAAAATTAATAATTTACTATTTATAATTGTTGTTTTGTTTCGTTGTTATGATGATGGAGGTGATGAGTTTTATTAACTCTACGCAGTCGGTATTGATGCTTTCATACATTTCAGGAGTGATGTAATCTGTTTCTTTCATCAATTCCAGCCAATAAGTGGTTTCATTTGCTTCTTTAAGTGCGATGTGGAGTCGAGCGATGAAATCGGCTGTACTTTGACCACTCACCCCTTCATATAGATTAGCCCCAATGCTGGTTCCACTTCTCAGGCACTGTTTACTCAACACAAACTCTCGCTTTTCCTTAGATAGCCATTGGTACATTCGGATTATCCGAATAGCAAATGCCTTACCCTTATCAATGACGACATTCTGCTTAATCATAATTATTAATTATTAATTATTAATTGTTTAAGGGCTTGTAGCAATTGTTGTCGCGGACAAGCGATGTTGATGCGGATGAAACCCTCGCCGGCCTTTTCACCATACATCGTGCCGCTGTTGACCAACACCTTTCCTTTTTCCAGAAGACGGCGGGTGAACTCGTCGGAGGTGATGCCCAAAGCACGGATGTCGAGCCAGACGAGGTAGGTGCCTTCCAAGCGTGTCACTCGTGCCTGTGGTAGGTGGCGTGCGATGTGTTCCTTGAGAACGAGGTAGTTTTCGTACAAGTAGGTGCAGAGTTGGTCTATCCAATATTCGCATTGGTTGTAGGCGGCGATGGTGGCCACCACACCGAAGGGGTTGACGTCACATACCTCGTTGACGTTGATGGCTCGGTCTATGCGTTGGCGTATCACTTCATCGTTGCTGATGATGTTGGCGATTTGCAACCCCGCCGTGTTGAACGACTTCGAGGGTGAGTTGAGGACGACGGAGTTGTCCTGGCAGGCTTTGGAGACGGAGGCGAAAGGAGTATAGCGATAGCCAGGCATCACCAGTTCGCAATGTATCTCGTCGGCCACCACCTTCACACCGTTACGCAGGCAGATGTCGTTCACACGTTCCATCTCTTCTGCCGTCCAGAGTCGTCCGGCGGGGTTGTGGGGGTTGCAGAAGACGAGGAGTTTGACCTTGGGGTCGGCGGCTTTCCGTTCAAGGTCGTCGAAGTCGATGTGGTAGGTGTCGTCTTCATAAATGAGTGGGTTCTCCACCAGCACACAGTCGTTGTTGCGAACGGAGGAGAAGAAACAGTTGTAGACAGGTGTCTGCAACAGCACCTTGTCGCCGGGGCTGGTGAGAGCCTTGATGGTGGCGGAGAGTGCGGGAACAACGCCTGAGGTGTAGAGCATCCACTCACGGCTGATGCTCCAACCGTGCCGGCGTTGGAACCAAGAGATGACAGCCTCGTAATAGGCATCCGACACTTGCGTGTAGCCGAATACGCCGTGCTCCACACGCTGGTGCAGGGCGTCGATGATGGGTTGCGCCACGCGGAAGTCCATGTCGGCCACCCACATGGGGATGGCGTCACGGGCCTCCTCGCAGTCCCATTTCACACAACCGCTTCCCCGGCGGTCGACGGGTATGTCGAAATCGTGTCGCATGGTTCAGGAGTTTCTGATGATGATTTTGCAGTCGGCGGGCCCCTTGATGTTCTCGTCGAGGATGACCTCGCCGATGCTGTCGGCGATGATAATGCCACTGGCGGGGTTCTTCACGCTTTCTATATGTCCGCGGATATCGGCGCGGACGGTGGAATATTCGAAGGCGCGGTCGCAAGCCGGGTCGAAGGTGCAGTTTTCCAAAACCAGGTCATGGGCGTAGCACAAGGGTTGCTCGCCGCCGATATGGCAGTTCACCAAGCGAAGATTCTTGGAGTGCCATCCCAGATATTCCCCATCGAGGAAAGAGTCGTAGATGGTGACATCCTCCACTTCCCAGAAGGCATCTTTCGTGACGATGTGGGCGTCGTGGATTTCCACGTCCTTCACATATTGGAACACGTATTTGCTGTCGCTCTCAAGGTGGTCTATGCGGATGTGGCGGCTCCCCATGAAGGGATAGGTGCCTTCGTGGAGCTTCACGTTGCGGAGCACCAACCCATCGATGTTCCAGAACGTCTCGTCGGCATCGTTGATAACCACATCACGCAGTTCGAGTTGGCGCATTTCACGGAAGAATTTGGGACCGTCGATGACGCAGTCGGACATCACCATGTCGTTGGAGTACCAGATGGCGGAACGGGAGCCAGGGGCGAAATAGCAATGGGTGATGATGCTGCGGTCGACATGCCACAAGGGGTATTTGCCCTCGAAACGGCAGTGGTCGCACTCGATGTCGCTGCATTCCTTGATGCCTGACTCCCCATCGGTGATGGTGACGTGCTCCAACCGGAGACCGTGGGACTCGAAAAGAGGGCGCTCGCCTCCAAAGGACTGGTTCTTGATGATTTGCATGTTCAAGGGTTACGGGGTGATGTCGTATTATTATCTATACATTTGCAAATGTAGTGAAAAAAAAGGATAAGAGAATAAAAACAATCAACTTTTTCGAAAAGCCTTGTTTTTGCATAACTATTTTGTAACTTTGCAGCATGAGGTTTCATATATGGTTGAACAATGAGAGATTTTGCTGCAATAGACTTTGAGACAGCCAACAATGAGCGCAGTTCGGTTTGCTCCGTGGGCATTGTCATTGTTCGTGATTATGAGATTGTAGATTCATTCTATTCTCTCATCCAACCGGAACCCAACTATTACAACTACTGGTGTTCGCGGGTGCATGGTTTGACACGCGAAGACACAGAGGAAGCCCCTGTGTTCCCTAAGGTATGGGCGAAAATCGAGCCGCTGATTGAAGGCCTTCCGCTTGTCGCCCACAACAAACCCTTCGACGAAGGTTGCCTGAAAGCGGTGTTCCGTGTCTATCAGATGGATTATCCCGACTATGAGTTCTACGACACGCTCCGGGTCTCACGGCGAGCATTCCCCTATCTGGGAAACCACCAACTTCATACCGTGGCTGCCGCCTGTGGCTACCATTTGGCACATCATCACCACGCTCTTGCCGATGCAGAGGCATGTGCGTGGATTGCAAGAGAAATACTATAGTTCCAGGGTGCTCTCTTAAGTATATCAGAGAATCTTTGCTCTTACCCCGCTATATTTGAGCGGTTGGAAGATGATGTCTCATAGTGCGAATGAAAAGGGTCAATGCAATGAATGTCTATATAATGGCTTTCAGAAGGTGGTTGATAATGACGGCAATCCAAGTCGTCAGCCAACTAAGCCCCAGGTAATTGAGTAGCACCAAGACGGCAAACGCACCTACGGCTGCCAGTACCATGCGTCCCATGCCTGCCAAAACATAGTTGACATCGCGACTGCCATAGGTAGAATTATATTTGGACATGATACGGATGACGAATGCGACAAAACCGTAGAGGACAACAAAAATGACGGCCTGGGTAATGGGCAACAGGTCGTGGCCTCTCCACGACGGGTCTTTGACGATACTTGCGTAACCTATGACAGGATTGACGACAGCATAGAACTTATATACCAATGGAGCCAGAAAGAGTAATGATGGCCAGAAGAAGAGATTCTCACCCAACTTCACCTTTTTTTCCAGACGATCCTTTGCTTCATACCACAAAAGCTCAAGCTTCTCTTGGTCGCCGGTTTCCAGTTGCATGGCTTCCTCTATATCCTTCAAGGCTGCTGCCGAACCCTGTCTGCTGATTTTCCTCTCGCTCTCCTCGGCAACATTCTCAATGTAATCAGTAACCGGCGATACCTCCAAATATAGATGATCGCCAAGAATGATGCCGTTATAGTCCTTCCCCTTATACTGATAGCAGACTTCCTGAGCATAGTAACATGTGACCCATGCTCCTTGTTTTAATAGCCGTTTGTTGGGATTGGCGTGCTGGGCCTGTTGCTCAGCCATCCGGTTCAGTGCCTCATTAACATCGACATCGTCGGGATAGATGTCGCCACCCAAGACATCTGCCACTATGCCAAACAACTCCTCATTGTCGGCCTCCTCTTGCCAAGACAAATGAGCCACTTTCGTATCGAAAAAATCGTCGTGGCAGACAATCTGCTCTTCATCATCGTAGTAGAGTGACTGAGAGATTCTGAGATAATGGAGCAACTTGCCCGAACCAGCACAATCTTTACAAGCCACCGTCCCTCTTGGTGACTGATCATAGCATGTTTGACAGAACTTGAGGCCTGTTCCACGACAGATAGGGCATTCTACATTCCCCTTACCTCCACAAGTCGAACAGGTCAGCTTGCCCGAGCCACCACAGTAGGTACAATCCGTATGGCCTCTGCCTCCACACTTGCGGCACTGACCCGTATTCGTAGTTCTTTTTCCATGACAAACGGGGCATTGCTCATCATAATACTTTGTCACCTGTCGGTATCTCACCTCGGTTTTTAAACCGCCGATAGGATGATTATAGGACTCTTCGACCCTTCTCGATTTTGTCACAAAGCCACGACCATTGCAATGTTGGCAGGACTCGCTTGTCTTACCGGTTCCATGGCAACTGGTGCATTCTACATGGCCACCATCGCAATGACTGCAACTCACTTTACCGGTGCCGCCACAGGTGCTGCACTTCGTACGACCGTGGTTGCAGCCACAGGTTACTTTCACCTTTCCTTTACAGGTAGGACAAATCAGGCGGCCTTTTCCTTGACATTTGACACAACCCTCCAGATGATGGGAACCCGACACAACCCCATTATCTTCGTTTACCACCCATTCATCGCCGACATCAAGCATCTTATAATCCCATACATTGACCGAACGGACAGTCTGGGCATCCACCTTTTCACCCTTATATGGCTTGCTGACCGACAGACAATGTCGCTCATCGAATTGTGATACCACGCGACAAAGCATGATGGGATGTATAATCAGGTCCTGAAAAGATACGTCATCGGCAAAGTGGCGCATGTGTTCGGGGGCATGCTCCTCGGCATAACCGTCTAACAGTTCCCTTAATCTATTTATGTCTTCCTGTTTCATATGTATTTGAAAATTTAATAAAGTGAGTTCAATGAAAAACAATGGTCTCTATTATTGTTGATTATGTTATACTCTGCCGAGGTCTGAGATATGATTGCAAAATTAGTCAAAATTTTGGAATAATGGAGCCATGCTTCGGGATTTCCCCATACAAAATAGGGAAAAGTCATATTAATTGTAGGAATCTTCTCTTTGCAGGTCATGGAAATGTGCTTACATTTGCATCAGAAATCAGAGATAAATCTGTTTAAAGAAACATAAGTACAACTTAAAATAAGGAAAGGAAACAATTATGAAGACAATGTATAAAGTGATCGTAGCCATGATGATCATGGTCATCACAACAGCCCCGGTTTTTGCAGGAAACAACGTGGATAGAAACACCAAGCCTGTCAAAAAGGAGATGACGGACCGCAAGCCCGGCAAGAATGTAGACAAGAAAACGTACAAAAAACATGACCACCATGCCGCAGCCATCGAGGTGATTTCCTTCAAGGTCAGCCACAAGGCCTCCAAGAAGAAGAACATCGTGGCGAAGGTGGAAGCCATCCATGGCGTGAAGGAGGTCAAATGAAACCCACGCACCAACATGATGACCGTGACCTACGATGCCCACAAGACATCTTCACGGACGATCAAGGCAGCAGTGAACTGAGAATTACAACAACATATACGGCACATGTCCTGTGCCCCACCTAAAAACAACGACCGATGGCTGACAGCCGTCGGTCGTTTTATTGTGTATCGTTAGTCGCCATGGAAGAGAAGCGACATTCGCTGGCGACGACACCAGCTCGCCAATGTCCCCCTTCTGATTCACGGGAACTTGTATCCAAGTGTGAATGACAGCACACGGTTGTGGCCAGAGGTGTGTCCTTCAAATCCTGAATCTCTGCTTTTATGCAGGTCGGTCAAGCCCATAGAGTATCTGATATCGGTCACAAAATTTTTATATTCATAACTTATGCCTATGGGAAGGGAAAGGGAGAATGACTTGATGTCGGCATCTGCCGACACGCCATGAAATGTCTGTCCCTCATACTCTACTGTAACATCGCCCTTGAGCTTTTTCCCAATGGCAAATTCTGGTTGCAAGCCAGCTTTGAGGGCAAGTCCTTTCCACACATATACATTGGCCAGAACAGGCAAGGTGATGCAGTTGAGATTGATTTTCAAATCATCTTTGATGTTGACTTTCACATCGTTGAAATCCGAGGAATAACCCTTTGTGTTGTAGGCTGCTCCCTCTTGTGTATAGAAGGCACCAAAGGAGAGACCGACAACAGATGTAAATTGGTATTGCCCTTCCGCGCCTATGGTGAAGCCCACTTTGTTCTTGATGTCGCCGAAAGACATGACTCCAATCCGTGGATACTTACTTTGGTCGACTGGTTGGAGCATACCCTCCGTTATATGATTATCATCCGGAATAATGGCGTATGAGATACTTGCCGGCATATTCCCTGAAAAGCTACTTGCTGTAATACCTACCTTCGGTGTAATGGAAAACGTCTTCGCTTTCTGCTGGGCATTGGCTGTGAATGCAATCATCACCAATGCAAGGGTCAATACATTTGCTTTCATGTGAACTATGAATGATAAAATACAAAGTAAAATAACATCAAGTATGAACGATATCATACAATGAAACGAGGGGAGCAATGACTTGCCCCCCCTCGCATCTATACTATTGACGATTACAAGTTCGGGTTGATCTTGTTCCACTCGTCAATGGGAGGAACAATGTTAAGAGTGACCAATTCGTCGCGCATCTTGCAGAGGTGCTCGTATGAAGCGTCGAGTTTGGCGTTCTCCTCAGGAGTGCCTTCTGGCACTTCAAACTTGGCTCCCTCTGGTGTGAGGCAAGTCTTCATGGCCATCATGATATGGTCATACTTGTCGGTCTTCACATAGGTACCTACGGGGAAGCGGAAAGGCTCTCCACCCATGGCGGCGCGAATCATCTCCACGGACAGGTAGGAGGGGCTTTGGAATGACGAGCGTCCACGCAACTTGATGATTTGCGCACCACCTTGGGTCACATCCTTCTTCATCTGCTCCCATTCAGCCTCGGGGAATTCATCGGTGCCGATGATGTCGATGAGCTTGCGGCCTGCAATCTCCACGTGGCTGCCAAAGACGGCCATCTGCTCGCCGTGGCCTCCATAGGTGGCGCATCCGGTGATCTCATCCTGCATCACGTTGAACTTCTTAGCCAGAGCCGACAAAAGGCGTGTGGTGTCAAGGCCGGCGAGGGTGGTCACCTGGCCGGGTTTCAAACCGGAATAGAGCAATGTCACCAGACCGGTGAGGTCGGCGGGGTTGAAGATGATGACGACATGCTTCACGTCAGGGCAGTATTTCTTGATGTTGCAACCCAGTTCCTCGGCAATCTTGCAGTTGCCGGCGAGAAGGTCCTCACGAGTCATTCCTTCCTTGCGGGGTGCGCCACCACTGGAGATGATGTATTTGGCGTTGGTGAATGCCTCTGCGGCATCGGTGGTGGCGGTGATGGTCACATTGCCAAAGCCGCTCTGCCGCATCTCTTCTGCCACTCCTTCGGGAGAGAAGACGTCGTAAAGGCAGATGTCGTTGGTCAAGCCCATCATAAGGGCGGTCTGAACCATGTTGGAGCCAATCATGCCGGCTGCGCCGACGATTGTCAATTTCTCGTTTGTCAAAAATGCCATAACTTATGTGTTGTTTTTGTAAAGTAATAAATGGTTGATGTCGTGATGGATTTGCAAAGGTGCAAGAACTCGAATGTCAGCGCACATCAAACAATTTGATGAAACCTGTCATCGTGAATACCTTCTTGATGTCATCGTTGATGTGCTCGACGATCACCTTGCCCCCCTTGGCTGCAGTCTCCTTCCGGATGGAGAGGAACAGACGAAGGCCGGAACTACTGATATATTCCAGCTTTTCGCAGTCAAGGATGATTTCCTTGTCGGCATTCTCCAGCAAGGGGGTTATTTCCTGCTGGGCCTTGACGGCAGACGGGGTGTCCAACCGCCCTGTGATGGTGGCGGTCAAGCCTCCTTGATGTTCTTTGATGTCCAAAGTCATAGTACTTGCTTATTGATGACATACCCTCCGACCGGAGGGTATGTCTTTAGGGGTAAGGTGAATGGGAATTACTTGATCAAAGCCTTGCGTGCAGCATCGATTTTGTCGCTGGCCTTGGCAAGTTGGTCTTTAAATTCTTTCACAGAGGTGGCGTTGAGTTCCTTCAAAGGAACAAGAGCTTCGGCGACGGGCTTCACCTCGGGGTCGTATTGTGTGAGGCGGTCCAGAGCGTCAAGCACCAAGACGATGCGATAGGTCACGTCAGATGCGGCCTGGTCGTCGAATACGGTGAGGAACTTCTCGGCATTCTTGTTCATGACGAAGAGCTGCTCCACAAGACCGGCTGAAGCGAGCTGCCAGAACTGGTTGATGCGGCCATTCTGCTCCATGGTCTTATACAGAGTGTCGGTGGTCTCGAAAAGAGAATTGGCCTGGTCGATCACCTTGAAGGAAGGATCATCGATATCGGCAGACAGTTTGGCGATGGCTTTGTCATAAGCATCGACAGGCATGTCATAGAGGGCGGCGATTTTCTTGTCCACGCTAAGAGCGCTCAGGATGCGGTATTTCTCTGCCAGTGTTTGAGCTTGTTCTGCCACTGCTGCATCGAGAAGGTAATCAGGCTGCACTTGCTTCTCTTCCTTGGTCAACTCGAACTTGGTGCCTTCCTGTACGAAGGGGAATTGCTTGAGTTTGCCAACCAGGGCGGCGATGCTGTCCACCTCCTGCTTGATCTTGGCTTCTACTTGCTCTTGTTCAAAACTCTTTGGCTCGGTTTTCTCCTCGGCTTTGGGGTCCTTGCTGCCTTTGCATGCTACCAAGGCGAAAGCTACGAATGCAATAGCTAATAACGTTAATTTCTTCATTGCTTTTAGGTTTAAATAATTGATTTATAAGTTCTTGATTTGAATTTTCGAATCAATGGGACCGACTTTTCCTGAAGGCCATCGGCTACTCCGATGCAAAAATAGATAAAAGTTTTGAGAAATACATCAAATTCCATCCTCTTTTATCAATTTTACTTCATCTTTTTGTTGCTTTTCACTCATTGAACCTCCTTTCTGACATATTTTCCAGGAAAATCCGTCAAAAGAAGGGATGTCATGATGACACACATCAGCAGCAGGATGGCTATGTTGAACCACAAGGTCTTCACATGCCATGGTCCAATGATTTTCACACTGCTGTAGAAAGGCGCACGACCGTTGCTACTGTGGGGGGTGAGGAAAATCTGTCCGGAGCGAGGTACGATGTGCCCGTCCACCACATCGAGTATACGTTGCTCGTTGGCACCGACGACACAGTCCTCCAGGTTCAGGTTGTAATTGTCACGCTTCAACCGCATCAATGCTTCCTTGCCATGCTCGCGGATGAAACTTGACACCTGTGCATCAGCCAGTAGAACCGTCTGGTTGCTGCGTTTGGCAAGGATGCCCTCCGCCTCTGCCATGTATTCCTTCAGAGATGCATAGGAGTAGTCGCCTTGGTAAGGTTGCATGCCGCAATACTCCGTCACCAAGGGCAGGTTGGTTTTGATGACCTCCATGTGCGAAGGGTCGACGGTCTTGCCGTTTTTCTCTTCGCTGTTCATCGTCTCCAACTGTGACTGCAGTTCGTAAAGGTATCCCAAATTGTAATATTGCGTCTCATATTTTTCCCGGTCGCTCTCAAAGAACATGGACTCGTAGGCATTGTCGGTGAAAGACGTGACTGCCAATGCCTCATATGACCATCGTGAAGGAATGAGATCGCCCACCAGCGGCACATTGCCTGTCTTACTCTTTGGTGTCAGGTCGGTGAAACTCACGACCAGTCCACAGAGCAGAATCTGGGGAATGAGCAGCAAGGGGATGCAGATGTAGATGGCCACCACGGAGTTAAGACATTGCGAGAGCAACAAGCCGGTCAGGTTGGCCAGGAAGGCAGTGACGAAAAGGATGAGCCACCACTGCCAGAAGAGCCCCAACCCCATGATGGTGTTTCCCACCAGGATGAAGAGCAGGGTCTGTATGAGCGACACCCCGGCCATGAAAACGATTTTCGACCAGATGTAGCTTCCATAGGAGAGGTTGAGGAAACGTTCCCGCTTCAGCAGAGCGCGGTCCTTGATGATTTCCTCTGCGCTGCCGCTCATGCCAATGAAGGTGGCCACGATGACAGCCATGAAGAAATAACTCACCAGGTTCTTGTTGTCCATCACCGAGTATCCCTCCGGTGGAGAGAAGCGGGTGAGCAATGCGCAGATGACAGCAAGAAGGGGTGCCACAGCCGCGGTGATGCAGAGATACTGCACGTTGGTGGCCTTGGTCTTGATGTTGCGTTGGAGGAAGATAAGGAACTGCTTAAGAGCTCCGGGCTTCCTTTGGTCTGAAGGCGGCACGTCGCTCACAGCCGGAGTTGCCATCCCCCCTCTGTGGCTCAGATACAACTCATGCCAATCCTGGGGAGTCTGCTTACGCTCGTCGGATGGCTCCCCCGTGTTGCTGAGCGCTTTCTCATCAATGATGTTGAGTACAACCTCCGGGTTGACATTGCCGCAGGTGGGGCAGGCGCTGGTCTCTGCATCGGCATAGTTGGCGGCCTCTTTGAAGTAGGTGATGGCGTCGATGGGGTTGCCGTCAAAAACCGGATAGCCGCCTTTGTCGAGCAGCCACAAACGGTCGAAGAGTTTGTACACATCGCTTGAAGGCTGGTGGATGTTGACGATGATGAGTTTTCCCTTCAGAGTCTGTTCCTTCAGGAGCAGGATGACCCTCTCCGTATCCGCTGAAGACAATCCGGAGGTGGGTTCGTCGAGAAAGAGCACCGCAGGCTCGCGAATCAGCTCCAAGGCGATGTTCAAGCGCTTGCGTTGCCCGCCGGAAATGGTCTTGTTGATGGCGGAACCTACTTTCAAGTCTTTGGAGGCATACAGTCCCAAATCTTTCAAGGTCTTCACCACACGGGCGTCGATATCCTGGTCGGACAACCCTTCGAAACATAACTTCGCGGTGAACCAAAGGTTTTGATACACCGTGAGTTCCTCGATGAGCAGGTCATCCTGCGGCACGTAGCCGATCAAGGCCTTCGCCGCAGGTTCGGAGATGTCGTGTCCGTTAATGGTGATGCTGCCTTCCTGCGGTTTAAGACTGCCGTTCAACAGGGAGAGAAGTGTGGTCTTACCTGTTCCGGAACCGCCCATGATGGCCAGCATCTCTCCGTTTCTCAACGTGAAACTCAGGTTGTGCATGCCATTGTCGCTGTTGGGGAAGCGGAAATTGATATCGCGCCCGCAGAACTCCACTTGCTGGGTCGAGGAACCGTCATTCTCATATGAGCCTATGATGGAGGAATAATACACCGGCTTCCCACTGGCACTTTTCAGCACGCTGCTCTGCTGCCACACCTGGTAGGTGCCGGCAAGGACGGGGACATCGTTAAGATTCACCGTGTCGCTGCCCAGATAGGTGAAGATGAGCAGGCCGGTCTGACGCTCAAGCAAAGTTTTCAGGGTCCCGTCAAATCCCTCCATGTGATGCAACTTGACCCATGCCGACTCACGATTGTACACATAGTCGGTGAAATCGTTGTATTGCTCGTCTGTGATGTGGAACTGCCTTGCCAGCGTGCTGAACAGGGTGTTGGCTTGCAAACCGTCATCGCTGCAGAATTCCATCAATCTCAACAACAACAAAGCCTCCTCGCTGGGGCGTATCTTGCCGTGAAGGGCGGAACAGATGGAGGCGACGGTTTCCTCGCTATCGAGGTCGTCGGTCATCTCGTAAGCCATGCGCATGTCGCTGTAGAGGTTCAAGTACAGGTCGATGTTGCGGATGCCGAAATGCCGGCGAAGATAACTCGAGAGCATCTGCTTGGCAGGTGCCTCGTCCACCTGTTCCTCTTTTCCGAAAAGAGCGAAAAGACTGATGAAACTGGAAAGTATGATGTCGGTCATCTTATTGGAATTCGATTTTCTTGGTTAGTGTCAGGACGTTCTTGCCATCGATGCGCTCGTAGTTGATGCTGTCCATGATCTGGCGGACCAGATGAATGCCCAGGCCTCCGATGTCACGGTCTTCCACAGACAGCGTCGTGTCGATTTCATCCATGGAGGTCGGATCGAAAGGCTTGCCGTTGTCGATGATGACGAATCGTAGCTGTTGGTTGCAGAAGATGGCTTCGATGAGGATCTTGCCCGTCGTATTGGTGGGATATGCGTAGCTCATCACGTTGACGACGGCCTCTTCAATGGCGAGGTTCAAACTCATGGTCGTGCTCATGTCGATGCCTGCTTCCTCGCAGACCCCCTCGACAAATTCTGCCAAAAGCGGCACCTCATCGACATTGTTGGGGAGGGTGATGCTGCGTTGTATTTGCCCTGCTTGTTCCTGACCGCCCTGCTTGGCATATTCGATGGCGAGCAGGGTCAGGTCGTCACTCTGTTCGGCATCACCAACAAAATGGTTCACTTCATTCATCATTTGTCTTATTAGCATTTGTGGATGTCGTTCAGCCTTTTGTGCTATCTTGGAGACCCGCTCCTCTTGGAATTGCATATGGCTGGCATTTTCGGCCTCTGTCAGGCCGTCGGTATAAAGGAAGATGATGGTATGGGGCTCCAAAACCATCTCCTCGGTGGTGAACTTCTGTCCTTTGATGATGCCCACGGGCAAGTTGGAGTCACAGGGCAGCACCTCAATCCCGGCTTTGCCGACCAACATCGGGGCGTTATGCCCGGCATTGCTGTAGCGCAGACGGCCTGTCGGCAGGTCGAGCACACCAAGGAACAAGGTGACAAACATGTCGGAGTCGTTATCTTCCGACAGTTGGTTGTTGATGCCACCGACTATCTTGCCTGGATTGCTCTCATGGGCTGACAAGGAGCGGAACAACGCCCTGGTGACTGCCATGACGAGCGAGGCGGGGATGCCCTTGCCCGAGACGTCGCCGATGCAGAAGAACAACTTCTCATCGCGAATGTGGTAATCGTAGAGATCGCCTCCGACCTCCCTTGCTGGGGTCATTTGCGCGAAGACATCGATGTCGGTGCGACCGGGGAAGGCTGGATACGTCTTTGGTATCATCGACATCTGGATGTTGCGGGCGATATGCAACTCGCCTTCCATGCGTCCCTTCTCCTCGTTCACCGTCTTGATTTGCTCCATCTGTCCTACGAGCGACTTTTGCATCATGGCGAAAGATTCATGCAAGCGAAGCATCTCGTCCTTGGTCTTGATGACAGGCAGTTCGGCTTGGATGTTGCCCTTGGCTATCTCATCGGCGGAGTCGGCGAACCGTGACAACGGCTTGGTGACTCGATGGATGGCCCTGCTGCAAACCAAGGCAACAACGAGGATGCCCAAGAGTATGATGACGCCCAAGAGCTTGGCAAAGAAGTTGACGGGTTGCAAGATATCGCTCAAAGGCACTATAATGCCCATCGACCAACCTTGACGTTTGAGGGGCGAATAGGAGACCATCATCATATTGCCTGTTTCATCACGGATGAGGGCCAAGGATTTTTTCCCGCTAAGGATTTCATCGGCAATGCCGTCGTCGGTGGGCGAAGGTGTTTTCTTGAAGAAGTCGTGAATGGTCTCTTTCAAATCCGTCTTCTTGTCGGGGTTCACGACAAAGGTGCCTTTCTTGGTGACGATGAAACTGCGGGTATGCAATCTCCCGTTGAGGTCATTCCACGGATAGAAATCCCGATTGTTCAAGCTGTCAAGTTCTTGAGCCATATGGGCAATCCTGTCGAGTGAGATGTCGGCAGTCTGCACGGCAAATTTCTGTTCCTTGAGGTTTTTCAACGGCATCGAGTAAGTGATCACCATCATCCCACCCTTGTCGATGTAGGGTTCAGACCAAACACCTTTCCCGCTATCGATGGGTTCCACATACCATTCCTTGTGCAAATAGTCATATTCCTTGCCATCGAGCATCTTGCTCTTGATGCCGGATGAGTCACGATAGGAATAGGTGGCGAATTGCCGCCCTTTCATAGGTTCGTATTCAGGGTTGAGTGCAAGGGCGGCCCCTATGATGCTGGGATTCAACTCCAGGAAATGTTCCGTGGCGAAATACTTGCGACCTGCCACCCCGATGCTTTCTATCGCTTCAGAGGTGTTGTTGGACACTGCTGTCTCCACCACCGAGAGAGCATTGTTGATTTTCTCATTCGACACATTCATCGCTGTCCAGAAAAGACCGGAAAGCAATGCCATCCCTATGCCCCAGACCATCAAGAGGACCAAGGTGGACACAAGGGTGAATATCAAGAGCATCGTGCCGACAACCCGCCATGTCAGACGTACTGCTATCGAACTTTTCCAGCGAAAAATGCGAGGTAGTTTCATCTTACCGATTTAATGCTGTGCAAAAATAGTGAAATAATGCGAACCAACCAAAAATGTGCATATCTTTCTATTCTCATGGCTCCCATATCACCCATCGTTCCCATGTCTCTCATCTATCCTCTATTTTCTCAGCGTTTTCCTCCTCGTTGAGTTTGGGATAAGTGATACGTGTATGATAGATGCTTTTGAGTTTGTCGGCGAGCACTTGCTTTGCTATGGCGATGTCGCGGAAGGTGATGGGACACTCTTCGAAACGCCCTGACTTCACAAGTGCGTCGATGAGTTCGTTGACTTTCTTACTGATGATCTCATCACTATAAAAATCCAGTGACTTGGTGGCTGCCTCCACGGTGTCTGCCATCATGAGAATAGCCTGTTCACGCGTCTCTGGATTGGGACCGGGATAAGAGAAAGGTTTGGGGTCAACCTCCTCCTCGGGGTGCTTGTTCTTATATTGGATGTAAAAGTATTTCGCCATACCCGTACCATGGTGGGTGCGTATGAAATCGGTGATGACATCAGGCAGGTTTTCGTTCTCTGCAAGCTTGAGGCCATTGGTGACATGGCTGACGATGATGCGGGCGCTCTCCTTCTCACGGTCCTTTTCGGAGAGTTTGTCATGGGGGTTGACACCCACCTGGTTTTCCGTGAAGAAGACTGCGTTGTCCATCTTCCCGATGTCATGGTAGAGGGCGCCGGTCCTCACAAGAAGGGCGTTGGCCTTGATCCTTCTGGCCACCTCGGCTGCGAGATTTCCCACGGTGGTGGAATGGACGAAGGTGCCTGGCGCCTTTTCACTCAGCATCCGCAGCAATTTCTGGTTGGTGTCGGAGAGTTCGAAGAGAGTGATGTTGGAGGTGAAGTTGAACATTTTTTCTATGATGTACATAAGGGGGTATGCAAGGAACAGCAGCACACCGCTGATTAAAATATAGACATACATCCCCCATTGCTGTGGGATATAGGATTTGCTGGTGAAGAGCGTGATGCCATAATAGACAAGGGCGGAACATAGCGTCGCCACCACGGTGGCTATCATCAGTTCGGAACGTTTCGACATGTCGCTGAGGGCATAGATGGCCGCCATTCCCCCTGCCATCTCGATAATGATGAAATCATATTGGTAGTTGGCTGCGATGGCTGAGATGAACACGGATGTGGCAAGCGTGATGAAAGCCGTTCGTGAATCAAAGAACACCTGTGTGATGACGGGCACCATGGCAAAAGGAAGGATGTAGATGCTGACGGTGGAATGTTGGACCATTTCCGACATGCAGATGGGGAAGATGGCGATAAGCACATACAGCATGATGATGTTGGGAGGCTTGACGAAGAATCTTCTCCTGTAAATATGCAGGTAACAAGTGAAAAGCAGGATGAAAATGCCCACGAAGATAGTCTGTCCGACCCCGCGGGTTTTTCCGCCCTTGGCCTCATTTTTTTTATTGAGTTCTTCCTTCAACGACTCTATCTGCGCTGCCTTTTCTTCATCGACAAGCTGTCCTTGGTCGATAATCAATTGATCCTTTGTTATTTTCCCTATGGAGGTACCAACACTTTTCAGAAGTTCGTCCTTTGCTATGCTGTTGCGTTCGGTATCGTCTTTCAAGTTGGCTCTCACATAAAACAAGAGGTGGGAATTGTTGAGTTGGTCGATGTGGTCCTTAAGTTCCTCGTCGTCGAACAAGCGATTGTAGGCCACCCTCACCGGTATGATGCCAGCCATCTCCTCTTGTGACTCGAACTTGTCTTTGACAATATGTATGGCACTGATGGAGTCGAGTATGAGCTTGTCGTAGTCGGCATCCTCCATGATGCCCTTTTCGTAAAGGAAATGGAGGCGTCGCTCCAAGATGGAACTGTATTTTGCCATGACGGTGGTGGTGTCGTTTGAGACATCACGCTCGAAATCAGCCAAAGCCTTCTTGACCACAAGGGTGTCCATCTGATAATAAGGCTGATAACTCTTGAGCAATGAGTCCCTCTCTTTCTCTATGGCTCGTGGTGACTTGAAGATTTCGAAATTGAATTCCGCAATGAGTTTGCCATGAGTCCATGGCCTGCCCAAATCATAACTGTAATTGACCTCGGTTTTCTTCGGCAGGAAAACCACAATGATAAGCGTGGTGATGACAGCCAATATGGCACTGGTGATGATGGAAATCCATTGGGGATGATTTTTATAGTTGAGTATGTCCATTGTCATGTGCGTTTGGTTTCTTCGGGGGCGAAAATACGAAAAAAAAACAAAAAAATGAAGATTGGAGATTGAAAAATGCATTTTTCAATCTCCAATCTTCCAAGTTGTGAGTCGGAGAGTGCAGACCTTGCACGTTTGAAGTCTGCCAAGCTTGCAAAGATGACTCTTGACGACATCCCTGCAAGCATGTTCCTGTCTCCTATCTCAATATAGTATCTTCTTCGTCTTCCCGTCTGGCGTGACGACGATGTTGATTCCGCGCTGGAGACTTTCGCGACGGACTCCCTGCATGCTGTAAATGCCTGCGGGCATGGTGGTGATTTCATGCTCATGGATGCCCGTGGCCCCTGTCATGTTGACACGGCATTCGAGAAGGAGGAACTCATCAAAGCCTGTCCCATTGTTGAGGAAACTGATGACGTAGTTGCCTTTCTGTGCCACCTCGAAGGGCAGTTCATACAAGGTCGCAGAGGCGAGGTTGGCGGCAGAGTTGCCGTCGGCATTGGGTGTGGCTGCCAGCACCTCCGTAGTGGCAATCACTGCATTGGAGGAGTTGAGGATGCGAGCCTTGTAAGAGGGCTTCTCCTTCCATGCTGCCATGGCGAAGGTGAGTTTGTATTCACCCTCTTCAAGCAAGAGCGGGAATGCGTTCTGCCGCCCATATTCACAATTGTTCACACGCCAGTAGAGGGCCTTTCCCTGATATCCTGCGAAACCGGAGAAAGTCCTTGCCCCCGAACCGTAATTGTTGGGATATTCATGCACAGCATTGTCTTCCTGCACCATGCGCCATCCTTCCGGGACATTTCCGGCAAGCACGTTGGTGAAGTCAAGGGTGTAGACAGCGCTCTTGTCGATAATCACAGGCTGGATGGTGACATTGTCATCGGGCATGAGGAACGTTCCGTCCTCGTTGATGATGACATCTCCGTGCAGCACGTTCCATCCTTGGAGGGCATATCCCTCATCGAGTGTCACGGTGAGAGTCACCGTCTGCCCCTCTGTGGCGGAGTCGACGTCGGCCACCACATAGGCATGCTCGGCTTGCCTGAGGGTCACTGCAAATTGCTCGCTCTCCACGTCGGCCGGGGTGTAGACCACCTGGTCGATGTACATGTTGATGCCGCTGGTGTTGTTGATGATCAACTCATTGGTTCCTTCCACGAGGTTGGCGGCGAGGATGGCCTTCCTCCATTGATTGGTGGCGGTCTTCACGCACGACACGGGTTGAGCGGTCCCGTTCACTTTGACGGAAAGGTTGCCCGTACGCTGCGTGGAAGTGTATCGTATGGCGATGTTGTAATCTCCCGGATGCTTGATGTTGATGCGGTGACGGAGTGAGCCGGAGGTGTTGGTGCCCATGTCGGCAAAACCGTTTCCAGAATGCCCCCTGACGTTGGGATACCATCCGTATGGGTCGGTGACGCAACTCTTGATGCTCTTGAAATCCATGTCTTCTGCCTCGATGATGATTTCCCCCTTGTAGTCCTCTGGCTGCTTGGGCAGGTCAAGGGACAACTCGGCATCGTTGAGGAAATCGGTGCTCTTGTCAGAGGCAGCCCCCGAACAATTGACGGTGACATCCACCGGTCCGTTGTGCTTGACCTCGAGGGTGAACACGCCCTGGGTCTCATCGAAGTTGGCGGAAGCACTTGCCGTGGCTTGCATGCGTTTTGTCATCTTGTATGAGGGTTGCGAGGTGACTCCTGTAACCACGATTTTGTCGAGCACCTGTGCCGTAGTGTCGTTCCTGTAGTTGTTGAGGTAGAGATTGATGTGGTCGGCATATTCCCTGACAAGTCCACTGCTGAGTTTTCCCAAGGTGAGTTTGAGGCTGTCGCAAGTGTTGTAAAGCAGTGGCACCTCGCCTGTAGCGGTCTTCTTCGCATTCATATAGGTGTAGGGCGTGTAGGTGACCAATTGGTTTTTCATGCGCGAGACATAGAGGTCTCCCTTGCTCACTTCTGGGTATTGCTCGTTGAAATCAGCAACCTTCTTCGACTGCGTTCCCCATCTGGAGGTGTAGTTGGACTTCTTCACCTTGACCGGCACGGCGTTGGCCACGTCGTCGTAAAGCCCGATGACGAGGGGGATGGCGGCATAGCGTCCTGTCTTCTTGAAATAGCAGAAGTTGTCCATCCATTGTCCGTTGCCTCTGTTGAAGGGGTCGTTCTGTTTGTAAAGGCCATCGTAGAGACTGCCCCACGTGGCATATTTCTGCTCGTCATTGCCAGAGTTGACGTCGTTGATGACAACGATTTTCGTCTTTTCCACCACTTCCTCACGGGTGGGGATGTATATGGTGCCGTCGATGATCTTCCTGAACATGTCTATCCAAGCGTTCCTGAAGCCCGGAAAGGTGCCCCAGTTGCGGCGGGTGTAGCCCTCCACTGTGCTGTTGTTGAGATTTTGGAAATCTTCGGTCCAGATGAGTTCCGGTCCATCCCACACTGTTCCACCGTTGACGGCGGTCTGTTCCATCACGGTGCCGATGCCGGCGGCGACGGGGTATTTCTTGCCATGCCCATCACCGAGCAATGCATCGAGTGCGCCATTCCATCCGCAATTGTCGTAGCGCACGCCATAGTTTTTGGCGAGTCCGGAGAAGAAGGGACCGAAGGTGACACTCTCGTTATTGTAAAAGCAGGAGGAGGTGGTGTATTTGTAGAGCCAGAGAATGGCATCCGGGTAGTCTTTGCAAGCGGCGAGCAAGTCCTTGTTGCGCTTCATCATCCCCATGGGGTTGAGGGGGTGTGACCAAATGTTACCACAGAAGGAAATGGTGAGGAAACCGCCATACTTGTGGGCCATGGGGACGAGTTTGGCGAAAAGTGCGATGCGGGAGGCCTGGGAACTCGAACTACGGTCGTTGGGTTCGTCAAACCCCCAGAACTGCTCGGCATAGTTCCATCCAAGGAAGTTGGGATAACGTTTGTAGAAATACTCGAAAGTCTCGAGGTCGTCGTCCTGGATATGGGTGTGTCCCCCGCTGGCGGGCTGACAGGTGAACCACAAGCCATTCTGCTGGCATACGGTGCCCCACGACTTATAGGTGCGCACGGCGTTTTGTGGCATCTTGTAAACATTCTTCTCTGTGTCGTATTGGCACGAAAGGGAGAGGTTCATGCAAACGTAGGGCTTGAGGTCTTCGGGGATGAGGTCGATGATTTTCTGGGGGTCGGCCTTGTTCCACACATCGATGTGTACAAGCCAGAGCGGGTGCTTGGAATCGATGGGACGACGTGACTGTGCCGTCGTTGTCTGGACGCTCCACCATGCCACGAAAAGCATGAGGAGGATGCGGGGTAGTCTGTTGTTCATGTTATGGCTTTTGGATGATTTGTTCTATGAGTGACCCTCTCGATAAAAAGGATGATTATGTTCTGAGCAATGGCTCGTTTTCGGCGGCAAAGGTAGGCATAAAGCTTGAGACACCCAAGAGAGGACGTTTCAATGGCTTTTCATCTCGTTTCAAAACGTTTCCAAGGATACCTAGGATGCCCTAGGAAGACTAGAAAGACTAGGAAAACTAGGAAGACTAGGAAAACTAGGAAAACTATGAAGACTATAAACCCCAGCAAAAAGGCGGGCCATGGAATCCCATGACCCGCCCTGAAGGGTGTTGAGATGAAAAGTCACATTTTCATCACATCATCAAATCTGTTACTTCTTCACGACTTTCTCAACCCTGATGGTGCCGTCGCTCATGTACTTCCTGACAATCATGACACCCTTGCCGGCAGTGACAAGGCGGCGTCCGTTGAGGTCATACAACTCCACGGCACGCACGGTGGCCGGTTTGATGACATTGCCATCGATGTCGGTGAAGGCGTCTTGATACAACTGTCCATAATCGACATACGGAGCGGGAGCTGCGATGAGCAGTCTCACGTCATTGACGAAGGTGTGAGATGAAGGACCACCGTTTGCACCGAAGGTGATGATGCCGTCGGTGACGACGATGTTCTCAATGACAGCGTTGGCATAGGGGAAGGACTGTCCGATTCCCGGGCACTCGCCAATCTGTCCGTCCTCACCCTCAAGGGTGTCGGAGGTCTTGGCATAGATGTAACTGTCAACGAAGTTGGCCTCGTCATCATTCATACGCTCGCCGAAGCCGACCTTCAGCGTGTAGACGCCGACAGGAGCGTTGTAGACGGTCTGCTCGACCCTGAAGCTGCTGCCCCATGTCTGGAACATACAGTCCTCAGCAATCTCGTTGTTGCCTCTCGGCTGACCCCATCCCACGCTCAGGCCTGGACGGTTGTAGCCTTCCGGAGTGTACCAACCAGGAACATTCTCCTCAGTGAAGTTCATGTTGTCCTGCTGCTTGTAGATGTTGGGGTTCTTCACGAACACCGTCATGTCATAAGTCGGGGTGAAGGTCTCGAGGGTTTCCTCGTTGACCTGCTCGGCGAACAACTGGTTGTTGGGGTCTTTGAGTTGCTCATAGAGCACCACCTTCAGCTTGTTCTGGATGGCTTCTGCCAAACCATCGTCGTCGGTAAGGGCGTTGTTGGCAGCGGCTACCAGCGGGTCGTCACCGGCTCCCAGGCTCTTGAGGGCCTCGGCACCCAGGCGGAGACGCTCTACGAGCACTTTCACACCTGTGTCGGAAGTCTTGGACTCACCCTCGGTGAAGAGGAGGTCGGTGGTGTTGACGAGGTATTGGAGTTCCTCAATGGCGGCCTGGAGTTCAGCGTCGTCCTTGATGACCTTGATGATGTAGTTGACAACTTCGGAGGTCTCACCGGTCTCAGGATCGGTCACGGTGCTGGTCTCCTTGGTGACATACTTGGCGGCAACCTCCTTGAGGCTGGCGTAAAGTTGAGTATTGGCAAACTTCTTCTCAGCATTGTTGTCCACGATCTGCTGTGCCTTGGTTGGCAGTGCGTCGTAGGTGTCGCAAAGCACGCGGTGGTCCTTGAGTGCCTGTGAAGCAGCATCAAGAGCGGCGGCAGCGTTTCTGTAAGCGGAAGGAGCGGTGTAGTTGGGACCTTCTGCCTCATACTTCTGGATGAGGGCATTCAGGGCGTCGAAGGCAGTACCACTGTACCTGTCGTCGGAGTTGGCTGCGAGAGTGCTCTTGGCATTCTCCAGTGCGGTGGCAAGGAGTTGTGTCTCCTCGATACCAGCGACATTGGGCACGTACTTGACTCTCGGGTTGGCGAGAATCACCTCGTTGAAACCACCCTGGTCGCCATTCTCGTTGGTGGCGGGAATCCATCTGAGTTTGTAGTTGCCAGTGGCTTCTGGCACGAACTTGGTGTTGAAACTTGCGGCGCCGTTGACAGCTCCGGTGCTTCCGTTGACGTTGGGTGCGGTCTTGACCACGGTCTCGAAGACAATCTCCTCAGCCTCGGTGAGGATTTGGAACTTCATCCAGCCGCCATTGTCCTTCCAAGCAGCAGCGTTGAAGAAGACATCGTACTTCTTGCCAGCCTCCAAGGGGAGTGGGTAGTCGGTGAAGCAGCCATATTCCACATAGTTGTCGCGGAAATAGAGTCCCTTGGTGAAGTCACCACCGGCAGCGAAGTCGAAAGTACGAGCGCCTGAGCCGTAGGTGTTGGGAGCCACGCGCTCCTCACCTTCGCCGAAA
This sequence comes from Prevotella sp., assembly GCA_017619375.1. Lineage (GTDB taxonomy): Bacteria > Bacteroidota > Bacteroidia > Bacteroidales > Bacteroidaceae > Prevotella. The sequence continues at coordinate 85,690 of JAFZSL010000002.1, read as the reverse complement.
ATGACGAGGTAACCCTCGGGGATGCCGCCGTTGGGTGCAGATGCCAGATAGTCGGGCAGGATGTCCTTCGGCACATCGTTCGGGTCGGTGCTGACCTTGCCGACGTTGATGGTGATGATGGTGTCGCCGTAGATGGAGTCATCCAGTCTGAGGATGGGATAGATCTTGGTGACATGAAGCGTGTACTCGCCATCAGCGAGATCACTGGAACTGTTACGGACAAGAGTGACCTCTGAAGCATTGCCCTCTGCAGGAGAGATGCTCAGCGCCTCGTTGTCGAGTTTGGCTTCCAATGCGCCACAATCAACATCCTTGTCAAACTTCAGCTTGAATTCCTTGATGCTGTTGGGGAGATTGAAGGAACCATCCTCGGGGTCGGCCACCATGACAACAGGTGTGAGGTAGTCGTAAGGATAGCCATCGTTCTCCTCCACTTCTGGGTTGTACTCGGCTATACCGGTGAAGTTTTGCACATCACCACCGGGGCCTGACTGATAGATGAGGTGGTATTTCTGGTCGCCCGGATTGGTGAAGGTCACCTCCACCAAGTCGGATGGTTCGACACCCTCGTTGAGGAAGATGTAGAAGCGTCCATCCTCGAAGCCTTCCACGGAGTAGAGTTCCTTCACTTCGCCATTGACCTTGACGGTGACGCAGTTGAGAGGATACATCAAGCGTTTCTGTCCGCCGGCTTGCACGAGTTCCTTCATATTGGTCTCGAAACCGAAGTCGATGAGGATGACGTCGTTGGAGAACTCAGCCACGGTACCGACCTTGAAGATTTCGAACTTGAGGTTGTCGAAGAAGAACTGTGTGGCCACCTTGTTCTTGGAGAGGTTGAAGGCGATGGAGTGGAAGAGGCCGCCACCTGAGTTGGGACCAGCCTGGGTAGATGTGACAACGCCTTCGTTGCTCCAGTGCTGCCATTCGGTGGAGAAGTTGGGCGAGCCTATCATCTCATAGTGAATGTAGTCGCCCGGCTCGGCATGGGCCTGGGTGTCGGAGCCACCATCCTGGCTGGCACGATAGTCGAAGGACACGCGCCACTTGGTGCCCTCGGGGATGTTCTCCTGGAAGTACATCCAGAACTGGGTGTCCCAATCCTGTGAGGGGTTGTCGTCAGACTGCACCATGATGCCACGGCTGCCATCGACACCTACGCCCTCATAAATGACAGAGGGGAGGACATCTGTAGAGGGAGCTTCCTTGGAGAAGAAGCTGGTGACATCGTCACCCTCGAGGTTGCCGTTGACGATGAGGTCGGTCCATCCCACCTGCTGTGCCTTGCCCTCACGCTCGAGGTCCATGGCCGTGACGGTGACGTTGGACCAGTTGGCACCCTTGATGGCATGAAGATGGGCGAAGCCCTTGTCCTTCACCATCTGCTTGATGTCGACGATGTAGGTGTCGCCATCCTTGGTGAAGTAACGGTCGGACCATCCGTTCTTCGGATACTCGAGAAGGTAGGACTCTGCCTCGTTCTCACTGTACTGTCCTTCATCCTTCGTGCGGTTGAAGAGGAATCGTGGTGTTCCCTCCGTGCACGTGACATAGAGTTTCGAGTAGAGCGTCAGGTCAGCGTAGTTGATGACCGAGGGGTCACCATAGGGCTGTCCTGTTGACTCATTTAGCACGTAAGCACAATCGGCGGGACCGGTCTGCTGGGCGTCAGCACCCCATCCGTCCCACGCGAAGAAAATGTCGGGAGTGAGCGGCGTGCGCTCCCCTGCATTCGCGTTCACCACACCAAACACGCATAGGGTCAGCGCGATGAAAATTTTGTAAAGCTTTCGCATAGATGAATGAATTTAATTATTGAAAAAGGTTGGTAAAAAACTCAGATTATTCTGATGATAGGCTTTCTCGGAGGACTCGGAGCATTCAAATTGCTCCAATTCCTCCGAGCATGGTGTCAAGGCAGTGGCAGATACCAGTTTCTCCTTTCCATGAGGCGGGCACGCAGTCCCTCGTCCACCACGCCATTTCGCTTGGATATGGGTATGGCGAGGTATTCAGGGGCGTTTCTGCGCATCGCTATCCTCATCAAGTCGTAGAAGCGGTAGCCTTCGAAAGCACCCTCCAGGGCCATCTCATTGACAATCATGTCTTCCACAAGCGGGATTTGGTAATTGACGGTGTCCTGACGGGTGGCCATCGGCTCACTTGGCATGGGAAGGACGTAGAGGCCGTTGGCTTGCGAGTCGCCCGACCCAATGGAGTGGATGCCGATGGTATTCTCACGAGTGAAGACGTTGTTGTCAAAGGCGATGAGGTTGCCGGCAGCCACCTGCTCTGTACTGTCAACGTATGCCACCACATTCTCTGGGCACAAGCCATACTTCAGCACGGCCATCGCCGACTGAGGCAGTCCACTGCGGTTGAGGGCCTCGGCATAATGCAGATACACCATGTTGAGCCTGTAGGTGGCCACCCATCTCGAAGTGACCTTGTTGACGCTCTGACGGATGGTGGAGAACTCCGAATACTCATCCTGTCCTCCCACGGAGTTCTGGGAGAAGTTGGAATAGAGTCTCAAGTCTCCTGCCATGACATCCCTCATGAGTCCCACCTTGGGGACATAGATGGTGTCGGTCTCGGTGTCGTTCTTGAACTCCATGCAATAGGTCTGCTCGGCCGACAAGTCCATCATGGCCTGTGAAGGCGTGACCTGGAAGTAATAGTTGTTTTCGCGGGTGGAACCATACACGTTCTGCAAGTCGCTGACCACGCCGTCGAAAATACGGTCCTCCATCGGGATGAGGCTGAGTGTCTCGCGGGTGTTGGTGACTTCGTATCCATTGATGGGTGTCGCGAGGTTGAACTCGGTGATATTGGTGTTCCATCTGGAGCGTGCCGACGCATTCATAGGCCTCGGTTCGTTCTTGTCGTTGAGGTAGTCATGATACCATGTTGCGGCCTCCTGATAGCGACCCGCCCAGAGGCAGAGGTCGCCCAGCAACACCCTGACAGGGATGAAGAAGAATTCGGAACTGATGCCGTTGATGGAACCATATCTTGGTTTCTCCACCAATGCATAGGGTTTGAGGTCGTCAATGAAGAAGTTGCAGATATCCACGATGCCCGTCCTGGCCTTGTTCATCTCGTTCTTGGCGTCCTGTTCCGTCATCACCGGCACGGTGACCAAGGGCACCTCGCCATAGGCAAGAGCGAGTTGGAGGTAGGTCCATGCCCTGAAGGCTTTCACTGCGGCATATTCAGAGGTGAAGATGGTTCTTCCCCTGCGTTGCAGCGTTGTGTCGACATGCTGGATGAAGTAGTTGCAGTTGTTGATGACAGCATAGTAGTCGCTCACGGCATTGTACTTGTTGTCTGTGGTGACATCGAAGGCAGCGAGCCTCTTGAGGTCGGCATCGGCGGCATCGGTGGTGGTCAGCAGGTCTCCCCTCACCTCTCCAAGAAGCACGGTGCGGTCGGCGATGACTTGCATCTTCCCTATGATGCCCATGACACTATAGACGGTGTCGGTGGGATGGTTCAGGGTGTTGTCCTCCTCAAACTCGACAAGTTCAGAGTCGGTTTCCATCAGGTCGGCGCAGCCGAAGAGGAAGGCCGACAGGGTGATGACTGTGATGAATTGAAGTAATTTTTTCATTTTCCTGTCTTTTTAGAGGTTGATATTGACACCGAGTGAGAAAGTGCGTCCCGGGGCGACATATCCGAAGTCAATGCCTTGGTAAAGTTGGCTTCCGGGCAATGCCCTGTCGGGGTCGCTTCCCAGGTATTTGGTGAGAGTGAAGAGGTTGGAGGCATTACCCCACACGGTGATGCCCTGCAAGTAGGTGCTGATGATGGGGAGGTGGTAACTGAGGGTGACGGAACTGAGCCTGAGGTAGCTGCCATCCTCTATCCATCTGTCGCTGAAGCGTGAGTTGCCCATCGGGTCGTTGTAACTGACCCTGGGGATGGTGGTCAACTGTCCCTCGGTGTTCCACCGGTTGTTCATGGCCGTGGTCTGATTGAGGAACAGGCTTCCTCCTTCGAGCAGCGAGCGCTGGTAGTTGTAAAGGTCGTTGCCAAGGGAGTAATTGAACACGGCAGAGAGAGTGAACCTCTTCCATGTCAGGTTGGTGAAGATGTTTCCATAGAGGTCGGGGTTGGGGTCTCCGATGATGCATTTGTCTGCGTCATTGATGACCTTGTTTCCATCGAGGTCGGCGAAGCGCATGTCACCGGCTTGGAAATAACTGCGTCCACCCGTCGGCGTGTCGATATAGAGACCTTCGCCGGTGGCCTGCGCAGTGTTCTGATAGACGCCGTTGGTCTTCCATCCATAGAAGACACCTACGGGTTGTCCCACCTTCGTCAAGATGTTTGCGCCATAGGCTTCCGTCTCAAAGGAGCGCCCATCAGGCAGTGCGGTGACCTCGTTGGAATAATGTCCGACGGATGCACCAATCTCCCATTGGAAGTCTTTGAGGGCAAGCACCTTTGCCTTGAGGCTCACATCAAAGCCGCTGTTCTCCAACTTGCCAGCGTTGGTCCAAGTCTCCTGCAAGCCGCTGGTCCAAGCGAGTTGTCTCAAGGCGAGGAGGTTCTCCGTCCAACTCTTGAAGACGTTGGCCCGGAGGCTGATCCTGTTGTTGAGGAAATTGGCTTCCAGTCCGGCAGTCACCCTTCTCGTGGTCTCCCATTTCAGTTCGGTGTTGCCGATGTTTCCGATGGAGAGTCCTGTGACTTCGTTGTTGAGCATGAGGTTGGAGACGAAATAACTTCTTGAAGCGGTGTAGTCGATGTCGTCATTGCCGGTGACATCGAATCCTGCATTAATCTTGAGGTAGTTGATGCCTTTCACGTTGGCGAGGAACTTCTCGTTGGAAAGCACCCATGCCGCCTCGATGCTGGGGAAGAGGCCCCACACCACTCCTGCCAGTTTCAGTCCGTCGGCATCATCGCCAAAGCGAGAGGAGGACTGGAGGGAGAAGCCACCATCAAGATAGAAACGCTCAGCGTAGTTGTATCCTGCCACGCCATACCAAGCGATTTCCTTCCACTTGTCATCGGCACCACCGGTTTTCTTGAACTGCAAGGAGTTGCTCATATTGGGCGTCTTGTCGTTGCCGGTGTTGTAGCCTCTTTGCCAGGTGGACTTGTATTCGCTGGTGAGATACCTCACGCCACCCCTCAAGTTGATGCGGTGTGGTCCGTAACGGTTGTTCCAATCGAGATAGGTGTCACTTTGGATGGATGTCTGCCTTGCGGATGCGCTCTGAACATAGTTCTGCAACGTGGCTCCTTCATCCAATCCTTTGACAGTGAAGGTGGGCACGCCCATGATGGGGAGGTAGTAGTTCTCGTTGGTATTGACCAGTCCAAGGGAGAAATGCTCAGCCAGTTTAAGATGCCTGTTGAGTCTCACTTTCGGAGTGATGGCAAACATGATGAGTCGGCTTCCGAAGGAGTTGCGGTTGGTGCCATCGCCATTCTCGAGGATGCTCGTCGGGTTGGCGAGTCTTCCCTTGCCTTGGAACATGCCCTCGAGGTAGTCGTCGGCCTCGGAGAGATAATGGCTGAGGTTGCCGTTCATGTCGTAGGCATAAGGCGAGAGGAAAGGAGCCTTGGCCAAACTGAGGAATCCCGGCGAGGTGATGACGCCCTCAAGCGGGTCGATGGGTGCGCCGTCGTCGGTAAGGGACCTGTCGAGGTCGCTGTAGGAGGCATCGAATCTGACGTCAAGTCCCCTGATGACCTCGATGTCAGAATTGAGGCGCATGTTGAACCTGGAGAAATCGTTCTTCTTCAGCGTGCTGTTTCCCAAGGAATAACCCACGGAGAGGTTGTAGGATGCCACATTGTCGCCACCCTGCACATTGATGCCGTAATTCTGGGAGAAGGCATTCTCATACACTTCCTTCGTCCAATCGGTCTGGTTGTGATACTGCTTGTAGTAGAAGTAGTTGGGGTCGTTGTTCAGGTATTTCATCGACCCTTGCAACTTGGTCTTGCCAGCGAGCAATTCCGTGGTGTAAAGCCTGTAGTCCTCGGCATCCATCATCTCGGGAAGTTTCGGCACCAATTCGTAGCGTCCGTTGATGGTCACGTCGATCTTGGTGGCCATGCTCTTGTTGCGCTTGGTCTGGATGAGGATGACGCCGTCGGCGGCTTTCGCGCCATAGAGGGCGGTGCCGTTTTTCAGCACTGTCACTTTCTCGATGTCATTGACATTGAGATTGGCCAGCATGTTGTTGTAGTAGCCGTCGTGAAGCATCTGACGGTTGTACTGCATATCCATGATGACTCCGTCGATGACCACCAAGGGTTGGCTGTTGGCATTCAAGGAGTTGATGCCTCCGATGAGCATGCGACCTCCTATTCCGGGTAGTCCGCTGAGCGTAGTCGGCCTGACATCGGCGGCCATCCGTTGTGCCACGAGTGGGTCGATGCTGACTTCAGAGGTGTTGGCAAAGTTGGAAGCCTCTGAAGTGGCGGTGGCGCTGGTGGCGGGATTGTAGAGTTCGCCAAAACTTTCCGGGTAAAGTTTTCCATTGGCCACGCCGTTCCTCACTGCGCATTGCTCAAGGTTGTATCCGTCCACCCTGATGATGATGGAGCGGGTGTATTCTGGTGTCTTGAGCACATAGTAGCCCATCTCGTCAGTAAGGGTGGAGTATCTCGCATCGCCATAGGCCTGGACCATGACACCCGACAAGGGTTTCCCTGTCGCGGCATCCACCACTTGTCCCGTCACGTTTTTCATGTCCTGGGCGGTCATCGATGCTGCCGCCATCAACAATACGAAAATCAGTATCTTTCTCATTGTTCTTCGGATTTAGTGGTTCTTGGTCTCAGATAGATGCAGTCGATATACATCTCACGAGCATAGGTGGAAGTCTCTCTCGCCAGGATGGAGCAGGTCAGTTTCACAGTGACCTTGATGTCGTTCTGGTCGAAGTTGCAGGCGGGGAAATGGAAGTTCTCCGCAACCACCACGGTGTCCACCACCTCGGGGATGGTCTTGAACTGTGTGTTGCCACAGTTGAACGACTGCTCGTTGCCGAGGGAATCGACGTAGGTGATGGTGGCCCTGAACTTGCATGGTTTCAAGTTGGGGTTGATGGGGTTGTCAACCGACTTGGGCAGGATGATGGCGCAGACGTCGTAGTCGCCGCTGAGGGTGTTGTTCACCTTGTAGGTGAGTTCCCAGTTGGAGGTGGCGGTACGAGGGATGACATGCAGGTATCCTCCCTTGGAGATGCTGTCGGAAGAGATGTGCCTGACGTTGTACTGGCAGTCTTTTTCCTGCAAGATGAGTTGCGTGGACTCAGCCTCGCTCCAGATTTCCTTGAAATAGGTGTCTGTCGGATTGAAGGGCCACTCCTGAGTGACATACAATTGGCCGTTGCTGCACTCCACCGGCATGGCTCCCGCGAGGATGCCTCCTTGTGCGAACGGCTTGTAGAAGACGTGGTATTCCGGTGTGGAACGTGTATATTGCACGGAGACGAGTGAATCTTGCACGGACTTCTGGTCGGTGACATTGAAGATGGCGTCGTCGAGGAGTGCGCGAGTGGTCCAATACTGCTGCAAGGAGTCGCGTTTCTGCACTTTCTCGTCATAGACAAAATGCTTGCTGGCCTCTTCCCATGCCTTCGCCCATCCCTGGTTGGAGGGGACGACCATCATGTAGGTGGAGTCCTCGGAGTCGATGTATCCGATGCGTTGCAACATCTTGTTGCGCTCGATGACAACAGAATCGACATAGACAGGGACACCTTCCACGATGCCGCTGGAAACGGAGTGTTCGGCATCGAAATAGTCCTCTTGGTAGGTGCGGAGCACCGTGCCGATCTGGTTGAGTCCGGTATTGTTGCACAACTGCTCATACAGGCTGTAGCGATAGGGCAGCGGACCTGCTGTGACATGGAGCACGCCGTTCTTGGCATGGTTGTTGGGAGAGACGACCCCAACACCCTCGATGGCATCCACTCCCACCTCCACGTATTTGGAGTTGAGCAGCAACATGTTGTCGGGAACGGGTGTGACGGAGCGGAGGGTGCGCGAGAGGTGGTTGAGCACGAAGAATCGCTCCACGACGGAGTCGCCCTGGTTGGTCTGCACGAGATTGAGCAACGAATCCTTGTTGAAAGTACCGTTGACCGGCGCCACGACGGTGAACGACTGCCCGCTGTTGAGCAGGTCGGCATAACTCACAGGGGTCTTCTTGTGCATTCTGAAAACCTTGGTCTGCTCCAACACCTGACAGAAGTCACTGAGTTCGGGTTTCGCCTTCAGTTCCTCCCATAGCGTGGTGGAACTTCCAGCCACGCTGGTGTCCTCGTAATGGTCATCCCATTCTGAACAACCAACGAGGCCGCAGAGGGCGAAGATGGCACAGATGATATATTTATGGTTCATCATGATGATTTTTGTCTGTTAGTGATTGATGTTAATGCGTATCTTCTCCCTCAGGACTTCCATAGATGCTCTTCGGGCAAAGTTCGATGTAGTCGAAGGACCAGTAACGGTCCGGGTCGTCGAGCACCTGGCGGAAGCGCAGGTAATAAGTCTTGTTGGAGTCGAGGTACTGCGTGGCAAGGACCCTTCTGAGGTTCCAGTTGTTGCCACGAAGAGGATGGTCGGCATCCCATGGACGGTAACTGTCCATGCCTTTCATGTAACCCCTGTTGTGCATGGCCTTGTCGTTGGCCCTGTTCTCTTCCTCGTCGTCTGTGTCCTCCATCCATCCGATGTTGGGGTCGGGACCATAGACCCTGAGGTCGACAGGGATGCCGCAAGGCTCGTTGTTGAGATAGACTTGCACGACGCCACGTTCCTCGCCCACGGTGTAGCCGAGCCTCACCTCATAGGTGCCCGAAGGCACGGGGAGGAGTTTGAAGGCCACGTCGAAGACACCACTGATACAGACGGCGTTGGCCTGGTAGGAGTTCCAATAGCCCACGTCGCTATGCACGCCCACATAGGTTTCGTCGCTCACCTTCCAGTCGGTGATGTACTGGTTCTTGAAGCCGGTGAGGATGTCCTCTCCGTAGCGCCCACGTCCGTTGCAGTTCATGAAGTCGGGACTCAGCACGGTGGCATCGATGCGGATGCGGCAGTTGAGCACCACGTCCCTGACTTCCGGGGTGTAGGCGAGGATGTCGTCGAGATAGTGATAGACGCCGTTGAGTGCATTCTGGTCGGTGGAGCCTGACTCAGATGGGGAGAGAACCTTGACACCGCGCACGGTGAACCTGTTCTGCAAACCCTTGCGGTTGATGAAGAGGCCTGCGGATGGTCCGGCAAACCTCATGATGGTGCCGGGACACATCGTCTCATAGAACTCCTCTGGGTCGCTGAGCGAGGTGTACCAGCAGTGCTCCCTCAACTCTCCAGACATCACCCAACTGTTGTATTGTCCGATGCGGGGCAGAAGATGGTAACTGACGAAGCGGTTGAGCGGGTTCCTGCGGTCCTTGGGATTGTCGTCGTATTTTCCGGCATCTTCGGGGAAGGTCTGGTCATAGACGCTCTTGGCGTAGGCCTTGAGGTCTTCTATGTTGTTGATGCCCTTGTTCCGATAGACGGAGTCCGGTTCGACGAAGGCGGTGTACTTGAAATAGCGCTTCTCCGGCCAGAACGAACGGGTGTAGAGGGCTGAACCTGAGGTGCATCGCACCATCACGCCCTCATGCACGGAGTCCTCGCTGCAATAGTAGGACTCATCGAGATATTTCACCAGCGAGTCGCACATTCCGGTGAGGCTGAGTGCCTGCGAGAATAGGGTGAGTTCCGGGTCCTCTGCAATCTTGTCGGGGAGGAGGAGGCTGCTGGAGGAGATGACGTTGTTGATGACGTGGACGACACCGTTGGTGACGGAGTCATTGTAGTCGATCATCTTGGAGTTCTTGTTGATGTAATAGACGAGCGCATTGTGGTTGTTGACATCGGAGTCGCTCGAGAGGACGATGTAGGAATCGTCCATGTTGAGTTCGGGCAAGGCACCCTCGCCGATGTCGGTGGTGAAGAAGGCACCCTTCTTGATGATGTGCGTGCGCGCAAGGGTGTCGCAAGTCTCAGTGGGGATGTTGTCCACATTGCCGTATCCGGAGCGGCTGAGATACCTTCCGATGGCTTCGTTGTTGGGGGCGAAGAGGGTGTAGGTGCCATAAGTGGACAGCATGGAGAAATATGGCGTCCGCTTGAGGATGGCGATGAACTCACTGAACTGCTCCTGGTTCTCCTCCAGGAAGCCTGCCGCAGTGACCTTCTTCGACTGGTAGTAGTTCATGGGAACGTCGTCGTCATTATCGACGCATGAAGCGACAGCGCAAATGACCAGGACGGCGAATAGGAATATGGGTAATTTCTTCATGATTCTTATCTGTTAAAGGTTTGCGGTGCTTATTTGGTCAGTTCATTGTCTTCCTCGTTGCCGAACGCGGGGTTCTGCACAAGCAGCGGGTTCACCTTGAGTTCGCTCTTCGCATAGGGGAAGTAGATGATGTTGGGGTCGGCGAGTTTGATCTTGATGGCATTGACATTCTCGATGTATTTCCTTGAGGCGAGAGAGATGAGCCTGGTGTTGTTGCCATCCCTCCTTGCCACCCTGACAAGGTCGAACCAACGCTTTCCTTCGAACATGAACTCTCTCTGGCGCTCTTCCATCAGAAGTTCCTCCATGGAAGCCTTGGAAGTGACATAGTCGCCCATCTTCAACGTGTCTGTGCGAGCATTGTTGATGACGTCGTTAGCCCTCTTGTTGACGATGTTGATGAGGTTGAAAGCCCTTTCGTAACCGCCCTCGCCACGCTGTATCTCTGCCTCCGCCTTGATGAGCAGCATGTCGCTGAGACGGTAGAAGATCCAGTTGGCATCGGCGCTGGAACGACGTGAACTCGACAAGTTGAGGTCGGACTCCTTCGTGACGTTCTGGGTGGAATAACTCACGCTCCTTCTCACGAACTTCGTAATGGCGTAACTGGAGTTGTCGAGTTCGGTGGACTCATACACTCTTCCGTCGGTTTTCTTGAAAATCAGGTTGTTTCCCAAAGCGGCATCCTTGCAGAGGAAGTCGGGCGCGCTGAGGCGTCCCATGGTGGTGTTGTTGTTACCGTAATAACTGCTCACCCATGAGTTCTGCTGGCTCTGGTTGGAGCGGAAATACAATTCAAAGATGCTTTCGAAGGAGTTGCCCTCTCCAAAAATCTCGTTGTAGGCGTTGCCGCAGACGGTGCTGCCCACGGGCTTCTCCAGGATCATGGGGATGTCGCCGAAGAGCGCGATGTTGTTGACATTGCCTTCACGCTCGATCATCTCCTTGTATTGCTCCCTCTTGAAATCGATGACCAAGTCGCAATACTTGATGCAGTTGTCCCAGTCGCCTTTCCACAGGTAGAGGTCGGCAAGCAAGGCGTAGATGGCCCAACGTGTAATCTTGCTCGAGTTCTGGTAGGCATTGGGGCTGTCATCTTGATAATATCTCCTGACAGCGTCGTCCTTCACCTTCTCGAGGTCGGTGATGAGAGAGTCGAGCACGGCATTGAACGGCGTGGCGGGGAGAATGTAATTCTGTGTGTCGTCAATGCTGGGCTGGGTGGTGTAGGGCACGTCGCGGAAGGTGCGGATGAGGTAGAAATAGCAGAGCGCCCTGATGGCGGAAGCCTCCGCTATGTTCGCCTTCATCTCCTCCAACGTGTAATTGGGGTCGATTTCCTGCACCATCGGTGCATAATGGCAAACGGTGTTGCAACGGTTGATAGCCACATAGAAACTCGCCCAACTGCACATGGGGTTAGAGGGGAGAAGGTTCTCCTTGAGGATTTCATTGATCTCGTTGGGCACTGAACCACCGAGTCTGAGGTTGTCGGAGCGCAACTCTCCCCATACGCCCATCCTGGTGAGGCAGTCTCCGCTTTCGAGCGTTTCATAGCAACTGTTCACCACGCTGGTCACGTCGCCTTTCTCCGTCCAGAAGTTTTCGAGCACCACCTCGTTCATGGGGAGGATGTCGAGGAAGTCGGAGCATCCCGTCAGAGTGAACACCAGGGATGCGGCAACCATGATATGTTTGATTTTATCTGTCATAATGGTAATATTTTCCATATTAGAATTGAATCGTTATGCCTCCTGTGAAAGATTTCGAGCGAGGTGTCTTGGCTTCGTCGGTCACCAATCCGAACGAACCGTAGCCTACTTCCGGGTCAGCACCGGAATATTTGGTGAGGCAGAACAAGTTGTTGGCCGAGACATAGAAACTCACTTGCTTCAGTCCCCATTTCTTGAGCATTTTGGGATCAAGACTGTAACTGATCTGCGAGTAATTGAGCCTGATGAACGACCCGTCTTCCACGAAGCGGTCGCTTCCCAACCAGTTGTAACCATACTGATAGAGTGCGCGTGGTATTTCCGTGACATCACCCTCGACACGCCATCTCCAATTGACGGCGCGGCTCTGGTTGTTGTTGGAATACATATTCTCTACACGCATGCGCGCGCGGTTCACTATTTTATTGCCATACCTGAAGTTGAACTGATTGTTCCAGGTGAAACGGCCGAAATTGAGTTTGAAACCAAAACCTCCGGTGAACTTTGGCAGTGACGAACCGAGATAGACGATGTCAAGTTCGTTGATTTGGCCGTCGTGGTTGACATCCTCGTAGATGGCGTCGCCACCACGGAACTCATAGTTGACAGACCCGTAGCAGAAGGTCATCGGCTTGGTCATGCCGTTCTCGTCGATGATGACCACGCCGTTTTCATCCCTGACAACGGGGGCGTTGGGACCGCTGACACCCTTGATTTCCTCAGGTGAGTAGTCGGAGTATTGATAGACACCCTTGTAGCGGAAGCCGTAGATGCTGCCCAACGAGCGGTTGAGTTCCACGCGGGAAAGGTAGGAACCGTTGCTGCGGTCAAACTCACTGTTGAGACTGGCGAGGCAGGTTTCCTCCATGGCGGTGATCTGGTTCTTGTTGTTGGCGAAGGTGACGTTGAAATCGACGCTGAACTTTCCAGCTCTGATGATGCGGTTGCCGTTGATGTTGAACTCCCAGCCGATGTTCTTCATCTCACCCACGTTCTGCCATGCAAACTGACTGTAACCCGACGAGGTGGGAATGCCCCTGCCGCTCATCAGCAGGTCGGTGGTGTACTGGCGGTAGAACTCGACGTTGCCGGTGATGCGCTCATTGAAGAAGCCATAGTCCAAACCAACGTTCCAGGTCTCTTTCTGTTCCCATTTCAGGTTTTTCAACTGGATGTTCTGCGGATAGATGCTTCGCTCGTTCATATACCCGCTTCCATTGGCATACTTGCTGAAATAAAGGTATTCCGAACCGGGTTGCTTGCCCACGATACCCCAGCCCGGACGGACGGAGAACGTGGAAATCCAAGGAAGATGCTCAGTGAAGAACTTCTCCTTGTGGATGAGCCACTTCAAGGAGAGTGCGGGGAAGTTGCCCCAGCGTTGGTCGGAACCGAACTTGGTGGTGCCGTCACGACGGACAGAGAAATCGGCCGCATATCGTCCCTTGTAAGAATAGTGTGCGGAATAGGTGAAATAGATGCTCCTCCACTGGCCACTGCCGGTGCTGATGCCGTCGATGATGCCTGCTGCGGCGGGGCTGGTGATGGTGCCGGAGGGGAGTCCCCACTCCACGGTGCTCTGAGAACTGTTCTTGCCACTGGTCAACTGGCCGCGGAGCAACATCGTGAGGTAGTGGTCCTTGTTTTTGAACACCGGCGTGAAGGTGAGCGTGTGGGTGGTGGTGACACCGAAACTCTTGGAGGAGTTGGCGGTCGTCCTGTTGCTTTGCTTGCCATCGGTGTCGTTCCATCCCGTGGTGCTGAGCGAGAGCGGCATGAAGGTGTCCTCATAACGGTTGAAGATGTTGAACACCACCTTGCCCTCATAACTGAGTTGGGTATCCGTAACACTCAGTCCCAAGAAATTATATTTCAACTTGAATTCCGGCTCAATGTTGTAACTGGTGTCGTGGTTCTTGGCTTGATAGGCCAATGCTACGGGGTTCTTGTTGCTCAACTGGTCTCTCAAAGCGTTGGAGACGGTGGGTAGCATGCTGTAGTATTCATCGAGGTCGTTGCCATACTTGTCCTGCTCGTAGATGGAGAGGTTGGGCATGCGCGTGTAAGCGATGGAGAGGAGGTCGCCGTTGTTCTTCTCATTCTTGGTGTAGGTGAGGGCGATGTTGGTCTCGATCTTGATGCGGTCGCTGACGAAATAGTCGAGGTTGACACGTGAGGTGAAGCGGTCGAGTTGCTGCTTGATGATGGAGCCGGTCTCATGGTCGTAGCCGGCACCGATGCGGAAGTGGGCCTTCTCACCACCACCGCTCAGGGCGAGGTAGTGGTTCTGACGCCAACCTATCTGCTTGACTTCCTTCAACCAGTCGGTGTTGTTGTTGTACATCTCGTATTCCGGGAAACTGGGATTGTAGTTCAACTCCGGGATGTTGCTTGCGTCATCACTCATCGACGGGTTGAAATACTCTTCCTTGAGCAGCATGGTGTATTCGTCACCATTGAGCATCTTGTAACCATTGGGCTGATAGGTGCCGGTGAGTCGGAAACTGTAGGTGGCCCTGGTGGCGCCACGCGTACCACGCTTCGTCTTGATCTCGATCACACCATTGGAACCTTGCGAACCCCAGATGGCGGTGGCGGCGGCGTCCTTGAGCACGTCGATGCTCTCGATGTCCTCCGGGTTGACGTTGAGGAGTTCTGCGAACTTCTCCTCATTGGCGGAAGAGAAGTCGAAATTGTTGGTGTTGGTTTCCCATACGTTGCCATCGACGACGATGAGGGGCTCGCTGGAGCCGTTGATACTCGACACACCACGCAAGCGCATGGAGGTGCCGGCACCCAGGTTGCCGGAGTTGGCCACGATGTCGAGACCTGCGATACGTCCTTGCAGCGCCTCGTCGACGGTGGTGATGGATAGTCCCTCGAACTCCGACATGTTGATGCTTTCACGGGCGGTGGAGATCTCATCGACCGGAATGGCCAGTCCAGAGCCTCCCGCACGTTTCTTGGAGAGGACGACAACCTCGTCGAGTTGCTCCTCGTCACCCATCATGATGTCATACTTGAGTTTGTTGATGGACTGGGTGACGGTCTTGTGGCCCACATAGGTGAAACGCAACTTGTTCTTGGGTGACACGATCTTCAAAGAGAAGTTGCCGTTGATGTCGGTCACCGTGGAGGCGACGATACGGTTGGCGCCGTCAAGCTCCACGACGTTGGCGCCGATGACAGGTCCGTAGGTGTCATTGACAGTGCCGCTGACGATGTCGCCGGGGCTCTGTGCAAATATGCTGAGAACTGACAATTGGAGGCATAGGATGACTGCTCCAATGATTCTTTTTATTCTATTTGTTGCCATAGTAGTCTTGTTTCAATTGTCAATTCTGTATCATCAGTGGTTGGTCGATGAGATGGATGACTGCCGAGGAGGAAGTCTCAATCTGACTGGAACTCGACGCATCAGCGGTGTTGTACTGGAATTCACGAGCCACCAAGTTGTAGAGCGAGGGGTTGGAAGTGACCACATGGCGGGTGTTGCGCGCATGGTCGACAATTTCTATGCCGTTGGCGGTGAGGCGTGCGGTAACCCTGTAGAAGCGCTCGGTGGCGGGGTCGATGACAGCGGTCTCGAAGTCGCCGGAATCCTCACCAGCGCCGATGAAGAGGGCGTTGTCCTGGATGTGGTACTTCAAGAAGTTGACAATCTGCAACGAGTCGCGGGTCTTGGCGGTGAGGTTGCCAGCCTCTTCGAAAGCATCGACAGCCTCCCAGGAGGAGAGTTTGCCTTGTCTCTGCAACTCGGTGATGCTCTCGTTGGTGGGGACGTAGATGGTATAATGATAGGTGTTGAAGACGGAGACATTGGTGCCGCCACAAGCATTGCGACGGTTGTGGATCTGCTCGAACAAGCCGCTGCCGTCCATCAACTCGAGGAATTTGGAGAATTCCGGCTTGCTGGCGAGGACGTCCCTCACGGTCTGCCTCGTTCCCATGATGGGTTTGTCATCGAGAATGTAACTCTTGCCGTTGCCACCATCGGTTTGGTCGTAGATGTAATTCACCCTGAGGGGAGTACTCTCGTTGGTCTGGTAACTGCCTTCCACGGTCATGCCGTTGGCGCCAGCATGCACGTTGGTGACCTTGATTTCCGTACCACCCTTCGTGCGGTAGTAAGTCTGGCCGTCCTCCACATTGCCGATGACGATATGGGTGTCGAGGATGTCCTTCAAGCGGTTTCTCACCATCTCGTATCCTGCTCTTCCGATGGAGTCGCCCAGGGTCTCAGTCACCGGATCGTAGTTATAGATGCTGGCCCACACCCTGTCTTCCACGTTGACCTTGGTGGGGTCGTAATGGAACCTGAAGAGTTGTGTCTGATTCTTGCCATAGGAGACGGGGTCGACATACTCCAGCAACGCCTTGTTGGTGGGGATGAAGAAACTGTAGTAGGAGTTGAGGGAGTTGAGGTATACATTATACTGCAACTGCTCGATGCCCCAATAGATGATCTTCATGCTCTCGTTGACCAAGGCCGGGAAGGAGACGCTGACGTAAGCGGTGGGTGAATAGACGTGGTTGGTAAGGTAGATGGCGCCGTTGCAGCCAAGCCAAACAGAGTCGATGGCCGACACCTCAACGCCCATGGGGTCGTTGGCATCGTTGAGGATGCCTTGGAACTTGGAAGGGACAGAGGAGACGAAAGAACTGAGCATGTTGTTGTTCAGCAGTTTCACCACCACCTCGTCTGGAACGTTCTCCCAAGTACCGTAATAGTCCTTCAGCACACGACCGGCACCCGACTCCCAATATTCCTCCATGGCCTCGTTGCTCGGGACCATCATCACGGCCATGTCGCGCTGCAAGGCGATGTTGCCGCCTTGGTCGTCGAGTCCTGCGTAGTAGGCGTTCCATTCAGGGTCATACTTCAACAGTCCGTTGACGGCACCGTTGGTGGGTGTGGCGCTGAGCGGGTTGCCGCCTTGTGACTTCTCGGAGAAGAAGCGCTTCTGGAAGACGGAGTCCACATTTTGGTCATAAAGATAATTATACTGCGTGGTGACAGCCTCTCCCACCCAGTAGGGTGCGCAGAAACGTTCCAGCAACTTGTTGTAAGTGCTGACATTGGGCTTCTTCGCCACCAGTTCTGCCATGTTGGGCAAGGGCATGATGACCTCGCTCATCTTGTGGATGAAACCGTTGGAGCACTTGATGTTGGGAGATTCCACCTGCACGCCGTTGATGCTGGCATCGCCAGAAACCCTGTGGGTGGTCTTGTTGTAGAGGAAGTCGTAGTCGTTGTTGGTGATGCGCTTGTTGACCAACTGTTTCTCGATGAACTGCACAAGCGGCACGACGGAATTGTCGGTCATGCACACCATCGGTTTGCCTGACTCCCTGTAACGTGCCCAATAAGGATTGTCGGGCATCTGTTGGGGATAGAGTATGGCCACGGAGTCGTAGGGCGTGTTGGAGGCGAAGCGCCTCATGCACTCTCCCTCACGGGGTGGCGTTCCCTCCACACTCGGCAGGCTGTTGAGCTGCATCGAGTTGTCCATCATGCTGCCGAAGAGCAGCAATTTCTTCTGGGAAGTGGAGAATTGCTCATAGCTTCTCACCCCCCAACTGTTGTTCTGGAAGAATCGTGAGTAGGCTTGGTCGTCAGCGACAAAGAGGGTTTTGGAACCCGTCTTTGCAAGCACTTCCTTGTAGTCCAAGTCCTCAATCATCCGAACGGTGTTGGTGTAGTTGCCGTCTTCCACAAGCCAATTGTAGATGCTCGACCCCCATCCTTCCGGGGACCGCTCATCCAAATCATACTCATCAGAGCAAGAGGTCATGGAAAAGCCCGCAGCCAACACAAAGCAAGCCATTAACAGCCGGTTACGACGATGGCTCCATAATGTCTTTTCGGTTACCATAAAAAAGATTGCGTTAAACTTGTAATTTGTTTTGTGCAAAATTACTTCTTTAAAATGAGAAGAACAATAATAATTGTCGCACCAGTTTATGTTTTAACTTTACATCCTTTCAAAAACGTTTCAAAACGTTTCGTTTTTGTTTCAACTACGAAAAAGTGTTTGAAAACATGAGAAATACGCTGATATCCCTCATGTTTTCAAACACTTTTCACAAAGGGGCTACTTCAGTTTTTTCAACAGCGCCTCAAGGGCGTTGCGACGCTCCGCCCACGTCTTGTAATCGTCGGCGCGCAAGGTGTGGACCTCTGGCTTGGGACCTTCGGAATGCTGCATGAACTCAAGACGGCTCGTCGTGATAATGCAAGCCTTGGTCTTCTTCTGGGAGATGAGTTTGTCGGCGATGGCGTTGGCACCACCCACCTTGAACCAACTCTCCATCGTGTCGTCCTTGCCGGGGATGAGTTGGATGAATGAGGGGAAGCCGTGCTGGTTCACCATCGGGGAGACGTACCATGCCTCGTGGGCCATGATGTTATAACTCAACTCGCCATGGTCGATGGCGCCCATCGATGCGAAATGGTAGGGACTGGAGGGATGGCTGGCTATGCTTGGCTTGAACCCTTTCGACGGAGCGAGATACATGTTGTTCGGGTCGGCCACCTGCATGCCATCCACCAAGAAGTAATAGGTGAAAGTCTCCATCACATGGTCCCTCAACTCCACAGACCACACACCGTCGGCATCCTTCTCCATCGAAAGCGGCTGGACAAACGGTTCGCCTGCCAACTGTACCTTCTGTGCATCGGGAGCCTTGAAACGGAAGACGATACTCTCTTTCTTATATTCTGGCGAAACGATGGGACGAGGGAAGAGACGAGCCATCACACCGGCGGTGAACTGCTGTTCCTGACCGGTGGCGGCGGGAGCCGGCTGGCCCGCTGCCATCGCCTTCTCGGACTCCTGGGGCTTGAAGAGGAGGGGAAGGGTTTTGCCAAGGAAGAACTTGGCGTTCATCCAAGTGTGGCCATACTTGTCGGTGGTGAATTCCTTTACCGAGCGAATGCCTTTCTTGTCGAGGAACTCCATATAGTCACGCGCATTGCCAAAAAGGAAATCATCGGTGCCCACGCCCAACCAGAAGAGATGGAGTTTGGAGTTGAGCGAGGCGGCATCGTCGTAAACCTGCGGGATGTCGGTGGAGGTGAACGAACTGTAGCTGCAGAGGTAAGAGAACTTGTCTATGTTGCGAAGGCCGATGGAAAGGCCTTGGTTGCCACCGCGTGAGAAACCTCCTATGGCACGATGGTCACGGTCGTTGATGGTGCGGAAATGCTTCTCCACAAAGGGCATGAGGTCGTCGATGAGGTCGAGGCTGAACACATCACGCCCAAACTGCATCTGAGGCATGCCGGACCCTTCGTTCTGCGTGGGAAGCAACTTGAAAGGATTACCATAGGGGAGCACCACGATCATCTCCTCTGCCATTCCACGTGCCAAAAGGTTGTCGAGGATGTAATTCACACGACCAACCTTATAATACACCTCCTCGGTGTCGGTGGTGCCGCTGATGAGATAAAACACGGGATATTTCTTTTCGCGTTTCATCTGATAACTGGGCGGAAGATAGACCACGGCTTGGTTGGTGGCACCCAGGCTCTTCGAGTAGTAATAGACATACTCCACCGAGCCATGGGGTATGCCGTCAATGATGTCGTGGCCAAGATGCCCCTTGAGAACGGGAATTTCCAACAAACTGTTTTTGAAACCCTCATTGGGGAAATACTGGTCGCAGAGCGGGTCCATGACGCTCACACCGTCAACGATGAAGCAATAGGGATACATGTCGGGGGCGGCGGGACCAAGGGTGGCCTTCCAAAATCCAGTCTCTGCATCACGAGTCATTGGCTGACGACCAGCAAACTGAACATCAACCATCACTTCCTTGGCGTTATCGTTCTGATAATAGAACGTCACCGTACCATCCTCGTTGCATATCGTGGAGGTGGCGAGTGTCTGGCCTGAAGGCTGGGCTTGTGCCCAAAAAGCCAGGCACGACAAGAATGTTGATAAAATAAACTTTTTCATATTTTTAGATTATTAGTTGTTAGTTATTCCCTTTTTGTCGGTGTTTTCATTCATGCGCCACACGGCGCCATCCTCTCTTTTTGGCGGGGATGCACCCTTCTCAATAAGGATGCCGGATTTCGTTTCATCACTCGCCATTTTGCGAGCAAATATAACAATATTTAATGATTCCACCATCCCTTTAAAGGAAAAAAATGCATTTTTATTGGTTATTTTAGCCTTTTCCCATCTGATAGACAGTACCAACAGGGATAATAGGTTTCCTTGAGGCTCTTGTTTTCCAAGATTACTGGTTTTCTATGATATCCATCATATAAAATACGGATGAAATTGCTACTATTAAGAAAAAAAACATTAATTTTGCACAAAAATCAAGATTATGTCTGACAGAAAAGTGAGGGTGCGTTTTGCACCCAGCCCAACAGGGCCCTTGCATATCGGCGGCGTGCGCACCGCCTTGTATAATTACCTCTTTGCCAAACAAAACGGAGGAAGCCTCGTCTTACGCATCGAAGACACCGACTCCACACGCCTGGTGCCTGGTGCCGAGGAATACATCATCGAAGCTTTCCAATGGTTGGACATCAAGTTTGACGAAGGGGTGTCGATTGGCGGAAACTATGGACCTTACCGCCAAAGCGAGCGGAGGAAAATCTACCGTCGCTACGTGGATCAGTTGCTGGAGAACGGCAAGGCGTACATCGCTTTCGACACACCGGAGGAGTTGAACGCCAAACGCATCGAAATGCCCAATTTCCAATACGACTCACAAACAAGAAGCCAGATGCGCAACTCACTCACCATGCCCCCAGAGGAGGTGGAAGCACTCATTGAGGATGGCACGCAATACGTGGTGCGCTTCAAGGTGGAACCGGGCAAGGAGGTGCTCATCGACGATATCATCCGTGGTGAAGTGAAGTTCATGAGCGACGTGGTGGACGACAAGGTGCTTTACAAGAGCGCCGACGAACTGCCCACCTACCATCTCGCCAACATCGTAGACGACCATCTGATGGAAATCACGCATGTCATACGCGGAGAGGAATGGCTGCCCAGCTCGCCTCTACACGTGCTGCTCTACCAAGCTCTCGGATGGGCCGACACCATGCCAAGATTCGCACACCTGCCACTGTTGCTCAAACCGGAGGGGAAGGGCAAACTGTCCAAAAGAGATGGAGACCGACTGGGATTTCCCGTCTTCCCACTCGAGTGGAAAGACCCAAAGTCGGGAGAAGTGTCCATGGGATATCGAGAGAACGGCTATTTCCCCGAAGCCATCATCAATTTCCTCGCTCTTCTCGGATGGAACCCCGGCACGGAGCAGGAGGTGTTCACTTTGGACAAATTGGTGCGCCTGTTCGACATCAACAAATGCTCGAAGTCAGGTGCTCGCTTCGACTACAAGAAGTGCATATGGTTCAACCACGAATACATGCTGCACAAAAGCAACGAAGAGGTGGCGGGACTCTTCGCGCCCATCGTCGCCGGCCATGGCGTCGACGAGACGTTCGAACGCATCACCGAGGTGGTGGCGATGATGAAGGACCGCGTGGACTTCGTCAAGGATTTGTGGCCGCTGTGCTCCTTCTTCTTCGTACCACCGACAGAATATGACGAAAAAACCGTCCGCAAGCGTTGGAAAGAGGACTCGCCGCAAGTGATGGGCGAACTGGCCGACCTGTTGGAAAGCCTCGACGACTTCTCCCTCGAGAACCAGGAGAAAGAGGTGATGGCATGGATCGAGAAAAAGGGATACAAGTTGGGCGACGTGATGAACGCCTTCCGCCTCGCACTTGTCGGCATCGGAAAAGGACCGGGAATGTTCGACATCTCTGCCTTCCTCGGAAAGGAAGAGACGGTGCGAAGGCTACGACGTGCCATCGCCATGATCTGACAATCACCGACACGTCTCATTTGCAACAAACAAATCCCCTTCCGTGTACTCCATCCTCCTATACTTCTATCTCTTCGGCGTGGCCATCTACAGTCTGATAGACAAGAAGGTGCGTAAGATGTGGCGTGGTGAGCGCGCCGCATTCGACATCTTGCGCGAGAAGGTGGAGGAAGGGGCGCAGTACGTGTGGTTCCATGCCGCTTCATTGGGAGAATTTGAACAAGGCCGACCTCTGATGGAACGCCTTCGTCGCGACCATCCCGAATACAAAATCCTGCTCACCTTCTTCTCACCATCGGGATATGAAGTGCGAAAGAACTACGAGGGGGCCGACATCATCTGCTACCTCCCATTAGACACACCGGGGAACGCACGGCGATTCCTCAAGCTCGTGCACCCCGTGATGGCCTTTTTCATCAAGTACGAATTCTGGTACAACTACCTGCATATCCTCCGCCACCGAAAAGTGCCGGTCTATAGCGTGTCGAGCATCTTCCGACCCGAACAAGTATTCTTCCAATGGTACGGACGCGAATACTCACATGTGCTGAGATGCATCTCACATTTCTACGTCCAGAACGAGACCAGCCGGAATTTGCTCGCAGGCCTCGGCCTGAACAACGCCACGGTGGTGGGCGACACACGCTTCGACCGGGTTTTGCAAATCAGGGACGCCGCCAAACAACTCCCCATTGCCGAGGCTTTCTCTCGCGGACACCGCGTCTTTGTGGCGGGATCCAGTTGGCCCCCTGACGAAGATGTCTTCATCAATTATTTCAACAAGCATAGCGACTGGCGGCTCATCATCGCGCCTCACGTCATCGGCGAAGACCATCTGAGGCAGATAAAGGGGATGCTGAAGATGCCCACGGTGCTATATACCGAAACGACCCCTGAGGAAGCTGCGGAAGCACGTTGTCTCATCATCAACTGCTTCGGATTGCTCTCGAGCATCTACCAATATGGCGAGGTGGCCTATGTGGGCGGTGGCTTCGGTGTGGGAATCCACAACGTGCTGGAGGCTGCCGTATGGGACATGCCTGTCATCTTCGGACCAAACAACAAGCGGTTCCAAGAAGCCCAGGGCCTGCTCGCTGTAAAAGGAGGATTCGAAGTGGACGGCCCCGACACCTTCCAAGAGACGATGGACCGTCTGGCCAACGACTCCAAGTTCCTCGACACCGTCAGCCACGATGCCGGAACATTCGTCAAAGGACAGGCGGGTGCCACCGACAAGGTCATGGCTGCAATCGGCCTTTGAAATCATCATGAGTTATACTACCCCTATGGCCTCTCCATACCTCCCATGGCCTCCTATCTTATCCTATTGCCTTCTATAAATAAAGATAATCTTTAACAACTTATTATTCAACAAGATGAAAAAATGGTCTATCCTCCTGTTCCTTGCCATGGCTGCCATCGGCATGCAAGCCCAGAAACCTTGGGACAAGGGCGGCTTTGAAACCCAACAGTATCGCAACCTCTTCGTGGAAATGGGCTACAACCCCATGGCCGTTGAGAGAAAAATGCAGGAAGTGTTCAACGATGTGTTCACCGGTCCCAACAAGGTGTACTTCGAGGTGGGCGACACGCTGGGCTACATCAGCGACATCAAAAACCATGACGTGCGAACGGAAGGCATGTCTTATGGCTTGATGATCGCCGTGCAGATGGACAAGAAAGACATCTTCGACCGTCTATGGAGATGGAGCAAGAAATACATGCAACATAAGGACGGGCCACGAGAGGGCTACTTCGCATGGAGTTTGAAGACCGACGGCACACGCAACGCCCAGGGAGCGGCCTCCGACGGAGAGTTGTATTTCATCACGGCCCTGATATTCGCCTCCAACAGATGGGGCGACGACACAGGCATCAATTACAAGGCTGAAGCCCAACATATCCTCAATTGCACCATGCCCAAGGAATACGAGCCTGAGCAGAGAGGAGGCTTTGGGGGATTTG
This sequence comes from Prevotella sp., assembly GCA_017619375.1. GTDB lineage: Bacteria > Bacteroidota > Bacteroidia > Bacteroidales > Bacteroidaceae > Prevotella. The sequence continues at coordinate 61,828 of JAFZSL010000002.1, read as the reverse complement.
GAGGCTTTGGGGGACAGCAACAGTCGGGACCACAGAAAATGTTCCTCATCGACCCGGAGACGAAACTCATCACCTTCACGCCAGATGGATTCGGACAGCGCTATACCGACCCCTCCTATCATATCCCCGCCTTCTATGAGGTATGGGCGCGATGGGCCGACGACGGGCGCAGCGACTATTGGATGGAATGTGCCAGAAAGAGCCGTGAGTTCCTCCACAAGGCCATTGACGAGAAGACGGGCCTCAACCCCGACATGTGCCAATATGACGGCAGCGAGATGCAGATGCCCCGCTTCCCAGGCAGGCCGCCAGGACAGGGACAAGCACAGGCACAAGGACAACAAGGACAGCCGCAGACTCCTCCCCGCAATGGCAGCAGCAACTTCCGCTACGACTCGTGGCGCGTGCCCATGAACATTGCCCTCGATTATGAGTGGAGCTGCGCCGACAAGGAATGGCAACGCCAATATGGCGAGCGCATACAAAACTTCTTCTACACCCAGGGCGTGGACTCCTTCGTCGACCAATACCGCGTGGACGGGTCATTGCCCGAGGGGAATGAAATCCTGCAGGCAGGAGGATTCCGTAAACTGCGCCATAGCATCGGATTGGTGGCCACCACGGCCGCCGCATCCATGATGTGCTCTCATGAGAAGAGCAAGGAGTTTGTAAAGGCGTTGTGGGAAGCCAAGCACGTACCTTTCGAGGATGGCTATTTCGATGCCTACTATGACGGACTGCTGCGCCTCTTCGCTTTCATGCACCTCAGCGGACACTACAGGGTCATCTTCCCTAAATGCTACATCCAAACGGGCGATGTCAAGATGACCATCGACCCAAGCGAAGGAGGAAAAATCCTGTCATACAAGTACAAGGGGCAAGAGGCCATCTCACAAATGCCCATGAGAGAAGCATACGGCAGCACCTTCTGGACCAGTCCGCAAAAAGAATGGAACTGGCCGCCAGTGCAAGAATACGACAAAGGCCCATACACGATGGAGCAGAACGGCAACACGCTGGTGCTCACCAGCGACGTTTCCAAGAAACTGGGCTTCCGCATCCGCAAGTCTTTCACCACCGACCAGAAATCGGAAGCCATCACCGTAACCTACACCATCATCAACGAAAGCGGTGTGGAAAAGCAGGTGGCTCCATGGGAAATCACACGCGTGCTCAACGAGGGCCTCATCTTCTTTGACGCACCTGCTGAACAAATCACACCGGCAGGGGTCATTCCCTTCAAGACTGCTTTCAAAGCCGCATGGTACACCACGGACGAAGCTAACGACAACCGGAAAATCAATGCCGACGGAAAGGGCTGGCTGGCATACCTCAACAAGGGCTTGCTCATGGTGAAGAAATTCGAAGACCTCAACACCAACCAACCGGCACCCGACGAAGCAGAGATACAAGTCTATGTCAACAGGGGAAAGACCTACATCGAATTAGAGAGCCAGGGTGCTTACACCAAACTTGCTCCTGGTGAGTCGCTCTCTTGGACGGTGAAATGGTGGCTCATCCCCTACAACGGGGAAGCTGCTCCCTCCAAACAACTCCTCAAGACGGTCAGGAAACTGGTCAAATGATGAAAAATAATTGAAGATTATGCTTTACACATCCACTGCAACTGGGACTTTTAGTATTTCTAAGAGTCCTGGTTTTCTTATGAATTCAAGGACATTGGGCCTCATCGCTCTTTGCATCCTCCTCTCCTGCCTTCCAACTGTCACCACGGATGCCTCCCCCTTGAAACCAAGGCTTGTGGTGCTCACCGACATTGCCCCAGGCGACATCGAACCCGACGACATGGAGTCGATGGTGAGGTTGATGACCTACGCCGACCAGGTGGAGATAGAGGCGCTGATTACCACGACAGGTTGGAACTGCGACCCCTACCCCAAAGAGTGGGCCGACTCCCTCTGGCGGGTCATCGACGCCTATGGACATGACGTGCGCCAACTGATGAAAAGGTCCGGACAGAAGGGCTTCCGCACCTTGGAAGAGGAGTCTGGTTGTCAGGAGATAGGATATTGGCCCAGCGCCGAATACCTGAGAAGCCGCGTCGCGATGGGCAGCACACAGTCGGGCATCGGTGTCATTGGAGAGGCCAACCGTTCTGCCGGCAGCGACCTCATCATACGTTTGGTGGATGAGAACGACCCACGCCCGCTTTGGGTGGCAGCATGGGGTGGTGCCAACACATTGGCACAAGCCATCTGGCAAGTGAGCCAGCAACGCACCCCAGAACAACTACGCATATTCCTCAACAAACTCCGTCTATTCACCATCACCGACCAAGACATGGTGTGGGCCATGCGTGCCAACCGCGCCTATAGTTCGCACCAATGGCTACGCAGGGAATTTGCACGAGACCTCCTCTTCATCTGGGATGAGAGTGCATGGCTGTCACAGAATGAACTGGGGGTCAAGAACTGGTCACAATATGCTTCGATGATCCAAGGCAAGGGGAAACTCGGCAGCATCTACCCCACCTACAAATGGGGAGTGGAGGGAGATACACCAAGTTGGCTCAACATCCTGCCCAACGGACTGCACGACCCCGACGACCCGACACAGATAGGTTGGGCGGGATGCTTCTGCCGTGACATGTGCCCTGACTCTCTCACCGTGGCATGGACCAATTGGCGTCAACCGCAGAAAAACATCTCAAGACAATACGAGGAACGATTCTATCCCGATATCTTCAACGACTTTGCCGCACGCATCGAGTGGGCGGCAACAGGAAAGGGAAATCGAAACCCTGTGGTTGTCGTCAACGGCGAACAAGGCCCCCAACCCACCCTGCTGACCACACAAGCCGGAACAACCATCACCCTCGACGCCACTGGCACCAAAGACCCTGACGGTGACCCCATCACATACAAATGGTGGATACAACGGGACGCTGGCAACTGTCCGACTTCCATCTCCATCAGCGGAAATCAGGAAAAAACCACCCTCACCATCCCGGCTGATACTAACGGCGCCGAGGTGCACGTCATATGCGAAGTGCACGACAACCGCCCCATGCCCCTCGCTGCATACCACAGGATTATATTGAAAATTGAAAATTGAATTTTTGGAGCAGCGAGAGCAGAGTCAAGCTTGCTTGAACTCTGCCGAGTCGCGACAAAAATCAGCGAAGCTAAAATTGAAAATTGAATTTTTGGAGAAGTGAGAGCAGAGTCAAACTTGCTTGAACTCTGCCGAGTCGTGACAAAAATCAGCGAAGCTAAAAATGGACAAAAAAAAGAGACTACGACGAACCCATCGCCATAGCCCCCATTCATTCAAAACTTAAAAAAAAGGTCACTTATTTCACTATTAACTTCTTACCTTTTCGATGTATATCCATAAGGGTGGTCCGCTGACCAACCGACATCTTTAATACTTATTTAGCATGTCTGTTGTGTGAAAATATTCTCTTCCAACGAGAAGTCAGCTTCACTGCCCCAGTGGAAAGACATAGCATATCTCCCTTCGAGGCGTTTCCGCCATCAAAGGTATCAGCCTTGCACTCATTCCTTCCCATACTTTTGGCAAAGAAGAGTATCATCATGGCAACTATGCAACATATACCCAAGGAAAGAATCATAGATCCAATAATGAAACAGTGCTAATCTTTTAAATCAATGCTGATCTTCTCTCTTTAGGCCACAAAGATACAAAATAAAATCCAAATACATGAAATTTTTCAGCCTATTTTTTCGATTTTTTCACAAAAATATGCGTTTTTAGGGGGAAAACAGCCCTGAAAACTCATTTTTTGAACTTGTCTTTCACTTGTTTTTCTAATTTTACTTGTTTTTCCAGCCTTGCTGGAATCACTAAATTTGATAGTCCCGACATCATTCCGCCCCGCCTTTTCATGACGAAAAAGCGGGGCGGAAAGGTTGGAGGAGTTGGGGAAAAACTTATTTCCTTGACACACGAGCCACACGACCCGTGTGCATGTCCTTGATGATGTAGACCCCTCTCGGCTGGGAGTTGAAACAATCACGGCCATGGCCCAGCAGGACTCCGCGGAGGTCATAGACCATGATGTCATCACCGAAACGGGCAGCCGAAGCGGCCACATCGGGTATGGCGGTGATATCCACATCCACGACGGCGGGATTGGAAAGTCCCGACTCAGTCTCACCATAGACGGCTGTGACATAATAGGTGTGCTGTCCATCCACCACCTCGTTGTCGACATATTCCACGACACCGGCATCCAATTGGGCGATGAGCACCTGGTCGCGATAGACGTGGCATCCCGTGAGCGTAGGACGGGCCGCCTTAGGCATCTTCGAAGAGGGAGAGGCCGTGAAGGTGATATCATCCAACATGAAGCCAGCTGCGCCGGAAGCTGTGCTGCGAATGGCGAAATAACGTACGCCGACAGGCAGTTCCAACCTCACCTCGTTCCAGTCCATGGTGGATGCCACTCCATTGTAAGCCAATTGATAATGCTCCAAGTCGTCAGGCGTGTTCGTAGTGGTGTACCACACCTCGAACGTGGTCTCCGGGTCGTTGGCCGTAGCACTGACAAAGAGGCTGATGGTCTGCTCGCCACCGCTGAGCAACGGCGAGATGAGCCACTTGTCGCTCGGTTGTCCGTCGGCAGGAGGCATCGCCAGCAACATCTGCTCGCCAGAATATGAAGCCATCGACTCAACTACGTCGTAATCGGTCATGTCGAGACCGTTCTCGAAGGCGTTGAACACCTGGAACGCCTTCGGAGCATCAGACCCTATGCTGTCGGAGTCGTTTACTTCCACTATGCGGACAGGGGTGCCGTTGCCATCATATAGTTTCCATTGGCCGAGTTCTCCCCAATGGTTGTCGGCGGTGACGCCACCAGTCGACAGATTGCCGAATATCTCGGTGTCCTCGAAGTCCTCGGTGTAGATGCCCTCGCTGAGAGAGCCATTAGGCAGGTTCCATGTCAAAGACACATCGGAGCCATAAGCCTCCGCCGTCAGATTGACCATGCGAGCCACCGACGGCTGTTTGACACTTGCCACAGCAGTAGCGACATTATTGCCTTCCTCAAGGTCTTCCGAACACACCACCTTGGCGCTCACCTCGACCAACACCTCGTCGAAGATGGAAGGTGTGAACGTAAAGGTATAGGTGGTGACCCCGGTGAATGGCGCCAACTCTTTGGTGCCAACAGTAACAGTACTGTCGCCCACGGTGAATTCCACCGCATAGGCATCATCTCCCACCGACAACAGACCGTTGTTGCGCACGGTGACAACAGCCATTTCCTCATGACCCACCTTCACCTGCTTGGGAAGCAGCACCGACACCAATTCCAAGTCGCAATCGGGCACGTCCCTGACCTGGATGTCATCAATGCGACATACTGCGCCCTTCTCGTCTGCCTCGACGATGAAGGTCAGCAAAATATAATCCTCTTCCACGTATTCGCTCAAATCGATGCCTTCCTGCACCCAACTGTCACTCTTCTCTTCATCGGGTAAGATGGTCTTGAGCAACACGGGGCCGTTGGCATCTTGGCGGTCAGCAAACACATGCAGGCGGATATTCTGACCCGCCTTGGTGTTGTGTTGGAAGAGCAGCATGGGTCGCGAAGCCCCCTTCAGCGTCAATTTCTCACTGCAAGCCTTGCCTCTGGCGATAGAGTCGTCGGCAACGAAGCGGAGACAGGCGCCATCGGCGTCGGCGGCCATCTGGCTGGCAAGCCATTGTCCACCATCGGCCTCCTGCCACCAGAACACGCCTTGCGATGAGGAATCAAACGATTGGTGATAGGGCAATATGGAGGGTTTTCCTATGATGAGCCTCCCTCCTATGGCAACACCTTCCTTCTCTGCAAACACCGGCTCCACCTCCACTTGCAATACTTGGGCGGCGCCAGTGTCAAAAGAGGAATAGTCGACCACGCAACTGGTTTCAGTCGTCGTGGCAAGCAACTCTGCACGTGACCCACTGGCATCAAGGGGATAGAGGCGGTATTCCACAGCGGTGGAATCGACATACCCACCATGCTCGCCCACTTCGCCGGCGGTGCTCCAAGAGCATGCCATCTTGCCATCACGCAGGTCGACACATCCCACGACACCTTGAAGGATGGGAACATCGCAACCAACATAAACGTTGGCATGGGCCGGCATGCCGATGCCGATGGCATTGCATGCCACTACGTCGAAGTCGTGATAGCCATCTTCCTCCACCGTCACCTCTATTTCCTGAGCCTCCCCGGGAACGGGATGGTCGATGGTGGCCAGCAAACCACCTTTGCTACTCACCTCTATGCGGTCAAGTTCGGTCAAGGAGTCGCCTGACACCGACGTCGCCGGAGCGATGAAGCTCAACGTGGCCATGCGGGCGCCCTTCTCGCCAGGCACCACTTGTAAATCTGTGACAACAGAGGGTGCGCCACTCTCCACCAGGACGTCCAAAGACCACCCCTGGAGGGTGAGGAAGAAATGGTTCTTTTCGGAGATGGCGTGAAAGCCTATGCGATAGTAACCACCCTCGCTGACAGTGAAGGTGGCTGGCAGTTCCTGGGGTGTGGAACCATTCAAATCGGTAGGAGGCACCACCACCTGGGTGAAGGATGCTGGGTCGACACCCTGTCCCAGGGAAATCTCTATGCGCTCCGTGTAAGAGTCGCTGACAGCGAAGGCAGTGGCCAGAAATTCATACACCTTGCCCGATTCCAAGAGGATTTCAGGGGTGAGGAGCCAGTCATCGGCAGCATTGACGGAGGAATAATGGTAACGCACCTGTCCGTTGCTGAAAGTCCAAGTACGCTTGTCCTCATTGCAGTCTACGACCACGTATCGGTCGAAGACCCCTTCGCCCTGCCAGTCCTCCTCATAAGGGGGTATGATGATATCGCCATCGGAAGAATAGGAAACCATCCTTCCGGTGGCAACCAGCGAAGCCATGGCGGCGCAGGTCAAAACAATGGTCTTGATGGTCTTAAGCATAGTCTTCTATTTCACATTGACCTTGATGGTGGAACCATCTGACAACTTAACGATGTTGATACCTTTCTGGGGAGTGGAAATCATCCTGCCGTCCAGCGTATAACGGGCCACCTCACGAAGGTTGCCAGCAGGCTTGACATCCAACTCTTTCACGTCGGTGGGATCCACCACCCTGACTTTGGCGGCATTGGCCACGACGCCTTTATCATCCAACACGAGGACGTTGGCAGTGATGAGGTCGTAGCGGAGAGCATTCACCAACGCAGCCTTCGTGGGCATGTCCACGGTGGCGGTGACGGTCTTTGTCTCACGTTTGCCGATGTTGCCTATCGACATCTCATACTTGCCACCTTCATAATAGGTGCCAATGGCCACGTCGTTGAAACTCCAGAAGAAAGAGCTTCCTCCGTTCACGCCGCCATTGCCAAACTGCTTCAAGTCGTCAGGCAATTGCGAGGGTTGGTATTGGTAATAGTAATTGGCCTGTTTCCATGCTCTTTCCGTTCCCGTGACGCTATCGGCGGTGAGCACGAAGCCCACGGAAAGCCCGTTCAAGGCTGCCTGGGAACTCAAATCGGCGGTAATGTCCACTGCCGTGCGGTCGGCGTTGAAAGTGGCGGAGACCATCACGGAGATGTAGGTGGGCACTTCCATCTCTGCCTCGAAGTCATCGCAGATGTCATTCCCTTTGCCATAATAGGGGTCGGTGAGGTAACTCCTGTCTATCTTGCACTCGGGAGCACCATCAAAGCCCAGGTTCTTGTACCTGGTGGGGTACATGGGGTCGCTGCTGTTGTACTGATGGATGCCGATACCCACGAAGCGCTCGCCATATCGCTCATGCATCTTGTCCATGCCCACGAGGCCGCGGGGACACCAACCGCAGCCGGTGCCGGTGAACTCCTCCACCACGACATTGCGTGGTATGCGCATGGAGGCGACGGTGCTGTTGTCCTCTGGGAAATAGTCCTCGCCATCGGAGATGCGTGTGGCGGTCACCGTCAAAGGAAGGTCGAATCCCACCGCTTCGGGTACGTCATAAAGAATGGTGGACACCTTGGTGTTGGCACCGCTGGCAATCGGCGTGCTGATCGTTTTCACATAATTATATCCTTCAGCCGAGAAGGTGAGGTCGTATTCCGTAACATCCTTTGAACCATTGTTGATGATGTTGGTCACAACGGTGACCACGCCGTCTCCACTACGCGTGGCGGTTGCGGAAACGACTTTCAGGTCGTAGGGAGGCATGTTGTCGCCACCTACGAGCAGTTCGATACTGAGAACACCCTCAGAGGAGATGTCCTCCCAACTGGCCAGGTTTCCACGCTTGAGGTACGAAGTGTTGGGCCTGGGTTCTCCCACCACCGACACGGCACCGTCCTTGTAGGACTGGTGATAGGTGTAGCCGATGTAGAAACTCTTCCCCTCCAAAGGCATGGGCGTGTCAAACAAGATGTTGTTCCACCCTTGGTCGATGGCATCGTTGTTGCTTCTCTTGATGGTCTTCGTGACGATGTCCTCGCCGTCGAGTGTCTCACGCACCCATACGGTGAGCGAGTCGCAATACTTGGCGGATGCCAATCCCACACTGATGCCCATGAAATCGCATTGGGCGTATTTCTCATATACTTCGGGGGTGATGTAAACGGCGGCGCTCACATGCCCCTTGCCCGAAATCTTGTAAGGACTCGTCTCGGCCACCTGGCCGTTGGAATAGCCCACGGCCACGGTGTGTGCGCTTGCAACGCCCACCCATGCCAACAAGGCTGCAAAAAGTAAAATTTTTCTCATATAATATAATGTTTGGTTGTTTTCTTTTTTTGGTTTTCAGACCCATTAGACGAATCGGACCAGCCGAACCCGCGAAGCCATCACCACTCAAGGCGCGGAACCACCGGGCACGTGGTCACCTGATAGACACCAGTGTCATCATAGACGAAAGCCACGACGTGCATGTTTTCAGGCACCCAGCCATCATCGAGAATCTGAGTGAAATCATAAATGAATTGTTCGGCTTCACCGACATGGAAAGACACACCCCAGGTGCCGTTCACGGCACAACGCAGCACATGGTTGTGAACATAAGCATCGTTCCTACTGCCATCGGGCATGAGTTGGAAGTCGGTGATGTTGTCTTCGGTGAGCCATACCTGCAAAGAACCCGAAACGCTGCCTTCAACACCATTCCCTTTCACCGTGATGGTGGCGTTGCGACTCGCCTTGTCGTAATCGCAGGATGCTTCAAGCGAGACCTGTGCGTTCTTGGACAGGTCGTCTCGCACCTTGGCGCCCCAAGACAGGTAGTCGCAGGTGCCCGTACGGTTGATGACGCCCATGGGTTGTGACTCGACTTTCCAATAGTTATAATACTCATCCCCTATTTCCGTGTAGAGCGGATAAGGTACGCCACGTACCGATTTGGCAAAGGGGCCGCTGTGTATGCCGACGGCGATGACATGGTCTTCGCCGTAATATTCCTGCAGTTTCTCTATCTCCGACGTGGCGGTGGGACAGTTCACACACCGCTGCCCGGTGAAATCCTCTATAAGGACGTTGCGCCCCACGGGGGTGGGCTTGACATAAATAAGCCGCTCGTCCTCGTCGATTTCGCTGCATGCGGTGAGGAAGAGAAGTGAGAGAAGAGGTAAAACAAGATATCTGAGTGGTTGCATGTCGGATCAGAAGTTGTAGTTGTACGACAAAGTGAAACCCTTGGTGGCTGGTATGTATCGACAGACACCTCCGGAACAATTGTAACCGGCGCGGGTGCGTCCGTAACCGGCCTGAAGGCGATGGGCGCCGTAGGTGAAGGTAACCAACCCCTGGTAATAGTGGAGGTCGGTCTCACCGCAGTTGTACATGTCGGAGACGGTGAACATCAGGCGGGGCAGCACGGAGAGTTCCAGTAGCGCGAAAGCCCAGTCGCCCTCGTCGTCCTTGGTGGCGAGATACTGCAACTCTCCCCTGAGCGTGACCTTGTTGTTGAACTTGTACTTCCCGTCGGCGACGAAGATGTCGGAATGAACCATGCCTCCCTCACCCTCGATCACCGTCTTGTTGTAGAACTGGTTCATGTACATCAGGTTAAGTTTGAAGTCCTTGGTGATGCGCTTGTCCACCTGGATGTCGAAGTCTTGGTAATACATGCCGTCACCCCATTTCCAGAACGCCGACCCATAGCCGTTGGTATCGTGAGGGGCGCCGATGGGGATGACGTTCTTGTCGATGCTGTGGACATGGGAGAAGTTCACTTTCACGTTGGTGCCGTATTTCCCTCCAAGGAAGGTGTTGCGCTTGAAGTTGTAGCCCAACTCTGCCTGATAGGCCCACTCTCCATCGGGTTGTGTGGCATAGGGGTACAATGCGGCAAGGGCGTAGGTGTGGTCGAGGGTGAAGGCCGGCAGGTGGTTGATGAATGAGGAGGTGCCTCTTTCCATACGTTTCGACCGAAAAGACATGTTGTCACTGCGCTTGGCTTGCAGCAGGATGCTCATGCCGCGCTTGGAATAGGAGGCGGAGAGCATGGCCACATGGCCCCTGCGGTAGATGAACTTATTGTCGGAAGAAGGGTCTTGTGTCTTGAAGGCATATTCTGCCAGCACGCTGACGTTGCCTTTCTGGAGGCTGGCCCTGAAGTCGAAGGCGTTGACGTTCTCGGGGAGATTGAGGAGATGGTTGTAGTCCCACATGACATCCTCTGTACGCTCATGCTTGTTCACCATCGACGCTCCAAGCGACAGGTAGGTGCCGTTGTCTTGAAGGGCTTTCGACCATTGGTCGATGCTGAGTTGAAGGTCGCCTCCGGAGATGAGGGCGTCATTGTAACTCCAGTAATGTCGCTGCCAACCGGCAAGGCCCTTCACCATGACACCCTTCACAGGCTTCGCCGTCACGCGGGCGCCAAGCAGGGAGTTGTCGATGCCGAGGCTGCGCTCTTCATAGGTGCGTAGGATGAAACCGCTGCCAAACTGCTCGTAGAAGTTGCCGAGTGTCACCTCCAACTTGTCGGTGTGCATCTTGGCGTAGATGTTGGCGAGACCCCATCCCTTGAAGTCGTTCTCATAGCCGGGGAGTGGGAAGCGCATGAACTCCACTCTGGCTCCGGCATCCACGTGCTTGCTGATGACATGGACGTCGGCATAACTGTTGGTGAGCACTTTGTGGTCGGATTCCATTGCACCGATGTCCTCATCCTCTTGGGGGAAAAGCACATCGCTCTGGATGCTTCCTGTGACGGTCACGACGTTGCCGCCCTCGTTCTGGGCCGTCATCACCATGGGAATGGCGAACATGACGACCAACAATGCAAAAAACGTCCTCATGCCTATTTCACAAGTTCACGAACCTTTTCGATGAGTTCTTGCTCTTCGCCCTCGTTGTAGCCGACATGGCGATATACGATCTTGCCGTTGCCATCGAGCACGAAGGTGGCGGGAATCATCTGTATGCCAAGAGCTTTCTGAAACTCGCTGTTGGTGTCAAGCAACACGTCATAAGTCCAACCATGGTTGTCGACAAGCGGTTTCACCTTGTTGATGTTCTGGGCCTGGTCCACCGAGATGGCATAGATCTTCACCCCCGTCTCGTCCTGCCAATCCTCATACACCTCACTGATGGCGTCGAGTTCGCGGTTGCAGGGCTTGCACCACGTGGCAAAGAAATCGATGATGAACGGTTTGCCTTCGTTAGACAGGGTGTCGGTGCGTATGGTCTTGCCCTCCATCGTCTTGAGGGTGATGGCGGGAAGTTGGGCACTCATATGGCTTGCCATGCACGAAAAGGCTATGGTAAGCAGTAGGAAAATCTTCTTCATACCTTTTAAAATATGCAATTAAGATGCAAAAATATAAATAATCAGATGCATACGGGGTGTATTGAGTGTTAATTTTTCAAAAACACCCCTTTTTGACCACTTAAGACCTCCTACTTGCTCCTAAGACCTCCTGATATCCTCACTTGATTTTCGCATTCAGGCAATGAGAGGCGATATAGTCATAGACGAAATCGAAGTCTTCATCGTTGACATACACGCGATTTTTCTCAAATCGCTCATTCACCTTGATGGTGTTCATCCGCCGTATCGCCTTCACCGTCTTGACAGAGGAGAAGTTGGAGGACATCGTCGACCGGCTTGCCGCCAACATGCCCGTCCCCGCCACACCAGGCTTGCGTGTCAGCAGCCCTACAAATATGGTGAGGCAACCGATGCGTTTCGCCAATTTATCCGCACGAGGAGACTGTTCATGCACCACGCCATTATCATCCATGGTGAAAAGCGCCGTATACGTCCAACCCGACATCGCTGCATAAATCAAGTAACCCAATATGCTGAGCACGAACATGATTGCCACCATGATACCTATCAACTTCAGAGCAAACATCATTTCTTCCGCATGTATCCCATTCTCACAAGCCTGTATCACAACGATGATGAACCCCACGATGGCCACCGTCATGCCCAGCGCCTTGAACACATCAATCAGCACCGCAGGGTTTTTCAGCATGTTGAGGTCGTACGACCAATGATACTTGCCGTCTTCGTAGAGCCTTACACGATGGTCGTAATTCTTCGTCTGCTCCAAATCCCTTCTTTTCTTATCCACATTCACTTTTGCCATATTATTTTTTTTTACAATGTTACAAAGATAGTGCAAATTGTATGCAATGCAAAACAAAACAAGATGTTTTTTTCTCTTCATAAAAGAGATGCACGAAATGCACATCACAAGATGCCGTCAGTTGATTGTAGAAGATGCATGAAAAAGAATTTGATGAACAATCATGCGGAACTCGCTATGAGCTTGGCATGTCCAAGAATTGGCATGTAAATGATACGTAAAAAAGAAAAATAAATGCCAAAAATAAGTTTGAGAATATCCGCAATATTTATTATCTTTGCAATCCATTCGACCATGATACCGGTCATTTTTTTGATTCAGAACAACTAAACGCCTAAGTAATAAATGATTCAGACCGTAGTAAAGCGCGACGGACGCATCGTAGGCTTCAACGAGCAAAAAATCATGGCTGCCATCCGCAAGGCCATGCTTCACACAGACAAGGGTGAGGACGAGCGTCTCTTATATAAAATCACCGACTACATCGCACAACGAGGCGAGAGCCAGATGACCGTGGAGCAAATCCAGGACATGGTGGAGATAGAACTGATGAAGTCGAGCCGCAAGGACGTGGCACAGAAATTCATCGCCTACCGCAACCAACGCTCCATCGCCCGCAAGGCAAAGACCAGAGACGTCTTCCTCGACATCGTGAACGTCAAGAACAACGATGTCACCCGTGAGAATGCCAACATGAATGCCGACACTCCGGCAGGAATGATGATGAAGTTCGCCTCTGAGACCACAAAACCTTTCGTCGACGACTACCTCCTCTCGGAAGAAAGTCGCGAAGCCGTGGAGCACAACTATTTGCATATCCACGACAAAGACTATTACCCCACCAAGTCGCTCACCTGCGTACAGCATCCGCTCGACCATATCCTCACCTGCGGCTTCATTGCTGGACATGGTGCCTCGCGTCCCGCCAAGCGCATCGAGACGGCCTCCGTACTGGCATGCATCTCGATGGAGTGCGCCCAGAACGAGATGCACGGCGGCCAAGCCATCCCCGCCTTCGACTTCTACCTGGCGCCTTATGTGCGCATGACATATATTGAGGAACTGAAAAGCCTTGAGGAACTCAACGGCGAGAGTTACAAAGACCTTTATGATGAACCTCTTATCGACTATATCAAGAAACCTCTCGATGGCTTGACAGGGAAGGAACGTGCCCAGCAGCACGCCGTCAACAAGACCGTGGGACGCGTGCACCAGGCGATGGAGGCCTTCATACACAATATGAACACCATCCACTCGCGTGGCGGCAACCAGGTGGTGTTCTCTTCCATCAACTACGGGACGGACACCTCCGCCGAGGGACGATGCATCATGAGAGAGATTCTTCTCTCCACCTACGAGGGAGTGGGCAATGGCGAGACTGCCATTTTCCCCATTCAGATATGGAAGAAGAAACGCGGGGTCAACTACCTGCCGGGAGACCGCAACTTCGACCTTTACACGCTCGCTTGCAAGGTGACGGCACGAAGGTTCTTCCCCAACTTCCTGAACCTCGACGCCTCGTTCAACAAGACCGATGAATGGAAGGCCGACGACCCCGAGCGTTACCTGCACGAGGTGGCCACCATGGGATGCCGCACACGCGTCTTCGAGAACCGCTTCGGACCGAAGACCTCCATCGGGCGTGGCAACCTCTCCTTCTCCACCATCAACATCGTGAAACTCGCCATCGAGTGCATGGAAGAAAAGGATGAACAAAAACGCATCGGAATGTTCTTCGCAAAACTCGACCATGTGCTGGAAATCACGGCCAAGCAACTCGACGAACGTTTCCAGTTCCAGCAGACGGCATTTGCCAAACAGTTCCCGCTCGTGATGAAAAGCCTCTGGATAGGAGCCGACAAACTGGGACCGACAGACACCGTGAAGAGCGTCATCAACCAAGGAACCCTCGGCATCGGGTTCATCGGTTTGGCAGAGTGCCTCGTCGCCCTCACCGGGAAGCACCATGGGGAAAGTGCCGAGTCGCAGGAACTGGGACTGAAGATTGTCACCTACATGCGCGACAGAATCAACGATTTCTGCGAGCGCTACCATCACAACTATTCCGTACTCGCCACTCCTGCAGAGGGACTGGCGGGAAAGTTCACCAAGAAAGACCGCAAGGAGTTCGGCGTCATCCCCGGTGTCACCGACCGCGACTACTACACCAACTCCAACCACGTGCCGGTATACTACAAATGCTCCGCACGCCACAAGGCCGAGGTGGAGGCTCCCTATCACAACCTCACACGCGGCGGACACATCTTCTATGTTGAAATCGACGGCGACGCCACCCACAACCCGCAGGTCATCATGAGCGTGGTGGACATGATGGACCAATACGACATGGGGTATGGCTCCGTCAACCACAACCGCAACCGCTGCATGGACTGCGGCTACGAGAACGCCGACGACAATTTGACAACCTGCCCGAAATGCGGCTCGACCAACATCGACAAACTGCAGCGCATTACTGGCTATCTTGTAGGCACCACCGACCGCTGGAACAGTGGCAAACTCGCCGAACTCAACGACCGCGTGACCCACATCGACCACGGTCCGAAAGACCTGTTTGAAGAGCAGGAAGCCACCAACCAGTGACTCTAAGAAAACCAGAATTACAAGGAATACTAAGATAAAAAATCATGATATTGAGTGAATGGTCAGAGTCCTCGACATCATAGAAGACACGATGGTGGACGGTCCTGGATTCAGGACGTCCATCTACTGTGCCGGCTGCAACCATCAGTGTCCGGGTTGCCACAACCCTCATTCCTGGGCTTTCGATGGCGGCAGGGAGATGACCACATCTGCACTCATGAAAATCATCATGGCCGACCCCTTCGCCAATGTCACGTTCTCCGGAGGCGACCCGATGTACCAAGCGGAGGGCTTCGCCAAACTGGCCAGGGCCATCCACACCTACAGCAACAAGGACATATGGTGCTATACCGGCTTCGTTTATGAGAGCCTCATCAACGAGGAACAACGAGAGTTGCTGGAGCAACTCGACGTTCTCGTCGACGGCCCCTACATACAAAAACTGCACGACCCCGACCTGTTGTTCCGTGGCTCGTCCAACCAGCGGTTGATTGACGTCCAGAAAACACTCTACGCCGGTGAAGTGGTCCTTTGGAAACCGAACACCCAAATCCCCGGGCATGAAGGTTGACGGCTTTTCTGTCAGCCTTCAACTTTTCTGTCGTGGCAAAAGCCATGCCGATTGTGCCTTTGCACCCGTCTTATGAATTGAAAAACAGTGGAAAGTGATGAATAAGAAAAATATGATGACCAACAAGGCCGTGAGCCTTGTATGGATGGTGCTTCTGCTGTCGGGCGCCACCAGTGCCTTTGCCCAGAAACGCGAGAAGTATGAGTTCAAACGCAACCTTCCCGTCTACGCCGACTCCCTGATTGCGGATTTCGATTATCCGCTGGCATGGGGCAACAGCGACATCAAGGACTTCGACGAGTGGCGGCGCATGGCCCGTCAAAAGGTGTTCGACTGCATGCTTGCTCCCCCACCCCCTCCCTCTCAAGGCTACGATGTGAAGGTGCTCTGCGAGGAACAGCGCGATGGTTACAAGGCACGCAAGATTGAAATTCGGCTCAGCCGTTACTATACCGTTCCCGCCTATGTGCTCATCCCCGATGGCAAAGGGCCTTTCCCCGCCGTCAACGCCCTGCACGACCATGGCGCCCACCTCTTCATCGGCAAGGAGAAGATGATACGCCCGCTGGCCTGTGAGGACTCCTTGGTCATCAAGGATGCCGGGGAATGGGTGACCAATCTTTACGAAGGACAGTTTTTCGGCGACTTCCTGGCGCGTCACGGCTATGTGGTGTTCTCTGCCGACGCCCCGATGTGGGGAGAGCGCGGGCAGTTGGAAGGCCCCAACCGCGACCGTTACGACATGATTGCCGGCAACATGATGATGTATGGCATCGACCTGTCGGCCTATATGACCTACGACGACATCGCCGGCACGGAATATCTTGCCTCGATGCCCGAGGTGGATGCGTCAAGAATAGGTTGCACCGGCTGTTCCATGGGAGCTTACAGGGCATGGATGCTGTCGGCCCTCTCAGACCGCATCAAGGTGGGGACGGCCATCTGCTGGATGGTGACAACCGACGAGCAGATGAGTTTCAATTACAAACGGACGGAAAATGGCGGCTTCGCCAACTGTTTCCCCGGCTTGCGCCGCTGGATGGACTATCCCCATGTCGCCTCTCTGGCATGTCCGAAGGCGATGCTCTTTATCAACGGCTCACAAGACAAACTCTTCCCCGTACCCGGTGTGGAAAAGGCTTTCGCCACCATGCATGAGACGTGGAAGTCACAAGGGGCCGACGACCGCTTGGAAACAGAGATTTGGGACATCCCCCACAGTTGTCCAATAAAGGCTCAGCAACGAGTGCTGGAGTTCTTAAAGAAACACTTGTAAAGTTATATCTTCCTATAAGCCCAGGGCTCTCCTAAGGTTTTCTAAGATCTCTAATATCCTTAGGGTCTATAGTTTTCCTATACCCTCCTTAAAATCCTATTTCATTTGCTCCAACATCCTCGCCTGTCTTTCCAGGTCGCGCGGGTCGGCATTGACATCCAGCACCTGCCCGTCGCGGTCGATGAGGCGGTAGGTGGGGAAGAACTGCACATTGAGGAAGTTTTCCACTGCATTCTGCTGGTCTGCGGGCAGGTTGTAGTGCACCACGTTGTCTCCCAGGACGTCATACTCCTTGATGACATTCTTCCACGAATCGTCATCGGAGCGGTTGGCCAAGTAGAGGAACACCATGTCGATGTCTTTCAATCGCTCGTATTCCTCGGCGGAATGAGAGAGCGCTTCCTTGCATGGGCCGCACCAAGTGCCCCAGATGTCGAGAAGAATCAACTTTCCCTTATAAGGTTCGATGATCTTGCGCAGAATCTGCTCGCCATCACTCATCTCGACCATGTCCTTGGCCGACTTCAAACTGGGTGAATCGGAGATGTCTCGCTGAAAGATGGCGAGGTATTTGTCGTTCAAGTCTTTCACCCTGTTGAATGCTGCAGGCAGTTGGATTTCATTTTCAGCAAATTGCAAGACATTGGCACTAACCGGTTGGCGCATGGCGTCTATCTGCTGATAGATGCGCTGTGCCAGGATGATGTCGCGCAGGGTCTTGTCACAACCGATGGAATCGACGACATCCAGCACCTGCATGAAACCATAAGTTGCCATAGGTTCTTTGCATCTATCCAGCAACCCGTTCAAGACGGTCACCATCTTCGAACTGTTGAATGCTTCGACAACGGCTTGCCGTTCGTTTTCATCCTTTGCGTTCAGGAAGTCTTCCTGCACCTTCTTGGCAGCAGCGGGATAGGCGGCAAGTTGCTCCTTCTCCTCATCGCTCAGGGTGACCTTGCCATCTCGCTCCAATCGTTCCATTATCTCCGGAAGGCCCTCGTTTCGTCCCGTTACGAGTTCGCTCATAAAGTCGTTGTTCATCGTCGTGAAGTCACGGTAGAGGGTGTATGGCTTGGGGGCTTTCTGCCAGAAGTTGTTGCCGACGTAGTCGAGCACTTCCTTTGGCACGATGCGGTCTTTGGCATGGTATTGGGCCTGCATGATGTTACGTCCCTGTAGCATGCGGTAGTAACCTGCTTGGTAGTCGGCATACCTTTGCGACAAGGTGGGATGGCTTTGGAGCAAGTTTTCCAAATGTTTCATCTGCACCTGTCGTGTGCTGTCGGTCTGCGCCTGATAAACCAGGAGGTCCACATCATTGCGGTCGTATGGAACATCAGCTTCTGCCCTGGAACGTGGATGCGTAAGTATTTCGTTTTGCACCCGTACGTCGTCGCCCATCCAGAGTTTCTGTCCTGTTTTAAAGTCGTACAGGAAGAAATAGGTCTTGCCCGGCTCGAGGAAGGCGTTGACGGTGGTGCGCCCCCAGTCGATGAAGACCTCGGAAGAGTTGAGCAGTGGCATTTTGAAAGAGAAGCGCCCCAGGGAGTCCATCTTGGTGTAGGCGTTCTCCTCCTTGTTGGTGATGATGTCCTCGTAACTCACCTTGAACTCCTTTCCTGTTTGCCAAGCCTGTGCGGGCATGTCCTTCAACCACCCGATGATGGTCACACTGTCGGTGGGGTTGTAGCCGTTGTCGATGAATCCCCTGCGGGTGTCTTTTACCGGGTAATCAGGCAGCGTGGCAGTGGTGATGGGACTGCATGTCACGGGCTTTCCGTCGTCGATGGTGATGGTACGCAGACCTTTTTTCATCTTGCCCACCTTGACAACCTTGGCTTTTAATGAATGGCCCTCTGAATGAAAAGCACATTTCACTCCAGGCATGTTGTTGAAGAGGAGGGTAAGTGTATAGGCGTCCTTTTTCTCCTTGACAGCAGCGATGTCCCACACCTCGTTTTGATAGACGACATGGTCTTTTGCAAAGCCGATGAGCCAATCGCCCGTCGCCTCGTCGCGCCAATAGGTGTCGGTGATGCCTTGGGGAAGGAGGCTTGCATCGCGAATGTTCATCACACACCACCCTCCCGGTTCCACGAGGTCGAGGTTTTCCGTCTTGGCGGGAACAGGCTCGAAGGTCAGCACGAAATCCAACGTGTCCTCCGACATGGTGAAGCGCTCTCCAAGTGTCAACACTGTGGCTCCCTTCACGACATAGTCCTTACCATCTACCTTGATCACGGTGTTCGGTGCGATGGCTATCCACTGCCCTTTGACGAAATCGATGTGCATGGAAAGTTCTGTGCGGTCGCCGTATAAGGCCACGCGTGTCACTTTCACTACAGGCGTGTTGGCATAGCCCGCCACGACATCGTTCCATACTTTTGTCTGCGCTTGTCCCGTCATGCAAGAGAGGACGAACAGCATAAGGGCCAAGAGCATCGACTTGGCAAGGGGTGTAACAGGATGGTGTTTCATAAGTAATTGATGTGTATGTGTAAAAGTTTTTACGAACTGCTTCGTGGTTCAGTAACCTTTCATCATTGCAGAAATCATAGGCAGAGCACATTGTACTGATGGCCCTGCCCTGACAGTTGTTGCGCTCCTAAGAGAAGTTTATTTCCTGATGCGACTGAGAGCCACATAACCAAGATACACCTTGTTGGAGTTGTATACCTTGGCCCAGCTGGCTGTGGCGGGAACGTAATAGATACGCGTGCCTACGGTGAGGCGGCTGGAGATGGCATAGTTGGTGCCAGGGCCGCGACGCACGTTCACATAGTTGTCCACAGGGTCGGTGATGGTGCCGCTTCTCATCGAAGAAGAGGAAGAAGGGGAAGCGTTGTTGGGGTTCACTCTCACGATGCGGCTGGTGGCCATATACCCCATGAAAGTATTGCTTTTGTTCCCCGAGTAGACCTTGCTCCACCCATTGTTCTGGGGGGTGTAATACAGGTAGTCGCCAGAACGGTAGGTTCTCACTATCCCGTAGTTCATGCCAGGACCGCGACGGATGTTGGTGTAACCGTCACTGTCTTGCACGCGCCCGTAATATTGCTGGGCATTGATGCTTAATGTGGAGAGCATCACAATTAAAAGGAAAAGGACTCTTTTCATAATGTTCAAAATGATGAGATTTTTAAATTTGTAATATTTTTGCAAATATAACCATTAGTTATGACTCCCTACGAAAGATTAACATATTTTAAAGTCTGAATCCACTTGAAAAAGAGTCTGCGGGTTGAATGTTTTCAGGTTTTATTGCAAGATTTTGTCTTATTATGAGGAAAAATCATTACTTTTGCAAAAATATAATCAATCAAAATACACGGACATGAAAATGAAATTATTTGGAAGGCTTTGCACTTTGCTGTTGTTGGCCGGCATGGTTTGCCCGTCATACGCACAGACGTCAAAATTGTTGGAAGTGAAGGAACTGACCTTGAGCAACGGCATGACCGTGTGGCTGAACGAAGACCACACCCAACCCAAGGTCTTTGGCGCCGTTGTCGTCAATGCCGGTGCGAAGGACTGTCCCAACACGGGCATCGCCCACTATTTCGAACACATCATGTTCAAAGGCACTGATGAAATCGGCACGGTGGATTACGCTGCAGAGAAGCCCTGGCTCGACAGCATCGCCGCTGCTTACGAACGCCTTGCCGCCACTACCGACGAGGCGCAGCGCACAGCCATCCAGAAAAACATCAACCGCCTCAGCCAGAAAGCGGGGGAATATGCCATCCCCAACGAGTTCAACAGCCTCATCTCACTCTATGGCGGCAGCAAATTGAACGCGGGCACGTCGTATGACCTCACATTCTACCACAATATCTTCGTCCCCCAATACATCGAGCATTGGTGCCGCTTGAACAGCGACCGACTCATCAACCCTGTCTTCCGCCTGTTCCAAGGCGAGTTGGAGACGGTGTATGAAGAGAAGAACATGGGGTCGGACAGGATGGAGACCACCATCCGCGAGAAACTGATGGCCGAACTCTTCGGCACACAACCCTACGCCTATCCCGTCATCGGCAGCACGGAGAACCTGAAGAACCCCAGGCTGTCGGAGATGAAGGCTTTCTACGACAAGTACTATGTCGGTAGCAACATGGGCATCGTACTCTGCGGCGACTTCGACTCCGATAGTGTCATGCCACTGTTGGAAAGCACCTTCGGACGCATTCCGAAAGGCGTGAAACCCACTCGGGTGAAATCCACCCTGCCAGAAATTGGGGCAGAGCGCACCATAGAGGTGAAAATGCCCATACCCATCATCAGTCTGGAAGCCCTGGCCTTCAATGGCACGACGGATTTCGAGAGGGACGCCAACGCCCTGGAGTTGGCTTCCAGTTTGTTGTTCAACGGCAAGGCCGGCATGCTCGACTCACTGTCCAACGAGGGACAGGTGCTGTTGGCCGCCGCATTGCCGCTCAACTTGAACGACGCAGGGGTGTTTGCGTTACTCCTCGCACCCAACCTCCTGGGAAAGACGGAGAAGGCAGAGAATGCGTGTCTCGCCCAAATCAAGCGCATCGTCGACGGCGACTTCAGCGACGAACAGTTCAACATCCAGAAGCAGGAGGCCTACCGCAGCGCCTTCCGCCAGTTGGAGACCATAGACGACAGGGCGATGAAGATGGTGATGGTGATGAGCACTGGTCACAGTTGGCAGGAATACATCGACAAGGTGAACGCCATCAACTCCCTGACCAAGCAGGATGTGATGGCCGCCGCCAAGCGATATTTTGAAAAACCCTTTTTAAGATTCAAGAAGAAATACGGGAGTTATGAAAAGGACAAGTTGAGCCAGCCAGGATACACACCGGTGAAACCCAAGAACAGGGACGCGGAGTCGGAATACGCCAAACGATTAGCACAAATCCCCGTTGAAAACGTCGAACCGCGACTGCTCGACTTTGAGAACGACGTCGTCAAGACACCACTGGGAGGGAAGTCAGCCCTTTACATGGTGAAGAATCCTGTGAACGACCTCTTCAAACTGAACGTGAATTACAACAAGGGTGAGAAGGCCGACAGGAAACTCTCCACCGCCTGCGAACTGCTCAACTCCCTCGGCACCGACTCACTGACGCGTCAGCAACTGGGCGCCGCCTTGCAAGCGTATGGTGCCAGCATGACGTTCTCCTCCAGCAATGGTAGTGTCGAAATGGAGGTCACCGGCGTGGACAAGTATTTCGAACCCACCATGCGACTGGTGCAGCACTTCCTTTCCCGTGTCCAGTCCAATGACAAGGCGCTGAAGAAGGTCAAGGATACTGCGAAGTCGGAGGAGAAGTCACTCACTGAGGAGAACGCTGACGTCTTAAGGGCACTCATACAAAAAGTGTTGACAGGCAACGAGTCCGCCCAACTCAACCGCATCACCTACAAGGAAGTGAAGAAGTTGACCGGGCAGGAATTGATCGATGCCTTCAAGTCGGTGTTCAACGCCACAAGCACCATTGTCTATAGCGGCTCGCTCGACAACCAGGTGGTAGAAAACGTGGTGCGTGCCACCATCCCCGTGGGCAAGGCACCCTTCGTCGACTATTCCACGCCGATTGCCACCTACGACAAGCCGTTGGTATATGTCTATGACATGCCCAAATCGCGACAGACGCTCTTCTTCACCTACGACCCGATAAAGGCGCTGCCCACCAAGGAGAGCCGCGTTCCCGCATGGCTTCTTGAGGAGTATTTCGGTGGCGGCATGTCTTCCATACTCTTCCAAGAGGTGAGGGAGTTCCGGTCGATGGCTTATTCCACAGGAGCACATTTGTACACCCGCTCACGGTTGTTGTATCCCAACTCACCCACTGCCTTCCTCTCACTGGTGGGCACTCAAGGCGACAAGACCATGGAGGCCATTGCACTGGTGGACTCGCTGCTCGGTGACATGCCTGCCGTGAAAAAGACCTTCGTCACTGCCCAACACGAAAGTGTCAACAACCTTAGCAGCGACTTCCCGTCGTTCAGGGAAATCGGTTCGTCGATCGCCAGCGCCCAACTGGTAGGTTTCACGAGCGACCCCAACACAGGAATGGCCACACTCTACAACAACGCCACCATGGAGGATATGTTGAAATTCTACGATGCCAATATCAAAAACAACGACGGGCACCGCGTGTTCGGCATCGTGGGTAATAAGAAGAAACTCAACCTCAAGGAATTGTCCAAATATGGCACCGTGGTCATGGTAAAAGAGAAAGACCTGTTTAGGAAATAGGAAATAATAGGAGGTTTTAGGAGCAAGTAGGAGGCTTTAGGAGAGCCTCCTATTTTTTTCCTACTTGCTCCTATTTTCTCCTAAAAAGAAAAGGCGAAGTCCTCGAGAGTGCAGAGACTCTTCTCCTTGGTATCCGAAGAGAAGACAAAGAAGATGGCGTGCTTGTCCTTCAGTTCCGTCAGTCCGGGAAGGACGGTGGTCAGTTCTGTCGACTCCTTGGGCATGTCGGCTTTCAGTTCGACAGTGCCCAGCAATTTGCCGCCTTTTGAGGCCCATGGTCTGTCTGCCATCACCTGTATGGTGCCGTCGATGCCCTCAGGCTTGAGTTTCAACAACAGTTTCAAGTCCTTCTTCCCCTGAGTGGCGGTGAAGTTGAAATACTTGTAACCCACGATGGAGCCATCGGTGTTGTTGACCACCGGGTTGGTGTTGTTGCGTAAGTCATAGGGAGCATCGAACTTGTCATCGTTGCCGTATGAAGCAGCCACATATGAGCCGTAGAAGATGTTGTCGGGCCATTTGTGCTCCGCCACTTTCGGACCGGTGAGCCAGCAGGCGATGCCGGCAGAATGGCGCTCCAGCGGGTCGAGGCCGTTGAGGGCAAAGCCTTCGGAATTGAATTCTCCCTCGGAAATCTCCACCTTGCCTCCAGGGCCTTCCTCCACCTTGACGGTGATGGGTGCCACCATGGCCTGGCGGGCGAACTCATTAGTGCCGGTCTGGCGATGATAGAAGACATACCACTGGTCGTTGACGAGGCAGATGCTGCCATGGGTGTTTCCCGAGACGACGGCGGAGGCGATGGTGTTGCCCTGCTCATCGGTCTCGCGTCCGCGTCCGTCGATGATGGTGCCGCCGTAGGTCCAGGGGCCAAGGGGGTTGTCACTATAGGCGTAAGCCAGGGTGTAATTGGTGTCGGGAAGTCCGAACTCTCCATCTTTCGTCCAACGACTGTAAATGAAGACATATTTGTCCTTGATCTTACGGATGGAGGAGGCTTCGAAGAAGCGGAAATCACCAGGCTGGTTCTTCCCCGACACCATGTCCTCCACTACCTTGGCTCCTGGTTTCACCGTCGCCATCGTGGCGGGGTCGAGTTCGGCGCAGTAAGACCTCTCGAATCCCCAATAGCCATAGACACGACCATCGTCATCGACGAAGACGGCGGGGTCGAACTGCAGCACGCCATCGGTCTTGTTAGGGTCGTCCTTGCTCCAATTGCACACCGTGAAGGGGCCGGTGGGCTTGTCGCTCTTCGCGATGAGGCCGTTGCGTCCGCCCACTTGGTCGTTGGGATAGAGGTAATAGGTTTTCTGGCCATCAGCGTCGGTCATCAATGCCACGTCGGGGGCGAAGAGCACATCGGCCGTGCCAACAGAGTCGAAAGGTTCGCCTTTCGCGTTCTTGTCCACTTTGAACACCTCGCCCTCGTAGCGCCACTGGCTCAGGTCCTCGACAGGTGCCGACCATACGACGAATTCCATGCCACAATAGTCGGTAATACGACTGTCGTGCGAACCATAGATATACACACGCTGTTTGCCGGGATTGTCGGGGTCTTCAAAGACGTATGGCTCACCATCGGGGATATGTTCCCAAAGGGGGAGATACGGATTGCCCACGGTTTTCAGCACTGGTTCATCCTCTTTCACCTGCTGGGTGCAGGAAGTTGCCGCCATGATGCCGCAGACAGCGACAACGGCGATTTTCAGAATCTTGTCTTTCATATCGTAAAAATGTAGTTTGAATTTCATTCTACCATTTTTCATGCACGGCATCATGAGCAAGCTCTTCAGCACTCGCTTAATCAATGGTTGGGATTGTGTCAGCAAAATTAAGGAAAAATACGGATGAACAAGCAAGAAAAACCTCTTTTTTAAAGCAAATCATCATCTTTCCTCCAAAGAAAAGCAAATTCTTCATCTCGACTGACTTGCAAATCCTATTTTTTTACTATTTTTGCTGCAACTTTGCAAAACCTTTGACCGCATTTACATGGAAGAGAGCATTCTGACAGCCTTGGCGATATGACATGCACGGCTCTAAAACTTTTGAAACAAACAA
Source organism: Prevotella sp. (assembly GCA_017619375.1). Classification (GTDB taxonomy): domain Bacteria; phylum Bacteroidota; class Bacteroidia; order Bacteroidales; family Bacteroidaceae; genus Prevotella. Next base: position 36,519 of record JAFZSL010000002.1, on the reverse strand, counting down.
ACTACGTAATGAAAAGAAACCTACTGACATCCCTTGCCCTGATCATCGCACTGCTGGCACACACCACGGCCATCAATGCCAAGAAAGTACATACGCTGGGTGACTCCACCATGGCCAATTATGAAGAAAACGCCACCGTGACACGCGGATGGGGCATGTATTTCGGCAACTTCCTCACCAATGGATGGACCAGCGTCAACTATGCCAAAGGCGGCCGTGATTCCCGAAGCGGCTACAACGAGTTGTGGCAGACGGCCAAGAAAAATGTGGAAGCCGGTGATTATGTCATCATCACCTTCGCCCACAACGACGAGAAAAACGACGGTATGGACGGAGTGGCACTCTACAACTACTATCTGGGCATCGGCGACAATGCCGCCGCCGCTGCCGTGGACCAACGCGGCACCGTACCCTCCACCTCCTACAAGGAATATCTAAGTAAAATCGTGGACGAGGCACTTGCCTTGGGAGCACACCCCGTCATCGCCTCGCCAGTATGCCGCAGTTACTTCTCAGGGGGAAAGATACGGCGCAACGGGCGACACGACCTGGGCGACTCCTTCTCCGTGCTTACCGAGAACGGCCCCACCTCAGGACACAAGGTGCCCGAGGGCGACCACACGATGGACTACGCCTATCATTCCCAACAACTGGCCATCGAGAAAGGTGTGCCTTTCATCGACCTCACCACCGCCACCGCCGAACTCTATGAAAGTTATGGCGACGCCAAATGCCACGAATACCTGTTTGATGGCGAAGGCTCCACCCATTTCAACACCACAGGGGCTTTGCTCGTGGCACGAGAGTGTGCACGATTGATGAAAAACCAAGGCATCCTCGCCGAGGACATCATCATCCCCACCGACATCTCGGTAACACCGGCGACGGCCGACTTCGGCGAGGCATATAAAGGTCAAACCCTTGTCAAAGAACTCACCATCAACGGTTTCGGACTCACACCTGAGACAGGCACGGTGACCATCTCCGCCACAGAAGGCATACTGCTGTCTCTCAACAAGGTCCAATGGCAAGACATCGTCGAGGTGCAATACCAAGCCTCCACCCTCGTGCAGACCTTCTACGCACAAGTCACGCTGAAGGACGACGGTGTCACCACCGGAACCATCACGGTAAGGCAAGGCGAAAGAGTCGTGGAGATACCCGTCAGTGCCACCGCCGTTTCCTTGGAAGGCGGCACAGAGGTGAACGCCTATTGGCGATTGGAAAAAGACGATGGATGCGAACTCACCGGCCCCGCCACCATAATAGGAGAAAGTTGGACGGGCATGTACATGCAACGCTACTCTGCACCCAACGCCAACACCGTGTGGCCAGAATGGACGGGATTTGACACCAGCCGCAAAATGCAACGCAACCTGCCTAACGGCGACGCATGGCCTGCCGATGAAATCGACGACAATCCCGAGCGTTACATCCAATGGGGCATCCAACCCACTACCGGCACCGAACTGAAAGTCAACCTCATCTCACTGTTCGTTTCGGGAAGTGGAGGCAATGGCATGTGCTGCCATATATACTACTCCTTGGACAACTTCGAGACGCGCACCACCATCTTCGAGATGAAGAAGATGCCCGCCAACACTCCGCAATATGTCGAGGCCATGCCTGTCATCACCGTCAAGGACGGCCAGCAATTGCTGGTGCGCGTCTATCCCTGGTACAACGGCACGGCAACAGGAAAGACCATCTGCCTCTCCGACCTCGCCATCCACGGCGTGGCTGTCGATGCAACGGGTGTGGACACCATCCACGACACCGGGATGGCTGTCCCGAAAGTCTTCATCTCACCTGACGGGCGCAGCCATAGCCTCATGCAACGAGGCCTGAACATCATCCGCATGAGTGATGGCACGGTGAGGAAAGTCGTTCACCAATGAATGCACGGCCTTGTTCATTTCCCCACGACCCCTGGACTTTTCCATGACATCATACGAAACAATCCCTAAAACCATAAGATAATGAAGAAAATCCAACTGATGGCCGCTGCCGTCCTCCTCGCCGCCGTGGCATCCTTTGCATATGCAAGGGGTGCGGCACTCCACCAGCCGGCATTGCCGGACACGCCGCCATACACCCCGCCCTCCGGGGAATTCGACACTCCCCTGGACTCCATCCGCCTCAGCGACCCGGCCATTTTGGCCGACAAGAAGACGCAGATGTACTACATGACGGGCACCGGCGGCATGATGTGGCGCAGCAAAGACCTGATGCTATGGGACGGCCCCTACCGCGTGACGGAGTTTGACAAGGACTCATGGATGGGGCCGCGACCGATGATATGGGCGGCCGAACTGCATCTTATAGACGGCAAGTACTACTATTTCGCCACGTTCACCAACCGCGAAGTGAAGATAGGCACCTTCCGTGGCAACGTTATCGAGCGACGTGCCTGCCAGGTGTTACAAGCGGACAACCCCATGGGGCCGTATCGCGCCTTTGGAGACGCCACTTATCTGCCAGCCGACCGCCCCACACTCGACGGGACGTTCTGGCGCGACACCGACGGCAAGCCCTATATGGTGTTCTGCGGTGAATGGCTGCAAAACTGGAACGGAACGATAGAGAAGATTGAACTGAAGTCCGACTTCAGCGGAACCGTGGGTTCGCCGAAAGTGCTCTTCCGCGCCAGCGACTCTCCCTGGAGCCGTGAGAAGGACGAGAATGGAAACGTGACATGGAACAAGGTTACAGACGGCCCGTGGTTGTTCCGCACAGAAACGGGACGCCTCGGCATGCTATGGACCTCATGGGTGTTTGGCGACTACACCCAAGGGGTGGCCTATTCGGAAAGCGGCACGCTCGACGGACCGTGGATACAGGAACCCGACCCCGTCACACCTCCCAACTATGGCCACAGCATGCTTTTCCAACGGTTCGACGGCCAGTGGATGATGTCCGTACACAGCCACGCGAAAGACCCCAGGGGAAGGACCGTCCGCATCCCACACCTCTTCGAGGTTGACCTGACAGGTGACAAAATCGTCGTCAAGGCCCCATGAAGCCATGTCATGGCGTGTTTCCATCTCATGCAGTTTATGAAACAACCGAACCACCATGCAAATTTACACATCATAAAGATAAGCAACAAAAATATGAAAAAACAGACTTTTTTACTCCTGGTGCTTTTGGCCTTGTTCACCAACACGTCGAAAGGTGAAAACTATCCCTACCGCAGCGACTGCCTGTGGGTGACCGTTCCCGACCACGCCGACTGGTTGTACAAGACCGGCGAGGAGGCCAAGGTCGAGGTGCAGTTCTACAAATACGGCATCCCGCGCGATGTGGAAGTGGAGTATGGCATCGGCGGCGACATGCTCAAAAGCGACAAGACCAGCAAGGTGCAACTCAAGAACGGCAGGGCCGTCATCAACATGGGGACGAGCAAGACCCCTGGTTTCCGAGACTTGAGACTGTCGGCGAAAGTGGATGGAGCAACCTACACCCACCATGTGAAAGTGGGATTCTCACCTGAGAAAATCACGCCCTTCACCAAGGAGCCAAAAGACTTCATCGACTATTGGCAAAAAGCGGTGGCTGAGAATCAAAAGACCCCGATGGAATACACCTCGGAAAAGGTGGACGAGATGTGCGACAACAACCAGGATGCCTTCCTCATCAAACTACGTGTGGACCGCCGTCATTGGCTCTATGGTTACCTGCTTACGCCAAAGGACATGAAGGAGGGGGCGCACCCCGTGGTGCTCACTCCTCCCGGCGCCGGCGTGAAGACCATCAAGGAGGTGACGTCACGCCCCTACTACCAGCAGGAGGGCATGATACGCTTCGTGACAGAAATCCACGGCATACGACCCACCCTCGACGAAAAAGACTTCGTGGATGTGCGTTCGGCTTTCAGCGAATACCTGGAGATGGGGCTCGACAATCCCGACCACTACTACATGCGGCATGTCTATCTTGGCCTGGTGAGATGCATCGACTTCCTCTGCTCCCTTCCCCAATGGGACGGCAGGAATGTCGCCGTGATGGGAGGCAGCCAAGGCGGTGCGCTCTCACTCATTGCGGCAGCCCTCGACGACCGCGTGACACTGTGCGTGGCCAACCACCCGGCACTGAGCGACATGGCGGCGGGCAGCACGGGCCAGACCAGTGGCTATCCGCATTTCAAGGCGGAGGAAGGCTTTTATACCGAGGCCAACATTCGCACGATGGCCTACTACGATGTGGTGAACTTCGCACGCCACATCACTTGTCCCACTTTCCTGACCTGGGGCTTCAACGACAACACCTGTCCGCCCACCACGTCCTATGCGGTATGGAACACACTGACATGCGAGAAGGAATGTCTCATCACTCCCATCAACGAGCACTGGACGTCAGACGCCACCAACCGCCAACAGATGGAGTGGATCAAAAAGAAATTGAAGATGAACAATTGAAAATCGAGACCACGAAGCAAACGAAAATTGTAACGACCACGAAACAAACGAAACAACCAAATAATTCGGTTATTTCGTTTGTTTCGTGGTCGTGAGTCATTGACAAGACTTATTTCTCCAGAGGTTCGACAGAGAGGGAGAGGGAGGAAGCACGGGCGGAGAAAGCCGGTGCATAGACACACTGGACAGTGCAACTGCCCGTCTCGTATTTCCCGGGACGGTCCACGAAATACTCCGCTTCAAGCACCGTGGTGCCCTTTCTCAACCTGTCGGCGTAGAAATGTGTGGCGTTGTCCTTCATGACACGGTAGCAACCGTTACGGTAACCACTGACCACGTCCACTGGTTCGAGACAAGCGGCCCGTTTGTCGGTGATCTGCACAAAATCATAATCCTGGTCAGCCTTGATAGTGATGCGCACACGCACCTTGTCGCCCACATGGAGATGACCGTCATAGCCGACGATTTCACGCGTCACCGACATTCCCGAAGAAGCGTCGCCCACATCCTTCGTCCTGCGCATGGACTGGGTGACCACCGTACCCCACGATGTATGGGGCGAGGTCTTGACGATGTTCAGTTTCCCCTGCACATCATCAGCAACCATCATCTTGACATAACCTATTCCCGCAGTAGGAGCCTCATGGTGTAACGGCTTCCCGTCCAACGTGAAGGTAGTCTCTTGCCCATCGACAGCCAGTTTTGCAGACATCTCCTCGCTGCTGTCTCCGAGGAAGGCATGGATGGCGTTGATGCTGTTGATGGCACTCCCCCACCCTTTCGTGCGCCGCTGCGAGAGCAACCACCTCCTCATCAGTTCCACCGACACGGTATCCTCAGGTTCCACAAGTCTCAGCGCCTCGATGGCCATCGTCACCGTGGGGATGGTGGCATCGCACCAAGTGTACTGTGCCCGCGGAGTGTCGAAATACATGCCCCGCTCAGGCGAGGTCACCGCATATTCCTTGAGACTTTGCAAATAAGCGTGCGCCTTGCTTTTCTGTCCGTCGTGAGCCATGATGACCGCACATGCCGCCTTTCCAAAGATGGTGAGGTCGAGTTGTTGTCCCCGCACGAATTCCATCAACTGTTTTCTCATTTTCTGTATTTCCGCATCAGGCTTGTCACCCACCAGTGCGCAGACATACAGATAGTGCAGCATGTCCTCCGAGGGAGTCTTCATCTTTGTCTCACGCTCCATGTCCTCCTTCATCTGCTTGTCCAGATATTTCAGTCCTTCACCGAGCATTTTCTCGACATCAAAATCTCGATGCAGATTGTCTGACACTCTCATTGTTCTGTTGAGTCTTGCCAGAATCTCCATGACAGCCAAAGTGGTGTATCGCGAACTCGGCATGCCTTTCCACCATGCCCATCCACCATCCGAACGCTGCAGGGATTTCAATCTTGAAATCGTCTGTTCGATACGCATGTTCATCGTGGGTTTGTCGAAGAACTTCATCAGGTTTCTCCTGTCCGACGTCTCCCATTTGGCATCCATCACCCATGGTGTCTCCGCCAATACGATGCCATACATTCCGTCGTTTTTCTGCAACTCACCTATCAGCGGACTGTCGTCGACGGGGGCTTCCCTCCATTGACTGATGACCCTGCCAGGCAGTGGCGAGGTGTTGAGGATGTTCTCACCCAGCCTGTTGACATAAAGTGCGACGGCCTGGGAGATGGCATTGTCTTGAGGACGTGTTGTGAGGGTGGGCATTGCCGTCACCATCATCCAAACCGGATTGTCGGTGTATTCTATGGTCATGCTGCGGTGCCGGTCGCTGCCCTGAAGCATGCTGTCCACATCGAGGGTCAAGGTTGTCGGCTGATGCATGGTGAAGGCGTAGGAGTCGGTTGTCATCTCGCGGTCGGGCAACACAGGCAGGAAGCCTTGCTCGCCGTCGGCGAAGTCGGTACCGCTCACGCTGACACGGCACACGAGGAGGTTGGCGGTGTCGTCAGGAACAAAGGAGAAAGACACCGGCGTGGTGGCGTTCTTCTCCACGAAGAAATCGCACTTGTCGGTGTAAACCACCTTTTCTGTCTCCGCATCCGTCAACTGCATGACCGCCACACCCGACTGCGGCTTGTCGCCGATGTTGGCCACCCTTGCCGTAATGGTGGCCTTGTCGCCCACTCTCAAGAATCGTGGCAGATTGGGTTGCACCATCACCTCTTTCTGTGCCATGGCGGTGCAGTCCATGGTTCCCATGTTCATCTCAAGGTCGTGAGCCATGCCCAAGAACCTCCATGTGGTGACACTCTCGGGCAACTTGAACCTGATGGCCAAAGAACCGTCGTCGCCGCTGATGAGGTTGGGCTGGAAAAAGGCCGTCTCGTTCATATTCTCACGTATCGACATCTGAGCGATTGATTCTTCCTCAAGAATTTCCATCTCATCTTTCTTGTCATAAGAGGTCCTATAGGCATATTCGCGAGAGGAACGTCCTTTTCCCGAAGAAGCACCCCTTACTTGTACGCCGGGTATCACGTTTGCGATTCCTGTGAAAATCGATTTCTTTTGTGTTCCATATCCTATGACCACCACTTCGTCCAAGCGGGTGTAATCCTCGACAAGTTGCAAGACATTGTATTTTCCCCTATGAAGGGTCTCTTTCAACGATTGATAACCAACGTATGAGACAACGACCTCCAAGTCCTTGTCGGTTTTGATTTCAAACTCTCCGTCGATATTCGTCACCGTTCCCTTATTGGTGCCACTTTGAATCACCGAAGCCCCGATGATGGGTTCCCCCTCCTCATCGACAACGATGCCCGACACATAGCCCCGTTTGCCCTTCTTCCTTGACCCTTTGTCCAATGTCTTTGACACACTGGCAAAATTGGCCAAAGCAGAACCAGTCGCCCTCAACGACAGCAGGTCGTCATCGAAATGGCTCCAAGACAAGGGACTGGTGGGTAAATCCGACCATGCCATGGTAATTCCATTTTTCCTCATATTGGAAGTCTCCGGCCACTTCCAGTTGGTGGAAGCCGTGTAGAATCCCAATAACTGGCTTCTCTCCCACCACTGTGGTTTTACAATCTGGTCGAGCGATGCGTCATAGAGGACGGCCAACAACTGCGCCTTGGCTGGTGTGCCGTCGACCTTTCGGATTTTCATCGTCCATTCCTCCTCTTGTCCCGGACTGAGACGGTCGCGGAACGTCTCCCAGTTCACATCGAGTTGATGTTCCCTCATGGGCGCCTCGATGACGGCTTTCTCCCGATAGACCACCCCGTCTTTGATAAAAGCGAAGGTCATGCAAACACCCGACCCATATTCAGACCGATAGGAGAAAGAGCGGTTGTACATCTCATCGTTGAGCCAGAAAGAGCCACCCTCGAGCCTTTTGTTGTCAGCAAACAAATCATAAACCACAAACACGTCTTTGAGGGAGGTGCCGAACTGCACGTCCACATTGCCACCATCACTGGGGAAGCGTGTGTCGCTCTGGGCGAAACATTCTCGTGTGAATGTTCCCGGCCGCCGCGCCTGATAATCAACGATGAAGAAAGCGGCTTTCACCGTGTCGTTGTCAAACACCGCATATAAAGCATGCTCACCCGGAAGCGCCAACCTGTCACCATCCGGCAATGTGTCCAGTGTGTTGGTCATGACCGTGAAAGGATGGTCGGGCCTGTCGACATAACACACCACCGTGGTGTCGATGGGTTCTCCCCACTTGTCGGAGAGTTGCACATTCACGGTTTTCTGAGAGGAGATGTCCATCTTTTGCTTGGGCCAGTCCACAGTCAAGTCATGTTTCTTGCTTGCCATGGTAAGCGTTTTGTCCGCCTCGTGCGACTCCCCTCCCAGGTCGGTGACGATGGCTTTCACCTGAAACACCCATTTGGGATTCTCCTCATCCGTTTCCGGTGTCTCCGTCGGTATTTTCACGACAAAATCCCCCTGTTGGTCGGTATGCACCGTATTTTCAAAGATTTGGGGCATGGAGGATTTGTTCAACCCTCTTTTCACGGTGTATCGCACCTGTGCCCCCGCCATCGGCGCCCCGGAGAAAGCAGTGGCACAGCCTTTGAGCGTCAGGGAGTCCTCGACTTCCATCGACGCGCCATCGGCCTTTGGCTGTCGAGGCAGGAACTCCACCTTGAACGTTGGTCGCTTGTAATCCTCCACCCTGAACGTCACCATGCCGAAGCACTTCTTTCCCGAAGCCGCAGCAATACGGAAGCCTCCGTTTCGTCTGCCCTCGGGTATCTTGAAGGAAAAGAATGCCGTACCATAGTCATCTGCGACAAGTGTGGTATCCATCACCTCGGTTTGGTTGGCGTCGAAGACAGTTACTTTGAGTTGTCTGCCTGCCAGAGGTTTGATTTCTATGTTCTTGCTGTTCTGGAATGTCACCATTGCCACGCTCACCTCCTGCCCGGGCCTGTAGATTGCGCGGTCGGTGTAGATGTTAACCATCTTCCGCGAACCCAATCCTCCCTTGCCATAATATCCGATGCCCCTCATCTCCATGGCAGGCGAGGCATGGTCGTCGTCGGTGGAGGCATACACCCACATGCCATAATCACGTTTTCTTCCAGAGAGGATGACCTCTCCGTTGGCGTCAGCCTGAGAAACCTTCACATCATTGGGTTCATACTGATCGAATTGACATATCTTGGCTCCGGCGATGGGATGGCCCGTTGTTCCCCTGACCGCCACCAGTCGGATACGTGATCTCGGCAGGGATTCCGCCAACAGATACACATCACTGACCGAGAAGCGAAACCTGATGGTGTCGATGGCACATTCGTCGGCAGTGATTTCGGCGATATAATTCCCCGGGGGAAGACCTTCCATCCTGAGTGAGTCGGAAAACAACTGCCAATCGTTGGGCATATGGAGTTGTTTCCGGTATTCAGCCACGCTGGTCTCATCCACAAATTCGCGTATATAATGGTTATAGCGATAGGTGTTGAGGAAACCGTCATCACCTATCTTGGCCAAAATGCCCTGGCGGGCATTGAGAGGTATGTTGCCCTGGCGGGCACTATAAGGCATTTTGAATTGGCTGACATTGAGAGGCATGATGCGCAATTTTACCGATTTCACATTCCGGATATCATACAACCTGACCACCCTCGAGGAATCCGGCAGCAGCCTGCTCTCTCCCATGTCCACCTTGAAGGCAGGCCGTGTGAGTTCGCTCCTGTAATTCCTCAGCGTGTTGGTGTTTTTCCATTCGGGCCATCTGCCGACAGCCTCGTCGAGATACGCCATCTTCTCCTCCACAGAGAAACGTTTTCCCACGCACATCAACTTGTATCTTGCGATGGCCACCTCGCAACATTCAGGCATGTCGCCATACAAGTCGATGAGCGAATCGAGTTGCACCATCAGTGTTCTCCTGTTTTCAGGCCTCACCTCTCCCTTGCTGTCGCTGTTGCCATGCACCGCCAAGGAGAATGCGGCATACATCTCCGCCTGCCGGTTTCCGGCACCGGCATAATAATCACGCATGACCTGGTAGTTGTCGGTCTGCATCCCGATGACAGAGAGCAGGTCGTTGTCGAAAATCTTGCTATCCGTGCCTGTGGTGACAAATGGTTGGAGCGCCTCCGCCTTGTTGGCCGCCAAGAGTCCTGCATTCTCCACGGCTTTCTTCCGGTATTTCTCCGCCTCCTCGATGTCGTAGTCGCCTATCTTCATCACATTGGCCAACACCGTCTGATAGACAGCAGCCAAGATGGGGTTCCTGGTGTTGACCGACCGTTCCTCCTCGACCAGGCCGTTGATGAATTCCGGTATGGAATCGGGTGAAATCTCCCCTGCAAGCGAAGCCTTCATCATCTCGGCGGCGAGGAGTTGCCCGTAATTGGCCTCGTGTCTGGCTTTCGCCATGATCTGGTCCATCACACCCATCTGTGAGCGTGGCAAGTGCTTGGTGGAATACTTGTAGGCCTGCCTCCACAAGGAATGATAACTGCGTTTTGTCACGTTTGCCTTGGAGAGTGAACCTACGGCTTCCGCAGGGTCCAGTTTGTTGTTGGCCAACTTGAGCGATACGACACCGACATCGCCATCGTGACAGGTTTTCTCAAAATCGAAGTAACTCACATGCGTGATGCGCACGACCGCCTGCGACGAGGAGCATGGTATGACAAAATAGCCATCGTCGTTGGTCACTCCGTAATTGAGGGTGTCGCGTCCATTGACCGACAGCAATGTCACATTGGCAAAACGCACGGGAACGTGTTTGGCATCCAGCACTTGTCCGATAAAGCGCACCGAGTCGCGCTGGGTGCATTCTACGAAGATGTCGGTATTGAGTTGGGTGATCCGCATGGGATAGTAGCCACACACGTGAGTGACAGCCTCCAGGATGGTGGCTTCACACACATTGGTGGTGACCCGGAAATCCTCAAGGTCGTCATAAACGAAATTGACGGTGATGGTGTCGCAGTCGTTGTCCAACGTGAGGAGGGCTTCCGACAGAGAGACATCTTGGAAATCGTGGCTCACGGTCTGTGCCTGTGCGATGGCCAATGGCAGGATGACTGCGAGGAAAAAAATGGCGAGTCGTTTCATTTCTTTTTGGATGGTTGGAGGTGCAGGTATGTTGCAGTGTTCTTATTCTATGACGATGGTGGTAGGGGTGGCGGTGACTGTGAATTGCTTGAATTGGGAAATGCGCTCCAGGAAGACGTCAAGTCCTGCCTCGCGGTTCCATTTCAAATGGAGTCGTATATGACATTTTTGCTCATTTTTGAAGACGGGGGTCACGTTGTATTCCTCTCCCACCGCCTGCATGATGTTTTCCAAGGTCTCGTCCTGGAAGACAACGATGGGATTCGTGGCTGGCCGGGGCTCGGCCAATTCCTTTTTCGGGATTTGACTATCAGCGACAGGCGATGATGGTGTCTCCTTCTCTTCGACCACCACAGGTTCCGCCTCAGCCGGCTTTGTCTTACCCATTGGCAGGAATGCCGCGACGGCAAGTCCGGAAATGAGGCATACCCCGATGAAGATGGCCACCATGCGCCAAAGCCTTCTTCTGTTTCCCATGGCGATGGTCGTGGCGACGTTTTGCTCGGCGTTCTCTTGACCGGTCTCTCTCTGTGCATCGAAAGCCTGTGCTGCCAAAACCATGACGGCATAAGCGGCTCTCATGTCATCATCTTGCAGCGTCTTTTGTATTTGTTCTTCGGAAAACTCATACGGCGTATCGGTGATTTCCAATAATTGTTGCATCTTGTCGGGCATGATGGTAATGATTAGGTGGTGGGAATGGTGGATTTCAGTATTGTAATGGCTTTTGCAAGGTGCTTATAGACTGCGGCTTTGCTGATGTGGAGATGGTCGGCAATTTCCTGGTATGACAACCGTTGGTCGAATCTCATCTTGAACACATTCTTCGTTTGTGGCGGGAAGTCGTTTTCCATCACTTGCATGATATGGAGATAGATGTTTTGCCGTTCATCGGGCTCGGCGGGCACCATGGTGTCCTCAATGGGCAGCATCCTCTCCATCTTTTGCCTTATCGTCATTTGGCGCAAGACATCCAGACATTTGTTTCTCACACTGGCCATGAGGTATTTCACCGGTGCATATTGGTCAGGAATGCCTTTTGTGTAAACCCTAAGCATCACGTCGGCCACGACGTCCCTGCTTTCATCCTCATCGTGAAGCAGAGTGCGCGCAAGCCCCATCATAGCCGTGTAGTTGGCGGTATAGAGTCTCTCGAATTCCTTTTTTTCCAGCATCGTTTGGAGACGGGATTTTTCCAAGTTTCGCATTCGCCCGACAATCGCTTCCCTCTCCTTTCTTGCTTGCGAATGTAGGGCATTTTATTATATAACGGATAAAAAGAGAAAAAAACAACCCTGAAGAGGTAAAAAAATGATTTTAAAATGAAGCATGCATTAAAATCAGCCGCACCCTGTCTCACGACAAGATGCGGCCTTCCTATATATAGGTTTTTTTGTAGTATGAATTTAACCTTTATGATGTTTTTACGATATCTGTCTTTCATATCAAAACGGAGAGGACCTACCTTGCATCCATCTTGGTGGTTGCCAACATCCTTCGGATGTGTGGTGGCATGGGGATACGGTTCAGGCGTGAGGTTTCATCCATGTCATCGATTCGCATGACAGCATGGTCTTTTCCTTGCATGACGATGGTGGCTTTCATCCATTTTGACGTTATAGTATCATTATTCACCGTTATCACCGTGCTTATTCCGCTACCGGAGTACCTGTAAATGGTCGAGTCCGGGTCTGGGACATATTCTATGCCCATCATCAAATCGCCATTGACCAAGAGGAAAGTTTTTGTATTGCCTTCATTGCCGGAAGGCTCCTGTTGCCAGACACCATCGAAAGGCAGCCGCTTGTCCTGGTCGGCATCACAAGCCAGTTGGAATGCTTTCAGGATTTCAACCGATGGTGTCGCCTTTGACCACTGGTCGGTAATGACCTCGCCTTGTGCCAACGAGTTGTCGGTGGATGACTTTTTCCAATCGCATTGGAACGTGTTGTCAGAAACAAAACGGTAGACCAGCGCTTCACCGTAGGCATTCACGAGCGAATCGCCACGCATCACCACCTCCTCACCCGAAAAGCCGAAATAGAAGTTCATACCGTCACGGCTTGTAAGATGGGGTGTGAAAAATGTGTCGTGATTGTAGAATGCATATTGCTTGAATGGCGGATAGTATTCCTTATTTGTGCTGGCAGGGCGGGTGAAATCCATCGTCCAGCACCCCTCAAGTGGATGGTGGGGCAAGGTGAATGATATTTGAGCCCGCACCGCCATGGCCACGGCCAAGAAAATGACTAATCCCAACATGCATGCCGCCAACCTGGCATAACTGGGAAATCTTTTTATCCTCTTGTTCATAAAAATGATCCTTTGTTTCAATGTTTTGGAGCCGAACGCCGATTGCACCATCAGCCATCGGCTGTTTTGCACACAAACTTGCAGCAAACTCATTTGATAATTGCGCCGGTCGATTCCTTCTGCCAACACGTCCATGTCCACCTCCAGTTCCTGCTGCATTTTCATTTCATTGAAAAACATCCACACGAATGGGTTGAACCAATTGAATGCGACCAGCAACAACATCAGGCACAATTTGAAAAAGTGACGATGCCGGATGTGGCATCTTTCATGTATCAGGGCATACCGCCTGACATCACCATCAAGTCCAGGTGGCAAAAACACGCTTTTGACAAACGAGAAGGGTGTGTTGCAAGGTGCGGTGAACACTTCCACCCCTCCATCCTCTGTCTCAAGCTTGCTTTTCCTGCGCATGCGCCAATACCACGACATTTGCACGACAAAGCCTATCACCACCGCCACGACACCGAGGACATATAGCAATGTCAAAAGGTCGTGGTGCTGCAGCAAGGAAACGTCCTTGCCCGAGTCTTTCGGCGACAGAGGGGCATCCTGCTGCATCGGAACGGCAGCGACCTCGTCCATCGCAGGCTGTGGTTGCGTGACCTGCGTTGTTGCATGGTTGAGGTAAGTCGGCTTGTCGGTCTCAACAATCACAGACAAAGTGACAAAGGTGCAAAGCGTCGCAGCCAACACGGCAACAAAGATGAATGCTTGCACCATGCGGGCTCGGCACCTAAGGCGGATGACCCAATAATAAAGTGCAAACATGACACCCGCCAATGCTATTCCCTCCAAGGGGTGAAGGCACCAATCGACATCCACCATCCGACTATGATTTTTGATGGTTGATGATGTCGATGATGTCGCTTATCTCCTTGTCACTCAAATTCTCCTCCTTTGCAAAGAAAGAAACGAGTGAGGTCAGGGAACCGCTGAAGAATGTGTTTTTCACATCTTCCATGTAATGGCGCATATAGTCCTCGCGTTTTACAATGGCGGTGAAAAGATGTGACTTGCCATTTTTCACACTGGATACAAACCCCTTGTCCTTTAGTATTTTCAGGAACGTGAGCAGGGTTGTTGGGGCTGGCTTGGGTTCTGGCAGGCCGGCCATGATCTCTGATGAATACCCCTGGCCTCCGGGAAGTTCCCACAAGGCTTTCATCACCTGGGTCTCTGATTTGGTGAGTTGTTTCTTGTCTTTCATATTCTAAACTTTTAGAATTATGTCGCAAAGATATTCTAATTTTTTAGAACAAACAAGAAAATACTCTAAAACTTTAGAATATTAACATAAATTAACCGTGTGCGGATTTGCGAGAAATAGTATATAAATGAAAGGTCGGACACAAGATGCACCCCTCACCCACTATTTTTTAGTCACCTTGGTCAAAAAAGACACATAGAACAGGCAAACTGCCGCCGTCAATGCCAAGTAAGCGTAACAATATGGCAAAGGTGTCTCTGGTGGGGTGTTGTTCATGCCGGAGAGGGCGACAACCATGGCAGGATGGAAGGAACCAATCAGAAGTAGAAAGGGAAAGATGACAATCCAGGGATGATAGCCGGCATCACGCAGCCTGCGGACAGTAACGGTCAACGTGGGAAGTAGGCAGAAAAGAAGGAACAAGCCTAAGAGAACCATGATGGGGAAGATAATCGAACTGAGCCAATTGAGTGGATTGGACGCCGTGTCCGGACCCGCACAACTACGGATGAACGCCAGCAGCGCAGCCGCACCAAACAACACTCCCGATACAATGGTGACAAACAACACCCAACTCCAAAACTCGCTTCGTGAGGCATTCCCGCCAAAGCAGACGTACTTGCCCAAGCAAGTCTTCACATATAGCCAGAAAGTCCCCATTGTCTTGCTCCTTGAAATGATTGATGCCTAATCCGCCCCTTCACTCACCACGATTCTGAAAATGGCCTGGAAATCCTTGGCGGCACGCTTGTCGTAGAAGCCGTCGTCGGTTTCATCCGAGTTGCTCTTTGTCTCGATGCACTTGCCGTTCTCGTCGTAGTAATAGCGCCATTCGTATTCATTACCTTCCTCTCTGCCGCGGGTGTAGGAGAAGATAAGGCTCTCGCCTTGGGGGTCGAAGAGATATTCGGAGTAGCCGTCCATCGACATGGAAGAAGACCGATGACTGATGAAGTAGCAAACATCGTCGAAATACATCTTGATTTCCGTCGTCCTTGGTGGCTGGTCATCACCCAGGTCGTGAATGGTGATATGTAAGTCGTTGGGCATCTCCGCCTTGTCGTTCTTCGCTATCTTGTCCTTGGCCTGGGCATAGATGGAGCGAATCTGCTGCATGCGCTGAGCCTTTGGCATGGTGGTTTTACCCTTCGCATCGGCCTCAAGAGGCGAGAAGTAGCCGTTGTAGGTGGCCATGTTGAAAATCTTGAGATAATACTCCGCGTTCTCTAACTCGCTGCCATCGGAGGTCCAGGTGTTTTCCGTGTTGTGTTTCGCTTCAATGCACTTTCCATTGATGTCGTAGTAGTAACGCGTCTCCACCACAAAACCACCATCGGTTTCTCCTTTCATATAACAGAACATCACCTTTTGATTCTTGGGATTGACAAGTATCTCACGGTATCTGAGGTGACCATGGCACGTCCAATTCTCCACGATGAAATAGGGCTGCTTTTTCGTTACGCCATCGGTGGATGACTCATCGAAATAATAGTCCAAGGTCATCTCGGTGTAGAGTGGTACGTCTTCGTCGTCCAGATGGTTCAGGATGATATGCATGTCCTTGGGCGACTTGCCGCCCTTGCCGTTCTGGTCTATCTTCTTCTTGGCCTGTGAGTAGGCTGTTCGGATTTCCTTGATACGTGCGTCTTTTCCGTTCTGTGCCGCTACTGTTGTCACGACGAGCAGGGCCATTAGTAAAGCAATCAGTTTGTTCATGATAAATGTAGATGGTTGGTGTGCAAAAATAGGAAAAATCCGCCATTCTGCCAAATAGAAACAAAAAAACAAATGAAATCTTGTTTACTTTTGCAATTGTTTTCTTTTACTTTGCCGCCAAAAGGCTTGTTGCAACCATGACCTCGTTTTGGTTTTTTGGGGTATTTTACTTTTGGTGTGATACGAACTCTCCTTTTTTTCAATAATTCATTTTTTCTTTTGCCATTTAATTTATTATACGTATTTTAGCGGCGAGATTTCAGCACCTCTCTGATAAAGATCTTTATCTCAATAGCCACCAATCGGTGAAAATTGCAGTATCATAATGAGTTACGGGTATTTCACCCCGAAAAGGAAACATCAAATCATCATTTACACATGAAAAAAGTCATTTCTACATTTTTGTTTTTTTGCGTTGTCTGCGTTAGCGTTTCAGCTCAAGAAGTCAACGAGAATAGTCAAAATTCTTGTCCCGATGACAAGCACCCCCACTTGATTGACCTTGGTTTGCCAAGTGGTACGAAGTGGGCCTGCTGCAATGTGGGCGCCGAAACTCCTGAAGACTTCGGCGAGTACTACTCTTGGGGCGAGACCGAGGAGAAAAACACTTACTCTCCTGTGTCATATAAATATTGTACCGGCGTCGACACCGATGGAGATGGCTGGTATGATGAGGATGTAAAATATACGGAAGAAGAGGAGGATTTCGGTGACATCATCACTGGCACCCATGACGTGGCTTTCGTGATATGGGGTGAATCGTGGCAGATTCCAACGCTTCAACAGTTTAGGGAACTGCTTGACAATTGCTCCTCTGAATGGACGTCGGTCAACGACGTGGAAGGTCGTCGTTTCACTGGCCCCAACGGCGCAAGCATCTTCCTACCCGCGGCGGGCAACCGTAATGGTGCCTCTCGCATCCTTGCCGGCAGCAGCGGCAACTACTGGTCGTCTAACTGGGGCACTTCTGACGCTTCCAGGGCAAGTGAACTCATTTTCGACTCGGGTTATATGAATACGCACACTACTTATCGTTACAATGGGCGTAGCGTTCGCCCTGTATCTGTCCAGAAATAGTCGCAAGCGAATCAAGGGGGCAGGTCTTTGATTCTTCATCAGGTGCCACTGAGGTGGCTGCAAACATAGTTGGCACCAATGC
This sequence comes from Prevotella sp., assembly GCA_017619375.1. Classification (GTDB taxonomy): domain Bacteria; phylum Bacteroidota; class Bacteroidia; order Bacteroidales; family Bacteroidaceae; genus Prevotella. The sequence continues at coordinate 19,159 of JAFZSL010000002.1, read as the reverse complement.
TGATATTGGCCTCGGAATGTTTGAAAGCACCCTTGATATGCCAACACCCACACCGTCGATTGGAGGAGGGATCACAAGCGACTAATCAGGCGGTGTGATGCATTGGTGATGCTGTGCCGTGAGAAGGGCGAGGAAACGGAGAAGCAAATTCTAAAAACTATTGTCAAATTTTTAATGAACAAACAGCAATGAGAAAGATTATTGTGATGGCCGCAGTCGCTATGATGGCTGCAATGAATGTCTCGGCTCAAGACGAAACCGTAACACCGTATTTCGAATTAGACCAGCTGCCTAAGCTGATTGAGATCATGCCGGCACCGCCTGCTTTCGACAGTCCGGAATTTGCCAATGATGTGGTACGTTACGGCTGGGGCAAGCAGCAGCGGCAGGACGAGGAGCGTGTCGCTCTTGCCATTGCCGACGCTGAGTGGGATGACCATGCCAAACTATACCTTCAATGGAAAGATGCTTTCGGACTAGAGATCAACGAGACCAACACTCCTGAGATTTGGAAACTGATGGAGACAAGTCTTGCCACTACTGACCCTATGCGTAAGGAGACCAAGGCCTACTATCACCGTCAGCGTCCCTTCGAACGTTTCGACGATACGATGCCCTCGCATGAAGAGGATGAGTTGCGCGGTGAAGGCAGCTATCCCTCTGGACACAGCCTGCGTGGATGGGGTATCTCGCTGCTGCTGGCCCAGATAGCACCAGAACGAGCCAACGAAATATTCAGCCGTGGCTGGGATTACTGCAACAGCCGTGTCATCTTGGGTGCCCACTGGCAGAGTGACGTTGACGCAAGCCGTACCGCTGCCAGCATCGGCTTCTGCGCCTTGCAGGGTAGCGAGGCTTTCATCGCCCAGATGAAAAAAGCACAGGTTGAGTATGCAGAGAAGACAGGTCAGGCTGTTGGAGTTCGTACTTTGAATGCCACCCAACAGCAGTCAGCCCGCATCTACCGTATCGACGGCACACCGGCCGATGGAACGACCCGTGGTGTTGTAATCGAGGAAGGTAAGAAGCATATCGCCAATCAATAGTTAATACTGTATAACACTGGGGTATATGGAAAAGAGGCTACACTTTGAAGACTTCATTGGCCGTTTCACTTTCGTTTCACCACCAAAAACAACAAGGAGTTAGCGTTGTGCTAACTCCTTGTTTTTAAGGCGCTTCAGGATGACATTTTGAGCATAGAGAATGGCATCGCCCTGTACCTCATCCTCATTCTTCACCGTGTCGAGAATCTTGTCCGCCAACCAGACGGTCAGCAGTTCCTTTTCGTCCACATCGAAGACCCTAGAAGCAGGTTGACAAGTAGAAAAACACTAAGCGATTTTCAACTTTCAACATATCCAATTGTACAAACACACACATTATGGCATATTATTCACGACATACCATTTTCCTGCACGATAACGATACGCAGAAACTATTACTCATCCAATCCCTCCTTAACGAAGAAGAACTGTCTTTTGTCATACAGGAAGAGACGGTTTATCAGTATGATGGGGAGCCACTCACAGTTCCCTGTATCAGCGATGTTAATTGGAATTATGGTGATGGATACGTTTGGTACAACTTCGAGACAGACATGGAGCGAATTTCTGAGAAATTCAATCGACAGTACCCTGAAGACACTATCATTGTTTATGTAAAGACAGAGGATGGGTTCGAGAATCTGTATGAATTTTGTAATGGGAGTTTAATAAGTAATGATGAAGTTATTCACTATCAAGTAGAACTCAACAAGGTCTGCGAAGAGTTAAACCTAAAAACTCCAGAAGCACCACTCCCGCTATATGAAGTCATCGATATCGCCAACCATCCGACAGTCCTTTTCCATTATGGAGCTTACACTTTTATTGGATATAACATATTCGAACTCTACAGTGATAACTATCATTATTTCAAGACCGAAATCACCATTGGCAGTCCTGTCCGAAACTATAACAACATTCCGTTCAGAGTTAAAGCCCTGCAGATTCTCTACGACAACCTACTGGAGAGACGGAAAACTGGAAATTTAAGACCATAACAGACAAAAGTGTTAAATACTTCTATAATATCCCCCAAAGTTTGTTAGTATTGTTTTTATATAGTACTTTTGCCAAAAAGTGGGAAATATTGCAAAAATTTCAAAGGTATGACAGAAAATAGGCCACTTAGAAAAATCATAGAAGAAACCCCTCCTGGAAATGTAATTTTCAGGACAGACTTCCCACAATACAATGCAGAATTTGTAGGCAATGTGCTTGCAAAACTTGTTGAAGAGAACGTAGTTGTCAAATTGGCTCAAGGCATATATTATCGACCAAAGATGAGCAGGTTCGGTACCATTAAGCCATCTGTTATCCAGATTGCCGAGAGTATAGCAAAACGTGACAACGCAAAAATCCTTCCTGTTGGGGAGACTGTTCTTAACGAATTAGGACTATCGACTCAAGTGCCGATGACCTACACCTTCTTGACCAATGGAAGCGGAAGGACCATCAATCTGGGCACCCAAAGCATGGTTTTCAAACGTGGTGTTCCACGCAATTTTGCTTATCAGACCATTCTAATGGCATATCTTGTCCAAGCGCTCAGGGCATTGGGAAAAGACAATGTTGGCGAAACGGAATTAGTTCAAATACGAAAACTCATTCGAAAAGAACCAAAACAGGACAAACTTCGCCAGGACTTGATGTTGGTTCCTGTGTGGATGAGAAAAATATTGTCACCAATTATTTTGAAGAAAGATAATGAAACAGACCCTTTGGATAAGAGTTGATAAAAAACGAGTGACACAAAGGCAGCCTAAGGAAAAAATAACAGCAGAATTTCCCTCTTTGAAACTACAGAAGTAAATTCCACACTCTATATCCACACTTTATCCACACCACCAATGGTGTGGATTTTTTGTTATATGGCTGTAAATCAGCAAAATAACCTCCTTGCTCAATACCACACAAGCAAGCCACCAACATCCCCAAAAAAGACAGAACTTTGCAGCAGATTTCAATAAAAACTTAAAAAATAAAGATTATGGAGAATTTTTCTGTCTTTAACAAGCAGCAATTAAAAGAAATCATCTACGAGGTGGTTAGTGAGTGCTTTGATGACAAAATCAATCACTCGTTTGTTGTTGAGAAGCCCGAAGACGAAGGCTTCTATGACCGTGATGAGATATGCGAACTTTTGCATATCACGTATCCTACTCTATGGCGTATTGAAAAGACCGGCATTCTGAAAAGTCAGAAGGTCGGACGGAGGAACCTCTATTCAAAGAAAGAGGTCAACCTTTTGATCAAGTCTGGTAAACTGGCTAAGTACAACCATCGAAAATAGCATTTGATATGGAAAACTATGTACAAGGTCTTATCCAGAATATTGAGAAGATGCTGACAGGGTTTGCATCAGAAGATGATTCAATAGACGAAATCACAGGGGAGATGTTGTTGAACAAGAACGTGCGGGAGATTCCTTCTTTATTGGAACCGCTGTTGCCTGTATCGGGACTTGTCTGCCTTACAGGAAGTTCCGATACAGGCAAGTCTGCTTTTCTCCGCCAGTTGTCAATGTCTGTCTCTGCGGGTTTGGATTCTTTCCTTGGTATGAAACTGAATGTGGTACATCATAGTGCCATATACGTTGCAACAGAGGATGATGCTTGCCGAAGCCCTGGAAGAGAAGGAGCAGCGCATCAAGGAACTCACTGTCAAGGTGGACACCTTAACTAAGGAGAACAAGGTGTTGAATGGTAAATTGAAGTCCCTCTCTGAGAAACCGAAGGAATCACCTACACCTCAGAGCATGGTAACATGGAAAGATCATCAGACTGCAATTGATGCTTATGTGAACAAAATGGGAACCATGACCCAAGAGATTGCCGATTTGAAGTCAAAGAATGACAAGCTCTGCGAGGAGCGTCGCTACTGGGCCACACAGCAATGGGCGAAGCATCTTTTCCGCTGGCTCTTTCTCAAACGCCATTGGTATTTCTGGGGCATCTATGTTTTTTACAACATCACTATGGGCATCAGTGTATATGAGAATGTCGCACTGTGGAAGGACAACCAGAGGCTTCAAATCGCAGATGTGAAATATCGTTTCATTCGTGCGATGAATGCCGCGCCCCTCACCCTACAGTATCTTGACGATGCCTTTGAAGGGGGAAATGCCAAGAAACTCCAAAAGGTTCATTCCACCATCAGAGAGTTTGAGCAATCACTGATACAAAAATCTGACAGCATCATCAGGGCTGAAAGGAGGAAAACAGAGGATTTGCGATGAAGAGGTTGAGTTGCTTCCAAGTATATGCAGCATACCTCTGATGGTAGCCTAAGCCAATGCAAAGAAGGCTATAGCAATAGTATGATAAACAAATCATATGCAGTTTGAAACAAAAACACCTTTGTTTCTTCTTTTTGCAATCATTTTGCATTATCTTTGCACAAAAACTGAGATATGCAGAAAAACATTACGCTTATTGCCATAATATTCATCACCATACTCACCTCTTGCACAAATGACTCCAAGAGGTACAAGATTGGCATTTCACAGTGCTCAGAAGATATCTGGCGAGAAAAACAGAATGCTGAATTACGGATGGGGGCATATTTCCACGACAATGTGGAACTACGATTTGCTGCTGCTTACGATAGTGATGAGCGGCAGATTCAACAAATCGACAGCCTTGTGGCAACAGACATCGACCTGCTGATTGTGGCACCTAACCAAGTGGCGACCATCACACCAGCCATTGACCGGGCATTCGACAAAGGCATTCCTGTCATCGTTTTTGAACGGAAGACCAGTTCGCAGAAATATACCGCTTTCATGAGTGCTGACAACTACGAGATGGGACGCGTGATGGGAGAGTATATCGCCACAAGATTGCATGGAAAAGGACGTGTGCTCGAAGTGATGGGACTGAAAGGCTCATCACCTGCCATCGAGCGTCACAATGGATTCGCTGACGCATTGAAGAACCATCCAAGCATAGAGTTCGTGGCCACCCTGCAAGGTGACTGGACGGAGGAGAGCGCCGTCAAGGCCATCAACGACTATCAAGGCAACTTGTCCCAAATAGATTTTGTATTCGGGCAAAATGATCGTATGGCTATGGGTGCAAAAAAAGCCTTGGCTTCTGCCTCCACCAAGTACTGCGGCATCGATGGACTGCCTGGCGAGGATGGTGGCATCCGATTGGTTCGCGATTCCATCCTCGATGCGACTTATATCTATCCGACACATGGTGACCAACTGTTGGAAATGGCGATGAACATCCTCGAAGGCAAACCTTACGAGAAGGAGGTGCGGCTGATGTCGGCGCTTGTGACCAAAGAGAATGCCAATGTGCTTCTCATGCAGAACGAAGAAATCGTCAAACAGTCAGAATATCTTGACCAACTGCACAGCCGTGCCGATAGTTATCTCCAACGACTCGACATTCAACGGGTTGTCATGTTGATGGCCATGGCTCTTGTCGCACTCTTGTTGTTAGTCGCCGTTATGCTCTATCGCTACCACCTTCAAAAACTCCGTCTGCATGAGGAGCGAACCAAGATGGAACGCGAACAGTTAGATTTCTACACGCAAGCCGCCCATGAGTTGCGCACCCCGCTCACCCTGATAGAAGAACCACTGAACCAACTTGCTGAAACGAACGCCATCCAACAATCCGATGACAAAGCAGCCGAATTATTTGCCATTGTCAGACGCAACACGGCCAATCTCTCCAAATTGGTCAACAAGATTCTTGACGTGCAAACCGGAATGTCACCTCAAGATCTCATATCAAATCAAACTGACGAAATGGTCACATCGCAAGGAAAAGAGGAACAAGACAAGAATACATCCACGCAGGCAACGTCGGAGGGAGATGTCCCCACATTGCTGATTGTGGATGACAATGCCGATATCCGCACCTTACTCAAGACGATTCTGCAACCCCATTACCAACTGCTTGAAGCCGCCGACGGACAAGAGGGACTTCTTGTTGCTCACGAACAGGTGCCCGACCTCATCGTAAGTGACGTGATGATGCCTGTTATGAATGGGTTGGAGTTCTGTCAGCAAATCAAGACAGATTTCGTGACCAGCCACATTCCCGTCATCCTGCTCACCGCCCGCGCCCTTAATAAGCATCAGATAGAGGGTTACGAAAGCGGAGCCGATGCTTATATCACCAAGCCTTTCCAAGCAGACTTGCTCCTTGCGCGCATCAACAATCTGTTGAAAAGCCGTCTTCAGTTACGTCACCTATGGAGCAACAACAAACAGAAGGAAGAAAAAGCTCAAGAATCGAAAGAGGAAGTGAAGGAAAATGCCTTCATCCTCCGTTTCAAGACTGTTGTGGAAGAGAAAATGGCTGACAGTGACCTCAGCGTCGAGGATATCGGTGCCGAGATGAACCTAAGCCGTGTGCAACTTTACCGCAAGGTGAAGGCACTCACAGGTTGCTCCCCTGTAGACCTTCTTCGCAAGGCACGCCTTTCTGAAGCACATCGCCTTCTCATGGAGAGCGACCTGTCCGTCAGTGAAATCGCCTATAAGGTGGGCTTCACTTCACCTTCGTATTTCACTAAATGCTTCAAGGAGGAATACAGAAAAGTGCCTGGTGAAGTTCGCTCTTCGTCATAGCAAATAGTCCATCAGTAACAATAATCGTTCATTCTATCGCAAAAATGTTACAATGCAACATAAGTGGGATAGGGTGAACGTTTTTTTATATCATAGGCTAATGTTAGTAAGTATTTTTGCAACAGAAAAAATTACTAACCCAAAAATTTTAGCAAATGAAAGAACTAAAGAGATTCCTGTTGAGCATCATGCTCATCCTTGCGAGTACCATAATGTACGCGCAAACGGAAATCACGGGCACCGTCACTGACGAAACCGGCGAAGGTGTCATCGGTGCCACCGTGATGGAGAAAGGAACATCGAACGGTGTCATCACCGATTTCGATGGAAACTTCAACTTGAAGGTTGCTGAGGGAACCACCCTCGTCATCACCTACATAGGTTATGACCCTGTAGAGATTGCAGCCACACCGGGAATGAAAGTCTTGTTGAAGGAGAATGCCAGCGAACTAGGAGAGTTGGTGGTGACGGGTTATACAACTCAGCGCAAGGCCGATCTGACAGGCGCTGTGTCAACAGTCACCCCCAGCGACTTGGCCAAACAAAACGAAAACAACCCCATCAAGGCCATGCAGGGAAGGGTGCCAGGAATGAACATCTCTGCCGACGGTTCGCCCTCTGGCTCTGCCACCGTCCGCATCCGTGGTGTGGGAACTTTGAACAACAACGACCCACTCTACATTATTGATGGTGTACCTACGAAGGCTGGCATGCACGAGTTGAACGGCAACGACATAGAAAGCATCCAAGTGTTGAAGGATGCCGCTTCAGCCAGTATCTATGGTTCACGAGCCGCCAACGGCGTAATCATCATCACCACCAAGAAGGGTAAGGACGGCAAGGTGAAAATTGATTTTGACGGAAGCGTAGCTATTCAAACCTATGCCAACAAGATGGAGGTGCTTAATGCCAAGGAGTTCGGCGAGGTGATGTGGCAGGGCTATGTCAATGATGGCCTGAACCCCAATTCTAATGGTTTGGGCTACAATTTCGACTGGACCTACAATGCCCAAGGTCAGCCCGTGTTGAACAACATCACCATGAACAAATATCTGGATGCCGCTGGCACCACACCTGCCGCCGATACCGACTGGTTTGACCAGACAACCCGTTCTGGACTCATCCAGCAATACAACGTATCTTTGAGCAACGGTTCCGACAAAGGCACCTCTTTCTTCTCGTTAGGCTACTATAACAACAAGGGAATCATCAAGAGCAGCGACTTCGAACGCTTTTCCGCCCGTATGAATAGCGAATATAAACTATTGAGAATCAATGACAAGAGCATCGTGACGGTTGGAGAACATTTCACCGTGAACCGTACTAGTGAGGTACAAGCACCTGGAGGTTTCCTCGAGAACGTGCTTCAGTTCAACCCGTCGCTTCCTGTTTACACAACCAAAGGAGAGTACGCAGGGCCTGTGGGCGGCTACCCCGACCGTGAGAATCCCGTTGCTCGTCTAGAGCGCAATAGCGACAACCGATACAGTTATTGGCGCATGTTTGGCGATGCCTACATCAATGTCAACCCATTCAAGGATTTCAACATCAAGTCCACCTTTGGTGTAGACTACGCGCAGAAACAGCAACGCATCTTCACCTATCCTGTCACAGAAGGCACCGTTGCCAACTCCACCAATGCCGTGGAAGGTAAGCAGGAGCATTGGACCAAGTGGATGTGGAACATCATTGCCACCTATAACTTTGAGAAGGGCAACCATCGTGGCGATGTAATGATTGGTACGGAGCTGAACCGAGAAGATGACGTGTGGTTTAGTGGCAAGAAATACGACTATGTCGTGCTAAATCCAGACTACATGTGGCCCAATGCCGGTGTTGGTGAAGCAGAAGCTTACGGCTCTGGCGAGGGTTACACCTTGATTTCCTACTTTGGCAAGCTGAATTACAACTATGCCGACCGCTATCTGGCCAGCCTCACCATGCGCTATGACGGCAGCAGCCGCTTCGGAAAGAACAATCGCTATGGTATGTTCCCCTCCATCAGTGCCGGCTGGAGAATCAAGGAGGAGAAATTCATGCAAAATGTCAACTGGCTTGACAACTTGAAACTGCGTGCCAGTTGGGGACAGACAGGCAACCAAGAAATCTCCAACATCGCACGTTACACACTTTATGTCAGCAACTATGGCGAGGCCAACTTCGGAGGTCAAAGCTATGGAACAAGCTATGACATTGCTGGAACAAACGGCGGTCAGACACTGCCCAGCGGCTTCAAGCGCAACCAATTGGGCAATGACGATCTGAAATGGGAAACCACCACACAAACCAACCTCGGCCTCGACTTCGGCATGTTTCACAATGCCCTATACGGATCGTTTGAGTGGTACTTCAAAAAGACGAAAGACATTTTGGTATATATGCCAGGTATTGGCGTGATGGGCGAAGGCTCAAGCCAATGGATCAACGCTGGCGAGGTGGAGAACAAAGGTATAGAGTTGAACGTCGGCTACCGTGGCGACATCGGCCATTTCAGTTATGACCTATCAGGCAATCTCGGCACTTACCGCAACAAAGTAACAAAACTTCCAGAGACGATAGCCGCCAACGGCACGTTCGGAGGCAATGGCGTGGAGAGTGTTGTTGGACATCCGATGTACGCACAGGTGGGCTACGTCTACGACGGCATCTTCAAGAACCAGGAAGAGATTGACAACCATGCCACACAAAATGGTGCCGGTCTTGGCCGCATCCGTTGGAAGGACTTGAACAACGACGGTGTCATCAACGAGTCCGACCAAAAATGGATATACGACCCGACACCTGACTTCACCTGGGGCCTGAACATCTATCTGCAATACAAAAACCTCGACTTCACCATGTTCTGGCAGGGAGTACAAGGTGTGGATGTCATCAGTGACCTGAAGAAAGAGACCGACCTTTGGAGCGGACTTAACATCTCCAACCTGAACAAAGGCCGACGCCTGCTCGATGCCTGGACACCTTCCAACAATGGTTCCAACATTCCCGCCATCAGCACGATGGACAACAACAACGAAAAACGCGTCAGCACCTACTTTGTAGAGAATGGCTCGTTTGGAAAGCTTCGCACCATACAATTGGGCTACAACTTTCCGAAAACCATTTGCGAGAAACTCTACATGGAACGCCTTCGCATGTATATCTCAGCCCAAAACCTGCTGACCATCAAGAGCAAGAACTTCACAGGAGTCGACCCAGAGAATGCCAACTTCGGTTACCCCATCCCTCTGAACATCACTTTCGGACTTAATGTATCATTCTAAAAGACAACATCGTTATGAAAACAAAGATATTTAACCTCATCTGTGCTGGCCTGATTGTATGCGGTCTCAACTCTTGCTCTGATTTCCTCGACGAGCACATCCCACAAGGCACCCTCAGTGACGAACAAGTGAAAAGCCCTGAGAATGCAGAGGCCATGGTCGTTTCGGCCTATGCTATCTTCACTACAGCAGAAGACATCAACTCTTCCTTCTCTATGTGGAATTTCGACGTACGCAGTGATGATGCTTACAAGGGCGGTAGCGGAACGAGCGACGGCGACGTGTTCCATCAGCTGGAAGTTCAGCAAGGTGTGTTGACCACCAACTGGAACATCAACGACATGTGGGTGCGCCTGTACAACAGTCTTTCGCGTGTGAACAGCGCCATCGCCCTGTTGAACGAGAGCGACTACGATATGAAGGCCCAGCGTCTGGCAGAGATGAAGTTCCTCCGTGCCTATGGACATTTCCTGCTGAAGCGTCTTTACAAGAACATTCCTTTCGTGGTGAATGAAAACCTCACTTACGACGAATACAACACACTGTCCAACACGACATACACCAATGACGAAGGCTGGCAACTCATTATCGATGACTTGACAGAGGCATTCAACACATTGCCCCAGACCCAGACCGACAAGGGAAGGCCCACCAAGGCTTCTGCCGCTGCTTTCCTTGCAAAAGTGTATCTTTACAAAGCGTATCGTCAAGACGATGCCAACAGCAATCAAGTGACAACCATCAATCAGGCTGACTTGGAAAAGGTTATTGAGTTCACTAATCCTGCTCTCTACACCAACTATGGACTGGAAGATGATATCCATAACAATTTCCGGCCAGAGGAACAATATGAGAACGGCAAGGAAAGTCTCTGGGCTATCCAATATTCCCGCAACGACGGTTCCACCTATGGCAACTTGAACTGGAGCTACGGCTTGATTCCACCCAACATTCCTGGTGCCACAGATGGAGGCTGCGACTTCTACAAGCCATCACAGAACCTTGTCAACGCCTACCGTACCGGTGCCGACGGTCTGCCATTGATAGACAGTTTCAACCAAAAGGACTATGACAAGGCAAGCGATAATGCCGATCCCCGCCTGTTCCTCACCATCGGAATTCCTGGTTTGCCCTATATGTTCAACAAGAACTACATAATGGAAGAAACCAGCATCTGGAGCCGTTCCAATGGTCTCTATGGCTACAACGTCTCATTGAAGCAGAACATCGATCCCGCCCTCATCGACAACTATCTGATCAAAGGCTCTTATTGGGCAAGCTCTATGAACCGTATCGTGTTCCGCTATGCCGATGTACTTCTGGAACGTGCCGAAGCATACGCACAACTGGGACAAGCCGACCAAGCCATTTCATTGGTGAACCAAATCCGCAGTCGTGCAGCAAGCAGCACACAGATGATTGGCAACTATCCAAACACCTACGGCGTGAAAATCTACATCGCCAACTACAAGGGAAGTTATTCCAAGGAAGATGCCATCAAGATAGTGAAGATGGAGCGCCGCCTTGAACTAGGCATGGAATGCGAACGTTTCTTCGACCTCGTACGCTGGGGCGATGCCGCCACGGTCATCAACAAATACTATTCAGAAGAGATTGACAACTGCGCCATCTACGGCGATGCCCATTTCACTGCCAACAAGGACGAATACCTACCCATCCCCTTCAGTCAAATCTCCGCATCCAACGGCCACTACACTCAAAACGTAGGCAACTGGTAAACAACAAAAACAATGAAAGTCATGAAAACAAAGATATTCAACATCATAGGTGCCATCTTCATCATCTGTGGATTTGCAGCCTGCTCGGATGACAACGTCAGCGACTTGCAATTGAGTGGTGACTGCATGGTAGAGTCCATCTCACTTGACAATTACGAAGGCATCATCGACCTTCCTTCTCGAAGCATCATCGTTCGCTTGCCAGAAGTATATGAAACATCTGCCATGCGCGTGACGACACTCAACATCTCCAACGGAGCAACTTGCAACATCAGCCAAGGGGAGAACTTAAATATGGACGCAGCCAAGGTGCTGACTGTAAAGAACGGCGACGTGGTCATGAACTGGACATTGTCTGTTCTTCACGATGAAGCTCGCATCACACAGTTCGTCATCAACGACATTTATCAGGGAAGCATCGACCAAGATACCAAAACCATCACAGTCTATGTACCAGGCAATGTCGATATAACAAACCTGGTACCCACCATCACCTACAGTGCCAACGCCATTGTCACACCTGGCTCCGGCGTACCTCAGGACTTCTCGCAGCCTGTTGTGTATAAGGTGACCAACAACTCCGCCGAAAGCCTCTACACTGTGACAGTGATTGCCATCAGCAAGCCTGCTGCCCTGTTCGTTGGCTTTGCCCCAATGATGAACGACCTCGACCCTGAAGCCAAAGCCGCCTGTGAATGGATGCTCGGCAACATACCCAACTCACTCTATGCCTCATTCGCCGACCTTCGTGCCGGTACACTTGACCTCTCAGAATGCAAGGTCATCTGGTGGCACTATCATGTGGATGGTGGTGTGGATGGTCACGACGTGTTCATGGCCAAAGCAACAGACGCCTTGGATACGAAAAACGAGTTGCGTGCCTTCTATGAGAATGGTGGCTCGATGTTCCTCACCCGTTATGCCACCAACCTGCCTTCATTCATTGGTGTCACTGGCGACGACGAGTGGACAACTCCGAACAACTGCTGGGGCCAGAACGAGGACGCGGCCGAACTCTGCGGTGGTCCATGGAGCTTCCGCATCTTCGACGGACAGAACGACCATCCCCTCTATCAGAATCTTGTAGCTGGCAACAATCCCAATGAGGTTTATTGCACTGATGCCGGCTATCATATCACCAACTCCACAGCACAATACCACATCGGCACCGACTGGGGTGGATATGACGACCATGCAACATGGGAGTCGCGCACAGGAGGCAAGGTGCTCGGCGTAGGTGGCGACGGTGCCGTCGTGGCTTGGGAGTATCCCGCCAAGGATGGCAAGGGCGGCATCATCTGCATCGGCTCTGGCTGCTACGACTGGTACTCCTACACCTACGAAGCAGGCTATACTGAAAAGTTCCACAAGAACATCGAGATCATGACACAAAACGCATTCAATCACTTAATGAAGTAAACCATTATGAAAACCATGCTATATACCACATTCGCAATTCTGTTGTCAGCACTGACAATGACATCTTGCAGCGACGATGATTTCGGCCCCGATGCCCCCAAGGATTGGGCAGGCACCTCCACATTCTTCACCCCCACCGATGAAGATGGTTTCCAAACCTATTACAATCCCGCCATCGGACGTTGCGGAGACCCTATGCCTTTCTTCGACCAGAAATCCGGTGACTTCAAGGTGCTCTACTTGCAAGAGTATGAGAACAATGCCACCTACAATTTCCATCCCATTTGGGGCGTTTCCACCAAGGACGGTGCCACCTATGAGTCATTAGGCGAAGTACTGCCAACAGGCAAATCCTCATTGGAGCAGGATGCCGCTCTCGGAACCGGTTGCTGTTATTACAACGAAAAAGACAATCTGTATTACATCTACTACACAGGCCACAACGTGAATTGCACCAATGTGGAAGCGGTGATGCGCGCCACTTCTCACGACTTCAAGACATGGACTAAAGACAACACTTGGATGTTGAAGGGCGATGACTATGGCTATTCCTCTGTCGATTTCCGCGACCCCCAGATTTTCGTAGCCGAGGACGGCCTCTATCATATGGTCATCTCCAGCAACCTGAAGTTTGCAGAGTTCAAGTCGAGCGATATGAAGAATTGGGAGCACGTTGGTCCGTTCAATATGATATGGGACCGTATGCTGGAGTGCCCCGACATCTTCAAGATGGGCGACTATTGGTATCTGATCTACAGCGAAAGTTACAAGGCATCTTGGAGCCGCAAGGTAAAATATATGATGGCTACGTCTTGGGAAGGTCTGAAAGCTTGTTTCAACGACCCTGGTGCCAACTGGCCGAAAGACGGACATGAGGGCGTACTCGACAGCCGCGCCTTCTATGCAGGGAAAACGGCTTCCAACGGGATAGACCGCTACATCTGGGGATGGTGCCCATTCCGAACGGGAGCCACCATCCACGACAAGAACGTCAACGTGGGTGCAGGTGGCGAGCCAAACTGGTCTGGTGCCCTGGTATGCCACAAGATCATCCAGCACAACGACGGCACGCTTACTCTCGGCGAAGTACCGGCCATGGCCTCCAAGTACAATCAAGCCCAGAACATCAACGTCGTGTCCAGCAACGGAGCCACAATCAGCGGAACCGGTGGCACGCTTTCCGGCAACGATGCCTACATTCTCTACAACCGTCTGGGTGCCCATAACCACATCTCGCTAACTGTCAAGACCAGCAACAATTGGGACAAGTTTGGCATCTCTCTTGTACGTGGCATAGACTCCGAAAAGTATTACACCATGGTTGTGAATCCCGAATGGGAGGATGGCCGGAAGGTGAATTTCGAGCAGGAGGGCAGCGCAGGCAAGGGGTTCATCGAGGGCATCGATGGTTACAACTTCCAGCGTCCAGCAGACAACGTTTACCATATTGATATCTATACAGACAATTCGGTGATGGTGATGTACATCAACGATGTCTGCGCTTACACCAACCGCATCTATGGAATCCAGAAGAATTGCTGGAGCATCAACAACTATGGTGGCTCCATCACTGTCAGCGATGTGAAGGTACAACAGTACTAACAATGACCAAGGGTAGCCTTCATAACAACGGCTACCCTTCTCCATATTGTTCATTTCTAACAAAAATGTTGCAAGGAACGATTATTCTTAGTGTTTGCAACAAATGTTACATCAAGACAAGTGGAAAAAGAGTAATTTTGCAACAGACACAACAAAATGTTATTATTGAACAACCATAAATGAATCATATGAGACCAATTAGTGTTTTTATCCTTGCTTTCTTCTTGGCTTTCATGCCTCAAGCAAAGGAATGTGAGGCGCAGACAGTGACTCCTCAAGCATGTGAGCAAAGCATTGTTACACCTGCCACGACAGGTCGGTATCTTTGGCTTCCCATCCAAGAGTCGGCTCCCGAAGGCAAGGTGTTGGTGATTGCCGAGGGCAAGACTTTGATGGAGCAGAACATACGTATGGCTCGTGAAGGAGTGGACTATTATGTCGCGCTTGATTTGCAGCCCTATCAGAGGAAAGGAGAATTCAAGGTTTGTGTGCAGAATGTACCCGCTGGCAGCATCTGCTTTTCAAAACTAATCCAAAACGACGATGACAACTATGCATTGAAAGAAGAGAAATACCGCCCTTCTTATCATCACACTCCGCAGCGTGGGTGGATGAACGACCCCAACGGGATGTTCTACAAGGATGGTGTGTGGCATCTGTTCTATCAATACAACCCCTACGGCTCGATGTGGGGCAACATGCACTGGGGACATTCGACATCCCAAGACCTCATCCATTGGAAACATGAGGCAGTTGCCTTGGCGCCCGATGCGTGGGGAACGATTTTCAGCGGATCGTGTGTTGTTGATCACCAAGGCAGCGCAGGCTTTGGAAAGGATGCCGTCATAGCAATGTACACAACAAGTCGTCCAACTCCCTTTGGCGGTGATGTGCAAGCACAATGCATCGCTTTTTCCAAAAATGACGGCAAAACCTTCCAAAAATATGAGGGCAACCCTGTGCTAACAAGCGACGTGCCCGACTTCCGCGACCCAAAGGCATTCTGGAATGAGGAGGCCAAGGTATGGAATCTGATCCTTGCCGCTGGCCAGGAAATGCGCATCTACTCATCGAAAGACCTGAAGACGTGGAGATATGAGTCAACGTTCGGTCAAGAATACGGCAACCACGGCGGTGTGTGGGAGTGCCCCGATCTCTTCAAGATAGACAGCAAGTGGGTACTGTTGTGCAACATCAACCCTGGCGGCCCGTTTGGCGGTTCGGCCACGCAGTATTTCGTAGGCGACTTCGACGGGAAGAAGTTCACTTGCGAGTCGATGCCGAAAGTGACGAAATGGCTTGACTACGGCAAAGACCACTATGCCACGGTGTCATTCTATAACGCTCCAGACAACCGCCGTGTGGCATTGGCATGGATGAGCAACTGGCAGTATGCCAACAACGTGCCAACGAAGCAATTCCGCTCTGCCAACTCCATCCCCCGCGGCCTCGGCCTTTTCACCCATGGAGAGGAAACTTACGTGAGCGTGGTACCCTCGAAAGAGATGCTCGCCGTACGCGGACAGAAATTGAAGAAACCGACAGAGGCCTGTGAGATTGTGGTGGATGTGAAAGGCTCGACAGACATCACACTGTCGAACACGAAAGGCGAACAGGTGACCATGCGTTACGATGCCCAGAAACAGACCTTCACAATGGACCGCAACAAGAGCGGCGACGTGAGTTTCAGTGAGGCATTTCCTTGTGTGACAACGGCACCTACCTACGGCAGCATCCGCCAACTGCGCATTTTCATCGACCGCTGCAGCATCGAGGCCTTCGACAGCGAGGGCAAGGTGGCCATGACCAACCTGGTGTTCCCATCGGAGCCTTATGACATGGTCAAGGTGAAAGGCGGCAAGGCAACAATCTTCGAAATCAATCATTAATAGTAGAACCTATCCTAAAATAGATTAAAAATATGGCAAAGCAAAATAAATCCATCTACCTCATTCCCGTGATGCTCTGCTTCTTCTGCATGGGCTTCGTGGACCTTGTGGGTATCGCCTCCAACTATGTGAAGGCCGACCTCGGACTGAGTGACTCCGTGGCCAACGTGTTCCCCTCACTGGTATTTTTCTGGTTCCTGATTTTCAGCATTCCCACAGGCATGCTGATGAACAAAATAGGTCGCAAAAAGACCGTAGAACTCTCCCTCATCGTTACAATTATTTCTCTGTTGATACCTCTTTTCGGCAATAGTTTTGGTCTCATGCTGGTGGCTTTCTCGCTTTTGGGAATTGGCAACGCACTAATGCAGACTAGCATCAACCCATTGGCTATGCTGATTATCGGTGACAAGAATCTGGCATCGACCTTGACATTCGGACAATTCGTGAAGGCCATCGCATCATTCCTTGCCCCCTATCTGGCCATGTGGGGTGCCACGAAGGTCATCCCCTCGTTCGGCTACGATTGGCGCGTGCTGTTCCTCATCTACTTCATCGTGGGCATACTGGCAGTGCTGCTGTTGTGGTCCACACCCATCCAGGAGGAGATGAGTGAAGGGAAATCATCCTCGTTCATGGATTGTCTGCGTCTGTTGGGCAAACCCATTGTGCTGCTGTCGTTCCTCGCCATCATGTGCCATGTGGGTATCGATGTGGGTACCAACACCACAGCACCCAAATTGCTAATGGAGCGCGTGGGTATGACACTCAACGAGGCTGCCTTCGCCACATCACTCTATTTCATCTTCCGTACCATCGGTGCACTCACGGGGTCGTTCTTCCTAAGAATAATGAAGACGCGTTGGTTCTTTATCTTCAGCGTGGTGCTGATGGCAGCGAGTATGGCATTGATGTTCTTCGGACAGTCGAAGATGATGCTTTACATCGCTATTGCCCTCGTGGGCTATGGCAACTCCAACGTGTTCTCGATGGCTTTCAGCGAGGCGCTACTCTCTGTGCCCGACAAGCAGAACGAGGTCTCTGGGTTGATGATCATGGGACTTTTCGGTGGCACTATCTTCCCGCTTTTGATGGGCTTTGCCAGCGATGCCATCGGACAGGCTGGTGCAGTTCTGGTGATGGCTGTCGGTGTCATTTATCTCTTTACCTATATCCCCAAAGTCAAACACTAACATTCGAACAATATGCAAAACAAACGTTATGTAGTAGGACTCGGCGAAGTCCTGTGGGACGTGCTTCCCGAAGGCAAGAAACTGGGTGGAGCCCCTGCCAATTTCGCCTATCACGCAGGACAGTTCCTGGGTAGTGACAACACCATCGCCATCAGCGCACTGGGCGAGGACAAATTAGCCGACGAGACTATCGAGGCGCTGAGGGAACATGGACTGAACGACCTTCTTCCTCGCGTGCCATACCCTACGGGAACAGTACAGGTGCAACTCGACGAACAGGGCATCCCCACGTATGACATCAAGGAAAACGTGGCGTGGGACAACATTCCCTTCGACGACGACATCAAGCAAATTGCCCAAAACTGCCGTGCCGTGTGCTTCGGTTCATTGGCCCAGCGCAACGTGGTGAGCCGTGAGACCATCCACAAGTTCCTCGATGCCACTCCCGCCGACTGCGTGAAAATCTTCGACATCAACCTGCGCCAGCAGTTCTATTCAAAAGAGGTCATCCAAGAGTCGCTGCAACGTTGCAACATCTTGAAAATCAATGACGAGGAATTGGTGCTTATCGGACGTATGTTCGGCTATCCTGGTCTGGATATAGAGAACAAGTGCTGGCTCATCCTGGGCAAGTACAATCTTGATATGCTCGTGCTCACCTGTGGCACCAATGGCTCCTACGTTTTCGCACCTGGTCAGATGTCTTTCCAAGAAACACCAAAAGTGCAGGTGGCCGACACTGTGGGCGCTGGCGATTCCTTCACAGGCTCCTTCTGCGCTGCCATCCTGAGCGGAAAGCCCGTGCGCGAGGCACATCAATTAGCAGTGGAAGTCTCGGCCTTTGTTTGCACGCAAAATGGCGCCATGCCACAACTGCCTCCCGAGTTGCTGGCAAAAGCGAGGTGAAATAGGTTCATACCACAAATCACCAAAAACAATTGATAAGAATAATATGGTTTAACAGATTATCTATTTGCACTCAACTTTTTAGCATAAACTGTTCTCTTCCCTGCATCGGTGGGGAAAACGCTTCAACGAAAAATCGCTAAAGTCTTGTTTTAAGAACTTTAGCGATTTTGTGAGTCTTAAAAAGTACCCCTAAGCATTCTTTTTTCGAACGATTTAAAAGGATTATTCAATAGTTGACAGTTGAAACACCCTAATGTTTTTCAACTTGTCAACGTAAGAACTTGACAACGGCTGGATAATAATCTTTTGCAGAATAATGAATTGTTAATTCTGCAAAGGGAGTGGGTGAAATGATAAAAACGGGGGTAAAATGGGTCAGCGGATAAACCTGGTTGGCGGTGCTTGCATGGTCAAGAGTTATTTGTTACCTTTGTGGCATGAAATCAGAAACCTTATTGCGTGCCATCCTCCCCGATGTTCTTATAGACAACTTTGACGTGGTTAATTTCGAG
>JAFZSL010000038.1 GCA_017619375.1 Prevotella sp. | reverse complement strand
TCTCGAAATTAACCACGTCAAAGTTGTCTATAAGAACATCGGGGAGGATGGCACGCAATAAGGTTTCTGATTTCATGCCACAAAGGTAACAAATAACTCTTGACCATGCAAGCACCGCCAACCAGGTTTATCCGCTGACCCTTTGTAAATACTTGTTAATCACCCTATTAGGGGGAGGTGATGGTTCCGAAGTGATGCGTTATCACGCGTTTTTGTGCGTTATCATACGTTAAAAAAGTATTACCATGTATTACCCATAAGACATAGATAGTATTACCAAAATGTTAAAATCATGAGCAAACGTTCCTGCTTTTGAAGCCGGATCATGCGCCAGGTTTACGCCAAGTTGCTCGACGAGACGGTGGTGGACGCGATGACCAGATTTGAGTCGTCAATTTGATTGAAGGTGTCGACATTTTGCTGTAAGAGTTGCATTTTCTTATAAAAAAAGTGGCGAAATATTTGGATAATAGTATTATTTTTACTACCTTTACATAGTCAAACAATAAAACATAACAACAATGAGAAGATACAAAGTGATAGAGGTGATAAGGATGTTCATCAAGGACGGATGGGTGGAACAAAAGAGGAAATCCACCGACAGTTCAAGCATCCGACAAAGCCAGGCAAGGTGACAGTGAGAGGCCACGACAACGAAGTGTTAAGCCAATTTTTACTGAACAGCATATGGAAACAGGCAGGGTGGAAATGACCGCCCTTTCCTTCAAAAACAGAAAGACAATAAAACCTTTAACCTACAATGAAGATGGAAAAGATTATAGTTAACGTGCAATGGTGTGACAAGAACTTTGGCGCATCACTTGGCGAGAATGTGCCCGGGGCAGTGGTGCTCACCGCCGGTACATATGAGGAACTCCAGCGGGAGGTTCCAGAGACCCTGCGCTTCCATATAGAAGGCATGATTGAGGATGGCGATGATGTCCCTCAGTGGTTGCGTGACGGAGAATATGAGCTTGAATACAACCTTGTAGACGTTCCGACCCTGCTTCATGTCTACGGGCCGTTTGTCACGCTTGCCGCCATAAGCCGTGCGACCGGAATAAACCAACGACAACTGTCTCATTACGCGAACGGCATCAAGCGACCACGTGCGCAACAACGGCAGCGTATCGTGGACGGCCTTCACAAAATCGGGCGTGAATTACTCACCGTTGAATAGTTTTATTGTTTGACGACATCGCTGTCAACGGCGTGCCGGGGCTACAAGGCTCCGGCTTTTTTATGGCTAAACCGCCTACCCAAAACAACACAAAAAGCGGCTGGACTGCATGTGCGAATGTGGACCGATGTTAAATGATTGGTTGCCATTAAGTTGACTTGGATAGATACCTTAAAATAAATACAATTTGGGGCCGTTTCAAACAGTATAAAATATAGCAGAATCTCACAACCCCGCTATAAAATTATTGTATTCAAAATTACAATTAATGACAGTTGCAAAGATACAACAATTTCAACGCCTATGCAAGAGCGTTGTCCAGCGATGTCCAGGCCAGCCTGCACCTCCACGCCGTTGTTGTCAATCTTCGTGCCCTTCGTCTTCAGCTGCTTCTTGAACATACCGTCAAGTTCCTTGAGCTGGTGATTGAGCATCAAGTCTACCACCTTGTCGGCCTCCTTGGTGATGTCCTCGCGACCGGCTGCGCGGTTGACCATGCCCATCAGCCTCCTCACCTCATAGGGAGTGAAGCCGGAATAGATGCCACTGCCCATCATCATGTTGGCCATGCGCACGATGCTGTCCACCATGCCACGGTCGTAGGTGCGCTGCAGCGACATCGCCTGCCTCAGCTTGGCAAGGTTGCCGCCAATGCCGCGCATTGCCCTGACGCGTAGCTCTACGTTGTCCTTGTTCTTCTGCGCCAGGTCTGCCAGTCCCTTGGATATCATCTCGTCGAAAGGCATGTCGCCGTTGTCGTATGGCTGTCCCTGATCATCGGTATCAATGGAGAAGCGGATGTCATCGTTATCGGGGTTGAAGCGTTCACTCAAAGGAATCACGTTGCCGTTGTCATCACGGGTGATCGGGTCGGCCGACTTGATTTGGGCATCTTCTTGGGGGGAGATGGAGAAATCGATTAGATTTCTCCCTTCTCCCGCATTTCCTTGACGTGTTCCCTCACTTTCGCCCAGTACTCCTCTTCCTCTTGAGTCAGTTCCCGCCTCTCCTCGTGCATTTGTGGTGGGCGTTTCATCCAACGCTCCAACTGCTCTTCTGTTAAATCTTGTGCTTCGTAACAATTTTCCTTTTTGTCCATAATTATTATCTTTAAGATGTTCTGCTATAATGTCAATTCTCCTTGTCAAGTCTTTGTTTTTGAAAGACGTTACATGATTTAAGAAACCATATCTTCCGTTCTCTATTTCATTCTGTATTAATTTGCATATGATTTCTTCGTTGAAAACCCTTTCGTCAACTCTATCTTTGTAACGTTCTTCAATGGATTTCTTAATTCTAGGGAAATACTTCTCGATAAGTTTCGCTGTCTCTGCCACCTCCTCGTCGGAGAAGTTCTTAAATAGCACATGGTGCGTGTTCTCATGAAAAATAGATGCCTTTGCCTCTCGCGCATTTACTCCTAGATTCGCCATTTTTTTAGGGAAAACAAATACTTCATCAAGTAGATGGGAGTAATAAGCTATTGTGTTAGGCTCTTGGTAAACGTCCCTAAGATGGTCGACATACATCTTGTGTGCTCCTGCCTTCTCAAAAGCATCTATTTGACTCTCATCTGAAATGAGGTGTGTAGGCTTGGCCTGTATCTCATTCTCAACCTCAGTTTGAACGGCATTGATAACATTCACGGCCTCATCATGCGAAGATATTGATTTTTCTCGGCTAATGACATTCCCGTTAGAATCTTTTAACGTTTCTTCCACAATAGAGCTATCTTTGCGCGGGCAGAGACGTCTAGGGCGTTGAGTCCGGGGGCTGCTTTTAGCATCTGGACACCTGCCGTTTTTGTTTTGAACTCTGTGGCTATTGCCACTCCGTCTTTCCCTACCTCTATTGTTCCAACAACAGCAACACCATTTATTCTTTTGTATACATCAAACGCCCTGCCGGTTGGCTGGTCGTATTTCGGATTGGGAACAATGTCATCATAATTGTTCATGTAATAAGGGATAAGGGCAATGTCTTCAGCAGTTATGTCTATTTGCCCTCGCAATGCTTCGTTTTTCCCATGTTTTTTATCTGTATGCACAATGTGGCCGGCATCTATTACAACTCTTTCGACAGGATGTCCTGCCAACCCCTCTAACTTTGTTTTAAGTCTATCAGATGGAGCGAACCGATATGTACCCACATGTTTCTTTGTGGCGATGGCATCTTGAGCCATCTTGTATAAGGCGGCAGTCT
The DNA here is from genome assembly GCA_017619375.1 of Prevotella sp. Lineage (GTDB taxonomy): Bacteria > Bacteroidota > Bacteroidia > Bacteroidales > Bacteroidaceae > Prevotella. The sequence continues at coordinate 172,006 of JAFZSL010000038.1, read as the reverse complement.
CCCATTCGCCGAAGAAGTTCTTGAAACCTTCTGTCCGTACTTGAAGCCATTGTCTCCTTTCTTTGAGATTGGATACCTTTCCGTTGGGCGCTCTTCCGATATATCTGCCATCTATGGCCTTTTGCTGCACCTCTTTTTCTTCTGGTGAGATGCTGAATCTTACACCATCATTCTTGCCTTCCACTTCCCCTTCCATGTCGATGCCGTAACGCTGAAGGATCTCCTTCGCCTTGTCTGCATCCATTCTGTGGTCTGCAATGCTGCGTTTGACATACTCCAACACAGCCTCGTTAGTGCGAGAACTTTCAACATCCCTCCTGGAGCTGTACCTCTCCATTCCCTCCTTGGCTATTTCAACGACATTGTCAGGAAGACGGAATTCACGCTCGCCTCTCTCGTTGATGAAACCGACAGGACGGTGAGGGGACCACTTGCCCGTCGCCGGGTCGGTCATCCCGTAGTCGCACCACATGGAATAATAGGCGTCGCTGTCCACGGGATTCCAGTCGTTGCCCTTCCCCTTCCATCCAATTTTGGGATGATTGGGGTCTACATTCGCAGCCTTGCACATCTCAAGGAACACTTCTTCTGGAACGGTGAAATCAAATCTGGGAATCAATCCGATCTTGCGGAGCGTGCTGACATAGTAGTCCGCAGCCTCCTTGTAACCATAGTCGCTGTTCAGTTCACGCACCTTGTCGTTGTAGTCTATCGACAGTTAGTGAAAAAGACCTTGTGCCTGGCACTGGAAGGATGCTGTCTATGGCGACCTCGTCGCTGGTGTATTTTCATTGATTCTCCTACCGACCTGTCACAATGGGGGTGGTCGTTGAGAATGATTCGTTTTCCCTTGCATTATGTTTAAGGAAAAGTTGATGGGCAGATGACATTGCGACCTTGCTGGTTGGCCGGCAATTGCTGGAAATCCATTTGGGCATCTTGCGGATTGAGTTTTTCCGAACGGAACTACGATTAAGTGAGCGAAGAACCAAAATTATCTGAAAGATAGACCATATGTTGGATTTTTTATTTAAATTTGCAGCAACCATCAAAACCCTTCATCATGAGTATCAAAACATCCCTTCTGACCTTCGCCGCAGCGTTGTCGCTTGCTGCCTCGGCACAGACCATCACAGGCAAGTATGAGATTCCCAAGGTGCCTGACTGGGCGAAGAATGCCGTGTTCTACCAAATCTATCCGCAGACCTTCTGCGACTCCGACGGCGACGGCATCGGAGATCTCAAGGGCATCATCAGCAAACTCGACTATGTGAAGAGCCTGGGCGTCGATGCCATCTGGTTTAATCCGTTTTTCGACTCTCCCTTCAATGATGCGGGTTATGACATCCGCGACTATTACAAGATAGCGCCGCGCTACGGCACCAATGAGGATGCACGGCTGCTCTTTGAGGAAGCGCACAAACGCGGCATGCATGTCATCTTCGACTATGTAATCAGTTACACCGCCATCGACCATCCCTGGTTCGTGGAGTCGGCGAAACAAAAGAAAAACAAATACTCCAACTATTACATCTGGACGGAGACCAACTGGGTGGATCCTCCACGAGAGTTCGCCGGCTCGTTCATCAAAGGCTATGGACAGCGCAACGGACAGTTTATGCGCAACTTCTACTGGTGCCAGCCGGCGCTCAACTTCGGCTTCTCCAATCCTGACCCCGAGCAACCGTGGCAGTTGCCCACCAACCACCCCGACGTGATGGCCATGCGTGAGGACCTGAAGGATGTCTTGAGATTCTGGATGGACATGGGGGCGGACGGCTTCCGTGCCGACATGGCGGGAGCATTGGTGAAGACACGGCGTGTAAGAGGCAACGAACAGTTCTTCAACACCAACGAGAACGAGACGAAACTTTTCTGGCGGGAGATACGCCAACTGCTTGAGAAGGAATACCCGAGGGGATTCATGGTGGCGGAATGGTCTTATCCCGCCGACGCACTCGATGACTGTTTCCATGTCGACTTCTTCCATTGGTTCAACGGATACAACGACCTCTTCCAGAAGGAGAGTTGGAGGATACTCAACGGAGTCAGCGAGGGTCATAGTTATTTCGATGCAGAAGGAAAGGGCGACATCACCGCCTTCCTCCATAGTTACATGGACCAGTATGAGAAGACCATGGGCAAGGGATACATCAGCCTCCCGTTGGGCAACCATGACAACGCCCGACTTGGGAACCAGCGCACGGACAAAGAACTGGAAATCATCTACGCCTTCGGATTCACCATGCCCGGGGTGCCTTTCCTCTATTACGGCAATGAAATAGGCATGAAGCAGTTGCCAAACGACTGGCCGCAGGTGGAGGGAGCATACCAACCCAGAAACGGGGCGCGCACGCCCATGCAATGGAGCAGGGGAAAGAATCTCGGCTTCTCCTCTGCAAACCCTGAAAAACTCTACCTGCCCGTTGACCCATCGGAAAACGCACCCAACGTGGAGACGCAGGAGAAAGACCCCAACTCTCTCCTTAATAAAACTCGGAAACTCATCGCATTACGCCATTCTGAACCCGCTCTCGCCAATTATGCCGAGTTCGTGCCGGTGTATCCTTCCGCCGACGTTTACAACGCTACGCCACAAGGACTGCCGTCCTCTCTCTATCCTTTCGTCTATGCAAGGGCCGCAGGGAACGACGTGGTGCTTGTGATGCTCAACCCAAGGGCGGAGGCATCGCAAGCCACATTCAACATCAATGTCAAATTCAAGAAAACAAAAGTCCTCGCTGGCGACTCGTTCCCTATCAGCCGTGACAACAAGACGGGTAATGTGACCATCAACATGCCGGCCACCTCATACGCCATCGTGAAGTTGACAGGAACTCAGATTGTATCACCTTAGTGGAGGAACTCAGCAAAGGATGGTATGTCACAGTCGCCTATCTTCGTTCTTCCTCTTCAAAATACCTAATTATGATGATTGCATGATTGGGCGAAAAATCGTATTTTTGCAGCCGAAAGCAAAAATGTAAATGAGATGAAGAATCAGAAGATGTATGAGGCCGACGACAGCATGATTTCGCTGATACGCGACAATTACAGCCTCTTGCAGAGCCTGGGATGTTTTGGTATCAACCTTGGATTTGGCGACAAGACCGTGAGGGAGGTGTGCAAAGAGCAAGGAGTGGACACCTACACCTACCTGGCAGTGGTCAACTTCACCATAAATGGGTATCGGGATTTCGACGACGTGTCTAAACTCTCCATTCCCACTCTCATGCAATACCTCAGGGCAAGCCATGAGTATTTCCTTGAATTCCAATTGCCTGCCATCAGGAAAGAACTGGTGGCCGCATTAGACGAGAATGACAACCTGGCCAGGTTGATTCTCAAACTCTACGACGACTATGCCCGTGCCATCCGTTCGCATATGAAGTATGAGGAAAAGACCGTGTTCCCCTATGTGGAGGAATTGCTCAGAGGTGAACAGATGGCCAATTATGACATCGAGACCTATTCGAAGCACCATGGACAAACCGACAGCCTGTTGCGTGAACTGAAAAGCATCATCATCAAATACCTGCCCAGCGACGGACTGCACAACAACCAACTCACAGCCTGTCTCTATGACATCTACAACAATGAGGAGTGGCTCTCCCTCCATGCCGATGTCGAAGAGTCGATTTTCATCCCCGCCATCCGTTGGCTGGAGAAAAAGATGAAACAAAGCGACGTGTCGGCAAAAATCTCGAGCATGATCAGCCAAAACGGAGAAAACAACGAGACGCTTAGCGAAAGGGAGAAGGATGTCGTCGTCAGTCTCGTACAGGGAATGTCCAACAAGGAAATCGCCGACCATCTCTGCATCTCCGTCAACACCGTCATCACCCATCGGAGAAACATCGCGAGAAAACTGCAGATTCACAGTCCGGCAGGACTGACCATCTATGCCATTGTCAACCACCTGGTGGACATCTCCAGCGTAAGGCTGTGATGCTGCGTTGATGCCTTGAAGTCGTAGAGATGGGATTCTTCCCGTTTCTGCGTCGCGCATGGGGGCTGCGGTGACCACAATGCCTGAATCCTGGCTCACGCATAAAAACCTTTAAAAATATCCTTGTTTTATCTCTTTTTGTGAAAATAGCACTACCTTTGCAGTCCTATTCTACAATATGATTGTATTTCCCTTTGGGATATCAGTAAAAAACAATAGAGATGAAACAAACTAAAACAAGGATGTATTCCGCCATTTTATTCAAGGCTTTTGCCATTATCGCTTTCATTTGCGGAACAATCAGTGCTCAGGCACAGGTGATGAAAGCTGCCGACCTGGAGAAATATGCCAAGCAACGTTATGGTGACAAATGGCTCGATGCCGCCATGAACCTCGCTTCGGGGATGACATTGGACAAGAATGAGTCGCTCACCTACCAGCAGGTGATTGAAGCACCGGGAAAGACCAAGCAACAACTGTATGTGGCGCTCAACTATTGGGCTACTGCTACGTTCAAGGACAAGCAGGCCATCTCCCTCAATGACAAGGATGCCGGCTGTATCATCATCTCTTCGACCATCCCCAACATCGTTGAGCATACTGGCACCATCAACAAATACTCCGTGAGCATCACGCCGGTCATTCGCCTTGACATCAAGGATGGCAAGGTGCGTGTCACCTACACCGTGCAAAATTACGACATCCTGGCTGATGTCAGTGGTGGATGGCTCAGCCTTTCTGACCCTGACCAAAGGACTTATGGAGACTCCAAGAGGAAAAAGGATGACACCACAAATGCCAACCTTTATGACGAGTCATGGGAGATAGCACACCATTATCCTTTCGTGGAGAAAGACCCGCAAAAGCGCACTTGCGCCAAAGCGCTCGTCATGACTCACGCCTACTCCAACGCCATCATCGACAAGGTGGAAGAGGCTATCAAGAATGGAATCGTCGGCAACGAAGACGACGACTGGTGATTTTCAGTTTCATATCCACAAAAAAAATCGCCCTCGTCAAGGGCGATTTTTCTTTTTCACGAATTAAAACATCCTCCGCGTCTTCCAATTATTAATTGTAAATTATGAGTCCACTTTAAAAAGTGGAATAAGATAGCCGTGAGCCGAATGGTATCCCCTCCCATTCAAGGGGAGGGGCATGGGTGGGGTCTGTAACTTATTGATTTCCAAGTGTGTTCACCCCGTCCCATCTCCTCCCCCTACTTGAGGGGAGGGGAGATGCGCACAGCCCTTTTGCTCACTGTCCATTTTTTCAAGTGGACTCAAATTGTAAATTATTAATTATAAATTATTAATTATTAATTACCTCACCTCCCATTCAAACAGGCCGGCGGAATTATCGCTTGGCAAGACGACTTCCAAGCGGACGGCCTTGGTCTTGACCGGGTCGAAATTGACGGTGCAGGCCGTTCCCTTGTCGGTGGGATAGCCATCGGCATTTGCCACTGGCTGCCATTGACCTTGGGCGTCTTGGTACAAGATGCGCCATGATTGAGGTACGCGACAGCCGCCCCACGGACCATCGTCATACCAGTAGACCGTCGAACTTTGTATGGTGGTCTCCTGCGGAAATTCGTAGGCGAGCCATTCTGTGGTGCCGTTCTTCGGCCACCAGTGGGTGTAGGGGATGTTGCGGTCGTTCTCGTCCTTCGGCACCAGACGGTCGTTGATGGAAGATAGGGCTGGCACGGACGACGAACTGCTTACCTTGCTCTCCGAGGCGAGGGTGGCGGGTTGCGAAGGGTTGGTGGCCTTGAGGTCTTGAGGTAGCCATACCCGCATCTTTCCACTCCCGCGATGACACCAGGCGTAATAGGGGATGAGGGTAAGCGTCTGGTCCTCGGCCTGAAGTTTGCCTTCCTGGTCGAACTTCAGCGTTTGGGCTTGGGTGACGAGGGTCTGCACCGATGTGCCTGCAATCTCGGTCTTGCCCAGAGAGAACTTGGGAGATTGGTTGATGAGGGCGCCCATGATGTCGAACTGGTTGTCGGGGTGCTCGGCGCAATAGACCAGTGGGCCACGCTCCACGCTGACCATGCCGCGGTCGGCCTCCACCTTGTTGTTGGCACGCACGGTGCGCGCTTCCATGTCAAAATGTATTTGCACCTTGTCGCCCTTCTTCCATTTGCGGTCGAGGGTGTGGTAGCCGTCTTTTGTGATGATGGCATCGGTCTTTTGGCCGTTCACCAAGATGCTGTACCCCAGACGCTTGTTGTCGGTGAATTGATAGAGGTTGGAAGGCACCACCTGGTTGCGCACCCACCCGGGGATGCGGATTTTCAAGGCGAACTGTCCTGCGGCATTCTGGTCTACAGTCAAGGTGATGTCGCCGTTCCATGGATAGTCCGTGCTTTGGCTCAGGGCGACTTTCTTGCCGCCGACGCTGAGTTGGCTGGAGTTGGAGAGGAAAAGGTTGACATACACGTCGCGGTCCTTCACGGCGTAGATGTAGCCGGGGAGCGAGGGGATGAAGCGGCAGATGTTTGATGGACAGCAGGCGCAGCCGAACCACGCCTGGCGCTGGTGCTGCCCCATCGACTCCAAGGGATTGGGGTAGAAGAAACCGTTGCCTTCGAGGCTGACACCCGAGATGAGGCCGTTGTATAGCGTGCGCTCCAGCACATCGTAGTATTTCGATTCGCCATGGAGCAGGAACAGACGGTAGTTCACATAGACATTGCCGATAGCGGCGCAGGTCTCGCAGTACGCGCTCATGTTGGGCAGTTCGTAGTTCTTGCCGAAGGCCTCGCCGTTGCTCGTGGCTCCGATGCCGCCTGTGATGTAGAGTTTCTTGGTGACGATGTTGTCCCAGATGGCATCGATGGCATTGATATAGCCCTTGTCGCCGGTGAGGGCCGCCACGTCTGCCATTCCGGCATACATGTAAGCGGCACGTACGGCATGTCCCACCGCCTCGGCTTGTTCCACCACGGGTTTGTGCGCCTGGGAGTAGTCATGCACGATGGTGGTCTTGCCACGGTAGTCGAGGAAGAACTTGGCTTCGTCTAAGTATTTCTTGTCGCCCGTCACCAAATAGAGTTTGGCAAGTGCCATTTCTGCGATTTGATGCCCCGGCACCACGCAGGCCTGTCCGGGATTGGGACCCACTTCCTTGCACACCAGGTCGGCGTAGCGGATGGCGATGTCGAGGAATTTGCGGCTGCCCGTTGCCTGGTAGTGGGCGATGGCCCCTTCCACCATGTGGCCGAGGTTGTACAGTTCATGGCTCAGGTCCTCTTCTTTGCTCCAACGCTTGTCGCCCGCCCATTCGTGTGGGTGCTGTGGGTTTTGCGTGCGCGAGGTATAAAGATATCCGTCGGGCTCCTGGGCCGAGGCAATCACGTCGAGCACGGAGTCGATATACTGCACGAGTCTCTTGTCGGGATAGGTCTGCAGGATGTAACTGGCACCTTCGATGGTCTTGTAGGGGTCGGTGTCGTCGAAGGCCAGACCTCCTACCTTGAACACCTTCGACGGGTCTTTCAAATGGGCGGCGGCGTTGGAGAAGTTGGTGTAACGACCGGTCTCCTCGCACTTGGAGAAGGCCAAGGGGATGGTCACCTTGCGGCTTGCTTCCAAACGTTGGCCCCAGAAGGTGCCGGGGGTCACTTTCACCGAGGTGAAGGGCACGGGGGTGATGGGGTAGCCTTGTGCCGGGGTTTGTTTCTTCTGGGCCATTGCAGGCAGGAGCATCACTGCTGCCAGCAACATCATTGTTGTTCTTTTCATGATTGTTGTAGGGTTTTTGGTGTGATGCAAAGTTATTAAAAAAACAGAAAGCCCGCAAGGGAGATGTTCTATATTTACATCTTTTGGACGATATTGATATGGTTATGAGTTCATATTTGCAAAAAAAATAGATGTGTCAAACGTTTCAGAGGTGGATTTACTCATAAATGCCACTTTTTGATTATATTTGCACTATCTTTGTTCATATTCAAAAAATGGGAACAGAAATCAAAATGTTATTTTATCATCACATAATGACAGCTAGTAAATAATGTCTAAGCAAAAAATAATTCTTGTGGCCATGTTGCTTGGCATGGCGGGAAATGTAAATGCCCAGGAACCCTCCCGGAAGTCTTACACCCAGTCGATTGCTGTTCCTACCGACAACATCAGGGTCTCGCGCCGCCCTCCTGTCGACGAGAGACTGTTCACCTCCGAAACCATCGAGAAGAAAATCACGGAGGTTAAGAAATTGCTGAATGGTGCGCCCTATCTGGCGTGGATGTTCGAGAACTGCTTCCCAAACACGTTGGACACCACCGTGCATTACAGTCTGACCGAGGATGGGGAGGATGACACCTTCGTCTATACCGGCGACATCCATGCCATGTGGCTGCGCGACTCGGGTGCACAGGTATGGCCCTATGTGCAGTTTGCCAAAAAAGACGAGAAGATACGCCGCATGGTTAGGGGCACCATACTCAGGCAGTTGAAGTGCATCTGCCTCGACCCTTATGCCAATGCGTTCAACATGGGGCCTACCGGCAGCGAATGGGAGTCGGACTATACCGACATGAATCCTTTCCTCCACGAAAGGAAATATGAAATCGACTCCTTGTGCTATCCTATCCGTCTGGCATACTACTATTGGCAGGTGACGGGCGACAACACGATTTTCGGCGATTTGTGGCGCGAGGCCGTCTCAAAGATTTTGAAAACCTTCCGTGAGCAGCAGCGCAAGGAAAACAAGGGACCATATCGTTTCATGCGCACCACCAACAGGCAGTATGACACGGTGTGTAACGATGGCTACGGCAACCCCGTCAAACCCGTGGGCCTCATCGCATCGGTATTCAGACCCTCCGACGATGCCACCGTTTTCCTCTATCTCGTGCCCTCCAACTTCTTCGCCGTGACCTCCTTGCGCAAGATAGCAGAGGTGCTGACGAAAGTCAACCACGATGCTGTGGCGGCTGCTGATTTCACCCTTCTGGCCGATGAGGTGGAGGCTGCCTTGAAGAAGTATGCTGTTTATCAGCATCCGAAATATGGCCCCGTTTATGCCTTTGAGGTGGATGGCTTCGGCAACCAACTTTTGATGGACGACGCCAATGTGCCCAGTCTGCTCGCCATGGCATATCTGGGTGATGTGGATATCGATGACCCTGTCTATCAGAACACGCGCCGTTTCGTTTGGAGCGAGGACAATCCCTATTTCTTCCGTGGAAAGGTGGGGGAGGGCATCGGTGGCCCGCATATCGGTCATGACATGGTGTGGCCGATGTCGATCATGATGAGGGCTTTCACCAGTCGGGATGACAACGAGATTACACAATGCCTCCAGATGCTCGTCGATACCGACAACGGCACGGGGTTCATGCACGAGTCGTTCCACAAGGATGATGCTTCGAAATACACCCGCTCCTGGTTCGCTTGGCAAAACACGCTCTTCGGAGAATTGATCCTCAAGTTGATTGACGACGGAAAGGTGGACTTGTTGAGGAAGATACAAAAACATTGATGTGATAAAAAATTGTTCCCTTTATTTTGTGAATCAGTATGGAAGAGAAAACAATTGAGGAAAAGAAGACGGTCGAGAAACAGCAAACCCTCCTTTCAAAACATGGGAAAGTGCTCATTATCCTGTTTGCTGCTTTTATCGTTTTCGCTTACGGTGCGTGGCGTGTCTATCGCCATTATTCCTATCAGCCAAGGCCTTCGGCTGATATCGTGAAAAGTAAGTATCATTTTGGTGATGTCAACACCACTCAATTGAAGGCAGCAAAGAAGTATGGTATCCAACCGGTTGACCATAAAGATTTGCTGCCAAAGGAAAAACTGACAAAGATAGAGACCTGCGACAAATACAAGGTGGATCGCCTGACACACTCTGTCGCCTATCTGACACCTGCTGCTGCAGACCTGCTTGATGAGATTGGCTCTCGTTTCCAAGCGACCTTGGAGAATCAGGAACTCAGGAAACATCGGGTCATCGTCACTTCCCTTCTCCGCACCGGGGATGATGTTGAAAGCCTTCGAAAAGTCAATGGTAATGCTTCGCCAAACTCGGCCCACCAATATGCCACGACGTTCGACATCACTTATGTTCGTTTCGACCGCCAATCGTTGAAGGGGAATGCGGCGAGCACCAAACTACTGGCCAACATCTTGGGAGAAGTGCTGGAACAACTTCGCAACGAAAAGCGTTGCTATGTCAAATATGAACAAAAACAGCATTGCTTCCACATTACATCGAGGAAGTGATTTTGCAGAAAGGGAGGGACATGAGTAATCAGAGTATTCAGAGTATTCGGAGCATTCGGAGCATTCAGAGCATTCAGAGCATTCGGAGCATTCAGAGTATTCAGAGTATTCAGAGTATTCAGAGTAATCGGAATTAGGCTGTCCTTTTTTTTCTATCATGATAATTGTTCGTGTGCCAAAAACGACAAGAATGGCGGTGCGCATATCCCCTCCCCTCGAGGGGATGGGGTGGGGTCTTTGATTAAAATGATTATCCGCATCTATCCGTATATGACGCTGAAAGCGTCACCTTTCAATAACCGTAGTGTCCGTAGGACCTGCGGCATGTCAGAAGGGATTTTCTGCACTCTGAAAGAGTGCCCCCTCATCAACGTTTGGGCGACCCCTTCAGGGTCGAAGCCCCTCTATCGCATTTCCATCCAGGGGTGCTACGCACACCCCGGCTACTGAAAGGTGACCCTTCCAGGGTCCCGTGCGCTCCGGCTACAGAAAGATGACCTTTATGGGTTTACGGCAAATAGCGGATAATCATTTTGATTAATAGTGCTAAAAAGTTAATACTGCAAAAGGACACCCTAATTCTGACTAATCCGATTCCTTGGAAAAAAAGGTTGGCTTGAAAACCCAAGCCAACCTTTTTTCAATATTGCAATCACAAGTGGGTCATCGCTGGATGACCTTCTTGCCGTTCTTGATGACGATGCCCTTGTAGTTGTTGTCCACGCGGACGCCCCAGAGGTTGTAGATGTTGCTGAAGCGGTTGTTGTCCTCGTTGACGATGGCGTCTTCGATGCCCGTTGTGTTGATAAACTCAATCTTGTCGATGTTGCAGTACGGGCCGGTGATGGTGATGCGCAGGATTTGCTGGCCTTCCTCAAGTTCTTTGCTGAGCGTGCCGGTCACCGTCTTGTAGGTGTCCCAACTGTTGTTGGCCGTCTGCGGCACGTTCACTTGGGCAAGTTTGGTCACTGTGCTGCCATCCGACAGACCGATGGAGAAGCCGGAACCGGTGGAGCCGGAGGAGACGGTGGCCACGTAGGAGTACTTGCCGGCCGAGGTGACGTTGACGCTGTATTCCAACCACTCGTCGGCGGCAGTGTAGCCGATGACGTAACTGCTGTTGAACTTCACGATGTCCACGCCCTCGCTGTCGGAGCGGTAGTTGGCGCCGCCCTCATCCTGGGAGTCGGAGTCATGGTAGGTGAAGCCCTCGCCACCCTTGTCGAAGTTCTCGGCTTCAAGGATGCCGGGCAAGGTGATGATGCCCTTGTAGGCTGTGCGCCTCGGGTTGGCTGTCAAAGTGAATTTGGCAATCTCCGACTCCTTGCCGTCTTCGGTCTCTGCCACGGCGGTGAAGTTGTAGGTGCCTTTCGCCGTTGGCTTGTAGGTTGTCTCGTATGGTGCTTCCGTGAGGGTCTTCATCAGCACGTCGCCCTGGTAGATTCTCACGCTCTTGACAGGGCTGGTCTCGCACGAGGCATCCACCTTGATGGTGGTGTTCTCGTTGATGGTGGCCGGCGACGGGTCGGCGGAGATGGCGATTTGTATGTCGGGATTCACATCGACGTGTTTGAACACGACCTTGTCGATGTTGCAACTGCTGCCGGTGATGTTGATGCGGATGATTTGCTTGCCTTCCTCCAGCGGGACGAGGAGTCTGCCGTAGAGTGCCCTGTAGGTGCTCCAACTGTTGGAGGTCACCATCGGAACGGCGATGTTGTTGGTGAGCGGGACAAGGCCGTCCTGGGTGTGCAAGGCGAGGTTGAAGGAGGAGTTGGTGACACCCGATGAGGCGTATGCTTCATAGGAGTAGACACCGGCTTCCTTCACGTTCACCGTGTATTCCAGCCATTCGCCGGAGTTGGTGTAACCGATGGCGTAGCCGCCGTTGCCAGTGACGATGTCCACGCCGGTGCCGTCGTTGCGGTAGTTGGTGCCGCCTTCGTTCTGCGTGTCGGAGTCATGGTAGGTCATGCCCTCTGCGCCCATGTCGAAGTCCTCTGCCTGGAGGGTGCCGGGGAGTTCAATCTCTCCCTTGAAGGGTGAGCGTGGGTTGTAGGCGGTGAACCCTGACCAACGTTCGAACTGAGCACCGTCGGTAGCTGTGACAACAGCTTTGATGTCGTACTTGCCGGTTTCCTCGGGTGTATATGAGGCTTTGTATGGGGCTTCTGTCAACGTGCATACCAATTGGTTGTTGACATAGAGGTCGATATGGTCTATCGTCTTGGTCTTCAGTCGTGCGTTGATGGTGATGGGCACCTCTTCACCTTTGGTGACGGCGAGGGATGCTGCCTTGACATAGACAGATGCTTCCTTCACCATGCCGGGGAAGGGACTCTTCGCGTTTTGTGCGGCTTCGCTCTTCATGTATTCGCGTAGCCAAGTCATGGCGGGACGGTCCTTTCCGTCGCGAATCAGGCCGGAGTTGCCGTCGGTGGTCCAGGTGTGGCCGTAGATGTATCCCCACAGGGTGATGCCAGCGCAGTAGTCGGCTTCCCACATGTATGGAATCTGCTCCTTGTAACGCTGCAACTGGAGTTGGTCGTCGGACGTGCCGATGTCATATTCTGAACTGTACATTGGCATCTTCAGTGCGTTCTGAATCTCCACCATGGCGGCCTTGAAATTGCTCAGGCTCATGTCGGTGAGGTCGTGCGATTGGCAGCCGTAGGCGTCGATGGGGGCGCCGGCGTCGCGCAGCGTCTTGACAAGGTCGATGAACTGCTGGCGCTGCCACTGGAACGTGTTGTAGTCGTTGTAGATGAGGATGGCGTCCGGCCAACGCTCATGGGCCATCTCGAAGGCCTTGATGATCCAATCGAACCCTGTTGCACCGTCACCGCCAAGGGCTGCCTTGTAGGGGGCGGGTTGGTGGCCTGCAACGGCCTCGTTGACCACGTCAATCAAAGGGAGTTCGGGATAATGTGCCTTGATGGCGTCCATCCACTCTTCGATGGCCTTGTACTGTTCCTCGGTGGAGAGGCTGTTGAGCCAGTTGGGATACTGTGCACCCCAGATGAGGCAGTGGAACTTGAATGGGAAATTGTGGTTCTTGGCGTAGTTGAAGGCGTTGTCGCAGCCGCCCCAACTGAAACTGCCCCTGCGTGAACCTTCAATCGACGACCATTTCGATTCGTTCTCTGGGGTGATCTGGTTCCACAGTTGGTAGAACTTCTCATTGCCGTAGTCCACGGAATAACTTGTCGTGATGTTGCCCAAAAACTTGTCGGGATTCGACGACAACTGTGCGTCTGCCGTCAAGGGTGTGAGGGTTGCCGCCAGCAACAGACCTACTGGCACAAGCCTTCTTAACTTGAGGTTGGTGAAGTGAGTAAAAAATGTTCTCATAAGTGTTATAGTTTGATAATAGTTTTCTTAATCTCCAAGGTGGCGCATGCCGATTGCTGCCAAACGGAAATCAACAACCGGGATGCCCCCTGTTTTTGCTTTGCAAAGATACAAAGATATTTGGTACAATGTACCGAATGGGTGAAAAAAATGCGGATTTCAATATTTTTATTCCGTTCAAAGAAAGATTTCAATAGATGAACCGTTGATTGTGAAACAAAATGACTACCTTTGTAACAGAATCAAGACTATGAAATCTTTTGGTTGAAGGAAGATCCTTTAAACATATAAGGAATGATTAATATACGAAAACTCGAAGCCGAACTTTGGGAATCGGCAGATCTTCTAAGACAAGGAAGTAAGTTGACAAGCAGCCAGTATTGCATGCCTGTATTGGCGTTGCTTTTCTTGCGATATGCCTATAGCCGATATAAGATGGTGGAGGCTGAGATTCTGGAAAACCGCCCGAGTCGTGGTGGGCGTGTGATGCCGGTGGAGCCGAGCGACTTTGCCGCCAAGAGTGCGCTCTATCTGCCTCGTGAGGCTCAGTTCGACTATTTGGTGAATCTCCCAGATAATATTTTCGATGCTCATTTGAAGACTAAGGACGGACAGGACATCAACTCGCTGGGCGAAGCCGTGAACAATGCCATGCAATTGGTCGAGGAACAAAGCGAACAGCTGACGGGTGTGCTCCCCAAGACCTATACGATGTTTGCCGATGACCTCTTGCGCGAGTTGCTTCGCATCTTCAACAACAAGACCATAGACGAAGTGGGCGGTGACATCATAGGCCGTATCTATGAGTATTTCCTCTCCAAGTTTGCCAAAGCCGTTGCCTCAGACGACGGTGTGTTCTTCACTCCCAAGTCGTTGGTGAAGATGCTGGTGAATGTGCTGGAACCCACACAAGGGGTGATGCTCGACCCGGCCTGTGGCAGTGGCGGTATGTTTGTGCAGACGGGTGATTTTGTGAATCAGGCGGGACTGAACGCCAACACCAACATGACCTTCTTCGGCCAGGAAAAGGTGGAATACAATGCCCAACTCTGTCTGATGAATATGGCAGTGCATGGACTCAACGGAAAAATCATCTCCGGCGATGAAGCCAACACCTTCTACCACGATGCCCATAACCTTGCAGGTAAGTGTGACTATGTGATGGCCAATCCTCCTTTCAATGTTGATAAGGTGAAAGCAGAGTCTGCATCTGCTGCTGGTCGTCTGCCTTTTGGCTTGCCGGGTGTGAATCAGAAGACCAAAGAAATCGGCAATGCCAACTATCTCTGGATAAGCTATTTCCATGCATACCTGAACGACCATGGTCGCGCTGGTTTCGTAATGGCCAGTTCGGCGACAGACAGTGCCAACAAAGACTGTGACATCCGTGAAAAATTGGTGCGCACGGGCGATGTGGATGTGATGGTGAGTGTGGGTAATAATTTCTTCTACACGCTCTCGCTGCCCTGTTCGCTGTGGTTCTTTGATAGGAACAAGAACGCAGACATCCGTGACAAGGTGCTTTTCATTGATGCCCGCAATTACTATACAGTGGTTGACCGTACGCTGAATGAATGGACAGAGTGGCAACTCCGCAACCTGCAAGCCATCGTGCATCTGTATCGGGGAGAGAAGGAGAAGTATAAGGCACTGATAGCAGATTATGACAAAGCACTACAAGGCCAAACCATTCCTGCTTTAGAGGAAGCCATTCAGAAACGGAAGGCAGAGGCTAAGCAACTCATTGCCAACGCCCAGCGTAAGGACAAAAAGCGCATTGAGTCAGAGCAGAACGCATTAATAGCAGAACTGGAAGACGTCCTCGAAACTGCTCGCCAACGTGAATGGCTTGTTTCAAAGTTTGGCGAGAATGGAGAATACCAAGATGTCCTCGGTCTTTGCAAGATTGCCTCCATTCAGGAGATTGAAGAAAAGAACTATTCGTTGACTCCTGGTGCTTACGTCGGCGTAGCAGAAAAGGAAGATGACGGCGTGGACTTCCATGAGCGTATGAATGAGATTCATGCAGAGTTAGCAAAACTGAATGCGGAGGCCAACGTATTGATGGACGAAATACAAAAAGCATGGGAGGAACTGAAAGATAAATGATTGATACTTAATGAGATGGATGCATTAATTTCTAAATATAAAAAAGCTGACGAAAACAACCGTTTGTTATCTGCAAACAGGCCCTTGCCCCCTGAAACGCTTAAGTCGTTGAGGGAGTACTATCGTGTGGGGCTAACCTATACGAGCAATGCCCTTGAAGGCAACAGCCTGACGGAATCGGAAACAAAAGTGGTGATAGAAGATGGGCTGACGATAGAAGGCAAACCCCTGCGAGACCATTACGAGGCTGTGGGTCATGCCAAAGCATACGACTACGTATATCAGATTACGGAGAAAGAAAGACTGACAGAAGAGGATATCCTAAATCTTCATCGCTTGTTTTACCAGCAGATTGATGCCGAGAAGGCAGGCCACTACCGTAACGTAAAGGTATATATCAGTGGTAGTCGTTATGCAGTATCGGCTGTATCAAAGATTCCTGAAGAGATGCAGAAACTCGTCAAATGGTATAATGGGAATGAGAAAAAACTGCACCCTATAGAATTGGCTGCCACGTTGCATCAGCGTTTTGTCTTCATTCATCCCTTTATAGATGGCAATGGTCGTGTGGCGCGTTTGTTGATGAACCTTGCTTTGTTGCGTAATGGTTTTACCATAGCTATTATACCCGCTATTCTGCGTCATGATTATTTCTATTCACTCGAAACTGCCCATACGCGTCCAGAGGTGTTCACGGAATTTATCGCTGACTGTGTAATAGCCACCCAACTCGATTTGCTAAGACTGATGAGGGACGATGATACTGTAAATGATACTGTAAATGATACTGTAAAATCTAATGTGTCTGCTTTGTCTAAGTCAGAGCGAGCTGTATTGGCTGCTATCAGTTCATTCCCTGATTATTCTTATGAGAAGTTGGCAGAATACTGTCAACTCTCTCGCCCCACTGTTGCAAGAACCATTAAAACTCTACAAAGTCGCAAGTACATTTGTCGTATTGGTTCTGACAAGACAGGACATTGGAAAGTCATTAGAAAGGAGGACGAGGAATGAGTGAGTGGAAGAAAGTTAAGTTGGGAGATATCCTCGAAATTAAGCATGGCTTTGCTTTTAGTGGGGAACATATTATCGAAGATGATAATAATATTGTTCTCGTTACCCCTGGAAATTTCAGGATAGGTGGAGGCTTCCAAGAAAAGAAGTGCAAATTCTTTGATGGAGAGATACCACAGGATTACATCTTGAAAGAAGGGGACTTCATTGTTACTATGACTGATTTAAGCAAAACTATAGACACTCTTGGTTTTAGTGCCTATATACCAAAATCCGACAAAAGGATATACCTTCACAACCAACGAATAGGTTTGGTGTCTTTCAAAAATGACGAGTGTGATAGAGGTTATATATATTGGTTGATGCGAACTCGTGCTTATCAGCGTACAATTGCAAACACTTCCACAGGTTCAACAGTTCATCATACTTCACCTACAAAAATCTGTGACTATGAGTGTTTCGTTCCAAAGAAGTCGACTCAGCACCGCATCGCCACCATCCTTTCCCGCTACGACTCTTTGATAGAAAACTATCAAAAGCAGATAAAGCTATTGGAGGAGGCAGCGCAGCGGCTCTATAAGGAATGGTTCGTTGACCTCCGCTTCCCTGGACACGAAAACACAAAGATCGTCGATGGTGTGCCGGAGGGTTGGGAGAAGAAAAATGTAAATAACATTCTTACCTTCCATAGAGGGTATGACCTAACACATAAGGAGTTTGTTGATGGACCTTATCCTGTCGTTGGTTCTACTTCAATAATAGGAAATCACAACAAATACAAGATTGAAGGACCTGGTATTGTAACGGGTAGGTCTGGTAGTTTAGGCGTTTACCAACTTATTTGGGATAATTATTGGCCACATAACACTTCACTTTACATAAGTGACTTTAAAGGACATAACGTGTTTTACATCTACTGCCTGCTTAAAACAGTAGACTTTACGACTTTGAACAGTGGCGGTGCCATACCTTCGCTTAATAGAAATACTCTTTCAAACATTTCTGTTATGGAGCCTCCTATGAACTTACAAGCTAAGTTCTCAAAAATAGTTATGCCAATGTTTAAGAGACTAAGGCATCTCCAATCTCAAATCCGCCTCCTTGCCGAAGCCCGCGACCGCTTGCTTCCCAAACTGATGAGTGGAGAAATATTAGTATGACCCTAATTAAATTGAAAAAATGAATCAAAAAGGGCTGTTTGATGATTATATACAAAATGGTACTCCAGAGCAAATAGAACGAGCAAGAAACTGGAGCATTGCTATCGGTATGCAACAGGTGGACTTGCTGACAGTATCTGACTATCTGAAAGAATTAGCCCGCAAAAATATCGAAGGAGAACTGTCAATGACAGAGGTTAATAAGCTTTTAGATCAGTATTATGACGAAAAGCATAAGCACAAGGAAGAAAGGAAAGAATACGAAACCTACACACAAGTAGATAGAGAGGCTGACCCCATCGAGGCGAAGAAAGGACGACCAATATAAATTAAGATGTATTATGGCAAAGGACTATAGCGAAGACCAACTGATACAGCGGAGTGCAGCCGAGTTGCTGGAAAAAGAACTGGGTTGGACGAGCATATATGCCTATGACAATGAGTTGTTAGGTGTCAATAGCACGTTAGGACGTAGCAGTTATCACGAGGTATTGCTGACGGGGCGTTTCCGCATGGCTCTGAAGACGCTGAATCCGTGGATGACGGAAAAGCAACTGGCGGAAGCTGTAGAGCGCATGACGGAGCACATGAGCAGTCAGACGCTGATGCAAATCAACGAGCAGAAGTATCAATACATCAAGGACGGTGTGCCTGTGACTCGTGTGAAGCCTAACGGCGAAACGGATGAAGTGCGTGCCAAGGTAATTGACTTCGCTTCACCGGAGAAAAATGATTTCCTGTGTGTCCGCGAGATGTGGGTGTATGGAGCCTTGTATCATCGCCGGGCAGACATCGTAGGCTTCGTGAATGGCCTGCCTTTGCTATTCATGGAACTGAAGAATCATGATGTGGAGGTGCAGGATGCCTTCAACCAAAACTACCGCGACTATCTCGACACCATCCCGCAATTGTTCTACCACAATGCCTTTATCATGTTCAGCAATGGGCTGGAGGCTCGTGTGGGCACCATCGAATCCAAAAGGGAGTTTTTCCACGAATGGAAACGACTGACAGAACAGGAATCTGGCAATATAGAACTGCCAACCATGCTGCGAGGCATTTGCAAGAAAGAAAACTTCCTCGACCTTTTGGAGAACTTCATTCTTTACGACCACAGCGGAGGCACTACGGCCAAGATTCTGGCTCGCAACCACCAATACTTGGGGGTGAATCAGGCAGTGGAGATGTATCGCAATCGTGAATGCGTAAAAGGAAAGTTAGGGGTGTTCTGGCATACGCAAGGTAGTGGCAAGAGTTATTCAATGCTGTTTTTGGCACAGAAGATTCGCAGAAAGTTTGAAGGCTCTCCCACCATCGTTGTGCTCACCGACCGCGACGAACTGAACAAGCAAATCAGTGATACATTCGAGAACTGCGGTCTTTTGGGGAACGTAAAGGCAAAGAAATTCATTGCCAGCAGCGGCGAAGACTTGAAGACAAAACTGAAGGGAAATCCATCATTCATCTTCTCGCTCATCCAGAAGTTCAACGACCCGAAGGCAGAACCCATCTATCCCGACCACGACATCATCGTGATGAGCGACGAGGCTCACCGCACTCAAAACGGTATCTTTGCCGATAACCTGATGCACCTTCTGCCTACGGCAAATCGTATTGGTTTTACAGGTACGCCGCTTCTCTCGAACGATAATATCACTGCCCGAACGTTTGGTGGCTATGTGAGTATCTATGATTTCAAACGGGCTGTGGAGGATAAAGCCACCGTGCCGCTTTATTATGAGAATCGGGGCGAGAAGTTGCAGGACTTGAAGAATCCAGAGATTAACGAGGAAATTGCTTCAGCACTGGAACAGGCTGGCGACATGGATGCATCGCAATTGATAAAGTTGGAACGAGAGTTTGCCAAGGAAGTACACCTGTTGACCGCCAAGAAACGTCTGCGTATTGTGGCCAAAGACTTTGTCAAGCATTATAGTGACCTTTGGACATCAGGCAAGGCGATGATGGTAGGCTATAACAAGGTGACCTGTGTGCGGATGTACAACTATGTGCAGGAATATTGGCAACAAGAAATCAAGGCCCTTGAAACGCAGATTGCCACCTGTTCTTCTCAACAAGAAACGCAGGAGATGAAGCGTAAACTGGAGTGGATGAAGGAAACGGAAATGGCTGTTGTGGTATCGCAGGAACAAAACGAGATACAGACATTCCAGAAGTGGGGACTTGACATCAAGCCACACCGTGAGAAGATGGAGAAGCGAGAGCTGGACAAGGAGTTCAAAGATGGCGATTCAAAGTTGCGCATCGTTTTTGTCTGTGCCATGTGGCTGACAGGCTTTGACGTAAAGACACTCTCTTGTCTCTATATCGACAAACCGATGAAGGCCCATACGCTGATGCAGACCATTGCCCGTGCCAACCGTGTGTCGGAAGGGAAGACGAATGGGCTGATTATTGACTATATCGGCATTGTGAAAGCACTGCGACAGGCTCTGGCCGACTATACTGCCAACCCAGAAGGAGGCGCAGGCAACGACCCTACGATTGACAAAAAGGAACTCATCAAGCGTGTGCTGGAAACAATAGCCACCACCATTGACTTTTTGAAGGAACATGGCTTTGATTTGGACGATTTAATCAAGGCTGAAAACTTTGAGAAATTGTCATTGTTGAAAAAGGCCGCCAATGCAATGTGCGAAACACTTGAAATCAGGAAGTCATATTGTACCTTTGTGACAACACTCCTGAATTACTGGAAATACCTCGACCGTGAAGACATTGCTTCTGAAATGAAGCAACAGAAGGATGCCATTGAGGCCATCTACAAGGAATTGCAGAAGAAGCGCAAGCATGCCGACATCACAGACCTTAGTGTAGCTATCAATGAGATAGTGAACGAACATCTGGAGATTGATGCAACAATGGTGGCTGAAGACAGTCGGCGTTTTGACATCAGTGGCATTGACTTTGACTTGCTCCGACGTGAGTTTGCCAAGAGCAAGGAGAAGAACCTTGTGTTGAAAGATATACAAGAACTATTGCAAGAACGTATTGCAAAATTGTTGGCAGCAAATCCTTCACGCATCAATTTCTACGAAAAATACCAGGAAATCATTCAGAACTATAACAACGAGCAGAACCGTGTCACGATAGAAAAGACCTTTGAGGAACTGATGAACCTTTCACACCAACTGACAGAAGAGGAAAAACGGTATATCCGAGAGGGTTTTGAGAATGACGAACAACTGTCCATGTATGATGTGTTGATGAAGGATGACCTTTCGAAAGAAGACATCAAGAAAATCAAGACTGTAGCCAAGGATTTGCTGGAGAAGATAAAAACTCTTCTGGCCACGATGGATCATCCGTTCGACAAGCAAGAAACAAGGGCTTCCATCATTATCACCATTCGTGATATGCTTTGGAAAGAACTCCCTGAAAGTTATTCTGACGAAAGTATCAACTACTACCGTGACGCTGTATATAACTACGTCAGTCAGCATTTTGGCGGAGTGGCGTAAATTGTATTGAAGTGTGGCCTTGAAGTCAAAAAGTTACACTTTATGTATGTCTGCAAAAAACGACATGAATGGCTGTGCTCATCTCGCATTAAGCACGAGGTTCACGAGGCATGTCACGTCGGTGATGGTGTGCTGTCCGCTGCCATCAAGGTCGGCGGCTCGGTGGCAGAAGATGTGCTGTGGTGTGCCCAACAGATATGACACGAGGCATGTCACGTCGGTGATGGTGATGTCGCCGTCGCAGTTGACGTCGCCCATCTTGAACTCGACTCCATCCACCCATTGCGGGTCGAGCGAACCGAAATAATGCAGGCGGAAATGGTCGAAGATGCACCAATGGAAGGCATCGTGGTTGGTGCCGCGGATGCCCATGGTCAGTTGGCCTCGGTCTGTGAGGAGCGAAGAGGTGACTTTGTTCTCGTATAGTCCTTTGCCGAAATAGATGCTCGCGGCCTCCATGTTGTTGGGGATGTATTTGCCGTTGACATAAGATTCCCCTCCGCCCAGGCTTTGTGCTTGTGCGCCGGCGGTGATGTGAGCCAGTTGTCGGCTGTCGTTGCCTAAATAGATGTCTGCCGTGACAGGTGCCGACGTGCAGTTCTCAGGCCTTCCCGGACGTTGGAAGGCGTTGCTCCTGAACTGGTAGGTGCCGGCGGGCAGTTTAGACACCGTCTGGTGGAAGTCGAAATCGGTTTGGTAGTATTCCGCGCAGGAAAAGTCGAGGGTGGGGGAGTTCGACCATCCTTCGGTGCTCTCCATGTCGGGGTTGCGCAATAGGAAGGTGAGGTCGAACGGCTGCTCCGGGTCTATCGGTGTCGCTTGGCTGAGGAAGGTGAAGGCTGCTTGCTCTGCCTCGCTGAGGAGTGTGGCCAATGGGAGTAGTCCGTTGCCCGCCATCTGTGCCTCGATGTTGCTGAGGCTGGTGTCGAGGGCGTTGTCCACTCCTGCAACGTCCTCGGAATGTGGGATGGCATTCAATGCTCTGATGAGGGCGAGTTTGCTGCTCAACATCTCCCTTTCCACGCTCGGTACCGATGCGAAGTCAAACGATGTGCGGCTCTCCATCTGATAGAGGGCGGAGGCTTCGTCAGCCGACAGCGGTCGGTTATAGACGAGGAGGTCGTCGATGCGTGCGTCGGCCGAACCCCAGAACGACCCACGGCCCAGATAGAACTCTGTGGCCCGGGCCAGGTGGTCGACGATGAGGGTGTAATCAAAGGCGTTGGCGTTGCTCACGTCGCTGCCGTTGCAGGACCCGTTGCATGCACCAAACACCTTTTGCTCACCATCTACGTAGAGCGTGATGCCACCTCTTGCAACGACGAGGGTGGCGAGGTGCCACTCCCCCGGTGAGAGGTGGCCTGTATCCACACTGTTGGGATGGTTGAGGTCTATCCAGTTGCCCGCGCCGTTGTTATAGCCCACGTAGGTGTTGCCTGTCATGTAGAAGCGGCTGTTGCCATCCACGAAACCAAAGAGCGCGTCCCAGAGGTTGTTGTCGGTGCGGTTCACCCACATCGAGATGGTGGCGCCTTCCTCGAGCGTCTGCCCCAAAAGCGGGTTGGGCACTTGCACATGACTCTCGTTGCCGTTGATGCCGAAATAGAGATGAACCGACTTCCCCTCTTGCAGCCTGCCCGTGTCGAGGGTGGGAATCGTGGCGGTGCCGTTGGCTTTCAACACAGCCACCTCGTTGGCGTTGTAGGAGTTGGCCAAGGGGGTGTTGTCGAAGCCATAGTGTGCCAGCAATCCTGTCATCCAGTCGGCTTCGGGCAGGGAGTTCGTCTCGGAAAGTGCCGTCACAGTGTAGGATTCCGTCCAATAGTATCCTGGCGTCTCCATCCTCAGCGTGAGCGTCACGGGTGTGTCTTCGGTCAGTCCCACTGGGTCGAACACCCCCTCGTCAGAGATGATGTCCGGCCTGCTGCTTGTCCACGTAACGGTCACGTTTTCAAGGCCGTCGGCAAAGCCTTGGAGGTCGATGTCGCCCATGATGGCTTGTCCGTCGCTGACGGGTGCTGAAAGGTGGAGCACCTGCCACGCCAGTTCGTATTTGGGATGGCGCTTGTATCCCCAGATGTTGACTCCTCCTTGGCTGCAGGCAGTGAAGGAGACGGTCCGGGTGGTGCTGCCGTCCATCTCCTCCTCGAGCATCACGCCCTTGTAGGTGCCGCCGCCGAGGGTGAGGGTGATGTATCCCGTCCCCGTCTCGATGGCCCACGAACCATTGAGGCTGCCCGTCACCTGTCCGTCGCTGCCGAGTTTGATGCGCTGGGGTGTGACTTCCTCGTAGTGGGCGTAGTCCATGCCATATTTGTGCAGCAGCATGTCGTAGGTTCCCGCTATCTCCTCCGTGGAGAAAGGCTGCTTCGTGGCAATGTCCGTGTCGGTGACCGCCTCGCCGTTGTATTCGAAGGGAGCGGCCACGAGCCATCCGTCCGTGTTGACAAACACCTGATGGACACGTACTTGGTGACCTATGGTGCCGTCATTGAACTTGGTGTGATACACCAGGTAGGTCTTTCCGTCGTTGGCGGCGATGATGGAGTTGTGGCCTTGTGCGCATTCGCCAACGGTCATGTCGCCCCAGTGGTTGTAGGCGCCCATGATTTTCTCGCCTCGCGTGTCGCCGTTTCTGCCGTAGTTCATCTTATATGTGGGGAAGATGGCGCTTGTGCCGTTGGCATCGGTGTAGGGACCGTCGGGCTGTGTAGAGCGGAAGACGCGCATCTCATACCCGCCGTCGGGGGAGTAGAATCCATAACTCACGAACAGATAATAATAGTTGCCGATGCGTTCGATGTAGGGGCCTTCGCCGCTGACATAGATGCCGCCGGCCACCTTTTTGCCGAAATAGGGGTCGCTGGTCACTTGGTCGCTGGAGCCGTTGATGGAAGGGTAGGTCACGTCGTAGTCGCGAAGGCCGGTGTTCTCGTCGAGTTGGAGCATCCAGATGCCGCCCGACCATGAACCGTAGGTGAGCCATAGGTTGCCGTCGCCATCGTAGAACACGGCGGGGTCGATGGTGTGGGGCCACCGCTTTCCCCAGTTGCTCCCTACGTTGTAGCGGCTGGGGAGGGACGACTGTGTGCCGATGGCAAGTTCGAGGTCGGTCTCCTTGTAGGAATGTTGTGAATCCTTGAACCCGCAGGTGACCACCGGACCTTGGTAGAGGTAGGGACCGGTGATGTTGTCGGAGGTCAACAGGATGATGCTCGAATGCCAGTCGTTGCCATTGATGCTGAGATAGTAGCACCATTTCTTCATCACGGGGTTGTAGACGACGTCGGGTGCCCACATGTTGCCATTGATGTCGTAACTACTGTCATGACGGGCTGACCAGTCCAGGGCGTTGAAGGCCGGGAAGGTCACCATTTGTCCACCTTTGGTCACTTGCTTGACGGCGGGTGTGACGAAGGCGTCGGCATTGGAGGCGTTATAGGTGGTGGCGGTGCGCCAGATGGGGTTGGCCACGGTCCAGTTTTTCATGTCGCGGGTGTAGGCTCCCACCTTGTGCGAACCGAAGATGTAATAGCGTTGCTGACCTTCATGGAAGACAACTGAGGGGTCGTGGATGCTCACCCGCGCCTTCGTCGTGGTTTGGAAGAGGGACTGTGCCTCGGTGGTGGTCAACTGTGTCTGTGCAGTGGCGGAGAGGATGGCCAACGTGGCCGTCAGCAGGGTTGTCAGTAGTTTCATATATGTAGTTTGCTTATCCGATGGGGCAAAGTTACGAAAAAGCGGGAGCAGAACAAAATGAAACGATTCCTTTTTTATTCAATGAAGAGTGATGGGACCAACAAAGTTGTAATGTTGAGAAAAAATGTTCAATTATTTCCATATTCCTTGTTTTTTCTTTATCTTTGCCATATCTAACCATTTACAACCTCAAATATATGAAAAAAACGATATTTGCATCATTGCTTACCATCCTGCTCGCATGGTATGGCCTGCCGCTTCGTGCACAATCCGACGTGGCCACTTTCCGCACTTGGGCAATGACACCACCCATGGGATGGAACTCCTGGGACTGCTACTACTCCTCGGTCACCGAGAAGGAAGTGATGCAAAATGCCAGGTATCTCGTGGAAAACGACTTGGTCAAGCATGGTTGGGAATATGTTGTCATCGACATCAGATGGTATTGCAACCACCCCTCTTTGGGTGGCGGCAACTACAACCAGCAAGGCAACCAGGACTATGTGCTCGATGAGTACGGACGCTACCTGCCTTCGCCCACCCGCTTCCCGTCGGCCATGGTGGGTGGGGTGAACAAAGGCTTCAAGGCCATTGCTGACAGTCTCCACAAGATGGGCCTGAAACTGGGCATCCACATCATGCGCGGTGTGCCGAAGTCTGTCGTGAGCGGCAATTACAAGTTAAAAGGTGCTGAAAGCGTTGCATGGAACCAAGTGTACAATGGCACGACCTCCCCTTGCACCTGGTTGAAAGACAACCTGCTGGTGCGAAACAATGAATACGGACAACTCTATTACAACAGCATCATGGACCTCTATGCCGAATGGGGCGTGGACTTCCTCAAGGTGGACGACCTCTCGCGGCCGTTCTATACCGACGAAATACACATGATTCGCAAGGCCATCGACCAGACGGGGCGGCCCATCGTCCTGTCGCTTAGTCCGGGGAAGACGCAGTATGTGTATGCCGAGGAGTGTTTGGAGAATGCCAACATGTGGCGTATGATGGATGACCTGTGGGACAACTGGAGCGACGTGGACGCCGTGTTCAACGAGGCGGACGTATGGAGCCAATATACACGTCCGGGCAACTTCGCCGATTGCGACATGCTGCCTTTGGGGCAGATTTCCATGACCATCGCGGACCCTGGATACACTGCCGCGCAAAGTGGACGTTGGACGAGGCTGACACAGCAAGAGCAACGCTCGATGATGACCCTTTGGGGCATCTGCCACTCGCCGCTCTTCTTCGGCGGGGAGATGACCAGGAATGATGAGTTCACCCTCTCGTTGCTCACCAATGAGGAATACCATCAGATGCACAAGTACGGTGAGAATGCCCGTCAGGTGATGAAGGACGAGGACAACGGACACGTGGCGTGGACTTCCACCGACCCGGCGACGGGAAACAAATACCTCGCCTTGTTCAACCGCGACAACACTCGATGGGTGGTGGGAAGCAAGGCGCTCTACTGTTCGGAAACCGTTTCCTACACGACTACCGGACACGCCGTGGACGTGGATATCGACTGGCCGGAGGGAAGCAAGACGCTCGTCCTCGTCATCGACGACGGGGGAGACAACTACAATTACGACCATGGCGACTGGATCAACCCCACGCTTGTTCTAAGCAACGGCGAGGAGGTGGCACTCACCGGCGCCTACAAGACCCGCGACTATACCAAGTCCTATTTCAACCGCGTCTATGAGAACCGCAACGTGGACCACGGGGGAAAGATGAAGGTGATGGGGCAGGTTTACGACAGGGGCTTCTCCGCCGATGCCAATGCCGCCATCTTCTTCCAGATACCCGAGGAGATGGATGTCGTGCGATTCAAGGCGATGGCGGCTGCCGACGACTCGGGCATAGGCCAGACGGGGGCGACGACCACCATGCGCTTCATGGTCTTCGACTGCAATCCCCTGACAGATGAACAGGATGACTATGCGGCAAGGTCGGGACTCATCTCACGGACGGGAACACGCTCGAAATGGTTGGAGGCCGATGTCACCGAGGCACAGCAACTGAAAATCGTGGTGAGCAACTATGGCGACGGCTTTGCTTACGACCGCGCCGACCTCGTCAATCCCGTGTTGGTGGACGCTGAAGGCAATGAGACTTCGCTGACCACGCTCACCGCTTCCTCGTACTCCTCGGAATGGGGGACGCTTCACATCAACCAGAACGTGGAGGGGGGCACGCTGCGTGTCGATGGACAGGCCTACACTACAGGACTGGGTATGAACGCCCAATGCACGCTCGTCTATGACCTGCCCGAAGGTCATTCCTACACCAGTTTCAAAGCCTTGTGTGGCTACGACTCCAGTTGTGACCAGGACAACCCGTCGTCGACGGGCACCACCATGGAATTCATTGTCTATGTCTCCAAAAAGGAACCCTTCAACTTC
Source organism: Prevotella sp. (assembly GCA_017619375.1). GTDB lineage: Bacteria > Bacteroidota > Bacteroidia > Bacteroidales > Bacteroidaceae > Prevotella. The sequence goes on along the minus strand of JAFZSL010000038.1, from coordinate 144,601 downwards.
GACCTCACCCTTCTGGGCTATGGCGCCGACGAGGCCGTGCCGGTCTATGACATCTGGGAGAAACAGCCAAAAGGCGAAGCGGCCGGCTTCTTGCAGGCGGATGTCCCCAGCCATGGCGTCAAACTCTTCCGCTTGGGCGACAAGCAACCTGACGGCATCTCAACCAACCCTTTGGAACCGGGAAACGCCAACTTCCATAAGGATGATGGCATATACTACAACTTGCAAGGCATCCCTGTCAAGTCGCCGTCGCAAGGCATCTACATCAAGGATGGAAAGAAACAAATAATTAAATAATTATCATTAAACCAATCAATTATGTTTGAAGGACAACCAAAAGGACTATTCGCATTGGCTTTGGCCAACACGGGAGAGCGTTTCGGCTATTACACCATGATAGCCGTCTTCGCCTTGTTCTTAAGAGCCAACTTTGGACTCTCGCCGGGTGTGGCGGGAGCCATCTACAGTTCATTTCTCATGCTTGTGTATTTCCTGCCTTTGATAGGTGGAATCATGGCCGACAAGTTCGGATTCGGACGGATGGTGACGACGGGCATCATCATCATGTTCGCTGGCTATGTGCTGCTCTCCGTACCTCTTGGAGGCGACAAGGTGGCGTTGGTGGCCATGCTCGCGGCATTGTTGCTCATCGGCTTCGGCACGGGTCTTTTCAAGGGAAACCTGCAGGTCATGGTGGGAAATCTTTACGATGACCCGAAATATGCCGACAAACGTGATGCGGGATTCTCCATCTTCTACATGGCCATCAACATTGGTGCCCTCTATGCTCCGACGGCGGCCATCATGATCAAGGAGTGGGCGGAAAAATCGTTAGGATATTCCTCCAACGACGCCTATCATTTCTCCTTCGCCGTCGCTTGCGCCTCGCTCATCCTGTCCATTGCCATCTATTATCTGTTCCGTCCTACTTTCAGGCATGCGGAAGGTGGGAAGAAGGTAGAGGTGAAGGACACTTCTGCAAGCAACGAACCGGAACTGACCAAGGAGGAGACCAAGCAGCGCATCGTCGCACTTTGCCTCGTTTTTGCCGTGGTGATTTTCTTCTGGATGGCTTTCCACCAGAATGGTTTGTCGCTCACTTATTTCGCAGACGAGTTCACCTCGAAGACCTCTTCCGGGGTGCAGGCCATGGCCTTCGACGTGCCTTGGAACTTGCTCACACTGACCATGCTCATCATCATTGTCTATGCTTGTTTCTCGCTTTTCCAATCGAAGACTGGCAAGGCAAAGATGATTTCCGCCCTTGTGATAGTCGTCGCTGCGGGCATCCTTTGTTGGCGCTATGGCGTGTTTAGTGGCAAGGCTGACGTCTCCGCACCCATCTTCCAGCAGTTCAATCCCTTCTATGTCGTAGCGTTGACTCCTTTCTCGATGGCTATTTTCGGGTCGCTTGCCGCCAAGGGGAAGGAACCTTCCGCACCTCGGAAGATAGCCTATGGAATGATTGTTGCCGCCTTGGCTTTTGCCTTGATGGCCATATACTCATGCGACCTGCCCATACCCCAGACGGTGATGGATGCTGATGGCAATCCTGTGGGTAAGCATGTCGCCGACGTGACACCCAATTTGCTCATAGGGGTCTATCTTATCTTGACTTTTGGAGAGTTGTTGCTTTCTCCGATGGGCATATCGTTTGTGTCCAAGGTGGCACCGCCCAAATACAAGGGCATGATGATGGGAGGATGGTTCGTCTCCACTGCCATAGGCAACCAGTTGGTGCTTGTGGGCGGCGTTCTTTGGGGTACTGTGCCGCTCTGGTTGTGCTGGGGCGTGTTCATGCTGGTTTGCTTGTTGGCTGCCATTTTCATGTTCGCCATGATGAAACGACTCGAGAAAGTGTGTTGACGAGACAGTCTATGTGGACCACCTGGCCCATCAGGCCGCATCGGCCACGTCAGGTGCTTGTTTTATAGGCATTGTCGCTTGAAAACAAATAAAGGGCATGGAAAATTATCCATGCCCTTTAAGTTAATCATTCTTAACAATTTCGATTCTTCTCGAATCACGTTTGATAAAAAATTAACTTCTAAATACCTAATTATAACTCATTTATTTAACTAAACTATGGTTCAATTACCTTTTTGTAGATTGTAATTATTTATTTCTGACACCTAATGGCTGTCTCTGTGCATTTGGATTGCGTATTTCAACAATAATCTTTCGCTATAGGGGAAACTTGAATCATGGTGCAAAGATAGGAATTCACGCGAATATAATCGTCCCGAAATCGATTGGTTTTACGCTGATTTGTATCGTGGATACATTTCGGGTGAAATGTGATACATTACAGTCCGATTGGTACGATTAGTCTGCCTTGTCCGCCAAATCCACCCCGTCCAACCAGTGCACCCCGTCCAATTAATCCACCCCGTCCGATTAGTCTGACCCGTCAGAAAAATCTGATTATTCCAAAAAAAGCATTATTCCCCTCCAGAGCCGGGTGTGGGCTTCTTTGACAAGGAGCAGGGTGGGAGTGGTCGTGACTCAGATACATCTTGGACAATAAACGATACATCCAGGGTGTTGAATATGAAAAAAACACCAAACCATCAAAAAAAAATACTTGATAGACGATTTCCTTACTTTTTTTTACTATTTTTGTTTGCAAAACAGTTATGCTATGAAGAAGTTATGCCCTTTGGCGCTATTGTTGGTGTTGGCACCTCTTCTCACATGTCATGCCTCTTCCTTTTATTTCCATACCGTGAATGTGAAGGATGGCTTGGCAGATAATTTCGTGAGGGACATCATACGTGATAGTCAAGGGTACATGTGGTTGTCCACCATCAATGGGTTGAGTCGATACGATGGGTATCGGTTCAAGAATTACACGCCTTCTCTGTCGGGACATGCCAATGACATTCATTTGGTGAGGGAGACTGCCGACCATACTCTTTGGATGATTTGCGAGCATGAGTTGTTGACCTACGACCGGGCCTCCGACTGTTGGAAGGCCGATGGCGTGGCGCGAATGGGGAAACTGGGACTTCCTGGTTCTTGGGATTTGTTCTATGTGGACGACAAGCATGACTTGTGGGTGACTACCGACAATGGATTGTTCCATTATGACTATTCCAAGCGCGAGGTTCAACAATTCCCCAATTACAGCAAGTCCACTTTCGCACACATCGTATCAAAGGATGGCAACACCGTTGTTGTCACCAATGACTATAAAATATATATGGTGGCGATGCGCGAAAAACGACTGCTTCCCGTGGGACAGGTGGAAGGAATGGCTTTCGACCGGGACAATCGCGTATATCTTGACAATCACTTGAACTTGTGGATATACAATTCGCACTCGTTGGCTGGCACGCAATGGCTTTTCTCCATCAAGACACGCCAATTGCGGCAAATGGTGGATTTAAGGCAGGTGGGCAACGTCGTGGTGAACACCATCGCTGAAGATAATGAGGGTAACTTGTGGGTGGGAACGTTGAATGATGGCATCCATGTCTTCTCCTATAAAGAACAGGGACTTGGCGCAAAGGTGATGGATGTGAATCCCTTCCTGCATCGAAGCAGTCACTTTTCCTGTTTCTATCTTGATGACAACAACACCATGTGGGTGGGGTCTGCCAAGCACGGGGTCGCTTTTACCGACCTGAACCAACCAAGTTTCAATTTGGTGTCGACTGGTGAACTGGAAGAGGTGAGTTCCATGATGGAAGACGCCAAAGGCAATTTATGGATAGGATTCGACGGCGGAGGCGTCATGGTGAAATATGCCGCGGGGGGCGAGACGCATTTCTCCGCCTTGAAGCAGCAGTTGCCTTCCAATATCGTCACCTCCCTTGTCACACTTCCCGATGGCACAGTCTTGGCCGGCACCTATGGGAATGGCATCGCCAGGTTTGATGGGAGCAAGTTTGTTCCACTCTACCCCGATGTACCTCTCTTGCAATACGTCAAAGCCCTTGCGACGGATACGCGAGGAAACCTGTGGGTGGCCACGGTTGACAAGGGCGTGGTCAAAATAGACCTGGGCGGCAAGATGGAGAATTACACCTCTCGGAATTCTTCGCTCCAGTCCAATGGCGTCCTTTGCCTGGCTTATGATTCGTCACGAAACATCATGTATGTCGGCACTTCGACCGGTGTGTCGGCATACGACTGCGCCAAAGGGCAATTCATCACCATCAAGCCGTTGGAAAGATTGAAAGGGTCATATGTATCCTCCTTGATGGTGGGCAATGACGACATCCTGTTTGCCGGTACGAGAAACGGACTATGGTTTTATCGTCCCAAAGATGGGAGTGTAGGCCATGTCACCACCGAACAGGGAATGTCGCACAATGTAGTCAGGGCATTGGCGAAAAGTGGAAATCAGGTGTGGGTGAGTACGGACAACGGGTTGACCTCCGTCACCATGCAGGATGACGGTGATGGGAAACTGGCGTGCAAATGTCATCCGTTTTTCGATAATGATGGATTGCACGGCGTGGTGTTCTCTGATGATGCGGCGTTGACCACTTCGGACGGGACGGCTTTGATGGGTAGTTTCACGGGATATGTAAGAATCTTGCCTGAAAACATCTGCGCTCCAGGCCAGAAACTGCAAGTGAGGTTCACCGACTTTAGAATCAATGGAAAGTCGGAACAGAAATCATTAGACAATCTCACCATCCACTATCATGACAATCTTGGCATTGCCGTATCGGCCATGGTGCCCACGCACGGAAAGATAGTAAGATATTATTATCGTTTCAAGGGGGAAGATGAGTGGATGAAGGCTCCTGAAAACGTCCTTTATTTCGCAACATTGGGCTCTGGAAGCCATGTGTTGCAGGTGAAAGCAGTGATGCCGGGGATGGGCGAGAGCCAGGTAGCCGAGTTGCCCATTTATGTGTCACCGCCCTTTTGGTTGACCAAGACGGCGTTTCTCCTTTATTTCCTTGCCATCGCATGCATCTTGTATCTCAACCATAGGGCTGCAAGAAAAAGGCAGAAGCGGGAACTTGCCATCAAGCAAATGGAAGTCAACCTGAAAAAGTATGAAATGGAAGAGGAGAAAATCATGTTTTATACTAATATCAGCCATGATTTGAAGACGCCTCTGACCCTCGTTGTCGCTCCCTTGGAAAAAATCCGACAAACTAATCTGCCTGCGCCTATCAAGACTGAGGTGGAGGTGGCATGGAGAAATGCACGGCAACTGTATGATTTGGTTCTTCAGTTGCTCGACTTCCGCAGACTGGACGTGGGGGCGGAGAAACTGAATCTCAAGCATGGCGACATCGTGGGGTTCATCAGGCAGACCGTGCAGGAATTCTCATATTATGCGACAAGGAAGAACATCCTATTGGACACGCGACTGCCGCTCTCTGCCGTGGAAATCAACTTCGATGAGCAAAAGATTCGCAGAATCATCACAAACCTCCTGTCCAATGCCTTCAAATACAATGTCGACAATGGCAGCGTGGTTGTTGCTCTCGACATCCAGGGGGAGGAAAGCCAGAGAAAAATGGTGATCAGTGTCGCTGACTCCGGCATCGGAATCAAGGACAAACGGCACGTCTTCGAACGTTTCACGCAGGAGACCCACGGGCAAGAACAGGAGGGCAGTGGACTCGGGTTGCATATCGTCAAGCATTATGTGGAAATGATGGAGGGCAGCATCTCCGTGACCGACAACAACCCCCAAGGGACGGTCTTCACCGTGACGTTGCCAGTGAATGACGTTCGCGATGCCAGTATCGAGGAATTGCCTGCTGCGGATGGCTTCATGGAGGAAAACGAGACAGGACCCAACGATGCTTTGCAAGAAAAGCCTGTCATTTTGGTGGTTGACGACAACATGGACGCACGACTGTTCCTGCAACGCAGCCTGGACGATGAATATGATGTGCTCGTGGCGGCGAATGGGAAGGAGGCGCTTGCCATCTTGGAAGAGAACGACAAGGTAGGCATCGTGGTCAGCGATGTGATGATGCCCGTCATGGACGGCATCACCCTCTTCAGGCATATCAAGAGCAATATAAAATTCTCTCACATACCGGTCATTCTGTTGACAGCGAAGAGCGGCGAGGAGAATATCGTGGAAGGGCTCAAGGAAGGTGCGGCCGACTATATCACCAAACCTTTCAGCCTCGCCGTACTGAAGTTGCGCATACAAAAAGTGTTGGAATGGACGCAAAACGCACATCACAAGGTGGCAAATGGAATTGAAATAAAACCAAGTGACATCACGGTGAGTTCCTTGGATGAAGAATTCATCAGCAATGTCATTGCCAATGTCGAGGCAAACATCCAAGATATGGACTACTCTGTGGTCCAACTCAGTAGCGCTGTCGGATTGACACGTGGACATCTGTACAAGAAACTGATGGCCATCACCGGGAAGCCTCCTTTGGAATTCATCAGAATTATCAAGTTGAAGAGGGGGAAGAGCTTGCTCGACCAAGGAAAGACCAACATCTCCGAAGTGGCCGACATGGTGGGCTTCTCTCCCAAACAGTTCGCCCATTACTTCAAGTTGATGTATCATGAAACACCGTCTGAATATCTGAAGAAACGTAGGAAATAACCTCAAATCATTCATCATATGACTACTATCAAACCAAAAAACATCCTGCTGCTGGCGGTGGCGTTGATGACCGCTGCTGCCGCCCATGCGGGCAAGTTTGAACATTTCAAGGTGTCAACCTACATCAGGGCACAAGACGTGGCAAGGATGGAGGATGACAAGTTCCTGAAATCCACATGGGAAACCGTGAGCAGCCAGGTGGACCTCGACAAAATCTACCTCGAGACACACCGTGATGCTTTCACCGTTCCGGAAAAAACGCTCCTCAAGGTGAAGAAGTTCTTCCTTTCCAAAGGCCTCGAAGTAGGAGGGGGAATCACTTTCACCAGGTCGGAACCTACTGATTTCGAAACCTACAGTTATGCTCGCGAGGAAGAACGACAGCAGGTGAAGGCCATCTCGGAATTCACGGCCAAGCACTTTGATGATTTCATCCTCGACGACTTCTTTTTCATCGACTTGAAAAATGATGACGAGATAGCCGCCAAGGGGGACAAAAGTTGGACGGACTATCGGCTCAGGCTTATGGCTGATGCCGGCAGGGAATTGGTGGTGAACCCCGCCAAGGCGGTCAACCCCAAGGTGAAGGTCATCGTGAAATATCCTAACTGGTATGACCATTTCCACGGACTGGGATTCAATATCGAGGAAGAACCCACCTATTTCGACGGGATATGGACAGGAACGGAGACACGAGACCCCGCTTCGGCGCAACACTTGCAGAACTATTTGAGTTATAATATTATACGCTACTTCGACAATATAGCACCTGGACGCAACTATGGTGGATGGGTGGATGCAGGTGGCATACATATGAGCATGGACCGCTATGCCGAACAACTCCACCTGACCATGTTGGCCAAGACGCCCGAAATCATCCTCTGGAACTATATGCAACTGAATGATGTGAAAATCACACCTTCCATGCGTGCTCCGTGGCAGGATGCGGGAGGCAATAGTTTCAGATACGACGAAATGGTGGCTCCGTTCACCAAGGACGGGAAGACCATCACGCCTACCACCATGGCAAGGTTCGCCAACCAAACCTTGCACCAGACCGACAAATTGATGGGGAAGTTGGGGAAGCCGGTAGGCTTGGCTTCCTACAAGCCATACCACTCCTCCGGTGAGGATTTCCTGCAGAACTACCTTGGCATGATAGGCCTGCCCATGGACATGCATCCGCAATGGGTGGAGGGAAGACAGCAGATACTCCTCACCCAGCAGGCGGCAAAAGACCCACAGATTGTGGAGAAAATCAAAGGACAGTTGAAAAAAGGCGGCGATGTCATCATCACTACAGGACTGCTCAAGGCCATCAAGGAACAACTCGCCGACGTGGTGGAACTCTATTGCGGAGACCTGAAGGCCATCGTCAACGATTTCGGGATGTTGGGAAAGTCGGAACGGGAGTTCATCATCCCTCAAGTGAAGTACTTCACCAACGACGCTTGGGAGGTGGTAAGTGCGGGACGACCGCTAACAGGAGGCGTATCGGGTTATCCCATCCTCTTGCGCGACACTTACTCAAAGGGAACACTCTTCGTGCTCACCATTCCCGATGATTTCGGCAACCTGTACGACTTCCCCGCTCCGGCACTCAATGTCATACGCAAGGTCATGAGCAAGGATGTGGGAGCCTATGTGGAAGGTCCCTCGAAGGTGGCGCTCTTCCCCTATGACAACAAGACCATGGTGGTGGAGAATTTCAACGACAATGCCGTTTCGCTGCGCGTGGTGGTCAACACCAAGGTGAACGTCTTGCGCAACCTGATGACCGGGGAGCAGTTGAAACCGGCCGAGGTGACGGTGAGCCGCTACCGCTTTTTCGGCTATTCCGACAATCAGGCGGCCTTCGATTTGCAACTGCCGGCCCACAGCTACATCGCCCTTGGCTATTGACATGTCTCTTCCCCCTATAATCCTATAATCACCTATAATCACCTATAATCACCTATAATCACCTATATCTACCTATAGCTACCTATATCCACCTATATCTACCTATATCCACCTATATCCACCTATAATCACCTATAATCACCTATAATCACTATAGCATCTATATCCACCTATATCCACCTATATCCACCTATATCCACCTATAATCACCTATATCCTCCAATAATCACCTATCACCTATTATGAAAAAATCGCTTAAATCCATAGCCATCGTCATCACTATAGTCTTGGCTCCTGCCACGACGACGATGGCACAGACCTATCTCTCTCGTCTCATGCAACATGAGCAGCAGATAGAAGACATCATCAGAAGCATGACCCTTGAAGAAAAAATCGATATGCTGCATGGCAAAAATATGTTCTCATCGGCGGGCATACCGAGATTGGGGATTGCCGATGTGGAATATGCAGACGGACCTTTTGGCATTCGTGAGGAGATGGAACCACACTCATGGAACTCACTCCATCTGACAACGGATTCCGCCACGTTCTTCCCCACAGGTTCGGCGTTGGCTGCTACTTGGAGCACGGAATGGGCATATGCCTATGGCAAGGGCATGAGCCATGAGGCAAGATTGCGTGGCAAGGATATGATCCTCGGACCGGCTATCAACATTCAGAGGATTCCCACTGGAGGAAGGACATACGAATACCTCAGCGAGGACCCGTTGCTCAGTGGCATGTTGTCGGTGGCCTACACCCGGGGGGCACAGGACGACGGCACGGCGGTGTGCCTCAAGCATTATGCGTTGAACAACCAAGAGGACTATCGTGGATTCGTCGACGTGCGCATTTCCGACCGTGCCATGCATGAAATCTATCTCAGACCATTTGAAATGGCTGTGCGAGAGGCTGATGCATGGGGCATGATGGCTGCCTACAACAAGGTCAACGGAAGGTGGTGCTCGGAAAACGAAGAGTTGCTCAACACCATCCTGCGCAAGCAATGGGGATTCTCTGGGATGGTCATCAGCGACTGGGGTGGGGTGCACTCCACCGTGGATGCCGTCACGGCGGGACTGAATGTGGAAATGCCGGGAAGCCGTTTCATGGGCAAGGCATTGCTCGACTCGGTGCAAGCTGGGAAGGTGAGCGAGGAAGTCATCAACGAGCGTGTCAGGGAAAACCTTCGCGTGAGGATGACGGTGAAGCCTATCGCGAAAGAAGAAGCCAACAAACGACCGGTGGGCAACTCGGAAGAGATGAACATCGCCCTTGAAGTGGCCAGGCGTTCCATCGTCTTGCTCAAGAACAAAGACTTGCTACCCATCGACACCAAGCGCGTCAAAAACATAGTCGTCGTCGGTGAGAACGCCGTTGCCAAGATGGCACTGGGTGGCGTGGGTGCTGGGGTGAAGACTCGTTGCGAAATCACGCCGCTCGAAGGTTTGCAGAAGGTGTTGGGCGACAAGGTGAAAATCACCTACGTGCAGGGGTACAAGGGTTTCGACCGCGAGATGCGTGGCAAGAGGATGAGCCCCCAGCAAGACGCCGACGCCAAACTGATGAAGGAGGCGGTGAAAGCGGCCAAACGCGCCGATCTCGTCATCTTCTTCGCTGGCGACAACCGCGAGGTGGAAACGGAGGGCTCAGACAGAAAGAGCATCACCTTGCCTTCTGGACAGGATGAACTGGCCAAGGCTTTGGAAAAGGCCAACAAGAGGTTGGTCACCGTCATCGTGTCGGGTGGACCTGTTGATGTGTCAACGGTCAAGGAAACGTCGGGGGCTCTGGTGGCGTCGTGGTTCAATGGTTCCATGGGGGGACAGGCGATAGCAGAGGTGCTCACAGGAAAAGTGTCGCCTTCGGGAAAACTGCCCATGAGTTGGCCTCTGAAACTGGAGGATGTGCCGGCTTATGCAACGGGTACTTATCCTCAGAACATGCAAGGCAATGCACAGGGCGACATCTTCGTGGGATTGGTCAACAACCAGAGCAACGATAGAAGACAGCAACTCATAGCCAACTATGCGGAGGAAGACCTCGTGGGGTATCGGTGGTATGATTGCAAGAGTGTTCCCGTGGCGTTCCCGTTCGGATACGGCCTTTCTTATGCGAATTTCCAATACAGCGGCATCGAAGTGAAGACGACGGCTGAGGGCGTGGACGTGAAATTCACCATCACCAACACTTCAGACATCGATGCGGAAGAGGTGGCTCAGGTGTATGTGTCACGACCGACTTCCCATATCCATAGACCTGTCAAGGAACTTAAAGGTTTCAAGCGCGTGGCACTGAAAGCGGGAGAAAGGAAGACCATCACCATCACCGTGCGCCGTGCAGACCTCTGCCATTGGGATGAGAATGCCCAGGCGTGGATGTTGGAACCTGGCAGGATTGCTCTCCTCGTAGGCGGGGCTTCTGACAACCTCCCCCTAAGGGCCGATGCCGACATCTAATACATTGCCATCGCAAAAAACCGTTCTTCGTAGGTGGAGGCTTCGCCTCCGCAAATAAAAAACCGTTCTTCGTAGGTGGAGGCTTTGCCTCCGCTATCATCTAAAAAATCCCCACCAACTCTCAGGAGATGGTGGGGATGACCAAATTAAAAAACTATGAATTATGATTAATAATAAACGATGGTACGGGGGCTTTCCATGGATTGTCCCATCACAGATGTCTTGCGGCTGATCCAGTTGCCATGGTCGTCATACTTGTAATCTGAATGCTCGATAACCATATCCTGGCCCATCATGCTCATGGTCTGCTTGATAAGTTCGCCCTTTTCGTTATAAACGTAGTTCATAGGCATTTGCTGACCCATCATGTCCATTGACTGGCTCTTGATCTTGCCATTTTCCCACTTGTAGGTGACTTTTATGGTTCCCATTTGATTGTCCTGCTCTGCAGACTGTAGGTAACCATTGTCGTCGTAAACGGCTTTGTTCAGCCCTTCCTGCTTGCCATCCTGGGTGAAGGTGATTGTCTGGCTTTGACCCATCATGGAAGTGGTGATCGACTTGACAGGACCCTTGGCGTCATTGGCCTCCACATCGTGGAAAGTCTGTGCTTGCATTGCGAATGGTACTACAAACAGTACCAACATCATAAATACTTTTTTCATGTTCAATTAAGTTGATGAATAAATTAGATATTAGAATAACTTTATAATTTAACCTCGTTCGAGTTGAACAGATTCTCATTTACCATTAGACGTAATGTAAATGAAAAGTTTAAAAAATACACTAAAAAAAGTTCATTTCTTCCCAAAAAATGTGTTGTTTCAAGTCCTTGTGAGTGAAATATGTAAAAAAATGCATTAAATAAAACAAATGATTCATCAAAAAAGCCGTTTTTTGATAGGCATTTCTCGTTTTTTTTATAATTTTGCAGCGTGAAGAAGTGAATGAAAGGAAATGTATATGAAGATTTTGATTGCAGGGTTTATCGTATTGATGGCTCTTGCCGTCCTTTCTTTCAGGTATAACAGAAAACTGAAGGAAAAGGCAAAGTGGTGTGCACAAGGAGCCAAAAAGTTTCATGAGGAGTTGAAAAAACTATCCTCACCAGAACGCTTGTTTACCGACGAGGAGGTGCACAAGATGAAAATGAAATATGCTTATCTCCTCGACACGGTCAATGACCTCTATGACAGCAAGTTCATCTCCAACGAGTATCTTGATAAATTGGGACTGGGAGATTTCATGGAGGAAAGGAAATTGCTCAACCATACGCAATTCCTCAACAACCGGTCACACCAGGATTGATACTCGGAGATACAAGAAGATGATATAGGAGAAAACAGGACATTTCTGGATGCCCTGTTTTCTCCTATCATTTTTTCAATCTTCAATAATTGTGATTCTCCCTTGCGACTGTTTGTAGGCATCGCCGATGGTGCTGCCGATGGTGTGTTCCAAGTAGTCGGAGAGGACGTCACGGCTGAGCAATGTCGTGTTTTTGAGCACGGTGCAGTCTTTCAATATCCCGTCGAAGCCTCCGCTGCTGTAGTAGTCGGTCGTGCTGACGGAGTATTTCTTGTTCGGGTCGATGGCAACGTATTTGCCTGTGGCGGCATCGAGGACTTGGATGTCGCTCACGGTATGGCTCACGCTGTGGATGGTGTAGCGAAGGCCCGAAACCTGTGGGAAATTGCCATCTTCCTCAGGCACTGCCGCTGTGCATCTCTCCAACATGGTGATGAGGAGGCTACCCGGCACCTCCAGCACGACCAAGCGGTTGTCGAAAGGAAGCACGTTGGTCACGTCGCCGTAAGTGATGTTCCCTGCTGAGATGCTGTTGCGAATGCCGCCGCCGTTGTACAGGCCGATGTCGGCGCTGGCATTGTGGCGGAAGGCGTCGGTGACGAGGTCGGCCATGTTGGTCTCTGCGCGCCGCACTTGACGGACGCCGTTCTTGTCAATGATTTCCAATGCGTAGTTGCAAGAGGAGAGTTGGCGAGTGGTCACTTGTTCCAACAATGCCTTGACGCTGTCGGTGGTGTTTGTCACGCGGTCGTTGGTGAATGGAATGTCGGCCGTGGGGAGAAGGGTGGTGGAGAAGGTTCCGTCATTTGTAATGAGGAGTTTTCCGATGTTGTTGAACTGCGTGCCGGTCTGGGTGATTTTGATTATCTTCCCATCGAGGTTGGCCACCTCGTCATAGGGAATGGTGGAGTGGGAGTGCCCGTCGAGCACCACGTCGATGCCCCGGGTGGCCGCCACCAACTTGTGGGAGTCGATGTTCATAGCGTCTGATGCCTCACCCACGTGGGAGAGCAAGACGACGTAGTCGGCACCTCCTCTCAGGCGAGCATCGTCCACTGCCTTTTGGATGACCTTGAAGAACGTCTTTTCTCGTAGGTCGTAGAGTTGATTGCCTGCCTCGTCGTAAAACGAATAACTTTCGGCGCGCATGGTCTCAGGGGTGCAGGCACCTACGAAAGCAACGCGTTTTTTACCGTATCGACGGATGATGAAGGGTGCGTAATAAGACTGTTCCGCCCCCATGTCGAAGAAATTGGCGCAGACGACGGGGGCTTGCAATTTCTGCTGAAGTTCCTTCATGCGCGGTGTGCCGTAGTCGAACTCATGGTTGCCCAAGGTGACGGCGGTGTAGCCGACGTTGCGCATGATGTCGATGATGTACTGACCTTGGGAGATGGCTCCACTGGAACCGCCCTGCAGGTAGTCGCCACAACTCACCACGGCGGCATAGGCGGTGTCGCTGTTGACGATGGCATCGCGAAGACCTGCGATTTTGGAGTAGCCATCGATGCCGCAGTGGACATCGTTCTCATAGAGGACAACAATGCTTTTCTGTTGCTGTGGCCTGTTATTGATGTTGAACAACTGGGTGTTTTTGCAAGCACAAAAAAGTGCTAATGTGACTATGGTAAATAGAATCTTTTTCATAACCGCAAAATTAGAAAAAAAAACGACATGTCGCATCTTTTTGTGGGTATTTTTCGCTTTTCCTACCATTATTGTTAAATCATGTCCTTTTTTTTGTTATTTTTGCATTGAAGAAATGACAAACAAGATTGCTGCAATCATTCAACACCTTTTTTCTCATTATGCTCAAATACATCATCAAGAAATACCTGAAAGGAGTCTTTCTTGCCATCCGGTCACGAATCCGAAAGCAAAGACCGAACAGTCTTGATGATGTTTCTCTTGGCGGTTTCGGGCTTCATCGCCTCTTCGAGAGAAATAGTTGGCGGATTGATACATTCCACCTTGGAGAATCCTGCATCGATCAATGATTGCCTGTCTTTGATGCGGCCGGCTATCAATGCCACCGGCACTTTGTGACACTTGGCGCGTTGGAGAATGCCGTATGGCAGTTTGCCCATCAGCGTCTGGCGGTCGGCTGAACCTTCGCCTGTGATGACAAGGATGGTGTCTTCCAGCATTTTGTCGAAATGGACGGCTTCCAAGAGGAGGTTTATCCCCGGACGGCATTCAACGGCTTCGGGGGAGTGATGTGTGTCCTTATTGGGAGAGCACATGTATTGAAGGAAGGCATAACCTAAACCACCGGCTGCACCTGCACCGGGCACGTACTGGTTGTCATAACCGAAATGTCGCGCTGAGATTTCAGCAAAGCGCTTGGCACGTGCGTCGAGGATTTCCACCATTTCCGGAGTGGCTCCTTTCTGTGGGGCGAACACATGGGCGGCTCCATTTTCGCCACATAGCGGGTTGTTCACGTCGGTGGCGATGGTGAACCTGACATCGCGAAGGGCTGTGACCTCATCCCATGACCCATGTTTGGCGAAAACGTCGATGATGGCACGAAGCATGCCGATGCCGCAGTCGCTGGTGGCACTGCCGCCAAGACCCACGATGATGTGTTTGCTGCCTTGACGGACGGCATCAACAATAAGTTCACCTGTACCGTAACTCGTGGCGCGAAGGGGATTGCGCTCTTCTGACGACAACAAGGTCAGGCCGCTGGCTTGGGCTATCTCTATGACTGCAGTGTCATCTTTCTTGAGATAATGAGCACGGATGGGACGCATCATAGGGTCATGAACGCCGACTTCCACCATCTCCCCACCAAGGGCGGAATGAAAAGCCACCAACCACCCCTCGCCGCCATCGCTGACGGGTACTTGTACAATCTCTGCATCAGAATATTCAAGATGGATGCCTTCCACCGCCGATGCATTGGCTTCCGTTGATGAAAGGCATCCCTTGAATGAGTCTATGGCCACAATGTATTTCTTCATGAATTGTAGGATTATTACGTTCCCTTATCTTGTCACCTGGCGAATAAGTGACCCCCGAAGGGGTGGTAAGACCACAGGCAGGTGGTGGAGTGCGAAGCACGAAACCCCTGCTAACCGATTACATCACATTAAAACCCCGAGGGGGCTGGCCACCCCTCGGGCAGAACAAATCGTAAAATTCGTGATTATGTCCAGAACTCTTTCTCGCCCGTCTCCTTCATTATTCCCCCGCATCGGGGACAGGTTTTCTTATCCCATATGCGGATGTTCTCGCTACCGCATCGCAGGCATAGCCGCCCCACCTCGCTACGAAAAGAAGGGGCGACATCAGAGATGATGCCGCCCACTACGAGATGTTGGATGGTTTTGCAGTCGGGGCAGCTCACTGCCGTGATTTCCTGACGGAATAATCCCCTGCCCTTATAAATGGCTGCTTCGTAACTGCAGTCCACACATCGGAACTTGATTTTCCAAGCCATTTTCAGCCAAACAACCGTTGTGCTTCTTCGTAACTGTCTAACGAACCGATGTCGTAGCGTTCTCCAGGCATTGGCCAGGCGTGGATTGTCGTCTCGTCCACGAGGTAGTGGGCGAGGTTGCCGGGGGCGTCGAAACCGCACCCATGCAACAAGCAGTCACGGATGAGGGGAAGGTCGGCACGGCGGTAGATGTAGAATGGTGGGACAGCCAATTCCGACACAGGCTTCTCGGGCTTCTCCTGCATCTCAAGCACACGCATCTCATCGTCCACGGCAATAACGCCGGTGCGCTGAAGCCGTCGCAATTCCGGTTCATGGTAACACATGATTACCGAGGTCTGGCAGGTCTTGAAATAATCGACAAAACCTTGGAAGGAGAACGACAACAGATTGTCGGCTGCCAGCACCATGATGTCATCATCTATCGAACAGCGTTCCAAGGCTAACAGCAGGTCGCGTACTGCTCCAAGGCGGTTGTCGTTGCTTGTTGTGCCATCGTCGATGATATGGATGGGCTTTTTGTATGCTGTGGTGGAGAGCCACTGTTCGAAAATGGGAGCGAACTTGTGGTTGGTCACGATGATGTGTTCGTCGATGTCGTCGATGTCGTCGATGTCGTCGAGCATACGGTCAAGAATGGAACTATTTCCTATTTTCAACAATGGCTTGGGAAAATTCTCCGTTAGTGGGTAGAGCCGCGTGGCGTACCCTGCAGCAATGATGATGTTCTTCATTTTTCTTGTTCTTCTTGTTGTTTGTTGTTTCCCTGAATCATCTCCTTCACGATGTGCATGATGAAGAGCGGGTTGCCCACCACGTAACGACGCCACATGCGGCCTGGCTCCAGGCAGAGCCGATAAAGCCATTCCAAAGAATGCTCCTGCCACCAACGGGGGGCGCGACGCGCCGTGCCGGCGAAAAAGTCGAATACCGCACCTATGGTGCCTACGTGGCAGTTGATGTGCAGTTCTTCCCAGTGTTGGAAGGCCCATTTTTCTTGTTTCGGAGCCGTCATGCCTATCCATAAAAGGTCTGGGCAGGCTTCGTTGATGGCGCTGATGATGGCTGCGTTGTCTGCTGCCGAGAACTCCGCCTTGTAGGGAGGTGAATAGGTTGTCACTTCGATGCATGGATAGACGCTCGAGGCGCGTTCCTTGATTTTCGCCAACACCGCTTCACTGCTCCCCATGAACATGCAACGGCCACCACGTTCGTTGAGACGTTGCATCTCTATTTCGAAAAGGTCCCAGCCTGCCACACGCTCCACTGGATGCGACACGGCGTGTTTCAACCATCTGCAGGCCATCACGATGCTTGCACCGTCGGGCAGCAGGTAGTCGCCGTGGGACAAGGCTTCTGCAAAGGCCGCATCTTTCTGGGCCACGTTGAAAGAGTGCGCGTTGATGGTGTTGATCAGCACCTTGCCAGGAGGGATGGCGGCGACGGCCTCTTTGGAGGGGACGATGTTCAGGGATGATAGTCTCATAACACTTTCAGTTCCTGGGTGATACGGGGGTTCACAGCCTCATAGGAATATAGCGCACGTTCCCGTTCCAGCATCTGGCTGGCGATGGCTTCGTATGAACCTTCTTCAAGGATGGCTTCCACTTTTTCTGCAAAAGAAGAGGGCGAAAGGTCTTTCACCACCAGGTGGTCGTCGCCTACGATGGAGCGGTTGAAATTATGGTCGCTGACAATGGGGATGAGGCCTTGGCTCATGGCCTCGCTGAGCGCGTTGCTGTGACCCTCGCATGGTTCGCTGGTGGGAAAGATGAAGAAATGATGGGTTTGCATCTTCTCCTTGATGAAAGAGAAGGGCGACAGTCCGTGGCGCTCGATATGGTCGTGATGAGGGGATTGTGCAATCATCTGGTCGATTTGGGATACATAAGCCTTGCTGTTGCCTGGACCGCCGATGATTGTCAGCCAAATGTTGTCATGTCGCTCACATAGTTTTTCGAAGCACCTGATGACCACGTCGATATTCTTGTTGGCATCAATTCGACCGAAAAACAACAGCCGTATGGTGTCGGTGGGACGTTTGGGAAGCGTTGCGGGGATGTCTTTGTTGAATGTGTAACTTGGGAAATAGGATAGGGGGACGGTGGTGAACGGACGGACGAGGTCGATGCCTTCCTTGCCCTCGAACATCACGGTCGCTTGCATGTTCAACACTTTCGCAAACAGTTTCCTATACCTTTTCCCTCCCTTGTTGTAGTAGTGCAGGAACTGACCTCCTTGGAGGTACATCACGCTCTTGAATCCCATCATCCTCACCAACTTCGTCACGATGTACTCATAGGGCAGGAGGGGGCCGGAGAACGTCATGTGGAAAAACAAGGTGTGGTGTGGGTCTTCCTTCCTAAGATGGAAGAATATCTTGAACAGGTCGGTCACACCGAAGAAAAGCACTTCTATCACATGAAGCAACTTGCCTTCCCATTCAGCAAAATGCCTTGATACATGGGCTATTTCAAGGCCGGCGTCTTGGAAACCTTGCATCACGCGACGGCAGGAGGTCTGCCCGCCACCGCCTTTGGGTAATTGACTGAGGTCGCCGATGTTGCCGAATACGAATAGTTTGCGAGCCATGGTGTTATTTCTCTCCTAAATAACTGTCAAAATGAACATCTGTCCCTTTAACTCCTCTTTAACTCCCCTTTAACTCCTCTTTAACTCCAAATAAAAAAGAACATCTGTCCCTTTTACTCCTCTTTTCTGATGACCTTGGCGGGAATGCCGCCCACCACGGCGTTGTCGGGGATGTCGTGGGTGACAACGGAATTGGCGCCTATCGACACGTTGTTGCCGATGGTGATTTGGCCAAACACCTTGACACCCAGGCCAAAATTCACGTTATCGCCAATGATGATCGGCAGTCCGTCGCCCGTCTCGTCAAACCGCCGTCCGATGACTACGCCGGCTCGCAGGGTGCAATTCTTGCCAATACGGGCGGAAGGCTTGACTCCCGTGTAATCGCCGATATGGAAAATTACCAGACCAGGCCCTGTGGTGTTGGGGCTCACCTTGCAGCGGGTGTGTGCGCCCAGGTGCTTGTAGCGATACCACCACCAATAAAACAACAGGCCACGCCGGCCTTTGTTCATATGGTACTCCACGTGGCGCAAGGCCTTGACATATTGCCAAAGATACCATTTCTCATTGTGGAGAATCCTGTCGGCAATGGTTGGCTTTTCATCACCATAGCGGGCAAGGTCATGAGCCAGCCATTCCTGCAAGTCTGATTTCGTCTTAATCATGTTCACGAGGTCGGTAGTTTGATAATATTGTTTACTGTCCATCTACGGAAATGGTATTGCTTTGCCATTCCGGATTGCCATGTCTATCTTATTATCTTTTTCTTTCCGTCAACAATATAGATGCCACGACGTAAATGCTGGGATGAGACAGGCCGACCTTGCAGGTCATAAACGACAGTATCTGCTGTTGAATCATTTCCTGGTGTCGTGATGCCATCGGTGCCATCGTGGAATATCACCTCATTGCCATACCATCCATCCTGGATGATACAAGCCTTGAGTGCTCCAATCCGGCCACCATAGAAAATCCAGATATTCCAAAAATCACTGTAGTAAAATTCAAATCCGCAGTCGGGTGTTTCATCAAAGAAGAACAGTTCCTGGTTATCGGTTGTCGGGAAATCATAACTGATGTAAGAGCCCACAAAGTCGACTCCGTCTATGGATGTTTTTCCCGCCTCCAAGGTCAGATTCAATAGTTTCAGGTCAATGGTGAAGTCCTTGTCAGGGAAGATGACGTATGGGACGTTGGCCTGAGGTGACGGCTCCCGCTCAAAGATGAGTTGTTGCTCTTCCGTCCTGTCCATCTTGTAGTATTTCCCCAACGAAGCGTCCGGAGCGACTGGCATTATGATTGTGGCACGGCGTCCGGTTTTGTATTCCACGGCGTCATAGAGTGTGAAATTCCGTATCGATACATCTTTTGCAACGTCACCCTTGTAGGTCTCTGTATATGTGGCGCAGCCAGGGGCCGACACCGTTGCCATATAAGCCTTGTTCCCCTCCTCGATTCTGATGGAATAGTTTCCGTTGGCATCGGTCTCACCAGAAAAAACGAGTGGTGTCGGCCAATCCGTACTCTTCATCTGAATTGTGGCACCAGGGATGGGGATGCTGTCTTGGTTGCATACTTTACCCGTCATATTGACGACAGGGGTGGCTACAGTAAGCGTGGTGATGGGAAAATAGTCGTATTCTGGCTCGCTCCATTCGTCGCCGGTGTTTTCTGCTGTGGAATGGCAACAATACCATCGGTATTGATATCGTTCAAAACAAACTTCCTGGGGTACGGGGGCTCCTGTGCTTTCTATGATGACTCGTATCGAAGAGCCTTCATATACCAAAGGGTGTTCCAAAGGAATGGTCAACAGGGGGATGCGCTCGTCTTCACTGCCACCTGAAGCAATGGTGCAATCGCCTTCAAAAACCTTGGTCAATGATTCCGAGTAGGTGTCTTCAATTCTACGACTTTCTGTATTCGACATCCACACGACAAAATGCCGTGTGAAGGCCTCGCCTGGATTGTAACCTTTAAAAGACAGTTGTGTGACCAAATCCCCGCTATTGGAATTCAAATATTCTATTTTATAAAGCATTTCGGCACGGTTGCATGGCTTTGAGGCTATAAGAGGCGCGCCAACTCCTACTGAATAGGCTTCATCTGGAGCAATCACTTCTTTGTAAACATACTCATCGTCGGCCAGGGCAACACCTGTTCCTAAAATGAAAAAGGAAACAAGTACAATTATTCTCATCATGCGTATTCTCAGCATCATAATGACTTTCACTTGTTTGATTTGTTAATCTTTTACAGGACTTCCCGCATCCTGATGCACCAACAATTTACGTGTCGTTTTATCTTTTTCTCCTTTTCTTCAACTTGTTGAACCACAAGAGCGCAAATTCGGGCAGCAACGAACGAATGGCCTTTTTCACCTTGTCTTTCGTGCCAAGTTCCATCCACGATGCGGCATAATGATGGATGGTGCGGGTGTTCTCCGTGATGTGCATCCGTTTCGTCACCGGGTGGATGGGGCAGAAATAGTCGTGGGGGTAGATGAAGATGCCGTCGATTTCTTGGACGGATGGTGAATTGAGCATGCCGCGCTCACACAGATAGTTGGTGGTGTAATTCACTATCGTCATGATCTTCTTGCCACCCTCGTTGTTCTCAAACTTCAAATCCTTGTAAATGTCCATCATTTCCTTGTAAAAGGAGAGGCCGGGGGTGGCGCCCATTCCCAATCCTGGGGCGCACCACAAACCTTTGCCTGAGGAGTCGGGTGACATTTCGGGATTCGCTGGTTGCTCACATCCAAGGAATGGACCCTTCTCGACAATGTCGTCAAGCGGTTTGATCACTTCCACGTCGGTGTCGAAATACAAACCTCCTTCGCGATAGAGAATCCAGAAACGGGCATAGTCGCTCACGAAAGCATATTTCCTTAAAGCGTAGGCTTCCGCCGTATAGGGAATCATGTTCACGTCGAAGTTGCTTTCATCCCATCGCTTGATTTCGTAGTCGGGAAGGTATTCCTTCCACGAATTGATGCATTTCACAGCCAACTCTGGAAGTTCTCCGTGTCCGAACCAACAATAATGGATGACCTTGGGTATCATGTTGTTTTCAGAAATGATGGGTGGTGTTGGTGATGTCGTCGGGCGAGCAGGTTATCTTGTCCTTGTACGAGTTCAAGTAGGCACCCCACCAGCCAAACGAACTGCGGGTGATGACTTGGTGCTTGCAAAGTGACATCAATTGCATGTCGCGCCAACTGGTCTCGCCTTTGTTCCAATCGACAAAGGTGATATGGTCTTTCCTGAAGTCCAAGCCAAACACCTTGCTGTTGTGCTTCGCCCATTCCACGCTTCCTGGGTCGCAGAAAATGTAAAACCGGGGGGAGGCAATCGATTCCTTCAGATATTTCACGGCTCGTTTGAAATAGCCTCCATGATAGCAGTCGAAATTGTAGCTGAGCATGTCGCCCCGGCGGGCATGGATGGCGATGGATTGGCAAGATTGCACTTCTTCAGCGAGTGACATGTCCGCTTTCGAGGTTAGGGCGGGAAATGTGAAACTCTCTCTTATCTCCTTGTCTATTCTTTCAATGCCGGTGCCCTTGTTCTTGAATGTCAATTGCTGGCCTGTGAAGACATTGTCGTCAGTGTGAATGAAGAGTTCGGGCGAGGCTGGGGTGGAGGGGCGTTTGATGTATTTCCTGCGGATATAATTCAGGTATTGGAATAGGAAGGTCTTCTTATATCCGGGTTTGCTCAATGGGGTCATGTAGGGAGCGCCAGGGGCCTCGAAGTCCCCGCGCATGTTCTTCACCTCAAGTCCCACCTTGCCGAATGCTTGGGTGAAGTGTACCGGGTAGTTCCAGTTCTTTTCCCAAAAACGGGATTCACGGATGAATGACATCAGCGATTCCCATTGGGTGGGGGTGAATGCAGACTTGATGTCGGGTGCCTCAAGACGGAAAATCTTGTCCAATTCATAACCGTTCCATTGGCAGATGACCTCGTTGCATTCGGGGATGTCGTACACGATGGTTTCTATGAAGCAATCGTCATTAGGGTTGACTGATTTGATGGCCAGGTATTCACAGAAACTAAGCATCTGATTGCCCAACCCTGACTCGATGTGGATGATTTTCATACGCTTTTAGGATGGGCTGCGGTGGAAAGTTTCTTGGAATTCTCTTTGTTCTTGTAATGGGCAAGCAGATACACCATGAATGGATAGACAAGGTTGCCTTGGTCTGAGGTCGAGGTGCCGGAGAAGGACAATAATAACATTTCAAGGACAATCAATAGCCCAAGGAATGAATATTCGTTGTCTCGCTTATGGCGGATGAAGAAGAACAACAGGTGGAGCCAGATGCACAAATAGATTGCACTGCCTAAATAACCATATTTGGAAAACAGGTTTCCATAGGAAATGTCGGGCGTGGTCATCTGTGTGGTATCACCGTCTTGGTCGGGTAGGCCTAAAAGGAAGTTATACCTTTGGTGCACCGTGATGGTCTGGCTGTCGCTAATCAATCCCAGACCCATCAGGTTCTCTGAGAGGGGCTGGTTTGCCAGATATGTAGCACGCTCGTAAATCCATGCCAATCGATATGTCAAAGTTCCCACGTCTTTCGTGTCGCCGAAATACGCCGTTTCCTGGATACCGCCGGAGAAGATGGATTTGATCTCACTTCCCGTTGATTTCTCATATTTGCCCGCAAAACGCAAGCCGATGATTCCTGCGAAGGGGGCGTAAAGCACCAAGGTGACAAACGCCACCACAAATAGAGACTTCGCTTTGTGTTGGATGATCAGACCAAGCATTAACACGATGCCTGTCATGGCTATCTGTGTGCGTCCCAATGTGGCTATCAACGCGATGACCAAGATGAAGATGCCGGGAAAGGTGAAATAGGATTTGAGTTGCTTCGGGGCAAGGATGGTGACAAAGATATACCAGTAAAGGAGGGGCGGGGAATTGTAGTATCGCTTGATGCCCGTGAAATCATCGATTTTCACGTGCTCATAGTCGTAGGGCAGGATGTGCCAGTCGAACATCACCTCGAGGATGTACATGACAGAGGTCACCAGGGTGATGTAGAAAAATAATTTGTGAACCCAGATGAAGTCTTTTTTGTCGATATTCTTGAGGATGAAATAGGATAGGAACAAGAAGGAGGTCCTGCAACCTTGGACTACTTGATATCCAGTAAATTTGTAGTGTTTGAGGGAAAAGACAATATCCAAGACCATGAACAGGAAAAAGAGAAAGAACCAGAATTGGAGCTTTCCGTCAGGTATGCGTGGTGACCTCTTCTCAAAGAGAATCGAAAAAGCCAGAGTGACAACGATATAGATCAAAGCCAAATCATAGTTCTTTGAACCTAATACGTCATCTGTCAATACACACCAACCATTCAACATGAACGTGAAGAATATCACCAAACTGATTTTGCGCAGTTCGATGATATAGGTGATTATGGCGATGCCTAAAAGGATGTATCCTATCATGTGTTGAGTCGCTTATAGCTGTTTTGTGTTGTCTGTCTTTTTGATGAAAACAGCGGGGTTGCCCGCCCATATCTCATTGTCTGGTATGTCGCAACATACCACGCTGCCTGCGCCGACAACAGAATGAAGTCCTATGCTGGAACCTTTCAAAATAAGACAATTTGCACCAATGAAAGCATGGTCTTTAATGACCACTGGCTTGCATTTGCGGTGGATGATGTCTGTTCCTTCCTTGCGGTCCTTCCAGTCAAGGCTATGGAAATCGGTGTCGAAAATCATGGTGCCTGCACCTATGTTCACATATTCGCCGATGGTGATGGATTGATGACAATGGATGCACGTGTTGGATATGCCTGAATGAGCGCCGATGGACAATTCCGCGCCAGGCAATACTTCTAACACCGACATCACGTGATGGTCTATCGCACCACTTGTCCTTCCACTTCTACATATGAATCCGTCGCCAAGGGTGACCTTGCTGCCAGGATGGAAAAACAAATCTGTTTTACCTATGAAACGTATCTTGTCAGGGTTGAACTTGACTTGATGTGCATAGCAATATCCTATGGATACCCTTTGGTGGAAGTGCTTCTTGCACCTTCTCAACAAGGCAAACCATGCTCGATATGCTTGATATATGAGTGTTGAAAGAAGTCTGTTCATCTTTGGATGGGCTATGTTGATTTCATACCTGGAATAGGTATTCGCTTGAGTTGGCTGATGAGAAACTGGTCTTTCACCACCAAACACATCACTGTCAGGTAATAGATGACGGAGGCGGTGAGACAGATGGCAAGTATCAAGCGATAGTCGGTCCAGATAGTCTTTGAGGCAATACATATGCCTGCCATGGGAAGGCATGCCAACGTGGTGATGACGTATCGCCTTACCGGGAAGTTCATGGGAATGGCTTTCTGTGCGTAATAATACAACAAGAAGGCTTCCAGGAAATGGGGGATGGCGACGGCGTAGGCTGAAGCAACCTCTGCATAACGGCGGGTGAAAAACAATAAGATCAATACCGACAGGGTGGTGCAAATGGCCGTGCAAGTCAACACCTCCTTGAATTTCTTCATGGACAACAGTATCTGATTCTCCAAAATCTGTGCCAGTCCTACGAACAACACCTGCCATAGGACGATTTGAAAGGGCAATACGGCACGCTCGTAACCTGCTCCTGCCAGCAACCTGATGATTTCAGGGGCCAGGCAAGTGCCCAGGATGACGATGGGGATGGCTACAAAACTTACTATTTCGAAAGAGAGACCCACCATCTTGCGAAACTGCGGGAGGTCGTTCTTTCCCAACAATGAGTTGAGGTGTGGGACGAAAACCCCGTTGTAGGCACCCAAAAACGACAGGAATATGCCATAAAGACGGGTGGCTACTGAAAAATGGCCTACTGCCTCGTTGCCACACAGCAAACCCAGGAAAATGGGATTGAAAGTGACATAAAACGACAACAATATCCTGTTGATGCCCATGGAGAAAACGGGAAAGACATACTCCTTGACACCTTTGAGGGAAAACTTGAACGTCACATATTTGCGGGCGTATTTCCAATTGATGGCTGCGTTCAAGGCCACCTGGGCGATGGTGACGTAGAAATAGTTGTCGTAGTCTTCACTCTTCCTTACGAAAATGAAAACACTGGCTACATACAGCGTACGGATGACCAGCGTGCGCAACGTGATGTAACGAAAATCCTGCATCCCTTGGAACAACCATTCCACCAGGAATATGTTCACCACGATTTTCGAGGCGCCAACGAAATACAGCACCTTGTGGCCTGCCAATTCAGGGACGAGGAAGACGCAAGCGGTGTAGATGAAAAGGATGGCCACCGACAAAAGGATGTGGATGGTGACCAGACGGCTGAACACCTCGTCTCGCTTCTCCTTGTCTTCGTTGCATTGGGGGATGTATCGCGCTCCGATGGCCGTGATGCCCAACATGGAGAACAAAATGGCGTAGTCCACCACGCTGAGTGCGAAATTGGCCATTCCGAAATTCTCAGCCCCAAGCACCCTGGTGACATAGGGAAAGGTCAGAAGGGGGAAGATATATCCTGAAATGGTCAGAAGGGTGTTCCAGACCAGGTTTCGCTTCAGTTTGGACATATATGAGGGCTGGTGGGGAGGGACGCTTCGGGAAGGTCTCAATAAAACACGTAGTCTACATCATGGTGCTTCCTCTTGTCTTTGGGAGGCAAGTCCATGAAATGGCCATATTGTATCCTGCAAAAAGCTGCAGGATCGGCTGGGCCGGGAAAGACATGGCCTTCAAATTCCAATTCACTGTGTGGCAACAATGCCTCTTTGGGGTACCTATAGGGGAAAGTGACCCCGTAGTTGTGCATGTAGAGGTTTTTGTTGCCAAAATGCCGGGAAATGAAATAGAACACGGGGTTGATGATTCTCCGTTGGAACCAGAACATGGACTTGGCGAAAGCAAAGGAGTGGTTGATGCCCTTCATGACCGTGTATTGGTAAAAGAGCGAGGCTATGCGATGAAGGAATGGTATCATCCTCGGATGATAGCAGAAAATGTCCACTTGAAGGCCACGGTACTCGAAGGCATCGTTCAAGGCGTTCTTCTTCTTGTGGATGTATTCACTTTTCGTGTCACGAAGCGTGTTCCAAAAACGGAAATAACCCTTGTCGGTCTCAGGACTTTGGAAGGCGAATTGCGGATGGGGGTGTGTGGCCAAGTAGTTGCATAGTTTGTCGTAGTATTTGTACTCCACCACGACATCCATGTCGTCGTCCCAAGGGATGAAGCCTTGATGACGAATGGCGCCCAGGATATTGCCGCCATCCAACCTGTAGGGAACATCGATGGTCTTGCAGACTTCGTCGAGATAGAGCAACATCTCCAAAAGACGCTCCTGGACTTTTCTGAGGACGGAACCTTCGGGGTTGTAGGCCGCTCGCAATTCTTCAGGGGTTTCACCCGTGTTGAATGTCATTTCTTGCAAGAATGATAGCCGTTGGCCTTTGCCGTATGCATACAAAAATCCCTCCTCTTTGCAGGGGCAAAAAGGATGATTGTGGAAATAGGGTTGTTGCATATCATACGGAAAAAGCCACATTTAGGAGGACAATGGATGACCCTCCCGCAGTATTTCGTATTTTTGCGAATGCAAAAGTACAAAAACTATGGGAAATACACAAATTATTGCTCCAAAAACAATGGCACGGCAAAGGGTGGGTTGCTTATGCGGTGAGATGGATAATCTTCAATAACATTCCATTTTATTTTGATTTGAAACCGATTTGTGTTAACTTTGCAGCCATGAAAATACATCCTGTTTCTTTTACCAAATTGTTCTTGGGGTGGCTGTCGCCTGTTTTCGTCGCAGTGTTGATGATGTGTGCGTGTTCTTCCTCTTCATCTGATGAGATGATAGAGGAACCTGATGAAAACGACTCTTTTGAAATCGGTTATCACGGCCGCTTGGATTTTGATGCTGACACTTTGCGTGTCCTCATCTTAGGCAACAGCTTTTCCGGAGACGCCACCTCATACTTGAAAGAGGTGGCCGACGGTGCGGGACTCGACCGCGACCGCTTTTGTGTCTATAATGGCATGATCAGTGGCGGTGGAATGAATGATTGGATAAAAACCTTGGAAAGTGGTGTTGAAAGGTCTATTTATCGCATGGCTGGGGCCATCAAGATGAACGTCTCCGGGCCTCTTGAAGATGTCTTGAACCAGCCTTGGGACGTATGCGTGTTGCTGCAAAATAGTGATGCCTCCTACAACTGGGGTAGTTTTGAGCACGCTCTGCCAAGATTGGTGGAAGCCGTCAGAAGCCATTGCCCCAATCCTCATTTGCAGTTGGCTTACATGTTGCCTTGGACGCATACAAAAAAAACAACGGAAAAGGAATGGGCTGGAAACATTTCGTGTGCCAGGAAGATTGCAAAAGAATATGGCTTACGGGTCATTCCCGTGGGGACTGCCGTTCAGAATGCAAGATGCCAGGGACTTGACAACGGGATGTATCTCACAAGAGACAATTGGCACATGTGCAACGGGGTGGGGAAATTCGTTGCCACTTCTGCATTGTATGAGGGACTTCTTTCTTCATTTGCCAAAAGGAGCATCCTTGACAATCCTGTCATTTATGAGATGACTCCCGAAGAGGCCAGTGCAAAGGGAGCGATGGCCTTGGATGAAAACAACGCGAGGATTTGCAAGCAATGTGCATTCCAGGCTGCTGAAAAACCCTTCGAGACAACTGTTGAACAGTGATGGCCGCTGGTTTTCCTGGAGACCATGGTCTTTCCTTGGGACTCTTGGCTTCCTGATTCATTTCAGATTCCCTGTCGACAACAGGTCTGATGTGATGGAAACGACATAGGGGAGGTATTCCTTGTATGTCCTTTTGTTGTTGACAGTGAACACGCTATAATGGACATTGGGTCTTAGCGCTTGCCCAAATTGCTGTAGAACAGTAATGGGGTTGGTGGTGTGGTCCACGTCCAAGATGACTTGGTTGGTCGAAGTGCTGATGGAATTGGCAAAATCAATTAATTCTTTGTCAATGCTCTGGAAATGGAGAAGGGCGATGGTGGCGCAGGAGTCGAACTCCAACACTTGCTTGATGCCTTCCAACTCCCTGTTCCCGAAAATGTAACATACTTTTCCCTTCCCAAAATCATCAATCATTTCGAATATGCGCTCCCTGCGCTCTTTTCCAAAAGTGGTGAATCTGTCTAAATATAAGCCAAGTCCATAGTGCTTGCAGGTGTCCATCACTTCTTGCAAGGAAGATATGGATGTCCCGAAATAGTCATATTCTTTCAATTCGTCCAAGGTGTGTCTTCTGATGAAAATGCTGTCTTTCGTGGACTGGTCGATAAAATACTCGTCATGGCAGCACACGGGGATGTCGTCTTTCGTCCATTGGATGTCGGTCTCCCCATAGTCGAAGCCGGCAAACTTGGCATAACGATAGGATAAAGCGGAGTTTTCTGCCACGCCTTTTGGGCAATAGCCTCTATGCGCCACGCTGACAAACCCTTCTGGAATCACCACTGGGATATCGTCATCGGATTCTTCTTGAAGACAGGAGGGCAATGACGGAAGAAGGAGCAGGAGGACAATGAGGAAAATGCCGCTGCTGCCCCTTGTCAGTCGTGATTGCGATGCGTGGAGGAAAGGCTTCATTTGCGAAAGATTGATATGCAAAGATAGCAATCTTGACTTTCATACGCAAATAAAACAGGAAAAAGGTTCAACTCTTTCGCCAAGTCCTCTTTTTTTTGTAATTTTGCATTCTATTCAGATAAATATGGAAACGATACAAACAGAGATAGAAGGCGTGGTGGTGGTGAAACCACGCGTGTTTGAGGATGAAAGAGGATATTTTTTCGAGTCCTATTCCAAACGTGATTTCGATAAACAAGTGAGGGGAATAGCTTTCGTCCAGGATAATGAGAGCAGGTCGTCGTATGGCGTGCTGAGAGGATTGCATTATCAGAAATGGCCTTTCACACAAAGCAAGTTGGTGAGGGTGCTGAAGGGCAGGGTGCTCGATGTCGCCGTGGACATCAGGAAAGGTTCACCCACTTTTGGAAAGCATGTCGCGGTGGAACTTTCGGGAGATAACCGGCTACAGTTGTTCATCCCACGAGGCTTCGCCCATGGTTTCGCTGTCCTTTCGGAAGAAGCTGTCTTCCAATACAAATGCGACGATTTTTATCATCCAGAAAGCGAGGGAGGCATCGCATGGGATGACCCGCAGTTGGCCATTGACTGGCGTTTGCCGGAAAATGACATCATTCTTTCGCAGAAAGACAAGGTGCATCCCATGCTGAAGGATATCGATTCTCCGTTTGATTTCAATGTGAGCCTTTATTGAATTATGGTACGGTTTTGACTACCATTGTTTATAAAAGAAAGGCATCGTAGACCCCACGATGCCTTCTCTATGCTTTTTTGATTTCCTTATTCCACGGTGACGCTTTTTGCTAAGTTGCGTGGCTGGTCTACGTTGAGACCTTTCACCACTGCCACATGGTAGGCAATCAGTTGAAGCGGGATGACGGACAATAGTGGAACGAGTGTCTCCAATGTCTCAGGAATCTCAATGACAAAGGATGCCAGACGTTTCACGTCTTGGTCGCCTTCGCTCACGATGGCGATGATGCGCCCGTTTCGGGCTATCACCTCCTGGATGTTGCTGATGACTTTCTTGTAGAGGCGGTGGTGGGTGGCTACAAATACCACCGGCATGTTTTCGTCGACCAAGGCGATGGGGCCGTGCTTCATCTCTGCGGCAGGATAGCCTTCGGCGTGTATGTAACTGATTTCCTTGAGTTTCAATGCGCCTTCCAAGGCCACAGGGTAATTCATGCCTCGGCCCATGTAGAGCGTGTTGCGGGCGTAGGTCAAGGTGCGGGCGATGTCACGGATGTTGTCGTTATGCTCAAGGATTTTGTTGATCTTTTCCGGTATACGCGCCAACTCGTCGATGTGCTGCTCATACACGTCTTGCTGAATGGTGCCTTTCTCGTGGCCCAAGGCGAGGGCGAAGAGTGTCAGCACCGTTACTTGGCCGGTGAAGGCTTTCGTCGAGGCGACGCCGATTTCCGGGCCGACATGGATGTAGACTCCCGTGTCGGAGGCACGGGCGATGCTCGAGCCCACGGAGTTGACAATGCCGAAGCACAAGGCGCCGTTCTCCTTTGCCAGGTTGAAGGCGGCAAGGGTGTCTGCTGTCTCGCCGCTCTGCGAGATGGCAATCACGATGTCGTCGGGTCTGATGACAGGGTTTCGATAACGGAACTCGCTGGCATATTCCACTTCCACTGGCACTTTGCAGAATTGCTCGAGCATCTGTTTGCCGATGAGGCCTGCGTGCCACGATGTCCCGCATGCTACGATGATGAACCTGCCTGCACTCAACAGTTGCTCGCGGTGCAGATGGATGGCGCTGAGTACGATGCGGTGCTCGTCGGGTAGCAGGCGGCCGCGCATGCAGTCGGAAATGCAGCGGGGTTGCTCGAAGATCTCCTTCAGCATGTAATGGGGATAGCCTCCCTTCTCCAATTTGTCAAGGTCCATGTCCACGTCGTGAATGTCGGCGGCTACGATGTCACGGGAATTCGACAGGTTGCGGATGGTGATGTCTTTGCCGCAACGGATGACGGCCACCTCCTCGTCATTCAGGTAAACCATGTGCTTGGTGTAACCAACGATGGGTAGGGCGTCGGAAGCAAGGAAAAACTCCTTGTTGCCCTCGCCAACACCGATGACCAAAGGACTGCTCTTGCGGGCGCAAATCAATTCTTCCGGATGCTCGCGGTCGAGCACGGCGATGGCATAGGCGCCGACAACACGGCGAAGGGCATAGAGCACAGCCATGCCAAGGTCGAGATGGAAACGTTGCTGAACGAATTCTATCAGTTGGACCAGCACTTCGGTGTCGGTGCTGCTTTTGAAGTGATAGCCCTTGTGGGTGAGATATTCCTTGATGTTGGCGTAATTCTCTATGATGCCGTTGTGGACCAATGCCAGGCGCCCGCTTTCCGAAAGGTGGGGGTGGGCGTTTACCGAAGAAGGTTCGCCGTGGGTGGCCCAGCGCGTGTGGGCGATGCCAATGCTTCCGCTGGTGTCGTGACTGACGGCTTGGCTCTCAAGGTTGGAAACCTTGCCTTTTGCCTTGTACACATTCATGGTGCCGGATGCGTTGATGAGCGCAACGCCGGCGGAGTCATAACCACGATATTCCAAAAGCTTGAGACCTTCTATCAGCATCGGATAGGCCTCACGAGTGCCGATGTATCCTACTATTCCACACATTGTATTTGACTGTTTTTTTACTTTTTTTAATACAAACTTGCATGATAGCCTTTTTATTGCGTTTTCGAGGCATAAAATTTGGGAATTTGTTGCTTTGTGTCAATCTGTCTGAAAAAAAAGCAAAAAAATGACATTTCCAAACCAAAATGACTACTTTTGCAGATGTGAAGCAAGGTGGGCACGAATTTTGCCCTATGACTTGAAACAACCAACAACAAGAGATGAAAATATTCAAATGGCAATGGATGGCGTTGGCTGCCGGTGTGTGTGCCGCCGTCCTCTCATCGTGTGGAAAGAAAACGGCCGATGAGATTTTCGAAGAACAGAAAAGTGGTGTAGTGTTAGTGCTCAACAAATTTTATTATAAGGTGGAGATGCCGGGAGGACAACAACTCTTCTTCAACGGCATCGACCAAAATGGAAATTTGCAGGGATTCACCACCAGTGAGGCGGAGGCTAAGGCAAATGCGCAGATGCTCAATGGCACCGGATTCTTCGTCGGTGAAGAGGGAGAGTTCGTCACCAATAGGCATGTGGCCCTCACCGATGTGGATGGTAGGAAACTAAAGGAGCAGTTGGCGAATATCGTCAGGGCGTCGCTTGTGCAATATGCCATGGCCGCCAGACAGATACAGTCGAAATACAATATGCTGGAGGCACAGAAGTCACAGTTCATGGAATACGACTTCTTCGGAAATGTCGTTGCCGGGGACGAATCGCGGCTGAGGCGAATAGTGGAGGAGCAGAGAAATTTGAAGAATATGTATGACGAGGTGTCTGATGCTGCTCGTCAGTTACAGAGAGCCAGCCTGGACAACATCAAGGTGAGCACGGTGTCAAACATCGGTGTCTCCTATGATGGGGAAAAAGTCACAGGACCTTCGGATTTCTTGGTGAAGAACCCGTGCAAGGTGGTGAAAGTGTCGGACAAGGAGGATACAGACCTCGCTCTCATTCAACTCAATAGTAAGAAAACACCCAAGGGGGCTTATGTCTTCAAGTTCGCTGGAGAGGGCAACAAGAAGTATTTCAACGGAAAGACTGCTGAAGAGAAAATTAAAATCGACCAGCAACTCTATATGATAGGTTACAATGCCGGACTCATGCTCGCCAACACGGAAAAGGGCATCAGTGTGCAAATGACCAGCGGTAGGGTGACCCAGACTCCTGACGGGGAAAGGATCACTTACAGCATACCCACCGTGCAGGGGTCGAGTGGAAGCCCTGTCATCGATGACAAAGGAAACGTCGTGGCTGTCAATTTCGCCAAACTCATGGGGAGCGACAACTTCAATTTTGGCATTCCATTGGAGAAAATCAAGGAATTCCTCAAATAACCCGGTGGTGGAAATGATGAAGCCCCATTGCCATAAAGTCTATTGGCAGTGGGGCTTCTCCTTGTATGTTGAAAGGCCGACTTGTCAGACCTGTCTGAATCAATAAACCTTGATATGATATCCCACGGTTATCATGAATACATTGAATTTCGCATTGCCCAAGGCGCGCTTTCCCGTGCTGGTGGAGGCCAACTTTGACAAGGGAAGGCCATAAGTGGCCTCGATGGAAATCTTGTCTTTCTCGTAACCTACGCCAAACAAGGCGTGAGCAGAGCGCTTGTGCACGTGCTTGATGATGTCGTAATCCTGGTTGTCAAGCTCACTCTTCGCATTGATGTGAACGCCAAAGAGGAAACCTGCCATGACATTGAAATTACGCACTGGATAATATCTCATCTTATACAATGACTGCACATAGTCGAATTTGTACTCGTAAGGACCACGGCGGTCTATGGTACCGTCTTCACGCGTGATTTCTGCATCGCTATGGAAATTGTCCCATGCGTCATGGGTGCCAAAACGGGTGTAGCCCATCTCGAAACTCATTCCGAAATGATTGTTGAAGTAGGTCTGGATGAAGCCGCCTATGTAGGGGCTGAAAAGATATTTGCCGTCATATTTTGTGAGGTTGCTGGCTGTAACACCCACTCTCGGACCTGCATAAATGTCGAATGGGTCGTGCCAGCGGTTTTCATCACGCCATTCCTGTGCTTGAACGGTGCTTGCTGCCAATATGATGGCGAAAATACTTGATAGAATCCTTTTCATGTCTTTGCTCTTTGCTCCTTGAACGCTGCCTTTCGGGCGGCGTGAGGCTGAAATTTTTTGCAAAGATAATACAAACATGGCGCATAAAAAAGGATTTGCTTTATTTTTTTTGTTTTTACATCGCTTTGTGTTACCTTTGCATTATGGTTCACTATTTGGATTTGGCCAAGCGGAACGCACCTTATCAACAAGAATTGGAAGCGGTTGTAGATGAGGTGATGGCCTCTGGGTGGTTTCTCAGAGGCTGCCAATTGGAGCGGTTTGAAACCGAATACGCCCGATACATTGGAACAGAACAGTGCGTCGGAGTGGGAAACGGGTTGGATGCCCTGACATTGATATACAGGGCGTATGTGGAGATGGGCGTGATGGCCAAAGGCGACGAGGTCATCGTGCCTGCCAACACTTACATCGCTTCCATACTCGCCATTACGGAAAACCAACTTGTCCCAGTGCTCGTGGAGCCGGACCCGCTTACCTTGCAAATAGATGAAAGGAAGATAGAGGAATGTATCACCAAGCGCACCAGGTCGGTCATGATCGTCCATCTCTATGGCAGGTGTGCATACACGCAGAAGATTGCCAACATTTGCAAGGAACATGGATTGCTGCTTGTGGAAGACAACGCCCAGGCGCATGGGTGCAGGTTCGGGGACAGAAGGACCGGGGCGTTGGGCGATGCAGCAGGGCATAGTTTCTATCCTACCAAAAACCTTGGAGCCATGGGAGATGCAGGAGCAGTGACCACCAATGACAAACGGTTGGCCGACATGGTAAGGGCGTTGGGAAACTATGGCTCATCCAGGAAATACATTTTCGACTACAAGGGGAGGAATTCAAGGATGGATGAGTTGCAAGCAGCCGTCCTCAGCGTGAAACTGAAACACTTGGATGATGAAAACAAACGGAGGCAGGACATCGCTGAATGGTATGGGAAAGCTTTGCGAAATACTTTGATAACTTTGCCCGCCCCTGCCCAAAGGGAAGCCCATGTGTGGCACATCTATCCCGTGTTGTGCCAGGAAAGGGACAGACTGCGTGACCATTTGGCCCGTATGGGCGTGGAGACACAAGTGCATTATCCCGTACCTCCGCATCTGCAGAAATGCGGGGCGGAATGGGAAAGCAGACCACTTCCCGTCACTGAAAGGATACACGCCACGGAACTCAGCCTGCCGTTGGGGCCTGAACTGACAGACGAAGAACTGGAATTGGTGGCGAAGGCCGTCAATTCTTTCCAATGAAAAAATGTCATCCTTTCTTTCGCTGTTTTCAAGAAATTGACTACTTTTGCAACCCAATAACCTGACAAGGTGAATGGAAGATTGTATATTTTGAGGTAACAATATGTTTTTCAGATATTTATGTTTTGCGTGTACCTTCTTGGCTTTAGTGCTTGGAAGCGGGGAGGCCTTGGCACAGAAGTATGCCGGATTCATTGATGAGGCAAGGTTTTCCACTTCCGACTCGCTTATGAATGTAGGGGGGATGGAGTATTACTTGCTTTATGAGAATTATGAAAACGTGCATTTCCTCTCGCTGGTGTCGCAGAAGAGGGAAACATTCGTCATTGGACCGGCTGTGCCGGAGGACACCCTCTATCAGGATGGTGACATCTGCGGACGCTTGGGGGTGGAGAACTTGAGACTGCCGTTGGACAGTTTCAAGAACAACGACATGTTGGTGACCAACAAGTATCCCGACCTCTTTGTCAGATGCGAGTCGGTGTCGCCGTGCAACTTCAAGGTCTGTGACACCAACAATTTCGGATACAAGATCATCGTAGATTATCCCACGCAGGATGGTGAGCGGTGGGATTTCATCAAAAGCTGGACCATCAGCTTCATCGACAGCATTACCAACATGGACATGATGTATTTCGATGATGTGTATATGGAGACCAACATCGATGACACGATGCTGCCCACGCAGGTGTTGAAGAAAAAGAATCCCGAAGCATTCGAAATAGAGGACATCAACGATGGGCAGGCCGTTGTCGACCATTTCAGGGACTTGTACATGAGACAAGTGTATTACTTGAAAAATCTTGATTTCTCTTTCCCGTTGAGTTATTTGCGCATCTTCATTTCGCCCAGGTACGTCTCTGACAGATATGTCACCTTCTTCGTGGCTACCAATCTATATGCCTATGGCGCACACGATTTCCCGCTCGAGCATTATGTCACTTTTGACATGGAAAGGAAGGAAAGGGTGAGAAACGACAATCTTTTCCTGCAAAAGACGAGGGAGGTGGTCAAGGGACTGTTGGAAGAGGAAATGAAGAAGGGTGGACTGGAAATGGGAGATGCCGAACTGCCGCAGGCTGCCATCTACGAAGATGGCGTGGTGTTCAGTTTCCAACCTTATCAAGTCGGAACCTATGCAGAAGGCATCTCACATTTCTTCATCGGGAAGGAGAAGCTGAGGAAATATGTCGCCAAGGACAAGTGGTGGTGACGGATGATGCACTTTATCCCTTCAGGTAGGCTTCCATCTCCTTGCGCATGTTGAAATCGTTGTCCAAATCGATGAGGTTGTCGATGAACCATTCGCCGCGTTCGAACTTCAGTTCCAGACGCACATGGGTTTTCTCGCTCTTTTTGTTGAGGACGAACTCCACGACAGAACGGTCCATGTCGCGTTTCAATAAATTGACATCCGAAATGGACAACTTTCCCAGTTCCGCATCGTCCAGGGCCCATGCCCAATAGTCGAAGTCAAGGAGACCTTGTTCATCGGGACTGTTGGAACTGTCGAACTCGTATACCTTGGTCAACAAATCGTTCCAACCTTTAGTGCAGAATTTCTCATCTGGAGAAAGCACGTCGTCGCTTGGAATGAGCTCTTCTCCCTCTTCTCCCACTTCAGGGTAGTTCTCCTTGAAAATGTTCTCGTAGATGGCATTCACACGGGCGATGACATAATCGTCGCTTTGTGGGTCGCCGTCGATGTGTGGTTGCTCAAACGGCTTGACGGCGGTGGTGTCGGTCGGGGTGGCGGGGGAAGAGGTGGGTTTGGTTCCCTCGCCTTTTTTGCCGCAGCTTGCCAGCAGCAACAGGGAGGCAAAAACAATGATGATTCGTTTCATATCGATGTGTTTGATTTGGTTTTCAATTCGTTTCATAATTCTTCAGTTTCTTCGTGTAGTAGGCCTTGAAATCATCCCATCTGTAATAAGGCCCGCTGACAGGGGTGAGTGGAAGTCGTGCTTCGTTCTCATTGAGAAGGACTTTCAGCAGAATGGGGCTTTTGTCTTTCTTGGCATGGTAGAAGATGATTTGGATGTTGCACGCCATAGGGAATATCTTGTAGCAATGCCAGCCTTCGTCGTCAAGGCGTTCAAGGTCGGATATCGGCTTGCCATAATCGTCGAGTTCCAAAAGGCAGGCCAACGGCATCACGCACACCTCGTGCCCGAAGCGAAGGGTGGCGCCGGGGTGGGGGAGTCGAAGGCAACTGTCGGCTTCTTCAAGCATCACCTTGAGCAGGTTGCGCTGGGAATAAGGAGAGACTCCGCCGTTGAGAGGGCACGGACCATAATGGATGTACCACCATGCATTGGTTTGGAGCCAAAGGTCATACAATTCGTCGCTGGTGAACAGGTCATAGAGGGTCGTATCATACCGGATTTCGGTGCTTTGGAGGTTGGAGGCCAACTTGAAAAGGTGGTATGACAATTCCTGTGCGTTAACCTCGTTTTTCCAATATTCGGGGTCGCTGAACAAGGTGTTCATCAGACGGTCGTTGTGCTGGTGGCGATGGCAGAACTCATCGTAAAGCTTGTTCAACTCCTTGGGCGCTTTCTTTTTGTTCAACACGCTGTCGTTCATGTTCATATACCACATGTCGTGTTCGCTTGCATCGTGGCGGATGTCAAGTTTCGGATTGTGGCGCAGTAAAGCCTGAAGGCAATTCTCCATCGACAGGATGCAGCGAATCACCACCGTGCTCTTCGCGTCGACGCGGGTCCTGCCCTTGAACACTTCAGGAAAGCGTTCATACATGCGGTTGCCGATGGCCTGATGCTGCTCTGCCCCAAGGAGAGTCAGTTCGCCATGGCGCTTCTCTGCATCCTGACGGATTAGAGTTACGCGATGAAGCACGTCCTTTCCCAAGGAGGTCAGCTTGCCCAATGAGTCGGCACGAAGCAGGGGCTTCCAAGCCTTGTCGTAGTCACTGTCGTTGATGAGGTGGCGGGACCCGTGACGGCCGTAATGGCTTATATAATAAGGTTTATAACCTTTGGGAGCTTTCGTCAACTTTTCCTGGGTGGGACCAGGGTAGGCATAGTAGTTGCTGCCAGAACGATAGATGTTCGCTTTGATTTCATCTCGTGACACTTGGGCGGAGACGCCCACGACGGCAAGGGTGATGGCTATGGTGAGGATGGCTTTTCTCATGGTCTTGAGTTTTATCATGCAAAAATAGTGAATTTAAGCGAACCAACAAAATATACCACCTTTTTTTCTGTAAAACGACAGCCCGCCTTTCACGCATCTTTCATTTCTCATCTTTCATCTTTACAATCTCGACTTTTCTTGTTTTTTAACTTTCATTCCTCACTTTTTAACTCATAATCTTCTATTTATATGGCATTATTGTTGTAATTTTGCCAACAGAAACCAATATTATAGACAAGAAATGATGAAAAGAATGATGTTCTTGCTGGCATGCATGTTCATGGGGACCATGATGGTGCAGGCGCAGCTATTGTATAGCATTTCAGGAAACGGACTTGACAAACCCTCTTATGTGCTGGGCACATACCACTTTGCTGCCTCCTCGTTCACCCAGAAGATTCCAGGATTCTCCAAGGCGATGGCAGAGGTGGAACAAGTGTGCGGGGAATTGGACATGGAAGACATGATGAAACCGGAAAACCTGATGAAAATGCAAAAAGCCATGATGCTACCTGACGGACAGAAAATCCAGCAAATCCTTTCAAAAGAAGAAATGGATGCGCTCAATGCCTGTATGAAACAGCTGCTCGGCGCAGACCTTACCAATCCTGCCGTAGGCGCGCAGATGGGGCAGTTCACGCCCGCTGCACTCCTCCTGCA
This sequence comes from Prevotella sp., assembly GCA_017619375.1. Classification (GTDB taxonomy): domain Bacteria; phylum Bacteroidota; class Bacteroidia; order Bacteroidales; family Bacteroidaceae; genus Prevotella. Next base: position 105,900 of record JAFZSL010000038.1, on the reverse strand, counting down.
ACTCAACTCCCTTTTGTATCTGAAGAAAGATCCGTCGTTTAATGTGAATGACGGCATCGATACTTATGTGCAGACGTTGGCTAAGAAGGACAACAAAAAGGTGTTGGGATTTGAAAATATCGACAAGCAAATCAATGTCTTGCTCCAAGGACAGACTTTGGAACGCCAAAAGCAGTTGCTTCTATGCTTCTTAGAGCATCAGGACTATTATTTGCAGGAGGCTGATAATTTGGTGAATGCATATTATGCAGGTGACCTGGACGCCATTGAGAAACTGGGGGACCAGAAACTGGGGGATGGATGTGACGCCACCGACGAGGAAAATGAGCTATTGATCTATGGTAGGAATGCCGATTGGATTGTCCAGATGCCTGCCATCATGAAAGAGAATCCTACATTCTTTGCAGTGGGAGCCGCCCACCTCGTAGGCGAGAAAGGTGTCTTGAACCTCCTCAAGCAGGCGGGATATGAAGTGAACCCCATGAAATGACCTTGTCACGGTAATCCCGAAATTTCGATATAACGTTATCCCGTTATCCCGAAATCCCGTCATCCCAAATTAGCGAAACAACGAAACAACAATTATAAAAAAACAAGAAAAATGAATTACAGCAACATCAAAAAGATTGTTTTCACCCTTGTGGCTGCAGCTTTAATGATTAGTGCCATGCCGGGTGAGCCGGTCATCACGAAGAATGGCAAGCAGGCTATCGTCAACACCACGACCATCGCAGCGGACATCAAGGGCTACAATGGCCCCACGCCTTTGAAAATCTACATCACCAACAACAAGATCGACAAGGTGGAGGCCCTGCCCAATCAGGAAACACCCAAGTATTTCTTTAAAGTGAAGAAAGAAATGTTGGACAAGTGGAATGGGATGACTGTCAACAATGCCATCAATGCAAATGTGGATGGCGTCACTGGTGCCACCATCTCTTCCAACTGCGTGAAGAAGACCGTCAAAAGAGGACTTGAGTATTACAAGAAGAACAAGTAACAACCTTTTTCGTCTCCGCCATTTGCTGACTGGAGGACTCTTATACGACATTCGCACTTGTGTGGTTATCCACGCAAGTGCGAATGTGTTGTGATGGCGGCGTGAGTTGAGGGTGCCGAACCCGATGTTCATTTCTTACGCTCGTCGATGAAGGTGTAGGATTTGAACTTTTCAGAAGGAAAATTGAACACGTCGTCGCTGACACCACTGTGGAAATTGGTGATGTTGACAGTTGTCCAAAACCACAATACTTTTATCTTCAAATATTTGGGCGCACGTGTGCGCTTGTCAATGATGGCTTTCATATGTTTGATGCCGCTCACATCCTTCCGGGCGTCAATGGTCAATTCATACGTGGTCTTCAACTCCTTGTGAGAGTAGGTGTAGTCATCGGGAAAGAACGTGAAACTGCTGCTGTAACGATCGCTTTTTCGAGTGCCGGCTGTGTATAGGCTCACCGTCTTTTTCTTGTTGTCCACATAGTATTCATTCTTGCCATCGTTCCAACTCATGTAACGTGACTCGGCGTATCGCTTCTTCTTGTTCTTATGCCATATCGAACCGCTCACCTTCATAATGCCGATGATATTCACATCGTAGGAAAGGGAGGAGCCTTGGGGGCCGAACACCAGGTTGTAGGTGTAGTCGAAGATTTTGCGAGATTCATTGCTGCTCGTGCTGGGACGAGTCGTCCAAGAACTTGACAATGTCAGTACGGAGAGAAGGACGAGGAAAATGGATGCTTTCTTTAACTTCATATCGCCTTGATTGAATGTCGAGCGCAAAATTACAAAACTTTTGTCTTTCTTTGTCTTTTTTTTCTTGAAAATTTATTACTTTCGCACAAAAATACGCAAATGGACAGCAAAGAGTATGTGGAAATGCTTGAAAGGCATGGGGTCAAGGTGACGGCCAACCGTATTGTCGTGGCAAGGGAGCTTGACCGTTCGCCAGGACCTATGACGATGGCGGAGTTGGAAAGGAAAATACTCACCATCGACAAGTCGGGCATCTTCAGGGTGCTCACGCTTTTCAAGGAACATCACCTCGTTCATGTTATCGAAGACGGCGGAGGGTCAGGGGCAAGATATGAACTGTGCAGGAGTCAACATGGCGACAAGGATGATGACGAACATCCTCACTTCCATTGCGAAGCGTGTGGGCGTACGTTTTGCCTGGAAGACACCTCGATGCCTTGTGTCAATCTTCCTGAAGGATTCCAACAAACGGCGGTCAGCCTCATCGTTAAAGGCATTTGCCCGGAATGTGCGAAACAATGACACTTCGGAGCCCTACCACCGGTCAAACAATCTGAAATCGAAACGGAGGCCGCAGGAGAAGTGTTTGAATTCCTCGTATCCGGTGAAGATGCCCATCGACAGGAGGCGGTTGGTGAAGCTGTAGCCCAATTCCATGTAATATTTTATCTGACTCAGGTGAAGTGCGCTCACATAGATGCGCTCATTCTCCGTGATGGTGCCTATCAGGGGAATCCAGGATAACAGCAGCAAGGGTGACTCGTAGCTGGCGTTGGCTCGCACGTAGTAATGGGAGGAGTTGTACCAGTTCCTGTGTAGCAATTCGAAGTCGCCACTCCATTCGTCATTCCACCCACCGGGGATGTTGTCCTCACGGAAATTGTTAAAGTCGAGGAAATAAGTGTTTTTAGTTCCTGTCGTATAGAAGCCGAAGCCGGCTCGAAGGGAGAGGGAGCGAAGGCAAGGCAAGGGCTTGAAGTAAGAAAAGTCGAACTCCCATCGTTCGTAGTCCATGTGGTCCTTGGTCACACCTTTTAATGTCCGTTCGTAGTCGATGGTCACTATCGGGCCTTGCCATCCCAGGGGGCGGAGGGTCAGTTCTTCGCTAAGGGCCGTACTCTTGTAAAAGGTGGGCTTGCCCATGGCTTTGAAATCTTCTTTGTCAACGCTTCTCCATCGGTTGAAAAGGATGCCGCTCTCAAAACCTATATACGGATTCAGGTCGTATTGAATGGTCAGCGCCAGGCGGGAGTGCTTGAAATAGTCCAAGTCGAGGGTATCCCAATCAAAGGTGTTGCCATGCTTCTTCTTCAATTGGTCAAGCACCGTCGATGTGGCTTGCAGTTCATCGTTGCGCCAAGCCAATTTCACCTTGCCGTTGTTGCGGTCATCGAACGTGTAGGTCAGCGGGATGTCAAAATAGGTGTGGTTTAGTTTGAAGGAATAACCGAGTTTCGCACGTACGTAGAGGTCGCTGTTCTCGTTGAACACATAACCTGCACGTGCCGTCAAACGATAGGTGAGGCCCTTGCGGTGGGAGTAGGTCAGGTACAAGGGGTTGATGATGGGGGATATGCGATAGTAACCTCGGTCGTTGTCGAATTTGCCCTTGATGCGGTTGAGCAGGTTGTCGCCTATTACATCCCATAGGAAGTCCTTGATGAAATTCTTCTCCCGCACCATAGTGGTGTCGGTGACATTGCTGCGCCTCAAGGAGTCGTATTCCGCATAGACGCTTTTCTCTTCAAGAGTCAATGGGATGGGACGGAGGGTGTCCATCAGTTCACGGGCCTGGAGGCCTTCCACCTTTGTGCCTGCAGGCAATGACTTGACGCCGTATGTCGCTTCATAGATGCATCGAAGTTGGTTGCCGAGGAAGGAAAATTTTGTCTTCAACTTGCAGGAAGCCGGCAACAGGCTGGCAAGACCTTCCTGACCCATGGTGAGGTTGATTTCAAAGGCGACCATGTCGAACTCGCCCAATATGGTGCAGCGGATGATGCGTCCCGTCTCTATGTCGACGAGGGCGTCGCCGCTGACGGCCTGAGTGTTGTTGACACGGGGGTGGAACTCCACGTTGGCGTTCGTGCCGAAAATCTGCTTTACCGTGTATTTGTAATAACGCTTGTTTCGGTGGTGAAAGGGGGAGTAGAGGTGATCGCTGATGAGCGTCATGTGATAGATGTTGGGCGTCAGGTATCCATTAATGTCGGGCAGCACCGTGCGATGACGACGCAAGGTGCTGGTGTGTGCATGGATTTCTGACTCCGTTGGTTGCGACTCGTGAAAGGTGAGGGAAACATAGGTTTCGCCCAAATGGCTTTTCTGCTTGTTGCGGGCAACCGTGTACAGATGGGGCACGCATAGCAACGCTGCATTGCGACGGTTGGTCTTCACACGGAATTTCAGGTAGGCTTGGGTGCGATAGCCTTCAATGGTGCTGTCGATGCTTGAACGATAGTTGAAGATGCGATTGAGCACCAACGTGTCCAATCGCTCCTTGCTGCTGGCTGCCTGGGGAATGAATGCCAGAAAGAGTGCGGCCAGGAGGCTCCAGCGTGCCATCTTCGTTATCATGGCACAAAAATAACTATTTTTTCTCTTTCTCAAACATTTTGGACAAAAAAAGTGGGCCTCTCAACCGAGAGACCCACTTGGGTTGAAAGGGAGATTATCCCAGGTATTTCATCAAAATTTTTGCGTTGCCACTATCGCGAAGCTTGGCAATGCTCTTTTCGCGAATCTGGCGTACACGCTCGCGGGTGAGGCCAAGGCGGTCGCCGATTTCCTCAAGACCCTTCTCTGGCTGACCGATACCGAAACATTCACGGATGATGGTGATCTCACGGTCCTTGAGCACCTTGTTGAGCACGGACTCCAACTCCAACGCCATTGACTCATGGTCTACGTAGCGGTCGGTGCGGCTGTCTTCACCACTGGCCATCACGTCGAGCATACAGTTGTCTTCGCCGTCCTGGAAGGGGGCGTCGATGGATACATGGTGACCGTCGGCCATCAGGCTCTGTCCGATTTTCTCCTCGTCAAGGTTGGTGGCGTCGGATAGTTCGGAAACGGAAGGGTGACGCATGTTCTCTTGCTCGAATTTGTTGATCTCATGGTTGATCTTGTTCAGCGAACCTACTTGGTTCAGGGGAAGACGCACGATGCGGCTCTGCTCGGCAATGGCCTGCAGGATGCTTTGGCGTATCCACCATACTGCATAGGAGATGAACTTGAATCCACGTGTCTCGTCAAATTTTTGTGCGGCTTTTATCAGGCCGATATTGCCTTCGTCGATAAGGTCGGTGAGTGTCAGTCCTTGATGCTGGTATTGCTTGGCCACGGAAACCACGAAACGCAGGTTGGCGGTCACCAACTTGTCTTTGGCGCGCTCACCTTCGGGGCCGCCTTTCTTGATCTTCTGGGCCAGTTCGATTTCCTCATCAATAGAGATAAGTGGGGCACGACCAATCTCTACAAGATATTTGTCAAGTGCCTCGCTCGAACGATTAGTAATGCTTTTTGTAATTTTGAGTTGTCTCATCCTGTTTTACCTTAAGTTTCTAACTGCTTGAATGCCAATCAAATAATATTTTATCCTTGAAATGCGATGCAAAATTAATAAAAAAAACTTTACCTTGGTGTTTTTATTGCATGTTTTTTAATTTAAAAAAAGTTAAAAGTGGAAGCCCTATCTTATTGATTCATAACTCATTCGCTCCGTATGATAATAGAACAAATTCCGTACCATTTTCTATCACTTGGATGCGATATTTTTGTTCGATTGACTTTCGGAGAGTGGTATGTCATAATGTCAGCATGCCGTTCACGACAAGTGTCCACATCGCTCCATAGGCGAACTATTGCCCTAAGAAATAATGTACTCACGCTTCCATATAACAAAATTGTTTAGGAGGCCTCCGCAAGCCTTTGGTCAAGCTTAAAGAGTGCTTTCTTTGCTCTTCCATATAACAAAATTGTCGATGACGTCGAATGGACGTTTGATCAAGGTGAGCGTAGCGAACAAAGGTAATCGCAACTATGTTGCGTAAAGAATCACGGCGACCGCTTTTAAGGGAGCAGTACCTTAATGAACGAGCACCGCGTAGGTGCGGTTGAGCCTCCTCCCGATGTCGGGAGGGGGACGGGGGGAGGGTAGGTACCCCTCCTTAGGACTTCAAGGAGGGGGCGGGGTGGTTGTGAATCATCCAAGCCAAAGGCTTGGAAAAACAGTTATTCGGGGCTTCATTTTGTATGTTGCCCAATTCGTTACTTGGAAAAACTCGAATATAATTTGGTTTTTCGCTCGCTTAATCGTACTTTTGCATATCCATCCAAATTATCTGCCATGAAGGATAAACTCAAATTGCTGCCTGTAGCCCTTGTAGCTTTGGCCGTTGTGGCCATGGCCGTTTGCTTGTTGGTTTTTGAAAACGACCTCTTGTGGAAAGTCCAAGAGAGAAGCATCTTCCTTTACACCTCGCTCTTTTTCAAGCAGCAACTTGTCGTGGCGGGGGGATTCCTTTCGTGGCTTGGCTCCTATTTCACCCAATATCTTTATCACCCGTGGATGGGGGTGGCCATGTTGTGCGCCTGGTGGCTGTTGCTCGTCTTCCTTTCTGCCAAAGTGTTTCATGTCAAGGCGAAATGGCTTACCGTCCTTCTCATTCCTGTGGCCTTGTTGTTGATTGCCGATGTTTCGCTCGACTACTGGGTGTATTACATCAAGTTGAAAGGGTATTTCTATGTGCCTACCATTGGGATGACGCTGGCTGTGGCATTGGTGGGGGCGTTCCGATGTGTCACCGCCAAATATTACATTCGCACTTTCTTTATGGTGGCAATCGCTTTCGTAGCATATCCCTTGTTGGGCTTCTATGGACTGCTTGCTGTCGCTTTGATGGCCTTGCTCGCCTTGAGGCTTCCCGATATGTCAGCCGCAGCAAAGGGGGTGAACATGGTCGTCGCCATTATATGCTTCATCGGGGTGCCGCTTCTGTTCTATCGGTTTGTTTACCACGAGACCAACATCGACAACATCTATGCCGTGGCATTGCCGCTTTTCAAGATTGTGGACACTTACAACGACTATTATGCTCCATACGCCTTGCTGGTGGCCTTCTATGCCATACTTGCTGTCGTTTGCAACCAAAAGACCGGGCGTGCAGAGCAACCAGCCTTGGTCGTCCAAGAGGTAAAACCTGAGAACGCCAAACAGCAGAACAAAGGAAAGAAACAGGTGAAGGGCGCACGGCATGCAAAGAAGGCTGCCTCGCGCAAAGGTGCCCATCGGTTTCTCCTGTGGATGGTGGCGCAAGCTTGCATCGTCGCCCTTGTCGCATTCGGTGTGTGGCATTTCTGGTACAAGGATGTGAACTATCACAAGGAGTTGACCATGGCCCGTTGCTTGGAACAAGACGACTGGGAGGGAATCCTCGCCGAGGCGAAAGATGTGCACGACGATCCTACAAGGGCGATGGTGGCGATGAAAAACCTCGCGCTCTTCCGTCAGGGGCGCATCGGAGACGAGATGTATTTCTACCGCATTGGCTCGAAGGAAAGTAAGACACCCATCGTTGTCCGTATGATGCAGGTCGTGGGGAAGCAACTCTATTTCCACTACGGACTGGTCAATTATTGTTTCCGATGGTGCATGGAGGATGGCGTGGAATATGGCAACTGTGCTGAATTCCTCAAATACATGGCCAAATGCTCGCTCATGAATGAGGAGTGGAAACTGGCGGCCAAATACCTCAACATCCTCAAGAAGACCAAATACCACAAGGCGTGGGCTGAGCAGCAGGAGCAATACCTCAACAACAAGCAGGCGATGCTCAAGGACAAGACCTACGAGACGGTGTCACGGCTCATGGGCTATGAAGACACACTCAACAGCGACAATTCCATCGTGGAGTACTACCTCATGCATCATTTGACCAAACTCAATTCCAACGACCCGCTGGTGCAGGAACTCTCCGTCGTAGGGGCGTTGTGGACCAAGGACATACAGACTTTCTGGCCGAGGTTCTTCCAATACACCGATCTGCACATAGGGCAGCATATACCGAGACATTATCAGGAAGCAGCATATCTCTACGGACATCTGGAAAATCAGGTGGACATCAGCAAGATGCCGTTTGATAAAGAGGTGGTGGACACCTATGCCAAATTCATGCAAAGGGCGCAGCAACAACCTCAGGGAACGAGCGAGGCGGCGCTTCATGACATCATGCTGGGTGAATTCGGACACACCTTCTTTTTCGACTATTTCCTCAATCGAGACCAGAAACTATATTGACCTATCGTCCTGGGGGCCGGATGTGACGATGAACATCCCGGCTCTCTTGGACTACTCGTAACAAATACTCCCAGAAAACCACCATTATGAATAAAAGATACACATCCTGCCTCTTTGCTGCCATGATTTTTGCGATTGTGGCATGCACCAGTGTGAAGGTGCCTGATCAATTCACTAGTGAAAACAAACTGCCGGCCATCTACCCTGATTATGTGGATGTGACCATACCGGTCAATATCGCACCGCTTGCCTTTGAGATGGACTCGCAAGCTGAGGAGATGGTGGCTCGCTTCTCTTGCGACAATATGGAACTAATTTGTGGCGGTGATGCCGCACAGCCCGACGAGGAGGAATGGAAGGAGATGATGGAAAAGGCCAAGGGAAAGGAAATCAATGTCGAGGTGTATGCCTGCAACAATGGCCAGTGGACTAAATACAAGCCTTTCCATATCAATGTGTCCAATGACTCCATCGACCCCTACATCAGCTACCGTCTCATCTCGCCTTCTTATGTCGCCTATGAGGAACTCACCATCAACCAACGGTGCTTGGAGGATTATATCGAGAGCGTGATTTACGACAATATGCTCTGCTCTCACGAAGATTCAGGGCAGTGTATCAATTGCCACAGTTACCAGCAGTACGACCCGGCGAGAATGCAGTTCCATGCCAGGCAGAGGAAGGGGGGCACGGTTATCGCCTATGACGGGAAGTTGAGCAAGGTCAATATGAGGAACGACTCCATTCTCTCGGCTGGCGTCTATCCTGCCTGGCATCCGTGGTTGCCACTCATCGTCTATTCCACCAACAGGACTGAGCAGGTCTTCCATACCAAGGACCATAACAAAATCGAAGTCTATGATGCTGCCAGCGATATCATCTCCTACAACCTGGAGACCAGCGAGGTGACTAATTTGGAAAACGACCCGGAGGAGTTCGAGGTGTTCCCTGCTTGGGCGCCGGACGGAAAGACCCTCTATTATTGTAGTGCACATTTCGAATTTCCCGACACCACGGAGCATTCCTACCAGGTCATCAGTCGTGCTAAAGAGGTCAAATACAACATCTTCAAAAAGGAGTTCGACCCCAAGACCATGCAATTCGGGCCAAGGCAGATAGTGCTCAGGGCCGACTCTATGGACATGAGTGCCACGCTTCCGAGAATATCGCCCGACGGAAGGTTCCTCATGTGTACCATGGGAACTTATGGCGTCTTCCATATCTGGCATCGCGACGCCGACCTGTGGCTGCTGGACTTGAAAACGGGGGAGTTGAGAAACATGGAGGAAATCAATTCCGACAACACCGAGAGCTACCATTCATGGTCGAGCAATGGCAGGTGGGTGGTCTTCAGTTCCAGAAGGGATGACGGGGGGTACACACGACCTTTCATCGCCCACATCGATGAAAACGGCAAAGGCTCGAAACCCTTCGAGTTGCCACAAGCTTCGCCCGACTATCACCGACAGCTGCTGAAGAGCTACAACATCCCTGAGTTCATGAGAGGACCGGTCACCATCAAACCGCAGACTTTCGCAGACATTCTCAAGACCGAAGGCACCACAGTGAAATACAAGCCTGCAAAGGCAAAAGGGGAGTAAGCAGGATACCTGGGTTCCTTGCTTTTCCTCGGGGAGGGTAGTCTCCCTGTTTTCCCTCGGGTTTAGGGTCCTTGTTTTCCCTAATCTCCCTAGTCTCCTTGTTTTTCCGAGTGTCTATAGTTGCCTTAGTCTCCTTGGCCCTTTAGGTGTGTAAAACCATGAAGCCACCCAGTGCGTCTATGGTTGCCTTAGTCTCCTTGGCTCTTTAGGTCTTTCTATGACTCTTTTGCATCCTGCCACCTTTTTCCATCGTTGGTTTTTTGTAGGTGGCGGCTTTGCCGCCGCAAGCATTTTCCCTCTCATCCCCTTATCCCTCCATAAAAAAACTCCCCCGCAGTCATCTGCGGGGGAGATTTCGTATAGAGCAAAAGGAGTCTCTTAATATCCTATGTTTCCTTTCCATTTCAGGAACCAGTTCTCCTTGTTCATCAAGTCTTTCTTGATTTCTCCGCGAACGATGCCCTCGTTGCCAGCGCCACGGCGGGCGTAGATCTTGTCACACATGAACTGTCCTGGATTCTCGCTACGCAAGGCGAAACGCATGATGTCGTAATAGCGGGTTCCCTCGAATGCGAATTCCAAAGCACCTTCTGTGAGGATCTTGTCCGCCACGAAACGCTGCATCTCGGGGATTTGCTCCTCTTCGCTGCGAAGCGTGTCGTAAGGCAGCTGGTAGTATTCGTTCATCGGGGTGAAGCCGGAACCTCTGCTGTGCATGCCTATCGTATTGGGTTCGCGCATGCCGGCACCACCAGCCGTGATGTAATCTACCGTGTATTCGATGTACTGGGTAGTGGGGAAGTCGAATTGTTCCACGAAAATGAAGTCGTTCTCGTTGGTCAAGTAGGGTAAGACATCCTCGCTGATCGACCCGTTGGTCAAGCCTCTGGACAGGACGAGATAGGCCATGCGGGGATAGCCAGCACAGTTGAGGGCCTCGGCCATCTTCAAATATATCATCTGCTTGCGGTAGATGTGCACGTTGCGCGTGTAATATTTGCGGATGCTGGTCACCTCGAAGAGGTCGCCCGTGCTCTTGTCCGTTGCATAGGACTCGTCCCACACATCGTAAAGGCGAAGGTCGCCGGAGCGGTGGTAGGGCAATCCTTTGGGCGAATATGTCACCGTGGTACCGTTGGAATTCACAAGGCAATACTCTTGCGACTCGGAAATCTCTGCCATGTTGTTGGAGGGGATGATGCTCGACTTGTAGTTGTTGTCAGTGGTGGCGGTGAACAAGTTGCGCATCTGACTATAGTTGCCCTCTGCCGGGATGGAGTCGCAGGGTATCATCGTGATCAACTCACAGTTCTCGCTGTAACGTTCGTTGCGGAAGAAGTCACCCCAGTTGGCAGACATAGCACTCCAAGAGGAGGAGTTGGATGACCATTCGTTGCTCTCGATGCCTGTGGGATAGCTGGAGTTGTCTCCGTTGCGCTCGGAGATGTACTTGTAGTAACGCAGGGCGGCTTGCTTATAACTGTCCTTGTTGCCCGTCACGCTGCCGTGCCAGAGATAGAGGTCGCCAAGCACGATGTTGATGGGGAAGTAGAAGAAGCGGCTATCGGTGTTACGGATGTTGTTGTAACGAGGATACTCTCGTCCGTAACGCTCGGCAAGTGGAAGCAGGTCGCTGATGAAGTATTCACAGATGGCGGCGATGTCGTAACGAGGATAGTTGATTTCCGACTGCTCTTTTGTCAGAATGGGGTCGGTGACGAAAGGTACGGACCCATAGTTGAGGACCAACTGCAGGTAGGTCCATGCGCGTATGGCTTTCACTGCAGCGTATTCACGCATGAAGACATACTCGTTACGGTTGTTCTTCAATGCCGTGTCGGCATTCTGGATGAAGTAGTTGCTGTTGTTGATGACGGCATAGTAGTCGCCTGGCTTGTTGTACCTGTTGTCGTCGCCGACATTGAACTCAGCCAGGTCTCGAAGGTCGCCGTTGCCCACGTTGGTCACCGTGCAAAGGTCGCCGCGGACCTCGCCCATGAGGATGGTGCGGTCGGCCAAGGCTTGGAGCTTGCTAAGGATGCCTGTCACGCTGTAGATGGTGTCGGTGGCATTCTTTATAGTACGGTTTTCTGTGTAGATGACGTGGTCGGACTCTTGGTTGAAGAAGTCGGAACAGCCGGTCATGCTCGAAAGGATGCAGACGCTGCTGATGAATATGAGGATTTTTTTCATGTTCGTTGAGTCTTTTCTTGGTTTAAAGATTGATCTTCATACCGGCGACGATGGAGCGGCTTTGGCCGAGACGGCCCAAGTCGATGCCTTGGCCTATCACTGAGGAGGTCATGCTGAATTCAGGGTCGCTGCCGAGATATTTCGTGAACGTGAGCAGGTTGTTGCCTTGCACCCAGAATTGCAAGCCTTGGATGAACTGCGACTTCAAGGGGAGCTCGTAACTCAGCGTGACAGCCTTCAGACGGAGGTAGCTGCCGTCCTCTATCCAACGGTCGCTGAAACGGGAGTTGCCCATCGGGTCCTGGAACGACAACCGTGGGATGTCGGTCTGCTGACCTTCCATCTGCCAGCGGCGTTCGAGGGCGGTGGTCTGGTTCATGAAGCGTGAACCGCTCTCCAATTGCTGGCGCATGTAGTTGTAAACGTCATTGCCTACAGAGTAGGTGAAGCGGACATCGAGTCTCAGGCGCTTCCAATTCAACGTGGTGAAGATGTTGCCGTAGAAGTCGGGGTTCGGGTTGCCTATCACCTGGCGGTCGTTGTCGTCGATGCGGCCGTTGCCGTCAAGGTCGGCGAAATGGATGTCGCCGGCTTTGTAGGTGATTTGGTCCATACCGTTTTCTCCAAGGATGTAGAGGTTCGCTGCAGCGGCTTCCTCACTCGTGGAGAATACGCCGAGTGACTTGTGACCGTAGAACAGGTTGGCGGCATCGCCTTTCTTCGTGAGGATGGTGGCTCCGTAAACCTGATGTTCGATGGACGACTTGCCATCGGGCAATTCCGTGATCTCATTCGTGTAATGGCCGATGCTGCCACCCACTTGCCATTGCCAGTCTTTCAAGGCAAGCACCTTCACCGAGGCGTTCACATCGTAACCTGTGTTGCTGAGCTTGCCACCGTTGGTCCAGTTCATATCGAGACCGGAGAGGAAGCCGAGTGATTGCTGGGTCAACAGGTTCGACGTGGAGCTGTTGAAATAGTTCGCACTCAAGTTGAGGCGGTTGTTGAACAAGCTGGCCTCGAGACCGACATTGAAACGACCGGTGGTCTCCCATTGGATTTCCGTGTTGCCGATGCCTTCAAGAGTCAAGCCTGAGATGGCATGAAGGTATTGCTTGGCGCGGAAGAAGCTGCGGGCGACGTAGTAGTCGATGTCGTCGTTGCCGCTAACCTCGTAGCCGGCGGTCAGGCGAAGGAAGTTGATGGCCTTCACCTTGCCCATCCATGGCTCGTTGGTGAGCACCCAGGAGGCTTGCACGCCGGGGAAGATGCCCCATGCGGCATCAAACATGTTGATGTCGCCACCGTCTTGGCCGAAGCGGGATGAACCTTCAAGAGTGAGGTTGCCTTGCAGGAAATAGCGGTTGCGGAAATTGTATTCTGCTTGCAGGTACCATGCCAAGGAGTTCCAGGCATCGTTCACGCCAAAGTCTTGTGTGTCTTTCAGGCTGCTGCTCATGAACGGAGTCTTGTCGTTACCCGTGTCATAGCCTAATTGGGAGTTCATCGAATAGGTTTCCCAGTTGATGCGCACGCCTCCGAAGACATGGAAGAAGTGGGCGTTGAAGCGGTTGTTCCAGTCGAGACGGGTGTCGCTCATCACGGAGTTTTGCTTGGATGCGAGCGACCGTACCTCGTTTTCGCGGAAGTTGCCGATGCTGCTCACATAGTAGCTTGGCGTACCGTTGATGGGGATGTAGTACATCTCGTATGTGTTCACCAAGTTGTAGCTGAAATGTTCTGACAACGACAAGTGGGAGTTGAAGTTCCATTTGGGAGTGACACTCAGGTTGAGCATGGAGTTCTCAAAATGGTTCTTGTTCTCCGAATCGCCGTATTCGTTGATGGCGGCGGGGTTGCCAAGGCGCCAGTTGTAATTGGAATAGTTGGCAAGGGCCTCGGAGAGGTAGCTCTCCTCCTCGATGTCGAAATGGGTCTTGCTCAGCATGCCACGGCCATAGCTGTAGGGGCTGAGGAAGGGGCTCTTCACATAGGCCAGGAAGCCAGGGCTGGATGGCGTGCCTTCGTCGTACGTCTCAGGAGCACCGTCGTCGCGAAGGTTGCGGGTGGTGTTGGCAAAGGAGGCATCGAAGCGGATGTCCATGCGTTTCAGCAGGCGGATGTCGGTGTTGAAGCGGATGTTGATGCGACCCATGTCGTTGTATTTCAACGCACTCTTGTGATTCACGTATCCCACGGAGAGGTTGTAGTTGGCGATGTTGTCACCACCCTCTACGTTGATGCCGTAGTTCTGGGTCAAAGCAGTGTGATACACCAGGTCTTTCCAGTCTGTGTTCTGGTGGTACTGAGTGTAGTAATAATAGTTGGGATCCTCGTTGAGGAACTTGAACTCGCGGATAGTCGTGTTGGTTGTTTTCAACAACTCGGAGGCATAGCCACGGTATTGCTCGGCATTCATCATGTCGATGTATTTCGGTTCCATCACCACGCCGGCAGAGATGTTGGCGGTGATGCGGGTGGCCATCGACTTGTTACGGCGGGTCTCGATGAGGATGACGCCGTTGGCGCCTTTCGCACCATACAGGGCGGTTCCGTTGCGAAGCACCGTGACCTTTTGGATGTCGGCAGTGTTGATGTTCGTGAGGATGTCGTTGTAGAAGCCGTCGTGAAGCATCGTGCGACCATATTGTTGGTCGTAGATGACTCCGTCCACCACGATCAGAGGTTGGGCGTTCACGTTCAAGGAGTTGAGACCTTGGATGAACATCACGTTGCCCAGACCTTGGACACCGCTTCGGCTGATGCTATATACTTGGGCGCCGAGTTGTTTCTGCACCTCGCCCTTGATGTTCACCTCATTGGTGTACTGGAAGTCGGTGGCGGAATACGTGTTATGGGTGTTGTATTCCTTGCCGTACTCTGCTTGGAAAGAGGTGGGGTAGAGGTTGGCATTGTTCTGGTTCTCTGTTTCCAAAAGCCCCATGCGCAATGGATTGTAGTCGGGGGATACCACATAGATGGAGGTGGAGAACTCTGGCACTTGCAAATTGTAGAAGCCGTTGTCGTCGGTGAGGGCGCTGTAGCCTTCCACACCGTCGGCTGACACGATGCTGCCGCTGATAGGCTGGTGCGTAGTGGCATCGAACACTCGTCCTTTCACTGTTCGAGTGGGATAGGTCTTCTTCTTGGCAACTATCGTCCGCACCGTGTTGAGCAGGGTGGCATCTTCTTCATCTTCTTGGGCAGACACGTTGAGGGTGAAGGCCATCATCAGGCCCATGGCAACGAGCAAGCATTGCCATCTGCTTATGGATGTGTTGTTATGGTGTTTCATCTTCTTTTCAATTGTGAATGAATAATCGGGTTTATTCCTCATGGGGTTTCAGGATGATGCAGTCGATGCGCATCGTACGGGTGTGCGTCTTGTTCACCTGACTGGAACTCACACGGGTCTCCACCATCAATGTCACTTGAGGCTCTTCCTCGACGAGGCCATAGGAGGCCACGGGGAATTTGAAATTTTCAGCCAAGAGGATGTAGTCCACCTCGTCGCCTTTCGTCTCCACACGGCTGGCAAGCTGCTTGGCTTGCTCTGTGCCTTCCTCGTTGTGGTATTTCAGCGTGCAGCGGAGCAACGTGGGGAGACGTTGGATGTCTGTGGCGTTGCTGTCGTTGGCAAGGGCGGGGGCGGTCACCAGATAGATGTCGTAGCCGATGTTGGAGAGCACGTCGGTGATGTTGAACGTCACCGAGTGCTGCACGGTGGTCTTCATCGGCTCGAACTCCACAAAGCGGTTGTTGGACACCAGGCCATAGAACGGGCTCTTGTTGTCAACGACGCGGTATTTCGGACTGATGGTCTCCTCAAGGACGCCCTGCGTGTTCTCCACCTTGCTCACTTCCTTGATGGCTCTGTTGTCTTCAGCCTCGATGATGCGCGTCTGGTAGAAGGTCTCTCTCTTGTCGATTTTCCAGTCGTCGCTCACGAAAACCTGGCCGTTGCTGCATTCCTGTGGGGTAACGTTGGAGAGCACGCCATTGGGGGCGGCATACGGATGGTAGTATTCGTAGTAGTGCAGAGAGTCTTTGCCCCACTGGTTGGCACGCCGCTGGAAGTTGTAAACGGCGTTGGTCGACATGATGGAGTCCTTGATCATGTGGTCAAGGTTGATGCCTCGGCTGAAGATGGTGCCTTGCACGATGGCGAGACGTGGGTTGGTGTACATCACGGAGTCGCGGTCGGGCACCTTCTGGTCATAGACGAAATACTGGCTGTATTCGTTGAGCAGCTGGTCCCACACACGGTTGGTGGGGGCTATCATCCAGTAGGTGCTGTCCTCACGGTTGATGCGGGCGTTGAGGAAATTGGCGTTGAACAGTTCATTTCGTTGGGCGAAGACGGAGTCGAGATAGACGGTCTTGCCATCGACGATGCCGCCGGGCACGCTCTCGTCAGCTATGAACTCTCGACGGTAGAACCGCTCGTTGTAGAAGAACTTGTAGAGGCTGTCCAACTCGCTGTTCTTGCTCATGTACTCAAACACATTGGGGAAGAATTGAAGGGGTGTTCCCACCTTGAATAACACGCCGTTGCTGTGAAGCTCATTGGCTTTGATGAACGGTGTGCCGCTGATGGAGCCTGGCTCCAGAATGGCGTATTTGCCGTTCATCATGACGATGGAGTCGTTGCTCCGACTGGAAACCGAATAGTTGTACAGTGCGATGTGGTTTTGAAGGAACTCCTTGATGGTGGTGTTCTCGTCATCGTCGATGCGTCCCTTCTGGCTGTTGTAGGTTTGGATGAGCGCCTCGGCATCGCTGCTGCTGAATACATCGTTCGTGGGGGCGAACACGGTGAATACCTGGGTGCTCGACAATGCCTTGTCATAACCGCAGGCACTTGCCACGCTGGCGAAGTTGCTCAGGCTCGGGTCTTGCCGGATGGCATCCCACAAGGAGCCGCCTTGGATCTCCTTGGTGCTGGTGGAATAGTGGTCGTCCCACTCGTCGCTGCAGCCCGTCAGCGTCAGGGTGGCCAACGCCAACCCTATCATGGTCTTATATAGATTCTCTCGTTTCATATGTCGTATGATCATGTTCTTGGTTCGTTCTCTTGTTATCACATGGTCGATGGACGATTAGAGGTCGTCTTCCATCTGGCCGTCTCCATCGACACCATAGACGCTCTTGGGCACTAACTCCAGATAGTCGAGCATGAACTCGTTGTTGTTGCCTTGCTTGCCGTCGGAAGCCACGCGGAAACGAATGAAATGGTCCTTGGTGGCATCCATATAGGTTTGGCAGAGGATGCGTCGGTAAGTGCGCTCGTTGCCTACGAAATACGCTGCATTGGGTCCGTAGTGGAAGATGGAGCGTGGACCGCGGTAGGCACCGAGGTTCTTCAGTAGTTTCTGTTCCTCGGCTTTCTCCTCAGAGGTCTTCTTGTCGTAGTCTGCTGCCGACTCGTCTATCACGAAACTGTCGCCGATGTACAAGTCGGAATTCAAAAACTTGGTCATGTCAAGAGGTATGCCTTGTGGCACGCCGTCAAAATAGACTTGCATCACACCACGTGTCTCGATGGCGCAGAAACCAAGGCGTACCTGCCAGTCGCCACTGTACGGGATGGGCGGGATGCGGAAGGTGAAGTCGTAGTCGCCGAAGAGGTTCCATTCGTCACCCTGCCAAGACCAGAATCCCGGATGCGGGCGGCGAAGCACCACGTTGCAGTTGGTGAAGGTCACGCCGTCGAGATAGCCTAATGGGAAGTAGAAGTTGCGGCCGTTCTTGGGCACTGCGGCATCGTCGGCAACGGCGTTGGGGTCATCTTCCAAAGTGCCTACGAAGCGAAGACCATTGGTCATGACTTCCGGGAACACACTCGAGAAGTCCATGCGGATGCGCATGTTCTGTACCTTGTTCTGTACGTCATAGCTGAAGGCCACGATGTCATCCACATAGAAATAGTGGCCGTTGATGCCGTCGTGTATGTATTCGGTATCTGTCGAAGGGTCGATGAATGAGCCACGGAACTTGTATTGGGCGTCATAGCGACGGTTGACGAATTTGTCGCCTTTCTTTGCATCACCCAAGTAGTTGGGCACCGTGGCTTTCTCCACCTTGATGAGCGTGTGGGGGAGAAGGGTGTGGAACCAGTCGATGGGGTTGATGAGCTTCTCGTCGAAACCGATGGCACTTTGGAGGCTGCCTCCGTGCCAGTTGTTCAATTCCATCGGGGTCAAGTCGGCAGTACCGGCGGCATAGCGAGTCAGAATGTGGTATTGCACGTAGCGGTGCAAGGGGTTGATGCTGTCGGTCAAGTGGTTGAAGTCGTGGCCTTCCTTGGCGACATCCTCAGGATAGACAGGGTCGTAGAGCTTGCAGGCTAAGTCGTAGAGGGCGCGTATGTCACCTTTGGGGATGCCTTTCGCCTCATACACGTTGTCTGGCTCGACGAAGATGGTGAAACCATACTTCTTGGTATCTGGCACCCATCCTACTTCGGTCCAGGTGTGCGACTTGTAATAGTATTTGGGATAGGCCCTGCAGTCGTAGTTCGGGTCGTCCACTTTCATGATCTCATCGACTACTTTTGTCTCAACCAATGCCTTGTAGAAGGTGCTGAGATTCGGGTTGTCACGGACCAGGTCGGAGATGTAGTTGTTCGACTTCTCTATCACATGGTCGATGGGTTGCATCACGCCGTTCTCCACGGAGTCGTCCTGGGTTTTGAACATGATGCGTGCCAACCCCTCCAGGTAGATGACGGCGTTGTTGTCCTCGTCGAAGCCGGGGGCGGTGGCGATGTAACGGCCCATCATGTTGGCGGTGGCAAGACGGTCTTGCGTCATTTCCATCGTCGTGTACATGTTGTTCACCAGGTGGGTGCGGGCGATGGTGTCGCAGTCGGCGTCTGACAGAGAACTGACGCTCGGGATGCCTTTCTCGCGGAGGTAGGCGTTCACCGCGTCGTTGGTAGGCACGAAACAGGTGTAATGGCCATAGGTGGAAAGCAGGTCCATCAGGCCGGCGCGGTTCACGATTTCTGTGAACTCGCTGAAGGTTTCACTTCGATTCTTCAGATAGTCGCTTGCCATCTCGCCGGTGAACGTGTAGAAGTGCTCGGAGTCGGGCTCGTCGGAGCAGGAGGTGAGAGCACCGCACCACATCAAGGCCAGGCAGGCGATACTGAGAATGATATGTCTTGGCTTGTTCATGATGATTGTTTCTTGATAGGTTTTCATTTATTCGTAACTGCTGTTCTCGCCGCTCTGGAACGCGGGGTTCTGTACTAGGTTATGGTTTACCTTGATCTCGTCGTTGTTGTACGGGAGATAGATGGCGTCCATTTTTGACAACTTGTTTTGGATGAGTGAAGCACCGGTGCCTGCCTTCTTCATGGCGGCGGCGGTCAGCGTGGTGGTGTTGCCTGTACGGCGGGAGAGACGAACAAGGTCGTACCAGCGCTTGCCTTCAAACATCAATTCGCGGTGACGCTCACGAAGCACCAAATCTTCCATCTGTACCTTGGTTTGGTAGTCGCCGGCCGACAAGGTGTCGGTGAGGCTCTGGGTGGGTTGGCACACGGAGCGCTTGTTCACGGCGTTCACCAAGGAGAAGGCTTGTTCCAGCAGGGGCTTGTTGTAGTCCATTGTCTCTTGCTCGACACCTTCACGCATCTTTTGGGTGAGGGCCTCTGCTTTAAGCAGCATGATGTCGGAGAGGCGGTAGATGATCCAGTTGCTCCCCACTTGACCGTCGGTCCAGGCACTGGTGTAGGTGACAGTGGGCTGGGTGGTGGAGGCGTTGATGGAAACGCCACGATACACGTACTTGGCGACGCATTGATTAGACTTGTTGCAGTTCTCGTACATGCGGGCGTCCATCCATTTGTTCTTGTCGTCATATAGTTCTCGGCTCTTCTCCTTGCCGGTCTCTTCGATGATATAGTCGGAGGGGGCAATAAGGCCGCGGTTGACGCTGGCATTGCCATAAAAACTGTTCACGGCACCGTTGGCGGGCATGCTGGTCGCCCTGGGGTCGTCATCGAACACCAGCTGGAAGATGATTTCCTGGTTGGCGGTGGTGATGTCGTCGTCGAAGGTGAAAAGAGTGCTGAACGTGTTGCCGTAACTGCCTTGGCTCAAATTGGCCTGGGTGAGTGGGTAGCCGTTGGTGCGGGCGTAGTATTCACTCACGCTGCTGCCACGACCGCCCGTGCCGCCACGACCTAAATTCGTGCCGCTGCGAAGGTTTTCCTCGGCAAGGAGTTTCTTCGACTCAATCACCAGGTCGGCATATTGGATGCAACGGTCGTAGTCTTGCTTCCACAAGTACATCTCGCAAAGCATGGCATTGATGGCGTCCTGTGTGATGCGGCCGCTCTGGTATTTCGGCTTGGTGCTGGGATAACGTTTCACTGCCATGTCGCGCACGCTCTCCAAGTCGATGATGAGTGAGTCAAGCACTTGGTTGAAGGGGGTGGCGGGCAGGTCCATCCGCTGGTCGTCATCCGTGTAGGCCACCCTTGTGAATGGTACATCGCGGAAAGTACGGATAAGGTAGAAGTAGCAGAGGGAGCGCAGGCCAATCATCTCGGCGATGGTGGCATTCAATTCGCTGTCAGTATAGCCGGGGTCGTTGGCTGCCACGCCGGGTGCGTATTTGAGGACGGTGTTGCAGCGGTTGATGACGTTGTAGAAGTCAACCCAGGTGGTGTAGCCGTTGATGGCTGTGATGTTCTCGTTGAGAAGGTTCAACAGGTCTGCGTTTTGGTTGGTGTTCAAACCAACGTAAAGGTTCTCGCTGCGGCCTTCGCCCCAGATGATCATGCGTTGGATGCAGGCGTTGGACAGCAAGCCGGAGTAGCATCCTGCCACGATGTTGTCCACGTCGGCTTTCTCTGTCCAGAAACTTTCAAGGACGATTTCGTTGCGGGGTTCCAACTCCAGAAAATCGGAGCAACCTGTGAAGAGCAGTGCGGCAGGGACTGCCAGCAATGCGCATGCGATGCTCTTCATCTTGTTGGATATGTGATATGATTTCATAACTTCTTTTCTTTAGTCATTTAGTCATTTTCGGGTCTCTTAGAATTCCACGGTGATGCCTAACGTATAGGAACGCGAGCGCGGTGTCTGAGCGTGGTCCTGGGCGGGTGCATATCCGCCTTGTGAGATGTCGGGGTCCACGCCGGAGTACTTCGTCAGCACGAAGGGGTTGTTGGCGCTGAAATAGAACGAGACCTTGTTAAGACCGATCCATTTCAGGTATTTCTGACGCAGGGTGTACGAAATCTGGGTATAACTCATACGCAGGTAGCTGCCGTCTTCCACGAAGCGGTCGCTCACCTGGGTGTTGAAGTTGCTCGTGGAACCGTACATCGCACGAGGGATGTTCGTCACGTCGCCTTCCTTGCGCCAGCGGTAGTTCACGGCCTGGCTCTGGTTGTTCGTGCCAACCATGGCCTCGGCGTTCAGACGGGCAAGGTTGATGATCTTGTTGCCGGTACGGTAGGTGAACTGGGTGGTGAGACGCCAGTCGCCGTAGTTGATGGTGAAACCGAAGCCACCGGTAAGTTTCGGGAGGGAGCTGCCAAGATAGACGATGTCGAGGGCGTTGATTTGGCCATCGTGGTTCACATCCTCGTAAATGGCGTCGCCACCGCAGAAGCGGTAGTTCCTACCCGTTCCGTCGTTGGTGTAGTTGTACATCATGCGCACGGGGTTGCCTTGGGAGTCGCGGATGATCTGACCGTCTGCGCTGAGGGCGACTGGTGCTGTCTTGCCGCTGGCGATGAATGCTTCCTGCTCCTCACGAGTCATCCTGGTGAACGTGTTGTAGTTGTATTGATAGACACCCTTGTACTTGAAGCCGTAGATGGCGCCGAGCGGGTTGTTCAACTGCACACGTTGCAGGGTCTCGGCATTCGAATAGCCGAAGGTGGAGTTGAGGTTCTTCAGCACATAGGCATCCATCTCCAAGATCTCGTTGCGGTTGTTGCCGAAGTTGGCGTTCAGGTCGAGGAAGAAATTGCCTGACTTGATGAGCCTGTTGGTTTGGATGTGGAACTCCCAACCTGTATTCCTCATCTTGCCGCTGTTACGGTAAGGTACAGTGCTGAAACCGGTGTTGGAGGGGATCTTGTAGTTGCTGAGCAGCATGTCGGTGGTGTTGCTGCGGTAACCCTCGATGCTCATGGTGAGTCGGTCGTGCAAGAAGCCGAGGTCGATACCAAGGTTGTAGCTCGACACAATTTCCCATTTCATATTGGTCAGGCGGATGTTGTTGGGATACATCGCGCTCATGTCAAGATACTTGTTGGTGGTGCTGTACTTGGACGTATAAAGGTAGTTGCTGCCTGGTTGGTTGCCCACGCGTCCCCAGCTGGGGCGTATGGCGAACATGGATAGCCATTTGTCTGACCATTTCATCCAAGGCTCGTCGCTGATGATCCACTTCAAGGATGCCGAGGGGAAGTAACCCCAGCGGTTGCCCGGACCGAACTTCGTCGTACCGTCGGCACGGACGGTGAAGTCGGCGATGTAACGCTCCTTGTAAGCGTAGTGGGTGGAGAAGGTGAAATAGAGTGAGCGCCACTCGCTGAAACCTGAGCTCAATCCGGTGATCAAGCCACCGGCATCAGGCTTCTCTATGCCGCCGGAGGGGAGGCCGCTGCCGTCTGTCGATTGGCTGGTGGAGGTGCCTGAAGTGAGTTCCATACGTCCCATCACCATCAAGCTATGATTCTTGTTCTTGAAGGCGGGGATGAAGGTGAGCGACTGCTTGGTGTTGAATGACACACTCTTGGAGGAGTAGGCGTAGCTCTTGTTCACACCTTGGTCCCAAGTCACCGTGGTGAGCTCTTGGGGATAGAAGCGGTCTTGGTAATTGTTGTTGATGTTCATATACACCGAGCCACGCCAGTTGAGCTGTGTCTTGTCGTAGTTGGTGCCTAACAGTTGGTAGTTGATGACCAACTCGGGGTTCATGTCGTAGGTGGTCTGCGTGTTCTTGGCCAGATGGGCGGAGGCAACGGGGTTGACGAGGCCTTTCTGGTCATTGTTGAAAATGGAGGAGGCAGACTGCAGCACCTGGTAGTATTTGTCGGTGTCATCGCCGGTGAAGGGGTCTTGCTCGTAGATGCTCAAGTTTGGCATCTTCCTCAAGGCGATGGAGAGCAGGTCGTCGCTGTTGCGGTTGTTCTTCGTGTAGGTGAGGGAGAAGTTGGTGCTGACGCGGATGCGGCGGCTCACGTTGTAGTCCAATGCCACGCGGGTGGTGAAACGGTTGAGCTTCTGCATGATGATGGTGCCGGTCTCGTGGTCGAAACCGCCGGAGATGCGGAAGGAGGCCTTCTCACCACCACCGCTGACGGTGAGGTAGTGGTTCTGGCGCAAACCCCATTGGGTCACGGCGTCTCGCCAGTCGGTGTTGTTGTTGTATTGCTCATACTCCGAGAACGTGGGGTCGTAGTTGATTTCCGGCACGTTGGCGGAGGCGTTGTCGTCCTGGGTGGGATTGAACAAAGACTCCTTCAACAGCATGGTGTAGTCGTCGCCGTTCAGCAACTTGTAGCCCTTGGGTTGGAAGGTTCCCGTAAGTTTCAAAGAATAGGTGAGTTTCGGGGGACCGGGGATGCCACGCTTCGTGTACAACTCGATGACACCGTTACCGCCTTGAGAGCCATAGAGCGCGGTGGCGGCGGCATCCTTCAGCACATTGATGCTGGCGATGTCCTCTGGGTTGATGTTGAGCAGCTCGGCGAACTTCTCGTTGTTGGCTGAGGCCATGTCGAAGTTGTCAAGGTTGACGTCGCGGGGGTTGCCATCCACCACGATGAGTGGGTTGGAGTTGGTCAGCGTGGAAAGCGAAGTGGCACCACGGAGGCGCATCGTCGAACCGGCGCCGAGGTCACCGGAGTTGCCCACAAGGTCAAGACCTGCGATACGGCCTTGTAGCACTTCATCGACGGAGGTGATGCCGAGACCTTCGAACTCCTGCATGTCAAGGCTCTGGGTGGCGTAGGAAAGCTCACGCTCGGGGATGGGCAGGGAGTTGCCTCTTGCACGACGCTTAGACACCACGGTCACTTCCTGAAGTTCGGTGGCCGACTCCATCGTGATTTCGTAGGTCGTCTTGTTGATGGGAAGGGTGATGGTCTTCATTCCCACGTAGGAGAAGCGGATCTTGTCCTTCGGGTTCTGGATCTTCATTGTGAAGTTACCGTTCAAGTCGGTGACGGCACTCTCGATGATACGTCCGTTGGCGTCGATCTCACAGACGGTGGCGCCGATCAAAGGCTCCACGTCGTCGCTCACTGTTCCGTGGACGGAGGTGATGGCTTGCGCACTGGCGCCCAGCGCCATGGCTTGCATCAACAGTGTCAATATGATGGTTCTTAGATTTCTCATTCCTTATTTCCTCCTTATCTTGTTTATCGTGCTAAGTTGCTCTCTCCATGGCGTCATCGGCTGAGCCAGCAGCGGACCATCGATTTGGTGCACCACGGCGTCGGAAGCCATGTAGATAGTGGCTGTGTTCGGGGGAGTCAAGTTTCCGTTCCGAAACCAGTAGTCGCGGCATATCTGATTGTAGAGGCCGGCGCTCTTCGTCACGTGGCGAACGTTGCCCATCACGTCGGTGACGGTGAGCTGCCCGCCGGAGTTGTCGGACTGCAAGGGGAAGAATCGGCCGGTTTCAGGATTGCGGAGCATGCTCTCGTAGATGTTGACATAACTGCCGTTCTCAGGAGCCATGTTGATGGCCACGGAGTGGTCTTGCACATGGTAACGCACGAAATCGACAATGATTTTCCTTAGCACTTTCTGTGCGCTGTCGGCGAGTGCCTCGCTGCCCCACACACGTTCGTCCTGTGCCTCATAGTCTTCCCATGTGGGCAGGTAGCCATCGTCGATGAGCTTTTGGAGCGACTCGTTCGTCGGCACATACACGGTGTAGTTGTAGTTGTCGAACAAAGAGAAGTTCTTGCTGCCCTGGTCGATGAGGCCGGCATAATACTTGGTGCTGGAGCTGCTGCTGCCCAATACCGTGCGCATCAGTTCGCTGCCGTCGTGGTCGATCAATTCCAGGAATTTCGAGAATTGCTCGTTTCCACTAAGTGTCAGGTAGAAGGATTTCTGTGCGGCGAGGGGCATGCGCTCGTTGATTTGGTAGGATTTACCGTTGACTTTGGTGTAGATTTCATCGGGGTTGACGGAGAGCACCTTGTTGTGCTCGGTGTCCCATGCTCCTGCAAAGGCGAGACGGCCTTCGCTGTCTCTTGTCACGCGGAGGAGGGTGCCGCCTTTCGACTTGTAATACTCATGTCCGTCCTCGACATCGCCCACGATGATGAGTTGGTCCATCAATCTTTTCAGACGGTCATTGATGACGTCGCTCGAGACGGTGGCTTGGGTACGCAAACCTAATTCAATGTTGCCGTCGGGATCCACCGTACAAGCGTAGCGGCGGGCTTGGACACGATTGCTGGCAGCCTTCGACGGGTCGTAATAGAATTCAAGCACCGAGGGGGCTTCCAGGCCTGTGGCATTCTCCACCTTGCCGTAGAAGGCGGGGTCGATGTACCACATCATGGCGTCGTTGGTGGGGAGCAGAAGGCTGTATCTCGAGTCCATGGAGAGCAGGTAGGGGAGGAAGTTCAATTCGTCGATGGCCCAGTAGATGACGTTCATCGTGGAGGCGTGGGCAAGGGCGGGGTAGGCCACGGAGGCGTACTCTGCGGGGGTGAACACCTTGTTGGTCAGATAGACCACGCCGTTGCAGCCCATGAAGCAGGAGTCAATGTCTTCCTTCTTGATGCCAAGTTCTTCCTTGGCGTCGTTCAGCACTTGGTTGAATTTCGAAGGAACGGCGTTGGTGAATGTAGGCAGCATGTTCACGTTGATCAACTTGGCCAAGGTGGCGTCGGGGATGTTGTCCCAATCACCATACTCGTCCTGGAGGTCTCGGCCTTCGTTGTTCCACCATTTCTGCAATGCCTCGTTGGTAGGCACTATCATGGCGCCTGCGTCGTAATGCAGGTCATAGTCCATCGTGTTGGAATACATGTAGTGGTTCCATCCCGGGTCAAATGACAACAGGGCGTTGGCGGCGTAGTTGTCGGGGGTGGTGGTGAGGGCGTCGCCGCGGTTGGAGCGCTTGCTGAAATAGCGGAGCACATAGACAGAGTCCTCGTTGTTGAAAAGACGGTTGTATTCGCGTGTGACGTTTTGGTCGAAATAAGGAGCGGAAAAACGGTCGACCAGGTGCGACCACATCGACATGTTCGGATGTTGGCGCAGGATTTCAGCCATGTTGGGTGATGGCTCGATTACGCCGTCCACCTTGTGGATGTAGCCGTTCTTGCAGGTGATGTCACGCTCGCTCACACGAATACCGTCAACCCAAGCCTCGTTGATGGAGGTGGCTTGGTGGTTGGTCAGGATGCTCAGATCCTCGCTGGTGATGTTGTAGTATTGCATGAACGCAGGGAGGAAATGGATCATCGGAGCGGCATTGGCATCTTTCATGATGGGAATGCTCTTGCCTTCATCGATGTATTTCCACCATGACTCGGTGTTTGGCATTTCCGATGGGCGCATCACATAGACGGAGTCGTAGATGGATGATGCGGTCTCACGGCGCATGCACAAGCCTTCAAGGGGAGGCTCGCCACTCACGTTGGAGAGCAATTCTATCAGGTACGCGTTGTTGATCATGGAGCTGTTGAGCAGCATCTTCTTCTGTGCCGTTGACAACTGGTTGTAGCTTCTCACGCCCCAGGAGTTGGTGGCGAACCATTTGTCGAATGCGGCATCGTTCGCGGCAAAAAGGGTCTTCGACCCCGTGTGCCTCAGCACTTCCGTCTGGTTCAAGTCGTCTATCAAGCGGATGAGCGTGTTGTACTCGCCCTCTTTCTGCAGCTGCTCGTAGATGGAGTTGCCCAACCATGAGGGTTGGCCGGTGAGCAGGTACTCGTCCTCGCAGGACTGTAGCGACCATACTCCCATCAGCAGACCACAGCCTATGAGCGCATAGCGAGCCATCCGCTTGAACGACATGTGTCCTAACTTTTTCTGTTTCATAGTCGTTTGATGTTGATATTAAGTTTTTTAAGAATTTGAATTATCTTAGGTTGTCATTACTTCTTGTCATCACAGGCTGTTGTTCCATTAGGGACTCTGTGTGTATATATAAAATAGGTGTATTTTCATGATGTTCTTTTTCAGATGGACATCATCATCCGCAAATGATGCTGTCTGTCTGTTTTTGTCTCATGAGTCGGAGTTGGTAGTAAGAATCACTTTGTAAATTACACCATGTTTAGTTCGGTCGTTTTTGCTTTTTCGACCTTGTCAGGCCCTTTTTGAAACAAACGAAGAAACCGGTAGGCAGGCATTGGTCGCCTGCCACCAGTTTCTTTGTTCTGTTGTCACATGGAGATTGACTTCATCAGATATTCAATCTTTCAGTGAATAATGGTTTTGTGATTACTTGACACTCACCTTCATCACGCGCACGGTGCCGTCGCTCATGGTCTCACGCACGATGTTCACGCCCTTCTGCAGGCCGTTGATGCGTGTGCCGTTGATGGTGAAGAACTCTCTGCTCACTACGTTGCCGCTGTTTAGCTGCTCGATGCTGAGAGGATTGTCGCTCGGCTCGAGGGTGCTGTTCTTGCCATAGTAGAAGAGCTGCCAGTTGGTCCAAAGGGTCCAGTCGTATGGGATGAGGATGTCTTTCTTCAAACCAATCACGAGCTTGCCTTCCTCGCCAACCTTCGTCACGACGTTGTTGCCGGAGTAGAGCAGTTCGGTGCCATCTGGGTTGTAGGTGCAGAAGGCGTCACCGCCGGTGGTCATCGAGTTGGGCACTGCCAGGAATGCGTCCTCATTGCAATATACCCACCCGTCGGAGAGGCCTTCCATCACGAGAGCCTCGGAGGAAAGACGCTTCAGTGGCACGCTGACGGTGTCAGTGCCGGCAGCTGCATACAGGAATGCGTTGTTGTTGGCTGCAGGATTCTCCATCAGGGCGTTGTAGTCTTCCTCTGCATAGCCGGCACGGTAGAAGCCTTGCACGACAACACGATAGGTTCCCTCGGGCAGGCCGGAGAGCACTTGGAAGTAGTCGAAGTTGGTGTTGAATTTCTCAGCGTCACAAGAGGTGGCGTTGACTGCTGCTCCACCTGTCCAGCCCATGTCGTTGCCAGCAGCGTATGCCGGGTTGATGATGATGGTGCTGCACTCGATGGGGTTGGCATCGGAGGCGCTGGCCATGTCTTGCGGGATGCCCAGACGGTGCATCATGGTGTTGATTTGCTCGAGGAGTCCTTCCACGTCGCTGTTGGAGAAGGAGTGGTTCTCAAGACCGGTGTTGATGGAGTTGATGAGGGCTTCTGCTTCACCGATGATGTCAGAAGAGCATACGGCACCACCGAGGGCGGATGCCAGTTCCTCATTGGCTTCAACAAGTTTTGCGAAGAGGGCCTTCGATTCGTTCACAGCTTCCTGGAGGTCGAAGAGTTTGGTGAGGGCGGCGAACATTGCCTCGCCGTCGTCGCCGTTCACCACGGCCTTGGCTTCGTCGATGGCAGCCTGGAGGTCGCCTACGACATCCTTGCCGATGGCGCCGTTGAGTGCGTTCTCTGCATCGATGATAGCTTGCTCGAGTACGGGCTTCACCACGTCGGCCTTGAAGCCGCACCAGGTGATCTTGAAGTTGTCCCAGATTGACCAGCTGTCGCCCAACTGGTTGGAGGAACCCTTGACACCGATGCGCATGACATCGCCGTCATTGGCCACGAGGCCGTAAGCCGACTGGGTGTACATGCCGGCACCGAAGGCGATGGAGGCACTCTGCATGCCGTTGGGGAAGTAAACGGTGGTTCCGTCGGGAAGTTGCTCTGAGGTGGCGTCGTTGGCGGCGCTATAGAACTCTGCATCGTAAATCTGAACCGGGTCACCATAGACGTTGGTGAACGGAGTGGTGTTGGCGTTCATATAGACGAACACCGGGCAGGTCTCCCTCGTGGTGTATTGCTCGCCGTTCAGGTAAGCTTGGAAGGCGGTGCGGCCGTAGCGGTAGAAACCTTGCACGGAGATGCGATAGACACCCTTCGGGGCGTTCTGCACGTTCTGGTAGATGTCGAAGTTGGCGTTGTTCCATGCCTCGTAGCATGGGTTGCTGGCCAAACCGCCGGCGGTCACGTTGCCACCAGAGGCAGCCTCGCGTGTCCAACCTTCTCCATACTCGGTGAAGTTCGGGTTCACCATCAGGTTGGTCATGTCAACCTCGGTGCCGTTCGGGTGACGATAGACCTCGTCGATCATGGCTCTCACCCTGGCGATTTCAGCCTCCAACTCCTCGTTGGTGGCGGTGCGGGCTTCGAGAAGGTCTTCGCATTCAAAGTCAGCCCATTCGCCGCAGTCGGTGCGGAACAACTCGATGTAGTCCTCGCTGGCAGCTGCCTTGTAGGCTTCCTCACGGAGTGAGATGATTTGCTTCCAAAGGCCGATGTTGGTCTCCAAATCCTTGGAAGCCTGCTGGATGGCTGCGATGGCACCCATGATCTCTTCCTTCGTGCTGGCGGTCTGGACAGCGGCTACGGCTGCGTTGTAAGCGTCGAGGTAGGAGTAGGTGTAGATATCCTCGAGGTTGCTGTAGTCAGTGATTTCGATGTTGTCAAGGATCAGCTTGTAAGCATCGCCGCTGTCACCGTAGTAGGTGAGTGAGAAGTCGTCGAAGATGCTCCAGTCGCCACCGATGGTGATGTCCTTGCGGACGCCAATCTTCATATAGCCGTTGTTCACGGCGATGAACACGTCGTTGTCGTTGCAGTAGCCGGCATGGAAGAATTCGTCGGCGGCAACCATGTTGTTAGGAATCCAGAAGGTCTCGCCGGTCTCTGCGTCAGTGGCTGAGCTCCATGTGCCGGTGGACATTGCTGCGGTCAGGCCTGCCGTGTAGGGTGACTTGATGTCGGCGGTGATGCTGTCGGTGCCGTTGGTGGCAAACACCTTGGCGTACTTTGACTCCTTGTTGCCTGCCTTGTAGTTCTCGTATGCGGGCTCTGCGTTGCCGGCACGGTAGAATGCGTTCACACTGAGTTTGTAAACACCGTCACGAAGTTCGCTGAGTTCCTGGTAGGTGTTGTAGTTCTTGCTGTAGTGCTCGGCGTTCTCTTTGCCGTTGTAAGCTCCGAATGCGTCTCCACTCCATCCAGTCGTGAGGTCGTTGCCATCGAAGCTGGGGTTCTTGATGAAGAGCTTCGTCACATCGACTGGCTTCTCAACGCTGGCGTTGGCATAATCCTCTTGAATCAGTTCGCCCTCGCGCTTCTGAATGGCTTCCTTCACGGCTGCAATGGCGGCGTTGACTTCTTCAAGGGTGCTGTTGGTGTTGTTATAGACGGCAATCTGGTCGGCCACGCTGGCACCGATGGACTCGGCCTTGTTGAGGAGGTCCTTCAACTGCATCACGGCGTCATACAGGGTGCAGTAAGCGGCGTATTCCTCGGTGAAGAAACTCTCACCGTAAGCCTCAGGCACCAATTTCCAATTGATGAATGCACCACCTTCAGCCGTGTTGTTGGCAGTGAGGACGGTGGTGGTGGGGTCGTTGGTGCGGTTGAGTCCCAAATACAACAGGTTGTTGTTCACGTCGGGGTTCATGGCAGAGGGTGAGAAACGGTAGGTCTGGGCACCTATGTCGGTGATTTCCCAGAGGTGGTTGGCCTGGCCGTTGTAGTCAACATACATGCTCTCTGCATTGTCAAAGAACACCCAGAGCCATGCACTCTTGCTCTCACAGTAATCGGTCAGGTGATAGACACCTTCGGCGCCTTCCACCGATTCGATTCTCACTTTCAAGCCTTTGTGGCCCACGCTGGCTTGTGTGCCCCAGGCGTTGCCTTGGGTGAAGAACATGTTGCTGCCGACGTTGTAGAAATAATAGGTTTCTCCGTCGACCATGCTCGCGTACTCTGCTGGCGCTGCTGGGGGAGCCCAGACATTTTCGTCAACAGCTTTTGCTGCACTGCTTCCCAAAAGAAGCACTGCACCTAAAAGGAGTAGTTTTGCAAATCTCATAAAGGTTAAAATTAATAAAGTTAATAAATATCCTGCAACTGAGTTGACAGGTGCACGAAAAAATAGGTTTTTTAATGTACTGTTTTGCTTCACCGTTCAAACATTCACATGCGTCTCGGATAAAGCAAGGTAATAAGTTGATGCTAAAAGTGTTAGGATGGTGTTGACAATGATGACCCTTGGGGTGGTGGCCAAAGGCTGTTTTTGTATTTGGTGTCATTCATGGGGCTTGTCGTGGCCAATCCCTTACTTCTAGTTGCAAAGATAATAAAAAAAATGATACGATTAACTAATTTTGGCTTTTTTTTTTCGATATGGTGTATTTTTTACATTTAATACCTCAGAAATGCTCATTTTTCTATGGAATGGGACAAAATTTATAGTCCTATCGTATTCCGAGTATTCCTAATGCTCCTAATACTCCTAATACCACTGGGGGCATTAGGGTGGGCAAGAAAAAGACCCGTCCTTGTGGCGGGTCTTATAGTGTTTATGGCAGGTTGCCTGATATATTCAATTTTCATTTTAGCTTCGCTGATTTTTGTCGCGACTCGGCAGAGTTCAAGCAAGCTTGACTCTGCTCTCACTGCTCCAAAAATTCAATTTTTAATCTTCAATTTTCAATCTTCTTCTTCCCTCCTTTGCTTATGACGATGCCCTTGTGGTGTTTGCTCACGCGGACGCCGTCCACGCCGTAGAGAGGTGTTTCTGCGGAGTTGATGGCTGCTTCTGGAGCATTGATGCCTGTGGCGGCATTCATCGCTTCTTTCACTTCCTCCTCGTTGAGGGCGTAGTTGTAAATGCGGACATCATCAACGTAGGCTTTCAGCATGGACGTGCTTCCTTGTTGGGTGCGTCCTATGTAATTGATGGTGGTGTGCAAGTCGGCGGGTGTCACGGTGAGGCTGGTGGAGGTGGCCACGGGTTCTCCGTCCACATAAATGGTGGTGGCCCCTTTGCTGATAGTGACAGCCACGTGCTTCCATCGTGTGGAATGCAGTTTGGTGTTGCTTTCCACCACTTGTTCGCCGTTGCCATCGTTGATGACGAATGCCACGCCATTGCTGTAGGAAGGAGTGAGGTATGCATATTGTCCAGGGCCGTTGCCGAAGTCGAACAACCGTTGTTTCGGAGTGCTGGTTGCGCGCCAGTTCACCCATGCAGCAAAGGTAATCTCCTCGCTGGAGGCTATTTCATAGGGCAGTTGCACAAACTGCGACGTTCCGTTGAGATTAAGCGACTTGGTGCCTTCCACCTTGGTGACGATGAAGGATGGTGTACCATAAGTGGCTCCGTCCATCTGGTTTGGCGTGGCATCTAACAGGTTGTCGTCGAAGGTGTAGTGGGCTATCATCGCGCGTTCACCCGTGGTTGTTGCCTCTACGCTCTCGCAGGCAGGCGATTGGTTTTCACTCTTGTCGATGGCTTTGATACAGTACTCGTAAACGATGCCTTGATGGCAACTATTGTCAAGAAATTTCGTAGTTTTCAATTTCCTCGCAATGGTGTGCCATTTGTTGGTGCTTTTCTCAGCCCGCAGCACCATGTAACCATCGAGGTCGGTCTCTGTGTTCGCCTCCCATTCCAGCAATATGCTGGCGGTTTGCGAGGTGGTGGTCAGGCCGTTGGGAGCCGCAGGTGCCACGGTCTCACAGGAGGCGTCGATGGGGAGGAAGCGCCACAGTTGGCGTGTGGGGTCTTCTAATAGGTTCTGTTGGTTGATGTTCATTCCTTGCACGCGGTTGGAAGAGGTGAGAGTCAGGTAAAGTGCGCTCTCACGGTTTCTGATGTAGTACCATCCGTCACCGGCGTGCTCTAGGTACCACTGTTGGTTGGTTGAGGGTGTGCCGGTGCCGAAGGAGATTACATTGGCACCGCTCGTCGTGGCGAAGTTGAGCACGTCCCAGTGCTTGCCGTCGTTCACCGATTTGATGTCGTAGAAACTGTAGTCGCCGTCCACCGTGTCTCCCACGGGTGTCACCTCCCATTGCGTGTTGGCTCGCCCGTTGTCGTTTGCTTGGCTGATGTTGGGATTCCCATTCAACTCGCCATGTTCGGCCACCAGCATGTTGGTGGCTTTGTTCATGATCTTGTAGGTGCCGTTGATGAAGCTTGGCTGAACGTCGTCGCCCCAAGTGATGTCCAACACACGCTCCGCGTTCTTTTGTCCTTTCTGGTATCCTGTGCCGCCGTGGATGACTTGTGTGATTTCGCGGGTGGGGCCCATGCCGTCATAATAGACGTCGTGGTCGGTGCAGATGAACCGGTAAGAGGTGGTGTAGGCTTGGCGCTCGCTGCTGCCCAAGAAGGCTTTCACTTTGCCGTTGTCATGGCGATATACGGTGGCTGCTGTCCAGTTGCCGGGATTGTCGGCATATCCTAATCGCACACCATGGCGGCTGATGTCGCAGAATTCTCCTCTGGCGCGGCTGTCGAAGCCCCACCAGATGCCGACGGTCATACCGTTCTCCAAGCCGATGAATGCCTCTGCCACGTTGTGCATCTCGTCGTTGTAGCCCACCTTCCCGTCAAGTGCCAATAGTTGGTAGAAGGCCTTGTAGTTGTCCATCGAGCCAGCCAGTTGGTGGGTGTTGCCCCAGTCGTAGTAGGCCTTGCCCACATTATACCATTGGGCGGCTTTGTCGTCGTTGAGCGTGTTGCCGCCAACTATGGCGACGTTGGCCATCTGTGGGTAGTTTTCCTTCAGTGTCTTGGCGATGTCTCTGCTGTTGGTGGTCGTGGCGCCCTCTTCCGTCCAGTAGTCAGGCTCGTTGAACACGGAGACACCGGCGACGCGGTGATTGGTGTTGTCTTGAAGCCACTTCACATGGGCGTTGATGTTGGCCGACCAATGGTCTACGTTGGCTGTGTTTCCCGTGCGGTAATAGGCGTCCACGCCTGCCTCTTGGTCACAGGTGAGAACGAGTGGAAGAGTGTCGCTCAGGATGTTGAAGATGCCGTTGCGTCTCTTGAGGGCGTTGATGGGGTCGGAGGCCAGTTCGGTGTCGTTCACCAACGGTTTAGTGTTGCGGAAACACGAGCGGCCTATGCCGATGTTTTCCTTTCCCATATGGTTGACACCCTTGCGGAAATTCTGCTCGCTGATCCATGCTTGGTCGAGGCCCCAGGTGGGTTGAAAACGTTGGCCTGCGTCATAGATGGAGTAGGCGACGACACCTACGCCGGGAGCGGAAGGGGAGAGGTTGTCGCTGGAAGAGGGTATGCGCTCTTCTTGGGCTGAACATAAGGTGGAAAAATGTGGTAAAAGTAGTAATAATGTAAAAATATTTCCTAATTTCATAGGTCTGCAGGATTTGATTTTTCCCCAAAGATAGTCTTTTTTTTTATCATTTTCAAACACGGGCTATCTACATACCTCCTTTTTGTATTTATTAACAGTTTCGCATTGAATGGGTTCATTGAACAATTTGGGGATGGTCTATGCTTTTTGTCACAGGTGAGAAAGGTTAGCCTGATTGTCAGGAAAACTCGCTTTCAACACCCTCCAATGGCCATGAGAGAAAAAAATAACCTATTTATATAAGTCGTTTCATTTTTTTTGCGTAATTTTGCAAGCATGGTGCGGAAAATGTATCGAAACACGTTTTTCGGACCCCGACTCGGCGCCTTCCGCCTAACCCGTCTCTCAAAGCAAAACCAAACTACCAAGACCATATGAGAAAACTCTCCTTCATTTCAATCATTGTCCTCCTTCTTTGGGGGATGGCGCTTGCTGTTTCCGCGAATACGACACAGAGAGTGGTGCAAGTGTCCAACAACGTCACCATTTCCGATAATGTGGATTATGTCATCACCTCCAGCACGCCCTTCACCGACGACGGCGAGGTGGACATCGTCAACACCGAACATGCCGTGCTTATACTCGAGGCGGTCAAACCTTCCAAGGCTCCACTGTGGCTCTCACACGTGAAAATCAACGGCGTCAGGGCGGTCAACAACACCAACTGCCAGGTGAAGATACACAACAGGGGGTGCATCATCATGCCCTATGCCGCCAATTTCAAACCGCTCACTGTCTTTTCCGAGAAAAATTTCGGGGGCACCGCCGTCAATGACTTCGGTTTGGAGAACAGCGGCGGGTTCATGAACACCTTGTCTGCCGAGAAACTCAACAACAAGATACAGAGTTTCAAACTCAAGCGAGGTTATATGGTCACTTTTTCTACCCAACCACGTGGAAGAGGCTACAGCCGATGCTTCATCGCTGCCGACAACGACATCGAGATGGCGGAACTACCCACCATACTTGCTGGAAGAATCTCCTCCTACCGCATCTTTAAGTGGAACGACACCAGCAAGTCAGGCATCGCCAACGACACAAGGGCCGACCCATGCGCACAACTCAACGTCACCTCTTGCTATTCCTTCAGTCTGGGAGAGGACCGCGGTCCCGACGTGGAGTGTGTGCCACACCATATCTACGAGGACTGGCCCTCGGCAAGCGCCTGCGGTTCAGTGGGATACTCTCCTCATATGAAAACCAACAACGAACCCGGAAACTCCGCAGATGACCATCCGCAGAGCGTGGACGAAATCCTAAACAATTGGGAGAACCTCATGGCTACAGGCATGAGACTTTGTTCGCCTTCCTCACATGACGGGAGTCTCAACCACCTCCGTGCCTTCCTCGATTCCATCGACGCCAGGGGATGGCGATGCGACATCATCGATCTTCACTGCTACTGGACAGAAGGCAGTTTCAACAACATCAAGGGGTGGGTGGACACCTACAAACGCCCCGTCTGGATTTCCGAATGGGTATGGGGAGCCTCATGGAACAACAACGGCATCTTCGGCATTGCCACGGGAGCCAACCGTGACAACCCCACCACCGCCCAACTCAACCAGAATAGGGATGCCGTGAAGAGCATCTGTACCAAACTTAATTCCTGGGACTACATTGAGCGCTACTATTATTGGAATAGTGAAGCCAACTGTTCAAAGATTTACTGGAACGGAAACCTCACCCCCGCGGGAGAATACTATGCCAGTATGAACACCGGCGTGGGATACAACGGCAAATATGAGTTTGTTCCCACCCTCCCGCGTCAATACGGCCTTTCTAATTTCAAGGTCACCACGGAGGAGGGCAGGAGCACGATCACCTGGCGCGACCTCAATGGGGAATACAACCAACTCATGGAAGTGCAGCGCAAGGCAAGGGGAGGACAATGGGAGACCATTGCTGTCGTGGAAATGAAGGAAACGGCTGCCAACTACACCTACGTCGATGAGAATGCCCCCGAGGGCGCTGCCTACAGGGTGCACATCGTCGACCTTCTCGGAGTGGACCACTACACCAGCGACGACATCGATGTGGGCGATGCCATCACCATCGATACCGGAGGGAAAAAATATGCGGGTGGCAACGTCTTCGTCAACGGTGACTTCGACCTGGGTTTCTATGATTGGACCTCGGGAAACGGTTCGCCCATCGGAATGCCGTACTTCGAAGTGGTGCAGAAGGGTGGACATGATGGTGGACCCTACCTCCAGGCTTGCGGGTCGGGAGGTGTGGACCACGCCGCATCGCTCAAGAAAGTCGTCGCCTTGAAACCCAATCAGGATTATGTGTTCTCCATAGCCTCGCGCAACGCCGGCATCTACCTTAGGTTCAGTCTTTCCAAGGATGGCAATGACGAGACAATCAACGTGGCCAAATTCAATTCCACATCCGACTGGTTGAAGCAGACCGTTACCTTCAATAGCGGCAACTACGAGCAAGCCCTCCTCGCTTTCAGATGGCTCAATGCCAAGGGACAGTTGGATAAAATCGAACTGCGACCGCTCTACAACACCCGTGAGGAGGCCGTGGCCGACGGTGTGGAGAAAGCCAAAGTGCAAGCCAACGCACTGATGGAGACCAACACCACATGGGAAGACCTCAACACCGACTTGTCCTCCAAGATGGCAACCGTCGCCTCCAATGACGACGAGGCTCTGTACATTGCACAAGACGCCATCGAAGCCATGCTGACTGCCATGCGCGACAAAACGGTCATCGACTCTTTGGTCAAAGTCGCCGGTACGGTGAGTGACATGCGGTTCGAGGGGAAGGAAAGCCTTGACGAAGCACTCGCTATGGCCGGCAACGCCGCCACTGCCGAGCAGACCATCAACGCCCGTAAGCAACTCCAAGTTGCCCTCGAGGCCTTCTTCCCCACCACCGAGGCAGAGGTGCAACCGCAGCAACCCAAGTTCGCTTCATCCAACGGATGGGAGGTGAAGGTGGGCACATACAAGGGTGGTGACCAACGACTCAACACCGTCAGTGGAAAGACCTGTTGGAATGCTTGGTGGAGCAACGTCAGCGCTTCGCAAGGGAAAGCACAGACCATGGAGGTCAGGCAGAAAATCCAACAGTTGCCGGAAGGTCTCTACATGTTGGAATGCAAGGCCACCACGCAGCATTATTGCCTTAGCGACCAACATGGATACCTTGTCTGCCAGGGCGACACCGCCGTGACTCCCAACTTGCAATATGACTATTTCGACCTGACCTCCGTGGGCGACATCTGGCAAACGCTCACCACTACGCCGTTGTATGTGGAAGAGGGTGGGGAAGTCACCATCGGTTTCCTCGGGTCGAAGCAAGGAGCCATCGACAATGCCTGGCACGCCATTGGCGACCCCAACAACATGGGCGACAAGCGTGAGGGATGGTGGTGCGCCACCGACTTCGTGCTGCGCTTCCACCCCATACACAAGCACGCTGCAGAACCGGGAGTGTGGAAGACCATCTGCCTACCCTACGCCTACAAAGTGTCGGAGGGAGCCAGGTGCTATGTCATCGCTGGCATTCTTGCGTCACACGAAAAGGTAGCCTTGCAGGAGGTGGAACAAGTGGAGGCTGGGCAGCCTGTCATCTATATCGCCGACACCGACAACATTGTCTTCTATGAGTATGGCGAGGTGGCCAGTACACCGCTGCCCTATGCCACGCAGAACAATCTCAGGGGCTTCTTCAAAACGACAGCCAGGGCGCCCATCGGAACCTACGTGCTCGACAACGGCTGTTGGATGAAGGTGGGAGAGGAGCGTCCGAAGATAGAGAGTTATTCCGCCATCATCTACTCCCTGGACGGGATGGAAGAGTTGGACGTTTGGGACGGACTCACCATGAACATCGTGGACAATCCCGAGGGTATCACCTTGCCGGGCTTCAACGGTCAGGATATCAAGACATACAACATCAGCGGACAGCCGGCAGGCAACCAGAAAGGCATCGTCATCCAGGTCAAGGACGGCAAAGCCATCAAGACCGTCAAGAAATAGCGGTTTTCATCCCGAATTATCGAATTAGAGAATGACGATGGTTCAAGCCTCGTGTTCTTTTCATCAAAAAATGACAATGAATTTAAAAAACTATCTGTTTTCTTTATTCCTCTTGGCGTCGGCCATCGGTGTCAAGGCGGAATGGGTCGATGTCACCAACATCTATTTTGAAAACCCTCGCTTTGACAATAATTCGGGCTATGGGTGGGATTGGAACAGCAATGCATCATCGCAGACAGCCAATTATGGATGTTTTGAGTTTTGGAACGGATACTTCTATTTCTTCAAAAACCTGCAACTGCCGAAAGGCAACTACCGTTTCACCTTTCAGGGCTATTATCGATGTGCCGACTTTGAGGTTTGCTACAACGACTATCAGGCCGGAAAGGAAGAGGTCACCGCATACATCTTTGCAGGTGATGAGGCGTTGCAACCCATCAAGAGCATCTTCTCCAAGTCGTTTGAAAGAAGGTATGATGGTGCGTGGTGGACGCCCGATGACAAACATTACTATCCCGATAACATGCAGGCGGCATCCAACGCATTCGCAGAAGGTGAATACCAGAATGTCTTTGAGTTCTCATCTGACGGGGAATATATGGACATCGGATTACAATGCTTCGATTATCAAGGTTCCAACTGGTGCATTTTCGACAACTTCAAACTCGAATACGATGGCGAACTCGTGCTGGCTTCAGAATTGAAAGTGACTATCCCCTGGTCGGAAATCATACCCGGTGAAACGACTTGGGCGGAGTACACCATCTTGCCGGAAAACGCTGCCACCAAGGAGGTGACATGGGAGTCGAGCAACCCGGAGGTGGCTTCTGTGGGAAGGAACGGAGAAGTGTATGGCAACAGTGTCGGCACCGCCGTCATCACCGCCACCACCACCGATGGCTCCAACCTCAAGGCTTCTGCCACTGTCACCGTGGTGCCTGACACTTTGGAATGGATGGACCTCACCGACTATTTCCTCGTCAATCCCGGATTCGACAACAACAGGACCGACGGTTGGGATATCAATTCCGGCGCCTCCTCACAAACGGTCGGCTATGAATGCTTTGAGTTCTGGAACGGCTATTATGAATTTACCCAAACTCTCAAGGGGATGCCTGAGGGGTGGTACAAACTCTCCGTTCAGGCTTTCTATAGGACAGGCGACCACGATGTGGCGTATGAGGCTTTCCTCAATGGAAATGAAGACATTACCGGGATGTTGAGAGGCTGCTATGATTCAAGGCCGGTCTCCAGCATATACTCCTTCTCTTTTGACGACTATTCCACCAACTGCTGGAGCCCCAGTTGGTGGGGAGGCCCTTATTACCCAAACGGTATGGAATCGGCGGCGGAGGCTTTCTCAAGAGGAGCATATAACAACAGCCTCGTATTCTATCACCCCGGTGGAGAGAATGACATGCCCATAGGACTCTATTGTTATAACACCAATTATTCCAACTGGTGCTGCTTCGACAATTTCAAGTTGGAGTACGCCGGCGAAATCGTAAAGGTCACAAGCATCGATGTCAGCATTGAGAAGGCCGACATCATCGTCTCGGAGACCACCCAATGCACCGCTACCATACAGCCTGACAACGCACTCATCAAGGACGTCGTCTGGACATCTGCCGACGAGAGTGTAGCCTCGGTCGATAACACTGGTCGCGTCACTGGTATTGCCGACGGTGTCACCACCATCACCGCCACCACCTGCGATGGTTCCAACCTCAGCGCATCGGTGACGGTGCGTGTGGGTAAAGGAGCATCCAATGATGCCATCGTCATCAACGAGGTGATGGCCTCCAATATCGACGAGTATATCAGCCCTGCTTTCAACTTCGACGGGTGGGTGGAACTCTACAACCCTACAAGGCAAGCCACCAAACTGGTGGGATTATACTTGAGCGACGACGCGGCAAACCTTAAGAAATGGTGCATGCCTTCAAGCGTGGGAATAGTGCCGGCTCGTGGCTTCCGCGTCATATGGTTTGACAGCAACAATCTCAACCCCGCTCAAGCACCCTTCAAACTCGATGTCGATGGAGGAGAACTGTTCCTCAGCGACGGGGAAAAGGTCATTGCCTCTGTGCAATACCCGGAGAGCATGGAAAGGGTTTGTTATGCACGCACTACGGACGGTGGCGACACTTGGGGATTCACGGCCGATGCCACGCCGGGGAAGTCTAACGCCTCCTCCAAGTTCTATGACACCCAACTCGCCGCACCTGTCGTCGACCAACCTTCGCAACTCTTCAACAACCCCCTCAGCGTGAATGTCACCATACCGGCGGGCACCACCCTCAGGTACACCACCGACGGTTCGCTGCCCACCATGCGCAATGGTGACACCAGTCAGACGGGACAGTTCAATGTCAGCGAGACGCAGTGCTATCGTTTCCGCCTCTTCGCCGACGACATGCTCCCCTCAAGGGTCACCACACGTTCCTACATCCAGCGCAATCGTGACTACACCCTGCCCGTCGTCTCTGTCGTTAGTGACAACAGGTTCCTCTACGACGACTCCATCGGTGTGTATGTCAGGGGTGTCAACGGAAGGCCCGGCAATGGACAGTCGTCGAAATGCAATTGGAATATGGACTGGGAGCGCCCCGTCAACTTATCCTACCTCGATGCCGACGGGGAGATGGTGCTCAACCAGGATGTCAACCTTGAGATGTGCGGCGGATGGAGCCGAGCCTGGACTCCACATGCCTTCAAACTCAAGGGCAACAAGGAATTGGGTGGAAATAAGAACCTGCCTTATCCCTTCTTCGAGGACAAACCATACATTCGCAACCGCACATTGCATATTCGAAACGGAGGAAACGACACAGGATGCCGCATCAAGGACGCGGCTCTCCAGTACATCGTGCAGTCGTCGGGGGTGGACATCGACGTGCAGAGTTACCAACCCGTCCATGAATTCATCAACGGACAGTACATCGGCGTGCTCAACGTGCGTGAACCCAACAACAAGCATTACGTCTATGCCAACTACGGATGGGACGAGGATGAGATAGACCAGTTTGAGATGTCGCCCGACTCCGGCTATATCCAGAAATGTGGCACCGATGAGGCCTTCCTCGAACTCGTGGACAACCTCTCCGTCAACGCTGCCAGCAACGATGTCTATGCCGAGATCTGCCAGATGCTGGACATCGATGAATATGTCAATTATATGGCAGGACAGTTCTACCTCGCCAACTGGGACTGGCCGCAGAACAACGTAAAAGGCTTCCGCAACAGGGACAATGGGAAGTTCCGCTTCGTCTATTTCGACCTCGACGGCTCGTTCCAATCAGGTGACCCCTTCGGGACGTTCATGTCAAAGGAATGGTACACGTTCGACCAACTCTATCCTACATCGCTCGGACGAATACAAGGTCCCATACGTTTCGTCACCCTCTTCCGCAACTTGCTCGAAAACGCATCCTTCAGAAAGAAATTCATCGATACTTTCTGCTTGATGGGAGGAAGCGTATATGAGGCCAACAGGGCCGTCGATATCGTTGACCAACTTGTGGCGAGGGTCAATCCTGCCATGCAATTGGAAGGTAGGTCGGCGGACAATACTGCCAACAGCATCAAGAACTTCATGCGAAGAAGAAACTCAGAGGCCATCAACAGCCTGCGAAATTATTGGATGTTCGACCTCTATGATACCACGCCTCAGAAGGTCACGTTGCAAAGCGACGTCGAGGATGCCGACATCCTCGTCAACGGTATGAAAGTGCCCACGGGGTACTTCAATGGACACCTCTTCCAACCTGCCACGCTACAGGCGGTGGCACCGGCCGGGCATGTGTTCCTAGGATGGACCAACGGCTATGGTGAAGAGTCCACGGTGATGCCTTACAAGTCGATGTGGAACTACTATGACGCGGGTTCGCTCGACAATAGGAACTGGACTTCGCCCTCCTACAATGAGAACGGATGGCACACCGGCATTGCACCATTAGGCTATGGGAAGAACTACATCGGCACGACACTCGACTATGGCAATAATGCCAATCAAAAGCGGCCGACGGCTTATTTCCGCATCAAGGTCGATTTCCCCAACGCACCGAAGGCGAACGACAAGGTGACGCTCCATTACATCATCGACGATGGTTTCATCATCTATATCAACGGCGCCGAGGCGGGACGATACAACATGCCTTCCGGACATGTGAGTTACAACACCTACGCTTCCACTTACGCACCGAACAACCCCGACACGGGGACGATGGAATTAGCCCCTGGTCTCTTCCACAGCGGTGTAAACACCATCGCGGTGGAGGTGCACAACAATAGCGCGAGTTCCACTGACCTCTATTGGGATGCATCAATCTCCACCACTGCCTCCGACGCAGCCACCACAAATTATTACTCCACCGAAGCGAGTATCCAATTGCCAGATGGTGACTTGTCGCTGACGGCTTGCTATAGGGAGATGACACCGGAGGAGATGACTGAGGCGGGCATCCATCCCGTCTGCATCAATGAGGTGAGCGCTTCCAATAACGCCCTCATCAATGAGTACGGGAAGAAGAACGACTGGGTGGAACTCTACAATACCACTGACGAGGATGTAGATATCGAAGGAATGTATCTCTCCGACAATCTCGACCAACCGCTCAAGTACAAGGTCACCAAGGCGGGAACATCGGCAAGCACCATCATTCCCGCACACGGCTATCTTGTCGTCTGGTGTGACAAGTTGGAGACCACCGACCAGGCGCTCCACGCTACATTCAAACTTGCTGGAGAGGAGGGCGCCGTCGTGTTGACGGCTTCCAATGGCAGTTGGAGCGATATCCTGCAATATGGGCCGCATGACGGCAACTCCACCGTGGGGCGCTATCCCGACGGCACGGCAGACATCTACTTGATGAACGTTCCGACCATAGAAAAGACAAACATCCTCACCAGTTATATGGTCAAGGTGGAACAGGGCGACTTGTCTGACATCCGCAACCCGTATATCGCTGCGGCAAACGGCTTCCGTATTTATTATGCTGCACAGCAACTCTGCATCAAGAGCGAAGTAGGAAAATGGGCGAAGGTGGACATCTA
This sequence comes from Prevotella sp., assembly GCA_017619375.1. GTDB lineage: Bacteria > Bacteroidota > Bacteroidia > Bacteroidales > Bacteroidaceae > Prevotella. Next base: position 62,650 of record JAFZSL010000038.1, on the reverse strand, counting down.
CACCTATGATGGAAGGCTCGTCGAACAGCAGACCGCGGACATCAATCATGGAGCAGCACGCTTGGATGTAAGGCATCTGCCCGCCGGCTTCTACGTGGCAAGGGCTACCGACGACCAAGCCGCTAAGGTGTCCTGCAAATTCGTCAGGTGAGATTAGCAAGATAAAGAAGATATCGAAGTTACCGCTTCGCTTGAAGTTAGCGACATTATTCTGTCAAAGGCAGAACTAATGTCGCTAATTTCTTTAATTTAAGTTCCGCAAGTAGGAAAAAATGAGGCGTGATGGAGGTTTTAATGAAGTCACTATTACATCATTTCCTTGAAAAAAGCCGTTAAAAGTGAGCATATGTCCCTTTAACTCCCCTTTAACTTCCTTTTAACTCCCCTTTAACTCCTGAAAGTTGAGCGAATGCGGAACTTGAATTCTTTAACTCCTCTAATTTTTTTACTTCGAAGATAATCTTTAATCATTGACATTTTTTATGCTTTATTCAATCGATTACGCAAATATTTATCATAAAAATTGTTAAAAAATGAATTGTGCGCCCGCACAATTATTTTTGCCTGAAAAAAAGGATTGATTAATTTTGGTCATTAAGAAAAATGGCTTACCTTTGCATCGTTATCCTGAAAACAATCTTTTTACCTTAAAAAAAACTAATACCTATTGAAGATTCGAAGCGGTCGCCTGAGAAGGTCATCGCTTTTTTTGTTTTCTATGGCTTTCTGTTTTTTTTACCAGTATTTCTATCTCCTGCCATCACTTCCAATATATCTCCAAATATCTCTATTTTGGCATCTCGTAATCCATTACTTCATCAAGGTGGAGGATCAGTGTGTCGGCGTGGGTGATGCTTGATGCCATGAAATAGCCAAGGCAACCTCCAGAGATGTTGCTTACGGGGTTTGCACCCTCGCCCTGACCGGAAATCAACGTCCTGAAATACTCATAGGCGGTATGGTCGATGGTTTGGAGTTTGAGCGTGATGGTGTCGCCATCGTAAAGGATTCGCTCCCAGTCTTCCTCCTTGTCTTCGAGGGCCGTTTGTTCCATCATGCAGTGGATGTCGCGATATATGCGGTCGGGAGGATTGCCTCGGTCGTCAAAGACGTTCCATCGGTATGGCCTGCCTTGCATCTTCGGGGTGACATGAGGATTGGAGGAGTGGCGGTCGACGCGATATTGGAAATAGTTGCGTTGTTCCGGATCTGGGTCCGTCGCCCATAGTTCGTACACCAGCAAACGCTCGTCGAGAATATTGAACCAATAGAATTTGGAGGAAAGGATGGCCGTGGGTGCCGGCATGGTGGATGTCGCCTCATAACGTATCCCTTCGAAGTCCACCGTCATGCGGTAGTTGTGCCCCTCCACGCCAGTCAGACTCGACCGATAGCAGCCGTCCTTCGGGTCGTAGGCGAGGCGGTGCTCTACGCCGTTGTCAAAGATGAAGATGGTGGCGCCTGGCAGGGAGACGCCTTGGACGGAGTCGGTGACGGAGCGCGAACGCCTCACCGACACCTCGGTGCCCTCATTGGTCACCTGCCCTTCGATGACCACCATGGGGGCTATCTCGTGATAATGGATGTCGATTTCCTTCTCGCATGAGGCGAGGAGGAACAAGAGGGTGATGATGGACGTCAACTTTTTCATAGTCAGTATTTCACGGTGAATGAAACGTATGGGACGATGCCGAACATGGCAAAAAGCGTGGCTTTCGTGCCGGAAGGCTTGTCGTCGTCGTTCTCGAACCTGATGACGAGCGGATTGTATCGATTGTAGGTGTTATAGGTGCCGAACGCCCATACGTGTGTGCTACGTCGCCATTTCTTGGTATGGGTGGCGCCAAGGTCGAGGCGGTGGCTGGCAGGTGCACGGTAGCCGTTTCGTTCGGCATAATAGTAGAACGTGCGCCCGTCAATTTCATACTTGGCGCTGGGGGCGGTGAGGGCTTGCCCTGTGTTGTAGTGCCACATGGCGGTGAACTCCCACAAGTCGTTAGCCTTGTAGATGCCGATGACGCTGATGTCGTGGCGGCGGTCGTTGGAAGCTGTGTACCAGTCTCCGTTGTTGATGCCCGCTATCTTGTTCTGCGACCACGACAGGGTGTAGCTCAACCATCCCGTCAGTTTCCCTTTGTTCTTGTGCGCACAGAATTCCAAACCGTATGCACGCCCATTGCCGCCAAGCAGGAGCCGCTCTATCTCTATCTCGGAATAGAACGATTTCCCGTCACGGTAGTCGTAGATGTCTTTCACCCATTTGTAATACCCCTCGGCACTGAAATCGTAGTCGCCATCCCCGATGATGCCCGTCCATCCCATAGCCACTTGGTCGGCTGTTTCCGGCTTGAGCAGGTTGCTTGTCATGGCGTAGCGGTCGAAGGGCATCGACATCGACCCTGCCCTGATGGCGTGGATGTCCTGCGTGCTTCGGCTATAGCCTATTTTTAGGCTATGGTGAGGTGAGAGTTTGACGTTGCCGCTCAGGCGGGGCTCAAGATTGTAGTAGGTCTTCACCACGTGCCATTTCTCGGGGGTGGTCGTGTTGGTGATGTTGCCGTCTGGACTCACCTCATAGTAGGGGGCGCCGCCGAGGACGGAGTGCAGACGCAGCCTGAGCCCCGCAGAGAGGGTGAACCTGTCGTTGATGTTGAGTTCTTGGCTTACCCATAAGGCATTGCTCCATCCGTCGCGTTTCTCCCGTTGGTGGAGCAAGTTGATGTCCCACTCCGCCGATAACAGTTGAAGGTAGGTGGATTCCAACCCGTATCTGAGTGTGAATTTCTTAGATGGCATCCACCGTTGGTCGTGATGGAAGGTGAGATGGCGGATGAAACCCTTCATCGTGTAATAGATGTTCATCATGTCTATGCCGACATTGTCTGCAAACTCGCTGTAGGTGAGTTGGGTATGTGCGTATAGATGGCTGTTGGCATTGTGGAGCCAACTGGCATTGGCTGTGGTGTTGCTCCACTTCATGTCCATGAGGTCTTCTATCCCCATGTTGTCCCTTCCCCTGAAGAACGTGAACGACAACCTGTCGCGTGGTGACAGGCGAAAGGTGAGTTGCAGGTTGGCGTCGTAAAAGTTGAGGGTGTTGTCCTTGTAGTCTTTCGTGGCTTTGAGGAACAGGTCGAGGTAGGACCTGCGGCCGGCGAAGAGAAAGGAAGATTTTTCTTTCTGGATGGGGCCTTCAGCCGACACGTTGGTGGAGAGAAGACCGATGGAACCATTGAAATGGAATTTGCTCATATCGCCCACCCGTGTGCTGATGTCGAAGACCGACGAGGTGGCGCCTCCATAATTGGCTGGCACAAGACCTTTGTATAAGGCGGCGTTGTTAAGGGCGTTGTCGTTGAAAGTGGAAATCAGACCCATGAGATGGCCGGCGTTGTATATGGTTGCTCCGTCGAGCAGGATGAGGTTCTGTGCGGAGGTGCCTCCCCGCACTTCGTAGCCGCTTGAAGCCTCGCTCTCGCTCTTCACCCCGGGGAGCAATTGCAGCGACCTGGTGATGTCGCGCTCCCCGAAGAGGGCGGGGGTCTTGTTCAGGGTCACTATGTCGATGCGCTCCACGCCCACCTGCACCTCGTCCAGCCGGCGTTGCGCTGTTCGCGACATCACGGTAACCCCTTCCAGGGTGTCCTCACGCACCACGTTGTCGGGCTGGGCATGAACTGCGGAAACCCCAAATAGGAGCAAAACCATCAATCTCCAGCGGTCCAAGGATAATTTATAATATATTTTTATGTTTCGCATTCACTTCAACTATAAGGAGTTAAATAATCAGTTCTTTCCTTTGTTGATAATATATATGCCAAGTGCGGCGAGTCCTCCGGCTAGAGCGTATTTCAGATGGAATTTCTCACCAAGACAGAGGCACGACGTTACAGCTCCTACTATGGGGATCAGCGAGTTGTAAATGGCAACCTTTCCCACGGGATTGCAGCTGAGCAGCTTGTTGTAAAGGGCGAATCCGATGGCAGAAATGGCGATGAGAAGCAATAGACAGCCGATGCCGAGCAAATTGACTTGGGGCAGCGTACCGCCAAAGGCAAGCCCTGGGACGACGAGCAGCATGCCTCCAATGGTGAGACTATAACCCGTTCCTACGAACACATCCACACGGCGGCTCAGCCCGCGGGTCATCAAACCAGAGAATGCAGAGCAAAAAGCATTAAGAATGATCATGCCGTCGCCTAACCAGGTGAACAGCCCGCTTTCGGCTCCGCCAAGATTCAATGCCAATATTCCGCAAAACCCTATGGAGCAGCCAATTATCTTCCGTGAGGTCAGTTTGTCACTCTTGAAACAAGCGCAGGCCAGCAGTACCACGAGGAAAGTGCTCAACGAGTTGAGTATGGCCGCCCGTGAGCCTTCGCTATGTGACATGCCGATATAGAAGAAGAAATAGTGGAGAGTGGTGTTCATCAGTGCAAAGGCAAGGATGAACCACCAATCATTCGTTGCGGTTGTCTTGAAGGAACGTTCACTGCTTCGGGCAACGGAGAGTATGATCAGGCCTGCCGCTGCAAAACGGATGCCCGCAAAGAGCATCTTGCTGCCCGTCATGTCCGTCGTGATGCCAAAGGCATTGAATCCCACTTTGATGAGTGGGAATGCCCAGCCCCATGCTATTGCCGCCGTCAAGGCAAACACCGTCACCCATGCGGGTCTCTGGAATATGGAAGTTCTCGTTTTTTCCATGAGTCATGCAAAGGTATGGAAAAAATGGCATATAATATGAAAAACATTTATGGATAATTGATGGAAATTCGTGTAATATACAAAAATACTACGGACGATAAGGAATTTTCGGACTTTCCATCACAGTCCATTGAGTCCAAATAGTCCGTAGAATATTTCTTTTCGTTTAGTTCAAGTTGAAAGTTATGGGTAATGTGTATTTCACACGCACGGCCTTCCCTCCCTGTTTGCCAGGCGTCCAGTTCGGCATGGAGCTGACAACGCGTAACAACACCTCTGCTACTATTCTTTCTTCTTTCCTCTGGCGGGTCCACTTCCACCATCTTCAAAACTGATGGGAGAGCCGTCGGCGTTAACCACTACATTATAGATATATCTGTTGTTGTTGAGGATGAGATTCACCATTTCCGTCACATCAGTCACGGTGACCTGTCCGTCACCGTTGACATCGGCGTTCCCGAGGATGAAGAGGCCTTCGTGAATGCCCAAGATATGGTTCACGAGCAAGGTCACGTCTGTCACGTTGAGATTCCTGTCGCCATTCACATCGCCCAGGCTTGAGATGACCATGTCCTTTAACTGGAAATAGCCACGGAACGCATTGATGTTGAAGGATATTTCAGCAAAGTAGAGCTTGTTGTCGGCACCAAGGTATAGCTTGCCCCTGTCGCCGGACTTGGCGATGACGAGTGGTTTGTAAAGACCTTTGAACGTGACGACGTCGGTGGTGATGTCGGTAAGGTTCTTGCTTACTCTCACGGCTTTGAACGTCGGCTGATAAAGGTTGTGCTCTTTGTCGTTGACGTAACCGTCAGCCTTTGCCCACTTGATGATATAGGGTTTGCCAGCCTCGATGGAAGTGGCTTCCTTGAAATTCATTGTCAACGTACCATTGGCAATGGATGCATCATCGAGTGTCATGATCTTTTCGGGACTCTCGAGCATCGTCGCTATCTGTGTGGCTTTGAGATCGAACGGCAGGCACAGTGTGTTCCACGAACCATCCTTGTAGAGCATGCGGCCAGAGAGGGTGACATCGTAATAGCCGCCTGATTCCGTCGCATTGGCTATCAACGAGGTGTTGTCGCTGTCGTCGTATAAGGTGAGCGGTGTGGTATGAACGCGCATATAGCCGCCAGCATCGGCATGGGCCTTGGTCTTGTTCGTGTAATTGCTGTCATAGGTGGTGCCGTCCTGTCCGACGATGTCGGTGCAGTTTTGGAACATCTGTATGGAACCGATATTGCTTACTCTTGAGAGGTTCCATTTGGCGCCGATGTAGATGCTCTTAAGTTTTGAGCAGCCTTTGAACATATAGGCGGTTTGATTCACTTTGCCTGTGTCGAAACTACTCAAGTCGAGGGTGGTGAGGGTGGTGCAGCTTCCAAACATGGAGGACATTTCCGTGACTTTGCCCGTAACGAAGTCTGTCAGGTCAAGCGAAGTGAGCCGGACGCATCCATAGAACATCGCCTCCGTGTTTGTCACGTCGCTCGTGTTCAGGTTGTTCATCCTCAGCACGGAAGATAGTTTTGTGAAATCCATGAACCATCTTCTTGTACTTATGGGTTTCACGAAGTTGAACGATGGTTCGAAGGCAACCGTGGTCACGTTGTTTTTCATGCTGTAGTTGTCGTACCATTCAGGATATTCACCCGTTGCCGTTACGTCGGTATCGGTCCAATAGGCTGTGACGGAGTATGACTCGCTGCCACCCTCGGGGGAGTAATAGCCATTGTTTGGGTTGAAACTCCTGGTGAAATACATGGCCTTGGTGTCGGCGCAATATACTGCAGCAGGTTGGTACAATGTCTCCTTTCGCATATATCCCCCAGGACCGGCATGGGCCTTTCTTTTGTCCGTGACACTGCTGTCGTAGGTTGTGCCATCTTGCCCGACAATCTTATAACACCATTGGAACATTGACCCGGAACTTTGCACATTGGCAGTAGTCCATCCATCACCGATATAGATGCCTACAAGTTGTTGGCACATCGCGAACATTCCTGTCATACTGGTCACATTCGCAGTGTTAAAACTACTGATGTCGAGGTAGATAAAATTGGTGCACCCATGGAACATGGAGTTCATGGTCGTCACCTTGGCCGTATTGAAATAATTGAGGTTTAACGATGCCAAACTGGTGCAATTTGCGAACATCATGTTCATGTTCCTGACCTCGCTGGTATTGAAGTTTTCAAGGCCATCCATGCTCTTCAACCCGCTGAAGCCTTTGAACCAATTTTGCAGCATCGTGGGTTTCACGTCGGCGAAAGAAGACTCAAACACCACTTTTTGCACCTCGCCAAGGTCCGACCTGCCACCCCAATATGGGTTCTCAGCGTCAACAGACTCGATTTGATAGTACCAGGCGACATTCAACGAACGACTGCTACCCGCTGGAGTGAAAAGACCACCTTGTGACAAACTTGTTTCCAGTCCATTTCTTTTGGTGAAATAGAGGGCGTGGTTGTCATTGGAATACACGGCAAAGACCCCTGCATGGATGGTGGTTGTCAAACATAGCGTCATGAGCAGCGTCATGGCTGCTCGGACAAAACTGGTTGATAAGGCTGTTTTCATATCTTTGGATTTTTCGTTATTACTGAAGAAGAAGGCTCAATCCATCTTGTCCGCAAAGTTATAAATTTTTTCGATACGAACGTAAAGTTCGGTGAAATTATGATGAAAACCGTATGATTACAGTTGCTTTGATGGGTCTTTTCCTGAACCTTAGCACTGGCGACATCATTTGGTTACGCGTATGCAGCCTGTATAGCGGTACCATGACGCTCAATGCCGTTTATTATGAAGAGTAATCAATACCCGTAGGTATGTCAAAAGAATGGGGCTCAGTACAAACCGAGCCCCATTCTTTGACATAAAAACAACAAAAAGGCCTACAAATTTGAAGATTTAACATAGAGTTAATTATCACACTTCAAATATAACAAAAAATGTGACGAAGAGCACGGAAATATTAGGATAGAGCGTATGTGCGCCTTGATTTCTTGAGCAAAAGGCCCAATTCGGGGCAATTTGTCACATTTTTATCTCGACTGGCTTATAAATCCAAAATATTTATGTACATTTGTGCACGATATCAATAATTTTTTTGACAATGAAGACAAGATGCTTTTTAACCTTCCTGGTCTGCGTGCTTGCCGGTACGGCCTTTGCACAGTTGGACGTCACAAAAAAAACAAATGAAATTTATGTCGAGTCGCCCATCCTTTCCAATGGCGGCAATAGTACTGAACAGACCACCTTTGCGGCCATGCGTGCACCTCTTATCAAAAAGGTGAACGAAAACCCGAAGGTGCAGACGGTGGAGGACAGGAACTGCGTCAACAAACTGCTTACCGTCATCCAGAACTATAAGCGATACACCTACCGGGACTCTACAGACGGGAAGTTCTATTACAGGGTGGATTTCCATTACGTCTTGGCCATCAAGAACACCCAGACGAATGAGGTGCTGGCGCAGGGATCGACGAAAACAGCTTATGTCAAGTCGGAAAAGAGCTATGCGGACGCTTTCGCCCAGGCTTGTCAGAAATATCCCTATGATAGCGATTTCAATGAAGTGGCGGAGGAGGCTTTCGCCCTGGTAGGACTTATCACGAAAATTGAACCCGACCCCAAGAAACCCAACCGTGCGGGGATGGTTTACATCGACCTTGGCACCAACGACGGCGTGCGCAGCAACCAATGGTTCGACGTGTTCATTGTGAACAATGGTGAGGTGAGTGAGCGCATCGCCACCCTCCATCTGGACAAGGCGAGTCCCACCTTCTCCATTTGCAAACCGAAAAAAGACAAGGAACAATTGATGAAACTTTGGAAAAACAACCAGGGCGTGAAGTTCGCCGTGGTCTCGAGGATGGAGAAAAACATCTTCAAGAAATTGGAAAAGGCCATGGACTTCATCAATGTCATAGGGGATTCCTTCTAATCAAGAAGGTATCCCTTTCGGATTTTCGGAATTTTTGAAGTTGTCGAAGTTATCGGAATGGTCGGAGTTGTCGAAGGTCGTTCTGCATTTGGCAGGGTAATGTCGTTAATTTCGAGCGTTGCGATAACTTCAATGACTTCTATGACTTTATTTACTTCGCTGCCTTCTTTTCTACTATTATAATGATAGGAACCATCGTCAACACCGCCACCATCATCGTGGGGGGTATCATCGGGGCGTTGCTGCACCGTGGCATCAAGGACAAGTACAAAGAGGTGCTATATACGGGATTGGGACTGGCATCGCTGGCCATCGGCCTCAACGCCACCATTTCGCATTTCAAGGAGTCGGAGTATCCTGTGCTTTTCATCGTCTCGCTGGCTGTGGGCGGTGTGGTGGGCACTGCTCTCGACATCGACGGGCGTTTCAAACGCTTGGTGGACAAATTTTCCAAACAAGGAGAGGGCAAGAAGAACCGTCTTGCCGACGGTCTTGCCACTGCCATACTGCTCTATTGCATAGGCCCTTTGTCGATGCTAGGCCCTGTCATCTCCGCCTTGAAAGGCGACCACACCTTCCTTTTCACCAATGCCACGCTCGATTTCGTGTCATCGATGGTGTTCGCTTCCACCTATGGCATAGGCATGGTGTTGGCTGCTCCAGTCCTTTTTTGTTGGCAGGGGATGTTCTGGTTGGTGGCACACATTTCGGCTTCTGCCATCAGCGACGCATTGATGGCGGAGTTGTTGATAGTCGGTGGCCTGCTCATCACGGGTAGCGGTCTGTCTCTCCTTCAATTGAAGGATTGTCGGACGCTCAATCTGTTGCCCGCCTTGCTCGTTCCCGTCGTCTGGTTTCTTCTACGCTCGTTGTTCTGACATCCTTATCTTGTCAGCAGTTGAGCCACCAATGGGATGGTGAGTACGGAAAGGAGAGTGCTGATCAAAGTGACTTCGGTGATGAGGGTGGTGTCGCGTCCGTGCCTCAGACAGAGGATGGTGCCATATGTTGCCACTGGCATGGCGATGACCAGGGTGTTGATGTTGATAACCAACGGGTCGAAACCTACGACACGGAAGATGCCATATAGGAGGAGGGGAAGGATGAGGAGCCGGAAGACGGTGGTGGCATATACGACACGTGAGCCGAGCATCATGCGCCACGAGAGTTTCGACATCGAAGAACCGATAATCAACAAGGCGCCAGGCACGGTGATGTTGCCGATCATCGTGATGGGTTGGCTGATGACCTCTGGTATGTCGTCGATGCCGAAAGCGACGATGAGGATGGCGAGGTATGCTGCAATCATCGGTGTGCTGACCAGGATTTGGGGTTGGAACGCCAGACGCTGTCGCTCCCCGTTGACCAGCATTACGCCGACGGTGAAGACGGAGAGCGTATTGACCACATTGAGTACGGCGGCATAGAACACTGCTTGATGTCCGAAGATGGCGCCTACTATGGGATATCCGATGAAGCCTACGTTGCCGAACATCAATGCAAATCCCACAGAACCCTGGTCTTCGCTTTTTTGTGTGAGCAACCTTGGAAGATAAAACGCCACGGCGGTGAGTAGCAGGTAAGTGAGCAGACTGATGCCCAAAAGCGGCAGTATGAGGCTGCGGTCGGGGAACTTCCCGCCCATCGTCGACGACAAGATGAGCGCGGGACAGGTGATGTCGATGATGATGTTGGAAAGGCGACGGTCAAAATCGTCTCCCATGTACTTCAACTTGCCCGCCACATAACCGACGATGACGATGGCAAGGAGTATCAGCATGATTTCGATGTTCTCCAAAATATGACAATCCTCTGATTCGGCTGCAAAAGTAATCAAAAAAGATGAAAGATGAAAAATGAAAGATGAAAGATTGGAATGGATTGATGGAAAATTGAGTGGAGGCGGACATGCTTGAACAACCTGGGGGCCGATATCCGAAAAATGACCAAAATATGTTCTTTTAGCAAATAAGTTATAAAAAAATCGTTTTTTTTTCATCGTATCCACAAAATTTACTACTTTTGGGGTGAAAATCCGAAGAAAGAATGAAAATTGGAAAATTGATTGTCTTTATGCTCTTGATGATTCCTGCATTGGCGATTGCTCAGAACATCACCGTCGGCACCTGTACTACAAAAGACGGGGCCACCTACAATGGTGAGATGCTCAGCGGCAAGCCTCACGGAAAGGGCACGGCAAAATATAAGAACGGCGACGTCTATGTCGGCGAATATGTGAAAGGAAAGAGACAAGGCCAGGGGGTCTATACCTTCTCCGACGGGGAGAAGTATGAAGGGCAATGGGTGATGGACCAGCAGCATGGTCACGGCACATTCTACTTCATGAACGGCAACAAGTATGTGGGACTCTGGTTCAAGGACTATCAGGAAGGCCATGGAGTGATGTATTACTACAATGGCGACGTGTATAATGGAGAGTGGGTGAAGGACAAGAGGGAAGGTAGAGGAAAGTATACTTTCTCTTCTGGCCAATACTATGAAGGGATGTGGAAGGACGACATGAAAAATGGGCACGGGGTGTTCAACTGGGGAAACGGTGTGTATTATTCCGGCAACTGGGTGGACAACGAGCGTTCCGGCAAAGGCACCAACTATTACGAGGGTGGTGACAAGTATGTCGGCATGTGGCAGAACGACCTTCCCAATGGAAAAGGGGTGTACTACTATGCCAATGGCGATGTTTACGAAGGTGATTATGTCAGAGGCCAGCGCCAGGGACTGGGCGTACTCAAATATCACGACGGAGAGGTCTACAGTGGAAGATTCCTCGAGGGGGAACGTTCGGGAGCTGGCACCTACACATGGAAAAATGGTGATGTCTATATTGGCAACTGGTATAAGGACAAACAACACGGTCAGGGAAAACTCACCAAGAAAAACGGGGACCGTTTCGAAGGGGAGTTTAAAAACGGGTTGTTCGACGGACTCATGACCATCCATTACCATGACGGCACCAGGTTCCGCGGATATTTCCACAGAGGCATCAAGCACGGCAACTGCAGCGAGGAGGGATTGGACGGCAAGATCTTCGTCGGAAGCTACAAGAATGGAGAGCGTGACGGCAATTTCGTGGAGAAAAACAAAAGTGGCCAAGTTGTTGCCAAAGGGCATTACGTCGACGGTGTCAGATACAATGACTAAAATGTCAAACTTCAAAATACCTAACCATGATTATCGACACACTGGATAATTTGGAGAAATACTTCTCGGTCAACCCGCTCTTCAAGCTGGTGGCTGAGTTCATCAAAGAAAACGACCTCAACGCATTGGAACCGGGCAAGCATGTCATCAAGGGCGACGAGGTCTTTGTCAACATACAAGTGGCAAAGGGGAAAACCGAAGAAGAAGCGGTACTGGAAACGCACAAAGTGATGACAGATATCCAAGTGCCCATCTCCGGAAAGGAAACCTATGGATACGCTCCCGCATGCCTGCTGCCTGAGGGTGGGTATGATGCCGCTAAAGACATGGCTTTGTTCCCCGGCGTGAAGGCGATGTGCCACGTCACTTGCCAACTTGGCATGTTCGCCATCTTCTTCCCACAGGACGGTCATGCGCCCTGCATCTCACAAGATAAGGAACTGAAAAAGGCCATCTTCAAAGTGAAAAACTGACGGGAAAAACGAATAGGATATGCTTGATGAAGTCGTGCACGATGGCGGCTCCGAAACAGAAAACAAATCATTGAAAAACGACATATTATGGCAGAGAAAAAGACAACCAAGAGCATGGACAAGCAGAAAGTGGAAGCCAAACAAGGCCAGACGAGGAAACCAAGGACACCAAAACACATCGGATTGGTGGCCAAGGACCCTTATCTCGAACCTTATGAGGATGCCATAAAAGGACGACACGACCATGCAGTATGGAAAATCAACCAACTCACCAGGAATGGGAAAACCACCTTGCGCGACTTCGCTTCTGGCTACGACTATTACGGACTGCACAAGACGGCAAGGGGATGGGTGTTCAGAGAGTGGGCGCCCAATGCGACTGACATCTACCTCGTGGGAGATTTCAACGGATGGCAGGAGAATGAGACCTACCGCGCCACACGTGTCAAGGGGTCTGACAACTGGGAACTCAAACTGCCTTCAAAGGCCATGAAGCATGGAGACCTCTACAAGATGCACGTGCATTGGAACGGAGGAGAAGGGGAGAGAATACCGGCATGGGCCCAGAGGGTGGTGCAGGACGAAAACACCAAGATTTTCTCCGCACAAGTGTGGAACCCCAAGAAACCCTATGAGTGGAAAAAAGCCAAGTTCAAACCCAACGTCAACCCGCTGCTCATCTATGAGTGCCACATCGGCATGTCACAGGATGCTGAGAAGGTGGGGACATACACCGAGTTCAAGGACAACGTGCTCCCCAGGGTCATAGAGGACGGGTACAACTGCATCCAGATCATGGCCATTCAGGAGCATCCCTATTATGGCTCATTCGGATACCATGTCAGTTCGTTCTTCGCTGCTTCAAGCAGGTTCGGCACACCCGAGGAACTCAAGGAACTCATCGATACAGCTCACCAGCACGGCGTGGCTGTCATCATGGACATCGTGCATTCGCACGCCGTAAAGAACGAGGTCGAGGGACTGGGCAATCTTGCAGGAGACCCCAACCAGTTCTTCTATCCCGGTGACAGGCACGAACATCCAGCTTGGGACTCCTTGTGCTTCGACTATGGAAAGGATGATGTCATCCATTTCCTCTTGTCCAACTGCAAGTTCTGGCTTGAGGAATACCATTTCGACGGGTTCAGGTTCGACGGTGTCACCTCCATGCTGTATTACAGCCATGGCTTGGGAGAAGCCTTCTGCAACTATGGCGACTATTTCAACGGCCATGAGGACGACAATGCCATCTGTTACCTCACGTTGGCCAACCAACTCATCCATGAGGTCAACCCCAATGCCATCACTATCGCCGAGGAGGTGAGCGGCATGCCGGGACTGGCTGCCAAATTCGAACAGGGTGGCTATGGCTTCGATTACCGCATGGCCATGAACATTCCCGATTACTGGATAAAGACCATCAAGGAACTCAGCGATGAGAATTGGAAGCCAAGTTCCATCTTCTGGGAGGTGAAGAACAGAAGGCCTGACGAGAAGACCATCAGCTACTGCGAGAGCCACGACCAGGCACTCGTGGGCGACAAGACCATCGTTTTCAGGCTCATCGACGCCGATATGTATTGGCACTTCAAGAAAGGTGACGAGAACGACATGGCCAACAGGGGCATCGCCCTTCACAAGATGATTAGGCTTGTCACGGCTGCCGCCATCAACGGAGGCTATCTCAACTTCATGGGCAACGAATTCGGACACCCGGAGTGGATAGACTTCCCCAGGGAGGGCAACGGCTGGAGCTACAAGTATGCCAGGAGGCAATGGAACCTTGTGGACAACAAGGAGTTGTGCTATCATTGGCTCGGAGACTTCGACAAGAAGATGATTGGTGTCATCAAAAGCCAGAAAAATTTCCAGAAGACTCCTGTACAGGAAATCTGGCACAACGATGGCGACCAGGTGCTCGCATTCATGAGAGGCGACCTTGTCTTCGTCTTCAACTTCAGTCCCACCCGTTCGTTCACCGACTATGGCTTCCTCGTCCCCACAGGCTCTTATGATGTCGTCCTCAATACAGACGCCAAAGAGTTTGGAGGCAATGGTTTTGCCGACGACTCGATAACGCATTTCACCAATTTCGACCCATTGTATGTGGAGGACCACAAGGAGTGGCTCAAACTCTACATCCCCGCAAGGTCGGCAGTGGTGCTTAAGAAAAACTAACATCTCAGAAAACAAGGGGAAGGCGTGACGCACCTGTGCCTCACGCCTTCCTTGTATGAATGGACGAATACTGATGCCTTTCCTCTTCTTCAACTCCCAACAAGGGCCCGCAACAAAACGGTACACGGTGGTGGCTTGCGCATGTGCGTTCTGCCTCTTCTCCTTCTGTTACCTCCTCTTCTACCAGACAGACGTTCTTGTGGCGGGGCAGCATGTCCTTTCTGAAGGAAAGACACATTATGTGGGATGGGTTGGCGCGGTGCTCATCACCCTCACGCTTTTCCTCCTGCAAAGGGTCGTGTTCATGTTCACCAAGTTGTCCAAACGTGCCCATTTCCTCACTTATTTCCCTTCCTTTCTCATCCTCACCATCGTCACTGATGTGAGTTCGAACATTGACCTCGGATTCTCATTCGGTGGATGGTATGTGGCGGTCCCCCTGCTTTTGGCGCTTTTCTGCGGAGCCGTGTGGGCGGCCAGGCAGATGGAGCCTTTCGAACCTGAACCGGCGAGTCCGGGAGTCACTTCGCGCACCATATGGGTCAACCTCATCGCCATGGTGGTGATGATGGTGCTCACGGGCATCGTAAGCAACGGCGACGAAGCATTCCATCAGCGCATGAAGATGGAGAGGCTCATTAAGCAAGGAAAATATGCGCAGGGCATCAAGGTGGGCAGGAATTCACAGGTGGCCGACCCGCAAATCACCATGCTCAGGGCGTTCGCCTTGTCGAAAAAAGGACTCATGGGAGAACATTTCTTCGAATATCCTTTCGTAAGGGAGGGGAAGACCTTGATGCACGACACCATAGGCAACCGCACCATTTTGCTGAACGACAGTATCCTGGCCACTGTTGTCAAGTCGTCGAGGGCAAGACTCGACTACAAACTCATCGACATGCTTATCGACAGGGACATCGAGCGGTTTGCCCTCACCGTGCAGAAGGCATATCCTGATTCCATCATGCCGAAACACTACGCCGAGGCATTGGCCATATATAAGAAAACAGCACCTCCGCCACCCCCCAAGGTGGAGGAGAAGGATGTCAAGAAAGGAAAGAAGAAAAAGAAGAAAAAGGAGGAGGAAGTGGTGGTGGAGCAAACCCCTGACCCGATGCAGTTGCGTCTCGACGAATTCTTGGATATGAAGCAAAAGAGAAACAATCCAGGGGGCGCTTTGCAGCTTTGGAGAAAGTTTGGCGACACCTATTGGTACTATTATTATAAAATTGGTGATTGACAATTAACAATTGATTATAATCATTCTTCAGCCGAGAAATAATCGGACGGCGTCCTGACTTGCTCTTATGATCTTTATCATATGGCATGTTTGTCGTTGACATTGCCGTGGTGGTTGGGTGAAACTGAGTAAGAAGGAAATAATTGGCCAATATGTTTCGCACGTTTGTCACACCACTGACAAAAATGACATTTTTTGACCTTGTGAATCGTGCCAACTCCATTTTGGCACGATTTTAGCTATAAGATGTGAGGAAAATGATTTATCAACACATAAAATCTTTAAGGAAATGAACATCAGACCATTGGCAGACAGGGTGCTCGTGCTCCCCATGCCAGCAGAACAAAAAGTCGGTGGTATCATCATACCCGACACAGCTAAGGAAAAACCCCTCAAGGGTACTGTCGTCGCCGCAGGTGACGGAACCAAGGACGAAGAGATGGTGCTCAAGGAGGGCGACATCGTGCTTTATGGCAAGTATGCAGGAACAGAGGTGGAACTCGACGGAGAGAAATACCTCATCATGCGGCAGAGCGACGTGCTCGCCATCATCGAAGAGTAATCATTCTTAAACATTCAACATCATGGCAAAAGAAATCAAATTCAATATCGAGGCACGCGACCTCCTCAAGAACGGTGTGGACCAACTGGCCAACGCTGTGAAGGTAACACTGGGACCTAAAGGCCGCAACGTGGTGGTGGAGAAGAAATTCGGCGCTCCACAAATCACCAAGGACGGTGTCACCGTGGCAAAGGAAATCGAATTGGAAGACCCGTTTGAGAACACGGGTGCCCAACTCGTCAAGAGTGTGGCTTCCAAGACTGGCGACGATGCTGGCGACGGAACTACTACCGCTACTTTGCTCGCACAGTCCATCATCACCGAAGGATTGAAGAACGTCACAGCAGGTGCCAACCCCATGGACCTCAAGCGAGGCATCGACAAGGCTGTGGATGCCGTCGTCGAGCATATTGCCGCAACTGCTGAAAAAGTGGATGACAACTACGACAAGATCGAACAAGTGGCCACCGTGTCTGCCAATAACGAAGAGTCCATCGGCAAATTGCTCGCTGATGCCATGCGCAAGGTCTCAAAGGACGGCGTCATTTCCATCGAGGAAAGCAAGAGCCGCGACACCTATATCGATGTGGTGGAAGGTATGCAGTTTGACAGGGGATACCTCAGTGGATACTTTGTCACCGACCCCGACAAATTGGAGTGCGTCTATGAGCGTCCGCTCATCCTCATCTACGACAAGAAAATCAGCAATATCAAGGAATTCCTCCCCATCCTGCAGTCTGCCGCCGAAAGCGGAAAACCGCTGCTCGTCATCGCAGAGGATGTCGACTCCGAGGCACTTACAACACTTGTGGTCAACCGCTTGCGCGGCGGCCTCAAGATTTGTGCTGTCAAGGCTCCTGGCTTCGGCGACCGCCGCAAGGCCATGCTCGAGGACATCGCCGTCCTCACCGGTGGCAAGGTCATCAGCGAAGAGAAGGGTGACAAATTGGAAGATGCTACGCTCGACCAACTCGGCACTTGCGACAAGGTGACCGTCTCCAAGGACGCCACCACCATCGTAGGCGGTGCTGGCACCAAGGAAGACATCGCCAACAGGGTGGCTGCCATCAAGAACGAGATTGCCAACACCACCAGTTCATATGATAAGGAGAAGTTGCAGGAGCGTCTTGCCAAACTCTCCGGCGGTGTTGCCGTGCTTTACGTCGGTGCCAACAGCGAGGTGGAGATGAAGGAGAAGAAGGATCGCGTGGACGACGCTCTCTGCGCCACACGTGCCGCCATCGAGGAAGGTGTTGTCGCAGGCGGTGGCACCACTTACATCCGTGCTCTCGACGCACTTGAGAAGTTGCAGGGAAGGAATGCTGACGAGCAGACCGGCATCAACATCGTGGCTCGCGCCATTGAGGAGCCGTTGCGTCAGATTGTCTTCAATGCAGGCGGCGAAGGAGCAGTTGTCGTACAGAAGGTACGCGAAGGAAAAGGCGACTTCGGATACAATGCCTATTCCAACACTTATGAGGACCTCCGCCAGAGCGGTGTCATCGACCCGGCCAAGGTGGCTCGCGTCGCATTGCAGAATGCAGCCTCCATCGCTGGCATGTTCCTCACCACCGAATGCCTCATCGTGGACAAGCCGGAAGAGAAACCTGCCATGCCCATGGGTGGTGCACCGGGAATGGGTGGAATGATGTAATTTTGACACGTTGACATGACAAAATAGGGCTGAGGGCAAGTTTTTTTGCCCTCACCCTTAAAAAACCCTTAAAAAAAGTAAAAAGAAGTGTTTTTTTTACCCTGAAATTTTTGTCTGCTCAACAAAAGTCATTAACTTTGCACCGAATATTACATAGATACATCATTGTTAAGAATATTTTTTTTGATTTGTTTTAGTAGATTAGTTTTTAAGTAGTTTGTTTTTGAAAATCGGACGTCGTGAGACATCCGATTTTTTTTGCCCTATCTGCGTACAGGGATGGCCTGACATGTCTGATTAGTCCATCCTCCTTCGATTCGTCCGACTTCTCCGCCCCCTCCAATCATTCTGCCCCTCTTGTGCCGAAAATCAATTGTCGCAGATCAGATTCGCATGGCTGTCAGAAAAGTTAAATAATGTCATATTACATGCCATGATAAAAAATATGTATATCTTTGTAAATTAGAACCCCGATGAAGAACATTTACGATGCCAGAGGCATCAAAAACAATTGAATATGAGAATCACAAGAACACTGATGACCATGGGACTGGCATCCATGATGCTGCAGTCACCAGCAGCCACCATCGACACGATGGGGCCTGACGACCCTGTCAACCCCTTGTTGCAACAAAGCACACTCCCTTTTGGAGCACCGGACTTCAGCAAGATCAAATCCTCTGACTATTTGCCTGCCATAGAGGCCGCCATACAACAGCAGAGGGAAGAAATCGATGCCATCCTGGCCAACAAGAAAAAACCTACCTTCGAGAACACTATCCTCGCTTTGGAGAAAAGCGGCGTGCTCCTCGACAAAGTGACCAGCATCTTCTTCGGATTGGTCAGCGCTGACAAGACACCGGAGATAGCGGAAACCGAGCGCAAGGTGATGCCGATGCTGACAGAACTGGAAAACGACATCACTTTCAACCCGACTTTGTTCGAACGAATCAAATACGTCTATGACCATCAATACAAGTCGTTGAAAGGCGAGGACAAAAAACTCTTGGAAGAGACTTACAAGAGTTTCGTGCGCTCCGGTGCGCTGCTCTCCCCGGAGAAGATGGAGAGGATGAAAGCCATCAACTTGCGAATTGCCGAACTGCAACAGCAATGGGGCGACTTGCTGCCCAGCGCCACCAACAACTCTGTCATCTGGGTGAACACCGAGGAGGAGTTGGCGGGGTTGAGCGAGGCTGATATCGCCCAATGCAAGAAGGATGCTGAGAGCCGGGGAGGAAAGACTCCCTATTGCATCGTCATCATCAACACCACCCAGCAACCCATTCTCGCCAGCCTTGACAACAGGCAGTTGAGAAAACGCGTCTATGAGGCTTCCCGGCACCGCGCGGATGGAGAAAGGTCTTTCAATACTTTCCCCATCGTGGTGGAGGTGGCAAAACTCCGTGCTGAGAAGGCCGAACTGATGGGATATGACAACTATGCCTCCCTCTCTTTGGAAAAGACGATGGCCAAGAAGCCCGACCAGGTATACGCCTTCCTCCAGCAACTCGTGAACGAATATGCGCCGAAGGCCGACGCAGAGACCAAGGCCATAGAGGCCTATGCGCGAAAGACCATGGGCAGCGACTTTCAACTCCAACCTTACGACCGGTTCTACTTCTCTGCCAAGATGAAGAAAGAGGAATGCAACTTCTCGGAAGATGACGTGAAACCTTATTTCAATATTGACAGCGTGTTGGTCAATGGCGTCTTCTATGCCGCCAACAGGGTCTATGGCTTGTCTTTCAAGGAGAGAAAGGACATCCCCGTCTATCATCCCGATATGAAGGTTTGGGAGGTGGTCGACAAGGATGGAAAGACATTGGCCATCTTCTACAACGACTATTTCCGCCGGCCCACCAAGAGGGGAGGGGCATGGATGAGCTCTTTCGCCAAGCAGAGCGGGCTGCGTCAGCAAATACCTTTAATATATAATGTGTGCAACAATGCCAAGGCTCCGGAGGGGCAACCATCCCTCATTTCATGGGACGAGGTGACCACGCTCTTCCATGAGTTCGGACACGCCATCCATGGAATCCTTTCCAACTGCAAGTACAACACGCTCAGTGGAACAGCTGTGGCCCGTGACTTCGTAGAGATGCCTTCACAGTTCAACGAGTTCTTCGCTTCCGTGCCGGAAATCTTCGACCATTATGCCAAGCATACAGTTACGGGAGAGCCCATGCCGGAGGCGTTGAAGGAAAAGATGCTCAATTCCATCAATTTCCATTCCGCATACGCATTGGGGGAGAACCTCACGGCGTCATGCCTCGATATGGCTTGGCACATGCTGTCCAGCAAGGAGATTCCCACGGCTGCTGAAGCATCTGGGTTCGAGACCGAGGCGTTGAGGAAAATCGGTTTGCTCAACCCGCAGATTCCACCTCGTTATTCCACTTCTTATTTTAACCATGTGTGGGGTGGGGGATATGCCGCCGGATACTACAGCTATCTTTGGACAGAAGTCCTGGCTGACAATATCGCCGACTATTTCAAGGCACACGGGCCGCTCAACCCCGAGGTGGGGCAGGCGCTGCGCGAAAAGATTCTCAGCCGAGGCAACACCAAGGACCTGATGGAGATGTTCACTGATTTCACGGGGATGAAGGCTCCCGACCCTTCTTCCCTCCTCAAAGCAAGAGGGCTGTGACAACAGCCATCTTGTATCTGCAATGATGATGTTACAACCAAAAAGATAATGATATGAAAAGATTGTTCTTGCTTTTTCTCTCCGGACTGCTGGGCATTGCCATGGTGCAAGGGCAGCCTGTGATGAGGACACATGTGGAAACCGGCGACTTGGAAGCCGTCTTGGAAGGCAACGACTTGGCTGTTTACAAGGCCATACCCTATGCCGCTCCACCCGTGGGCGAATTGAGGTGGAAGGCTCCACAACCGGCAAAACCCTGGGAGGGGGTGCTGAAAGCTGAGGAATACGGACCATGGCCGCCACAACCGTCAAGGCGCGACGGGTCGCATCCTAAAATGAGCGAAGACTGCTTGTACCTGGGCATCGCAACGCCGGCCACCTCCGTCAACGACAGGCTGCCGGTGATGGTGTGGATACACGGCGGAGGCTTCGCCACCGAGCATTATGGAGGCGACTTGTGGGTGCATCTCGCAAGGCGGGGAGTGGTCATCGTCAGCGTGGAGTATCGCACCGGGGCGCTGGGGTTCATGGCGCATCCTGAATTGTCCAAGGAGTCGAAGGACGGGCATTCTGGAAACTACGGACTGCTCGACCAAATCTATGCCTTGCAGTGGGTGCAGAGAAACATTGCCAACTTCGGAGGCGACCCCTCGAAGGTGACCATCTTCGGCGAGAGCGCCGGTGCCATCAGTTGCAGCATCTTGTGTGCATCTCCTTTGGCCAAGGGGCTTTTCCATGGGGTCATCAGCCAGAGCGGTGGGTCGTTTGCTCCTTGGAGCGACGAGCCGAGGTCACTGGCCGTCAATGCTTCGCAGAAAGGCGCAGAGCAACAGGGGCTGGCCTTCCAGAAACATCTCGGGAAAAAGTCTATCAAGCAAATGCGTAAGATGGACGCACTCCAACTCTGTGGCGACAATGTCGGCTTCGGTGGCTTCTGGCCGTGTGTCGACGGATATGTGATCACCGACGACCAATACAGACTCTATGAGCGGGGGGAATACAACGATGTGCCGGCCATCGTGATGACGAACAGCGACGAGGGTGTGCTCTTCACAGGAAATGTCAAACCAGAAGATTATAAGAATTCTGCAAAGGGCATCTTCGGACCTTTCGCCGATGAGGCGTTGAAGGTTTATCCGGGAAACACGCCAGACGAGGCTTTCCACGCCAATGGCGACGCTTTCCGTGACATGGGGTTCGCATGGCCTTCCTTCGCATGGGTGAGGCTTCAGGCGAAGACTGGGAAAAGTCCTGCCTACGCCGCATTCCTCGCACAACCCTCCACGGTGAGCTTCTCCAGGGATCCGAGGCGGAGAGGGGTGTCACACGCCGACGACATCCTCTATCTCAATGGCACCTTCCTCACACAACCCGACAAGTTTCCTGCCGAGGCTGCTGTGGCGGAAATCATGCAGCGCTACTGGGTCAATTTCGCAAAGACAGGCAACCCCAACGGCAAGGGATTGCCCTACTGGCCGTCATTCGACGAAAACAAGCCCACCACGATGCAGTTCTCCAACGGCGCATCGCTCATCATGACGCCCAATCGGGAACAACTCGACTTCGTTGACCGATTCTACCAGTGGAAAAGGGAGGAAACGGAGCGTATGAGAGCCAAATGATTGGTGGGAAAGGATATGTTTTGAGCGAAAACTGGATGCGAAAAACAAAAAAAACTTTAAATGGAAAAATAAAAGGCAAATAAATTTTGTTTTATTTAAAATTATTCGTAATTTTGCACCCTGTTTGGAATAGGTATCAAAAAACGAAAACAAAAATTTAGATAGAAATGTCGAAGATTTGTCAGATTACTGGGAAAAAAGCACAAGTTGGCAATAATGTTTCCCACTCGAAGCATCGCACGAAGAGGACTTTCGACGTGAACTTGTTCACAAAGAAATTCTACTACGTGG
This sequence comes from Prevotella sp., assembly GCA_017619375.1. Taxonomy (GTDB): domain Bacteria; phylum Bacteroidota; class Bacteroidia; order Bacteroidales; family Bacteroidaceae; genus Prevotella. The sequence continues at coordinate 40,153 of JAFZSL010000038.1, read as the reverse complement.
AAGAGGACTGCTGGATCAGTCTTAAAATCAGCGCAGCCGGATTGCGCATGATCAACAAGGTGGGACTTGACGCAGCCCTGAAGCAGGCTGTTGCCAAAGGCTACGTCGATTGGAAAGACATTAAAGTGATAGGAGATTAATACAAATGGCATCAAAGAAAGCTAAAGGCAACAGAGTGCAGGTCATACTTGAATGCACTGAAATGAAGAATAGCGGCCTTCCTGGTACCAGCAGGTATGTTACTACCAAGAACCGTAAAAACACGCCCGAGCGTATGGAGTTGAAAAAATACAACCCCATACTGAAGAAAATGACTGTTCACAAAGAAATCAAATAAGTTTTAGAATATGGCAAAGAAAACTGTGGCCTCCCTCCACGAAGGTTCGACGGATGGACGCGCATATACCAAGGTAATCAAGATGGTGAAAAGCCCCAAGACTGGTGCTTACGTCTTTGATGAGCAAATGGTGCCCAATGAGGCAGTTGACGATTTCTTCAAGAAGTAAGATTTAGTGAAACATATGGCAAAAGAGGGTGCGCATCGCGCACCCTCTTTTGCTTGTGAAAAAAAACAGCACTTCTTGCAACTATGACATTTTTTTTTGCTACCTTTGCACATGAATGTGGAAGGAAGGTTGCAAGCCGCCAAAAACAAGTTTTTGCTTGACATACATCAATCTCTGATGCGACATGGCGGTCTGGGGATTAGCATCCCGCATCCCCGACTTTCTCGCCAGGTTTGCACTTCCTTTGTAATAAAATAGATAAATTATGGGATTATTCGGTATTTTCGGAAAGAAAAAGAAGGAAACACTCGACCAGGGTCTGGAAAGGTCCTCGCAAAGCATTTTCTCTAAGATAAGCAAAGCCATCGCTGGAAAATCCACCGTGGACGACGAGGTGCTCGACAACCTCGAAGAGGTGCTCATCACTTCTGACGTCGGGGTGGAGACCACCCTGAAAATCATCGAGCGCATCGAGGCAAGGGTGGCAAGGGACAAATATGTGTCCACTTCCGAACTCAACAATCTTCTCAGAGACGAGATTGCTTCGTTGCTTACGGAGAACAATTCCTCTGACAATGAAGATTGGGACCTTCCCACCGACCATAAGCCATACGTCATCCTGGTTGTGGGAGTCAATGGTGTGGGAAAAACCACCACCATCGGAAAACTGGCTTACCAGTTCAAGAACGCTGGCAAAAAGGTCTTTCTCGGTGCCGCCGACACGTTCAGGGCCGCCGCTGTGGACCAACTCTGCATTTGGGGCGAGAGAGTGGGGGTGCCAGTAATCAAACAGCAGATGGGTGCCGACCCCGCATCCGTGGCTTATGACACCTTGTGCTCTGCCAAGGCCAACAACGCTGATGTCGTCATCATCGATACGGCGGGTAGGTTGCACAACAAGGTGGGACTGATGAACGAGTTGAAGAAAATCAAGGATGTGATGAAGAAGGTGTTGCCAGAGGCTCCCGACGAAGTGCTGCTCATCCTCGATGGCAGCACCGGGCAGAACGCTTTCGAACAAGCCAAGCAATTCTCAGCCGTCACCAACATCACTTCCATGGCGGTTACCAAGCTTGATGGTACGGCCAAGGGCGGCGTCGTCATCGGCATCAGTGACCAGTTGAAAGTACCCGTGAAATACATCGGACTGGGAGAGGGGACGGAAGACCTCCAACTCTTCAACAGAAGGCAGTTCGTCGATTCCCTGTTTGGAGACAGGAAGAAATGATAATGCACTTATGATCAAGAACCGTGTTGACATCATCACCATGGGTTGCTCGAAAAACCTCGTCGACAGCGAGGCTTTGATGGGGCAGTTCTTGGCCAATGGCTATGTCTGCAAGCACGACAGCAAAAACCCCAAGGGGGAAATCGTTGTCATCAACACTTGTGGATTCATCCAGGATGCCAAGGAGGAGAGCATCAACACCATTCTTGAATTTGCCCAGGCCAAGGAGGAGGGACGCATAGCCAAACTCTTTGTCATGGGGTGCCTCTCGCAAAGATACAAGGAGGAACTGGAGAAGGAGATTCCCGCTGTGGACAAGTACTATGGGAAATTCGACTACAAACAATTGATAGCCGACCTCGGAAAGCCTGTCTTGGGCATGCCTGAGGCCAGGCGGTGCATCACCACCCCCAAGCATTACGCATACGTTAAAATCAGCGAGGGGTGCGACAGGCATTGCGCCTATTGCGCCATTCCGATGATGACGGGAAGACATAGAAGCCGCCCCATGGAGGAAATCATAGCCGAAGTGGAGGATTTGGTCGCCATGGGAGTGAAAGAACTGCAGGTCATCGCCCAGGAACTCACCTATTACGGTGTGGACTTGTATGGGAAAAGGTGCATTGCCGAATTGGTCGACAGGATGGCCGATGTCAAGGGAGTGGAATGGATAAGACTGCATTATGCTTATCCCACCCAGTTCCCTTATGAACTGCTGTATGTCATCAGCCGGCGCGACAATGTGTGCAAATATCTCGACGTTGCTTTGCAACACGTCTCGGACAACATGCTCAAAAGGATGGGGCGCAACTTCACCAAGGAGCAGACCTACCAGTTTGTGAGGGATGTCAGGGAGAAAGTGCCTGGCTTGGCCTTGCGGACTACCATGATGGTGGGGTTCCCCGGAGAGACCGAGGAGGATTTCGACCAGTTGATGGAATTCGTGAAATGGGCAAGGTTTGAAAGGATGGGTGCTTTCGCATACTCGGAAGAGGAAGGCACCTACAGCGCCACGCATTTCAAGGATGACGTGCCTTATGAGTTGAAACTGAAACGGTTGAACCAACTGATGGCGCTGCAGCAGGACATCAGTGCTGAGATTGAGGCGACAGCGGTGGGGAAGACCATGAAGGTGATCATCGACCGGAAAGAGGGCGATTATTACGTGGGAAGAACGCAATTCTCGTCGCCGGAAGTCGATCCGGAGGTGCTCATACCCATTGAGGGGAAAACGTTGAGAAGAGGAGGCTTCTATGAGGTGCGCATCACTGATTCTGAAGAGTTCGACCTGTATGGGACTGTGAAATAGATAGAAGTGTTATGGATTACGACTTGCTCATGACCAACTTGGCGGCGAATGCCGGAGGAACAAAAGAGGTGGCGCGACAGTATGCCGACACCATCGTCAAATGGCTCGTACGCCAAGTCGCCGAGGAAGGATGCCTTGTTGTCAATGATTTCGGCAAATTCTTGGTGGAGAAGCATATGGAGTATGTTTTCCTCGATGTAGCCACCAAGAAAAGATGGCTTGTGCCGCCTCGGCTTTCCGTCAAGTTCATCCCCGCTCCATTGTTGGAGGAAGACGAGAGGGACAAGGGAAAGGTCTTTGGCGTCATAGCCGATGTCATTGCACAGCAACACGAGGAAAAACCAATCACCGCAAGGAAGTATGCCGTCATGTTTTTCAGGACCATCCTGGATGCCATGGAGGAAGGCTGTCTGGTGAAGGTGGATGGATTGGGAGGTTTCCTCCTCGCCAAGATGAAGGTGGACGATGCCATTTATGGCAAGGTTTCCTTCACGCCTGATGAGGGTTTGTTGGCTGACATCAACCATCCTTTCTCTTATTTCAAACCCGTGGAAGTCAATGAGGGCGTGGAGTTTGAGGATGTCGAGACAACCACACACCGCCCCAAGGACGACAATGGGGAGCAGGTTTTCCTGATTTTCAAGGAGGAGGCTCCCGCCCCGCTTGGCCAGTCCGACCCGTCTGAGGGGGTCGCTTCGTCCTCCCCGTCCGCTCACTCCTCTTTGGCTGATGGGGTCTCTCCGTCCGATCAGCCTTCTCCGTCCGATCAGCCTTCCCGTTTCTCCGTAAGCGGCGGTTCTGCCGCCGCCAATACTCCTGAGTCTGAAGAAGCCGACGGCCCTGACCAGCCTTCTCCCTCTTCCCATTGGTGGAAATATGCCGTGGCAGCGCTGGTGTTGTTTGCCTGCGTGATGGCATTTTTCATGATGAGGGGAAAGGAAGACGGGAAAGAGCTCGGCTCCGTAGTGGAGAACAATATGGTTGACGACCATCCCTCTGTGCAGGCAGGCGAATCGGCTGCTCCTGTAAGCGGGACAGCCGATGGGACAGGCCAAGCCGTAGGGGGCGATGATATCGCTTCGTCGTCTGCCGACACACCACAGCTCGATTTTGCGAAGATGAACGCACAACTGCCTTATAGCGGCTATGACATCGTAGGAGTGGCCAGCACCATCACCGTCACCCCGGGGCTTACTTTGTTGGAAATAGCAAGACGCTATCTTGGCACGGATTACACGGATTATCTCGTCGTGCTAAATAACGGGAACGACAATCCGCAACCGGGAGAGAAATACATGATACCAAAACTGCAGTTGAGGAAAAATAAGTGACATTTTCAAACCGACATTTGGAAAAAAATGTTAACTTTGCCAAAACTTGTCAATATAGGGCTTATTCATCAACTTTTTCTATTATATGGCAAATGTTATTAAGTTACGAAAAGGCTTAGACATCAACCTCAAAGGTAAGGCCGCCAGGAAAAGGGACAATGTGAAACCTGCAGGGGAATATGCTTTGGTTCCTGCAGATTTCATCGGAGTCGTTCCTAAGGTGGTCGTACGTGAGGGGGACGTTGTCAAAGCCGGGGATGCCTTGTTCGTCAACAAGAAATTCCCTGAAGTAGGCTTCGCTTCCCCCGTCAGCGGTACGATTACCGAGGTGGTCAGGGGTGAACGCAGAAAATTGCTTTGTGTCAAGGTGAAGGCCGACAGCAAGCAGGAATACCGGAAATTCGACGTCAAAGACCCCGCCTCCCTCGATGGGAAGGCTGTGGTGGCTGCTTTGCTCGACGCCGGTTTGTTCGGTTACATCAACCAGTTGCCTTATGCTGTCTCCGCAACACCGGATGCCGACCCCAAAGCCATCTTTGTTAGTGCATTCCGTGACATGCCGCTCACCGGGGATGTCGATGTGGAACTGGAAGGCAACGAAAAGGCTTTCCAGGCTGGACTGACAGCTCTCTCGCGCATCGCCAAGACCTATCTCGGCATCTGTCCTTCCCAGGCCTCCGGAGCTCTTGGCGCCATGAAGGATGTGGAAACCAACATCTTCGACGGACCTTGCCCGGCTGGAAACGTGGGTGTGCAAGTCAATCATCTCGACCCGGTGAACAAGGGCGAAGTGGTGTGGACGGTGGACCCCGCCTCCGTGATCTTCATCGGCAGGCTCTTCCTCGACGGCAAGGTGGACCTCAGAAGGACGGTAGCCCTCGCTGGCAGCGAGATGAGCGACCCCTGTTATGTCGATGTCTGCGTGGGATATCCCTTCAGACCTCTTGTGGAGCAGCGCATCGATGCAGGCAAGCACGTGCGGCTCATCAATGGCAACCCCCTCACGGGTACACTCGCCACGCTTGATGGATATGTGGGAGGACACACCTCTGAAATCACCGCCATCCCCGAAGGCGACGACTGCGACGAGATGCTCGGATGGATCATGCCGCGCACCAAGGAGTTCTCCGCCAACCGCAGCTATTTCTCATGGTTGTTTGGCAAGGGCAGGGAATACACCCTCGACGCCCGTGTCAAGGGTGGAGAGCGACACATGATCATGAGCGGTGAATACGACAGCGTGATTCCAATGGACATCTTCCCCGAATACCTCGTCAAGGCCATCATCGCCGGCAACATCGACAAGATGGAGCAGTTGGGTATCTACGAGGTGGCTCCCGAGGATTTCGCATTGGCAGAATTCGTTGACTCTTCCAAACTCGAGTTGCAGCGCATCGTGCGCGAGGGACTCGATATGCTCAGGAAGGAGAATGCGTAACCACTTAAAGCGTTAGACTATGTCACTGAGAAATTATCTGAATAAAATCAAGCCTGCCTTCGAGGAAGGAGGCAAGCTGCACGCTTTCAGAAGCGTGTTCGATGGATTTGAGACGTTCCTTTATGTGCCCAACACCACCGCCAAGAGCGGGGCGCATATCCACGACGCCATCGATTCCAAGCGTATCATGAGCATGGTGGTCATCGCTCTCATGCCGGCCATGTTGTTCGGCATGTACAATGTGGGATACCAGAACTTCCTGGCTGCCGGAAAACCGGCCGACGCCACCTTCTTCAGCATCTTCTTCTACGGTTTCTTCGCCGTGCTGCCCAAAATCCTGGTCAGCTACATCGTCGGCCTGGGCATCGAATTCGCCTGGGCGCAGTGGAAAGGGGAGGAAATCCAGGAGGGGTACCTCGTGTCGGGCATCCTCATCCCGCTGATCATTCCTGTCGACTGTCCGTTGTGGATCCTGGCCATCGCCTGTGCATTCGCAGTGATTTTCGCCAAGGAGATTTTCGGTGGAACGGGTATGAACATCTTCAATGTGGCCCTTGTCACGAGGGCGTTCCTCTTCTTCTCCTATCCCCAGAAGATGAGCGGCGACACCGTATGGGTGGCTTCCGACAAGATTCTTGGACTCGGATACACGCTTCCTGACGGATACACCGCAGCCACACCGCTGGCACAAATAGGACAGGATGGGAAGACGACGACGGAGTTGTGCGACATGGTGACGGGACTCATCCCAGGCTCCATCGGAGAGACCAGCGTCATCGCCATCGCAATTGGTGCCGTCATCCTTCTTTGGACGGGCATTGCATCGTGGAAGACCATGCTTAGCGTCTTCATCGGAGGCTCTGTCATGGCGCTCATCTTCGAGGCTGTAGGCAAGACGCCGATACCGTTCTATGAGCACCTTGTTCTTGGCGGATTCGCCTTTGGTGCAGTCTTCATGGCCACCGACCCCGTCACCAGCGCCCGCACGGAGTGCGGCAAATGGGTCTTCGGATTCCTCGTGGGGGCCATGGCCATCATCATCCGTGTGATGAACCCCGGCTACCCGGAGGGCATGATGCTGGCCATACTTCTGATGAACATGTTTGCACCGCTCATCGACCACTGTGTCGTGCAGCGCAACGTGTCGAAGCGAATGAAACGTCTCACCTCTAAATGACAAGGCCATGGCAAACGAAACAAAAAAGGGGTTGAATACCAATTCGAATTCATATACCATCATCTATTCGGCCATCATGGTCATCATAGTGGCCTTCCTCCTCGCTTTCGTCTATCAGACGCTGAAGGACAGGCAGGATGCCAACGTGGCACTCGACAAGAAGAAGCAAATCCTCTACGCGCTCAACATCCGTGGCCTCAATGACGACGACGCTGCAGCGAAATACAAGGAAGTGGTGCTCAGCGATGACATCCTTGCCGAAAACGGGGAAGTCGCTCCATTTGAGGGAAAGGACAATGAGAGCAGCGGCTTCAAACTGGGCAGCGCCCAGTACAAGGAAGGCAAGTTGGCTGTCTACACCTGCAAGATAGGCGAGGACACCAAATACGTCATCCCTGTCTATGGCATGGGTCTTTGGGGCCCCATCAGTGGTTACATCGCCCTTGACAGCGACTGCCAGACGGTCTTCGGCGCCTACTTCAACCATGACTCGGAGACTGCCGGTCTGGGAGCCGAGATAAAGGATAGCCAGGCATGGCAGGAGAAGTTCATCGGCAAGAAGCTCTTCGCCGAAGGGTCCGACGACATCGCTCTTTCCGTAGAGAAGAATGTGGACAAGCCAGAATCTCAGGTGGATGCCGTCACAGGTGCCACGCTGACTTCCAATGGCGTGAGAGACATGCTCAAGGAAGGTCTGGGGAAATATGTCGGTTTTTTCAAGTCAAAACAAAACAAAGGAGGAAACTAAGATATGAGCAAACTGTTTTCCAAGGAGAACAAGGAGGCTTTCGCAAAGCCGTTGAACCTTGACCATCCCATCCTTGTGCAGGTGCTGGGCATCTGCTCCGCCTTGGCCGTCACTTCACAACTGAAGCCGGCCATCGTCATGGGACTCGCCGTCACCATCATCACGGCATTCTCCAACGTGATCATTTCGGTCATACGCAACACCATTCCCAATCGCATTCGCATCATCGTGCAACTCGTTGTCGTGGCGACGCTCGTCACCATCGTCAGCCAGGTGCTAAAGGCTTTCGCCTACGATGTCAGCGTGCAACTCTCGGTCTATGTGGGTCTGATCATCACCAACTGCATCCTCATGGGACGCTTGGAGGCTTTCGCCATGATGAACAAACCTTGGCCAAGTTTTCTCGACGGCGTGTCCAACGGACTGAGCTACGCGCTCATCCTCGTCATCGTCGGTGCGGTGAGGGAATTCTTCGGAAGAGGTTCGCTGTTGGGATTCCAAATCATCCCGCAGGGAGCATACGATGCAGGGTATATCAACAATGGCATGATGACCATGCCGGCCATGGCGCTCATCCTTCTGGGATGCGTCATCTGGATTCACAGGGCATATTTTTATAAGGAGGAGAAGTGATGGAACATCTGGTTAGTTTGTTTTTCAGGTCGATTTTCATCGACAACATGATCTTCGCATTCTTCCTGGGAATGTGCTCGTTCCTGGCTGTGTCGAAGAATGTCAAAACATCTCTCGGACTGGGCATGGCAGTCACTTTCGTGCTGCTCGTCACCGTCCCCGTGGACTATCTCCTGCAGACGAAGGTGCTGGGACCCAACTGTCTTGTCGAAGGCGTGGACCTTTCATACCTTAGTTTCATCTTGTTCATTGCGGTCATCGCTGGCATGGTGCAACTCGTGGAGATGACGGTGGAGAAATATTCGCCTTCGCTCTATGCGGCATTGGGCATCTTCCTGCCCCTTATCGCCGTTAACTGCGCCATCATGGGTGCATCGCTCTTCATGCAGCAGCGCATCAACCTCGACCCGTCCAACTCTCAGTATATCGGTTCGGTTGTCGATGCCATCGTCTATGCCTTTGGTAGCGGCATCGGCTGGACATTGGCCATCGTGGCCATGGGAGCCATCAGGGAGAAGATGGAATACAGCGACGTGCCTGAGCCGCTCAAGGGACTGGGCATCACTTTCATCACCGTGGGACTCATGGCCATGGCCATGATGTGCTTCTCAGGACTTAACATCTAAAAAAGGAGGATACGCATATGAGTTTCATTTTAGCAAGTATAGGAGTTTTCCTCGTGACGATTCTCCTTCTGGTCATCATCCTGCTCGTGGCGAAAAGTTATCTCTCGCCCAGTGGTGACGTGAACATTGAAATCAACGGTGACAAGACTATAACGGTGGGGCAGGGCAGCAGCCTGATGACCACGCTCAACGAGAATGGCATATTCCTTCCGTCGGCTTGTGGCGGCAAGGCTTCTTGTGGCCAGTGCAAGGTGCAGGTCCTCGAGGGTGGGGGAGAGATTCTCGATTCCGAGCGTCCGCACTTCACTCGCAAGGAAATCAAGGACCATTGGCGACTGGGATGCCAGTGCAAGGTGAAAGGCGACCTCAAGATCAAGGTGCCCGAGAGTGTCATGGGTGTCAAGGAATGGGAGTGCACCGTCATCTCCAACAAGAACGTGTCGTCGTTCATCAAGGAATTCATCGTGGCATTGCCCCCGGGAGAGCATATGGACTTCGTCCCTGGCTCTTACGCCCAAATCAAGATTCCTGCATACGACTGTATCGACTATGACAAGGACTTCGACAAGGACGACATCGGACAGGAATATATTGGCTCGTGGGAGAGGTTTAACATCTTCTCGCTCAAGGCCCATAACCCAGAGGCTACCATCCGTGCCTACTCCATGGCCAACTATCCGGCAGAGGGCGACCGCATCACGCTGACGGTGCGTATCGCAACCACGCCGTTCAAACCCAAGCCTGAAGTAGGATTCATGGATGTGCCGACAGGTATTGCATCGTCATATATCTTCTCGCGCAAACCTGGCGACAAGGTGATCATGAGCGGTCCTTATGGAGACTTCCATCCCATCTTCGACTCCAAGAAGGAGATGATATGGGTGGGCGGTGGCGCCGGAATGGCTCCCCTCCGCGCACAGATCATGCACATGACGAAGACGTTGAAGACACGCGACCGCGAGATGCATTTCTTCTATGGCGCACGCGCTTTGGTCGAGGCTTTCTTCATCGACGATTTCCTCGAGCTGGAGAAGGAGTTCCCCAATTTCCATTTCCACCTCGCCCTCGACCGTCCCGACCCCGCAGCCGATGCCGCAGGGGTGAAATACACCGCCGGCTTCGTGCATCAGGTGATGTATGAGACCTATCTCAAGGACCATGAGGCTCCAGAGGACATCGAGTACTACATGTGTGGTCCCGGCCCCATGTCGAAGGCTGTGCAAGGCATGCTCGATTCCCTTGGCGTGGAACCGGAAAGCATCATGTTCGACAACTTCGGATGATGCTGAAGATATAAAAACAAAAAGCCGCCCCTTTGCAGGGGCGGCTTTTTGTTTGGGCCTTTGGTCGTCTCTCCCGAAGTTGTAAGAGCGTACCCTTCGTGCGTATAGTAGGAACGGGTCTTGTGCCCGCCCGAAAAATTCTCTAATTACTCCCTATCGGTCGTGGGTCTGCGACAAATCTCTCTAATTCGGGATGATGATGATTTTCAGGCAGACACTTGATTAACTTAGTCAACTATTCCTCTACTTCACCGAAAAGCTCCTTTTGATTTTGTCTACGTAGGCGTCGATGACGGCAACGGCGGTGATGCTCACCACGTCACGCACGCTGCTGCCATAGTCGGCGAAGTGGATGGGTTTGTTCAGACCCATCTGGATGGGGCCGATGATTTCGATGTTGGGTTCCAACGCTTGAATCATCTTGTAGGAGGAACGGGCGCTGGTGAGGTTGGGGAATATGAGCGTGTTCACATCCATCCCTTTCAGTCGGTTGAAGGGGTAGAGGGTGTCGCGCAACTCACGGTCGAGGGCCGTGCTGATCTGCATCTCGCCATCGATAGGCAAGTCGGGTGCTTGCTCGTGGATTTTTGCCACGGCCTCGCGTACCTTCCTACTGCCCACGGACTGGTCGCTGCCGAAGTTGGAGTGGCTGATGAGGGCGATGCGCGGCTGTTCGTTGAAGAACCTCACGGCGGTGGAGGCCAGTTTGGCGATGTCCACCAGTTGGTCGGTGTTCGGGTTGTTGTTGATGAGCGTGTCGGCCACGAAGAGGGTGCCGCGCTGGGAGTTGATGATGTGCATGGTGCCGAAATTCTGGTATTCGGGTCTCACGCCGATGATTTCCTTCACCACTTTCAGCGTGTTGGAGTATTTGGTGTAGAGGCCTGTGATGAAAGCGTCGGCGTCGCCGGTCTCCACCATCATCATACCGAAGTAGTTGCGCTCGAACATCTTGTCGTTGGCTTCCTCGAAGGTGTAGCCGTCGCGCTGGCGTTTCTCCGTGAGGATGCGGGCGTAGCGTTCACGGCGTTCCGCCTCCCGGTCGTGTCGCAGGTTGACCACCTCTATCCCTTCGAGTGAAAGGTCCAACTGGTCGGCGAGTTTTGCTATGCGTTCATCATTACCCAAGAGGATGGGTTGGCAGATGCCCTCAGCCTTGGCCTGGACGGCCGCCTTGAGCATGGTGGGGTGTATGCCTTCGGCGAAGACCACGCGCTGTGGGTGTGCGCGGGCGGTGTCGTAGAGCTTGCGTGTCACTTTCGTCTGCAGGCCGAGCATCTGGCGCAGGTTGTTCTTGTATTCCTCCCAGTCGGTGATGATGTGCCGTGCCACTCCGCTGTCGATGGCAGCCTTCGCCACGGCGGCGGATACCTCGGTGATGAGGCGTGGGTCAACGGGTTTCGGGATGAAATAGGAGGGGCCGAAGGTGAGGTTGTTCACTTTATAGACATCGTTCACCACGTCGGGAACGGGTTGTTTCGCCAAGTCGGCGATGGCGTGCACGGCGGCGAGTTTCATCTCTTCGTTGATGGCGCTGGCGTGTACGTCGAGTGCTCCTCGGAAAATGTAGGGGAAGCCAATGACGTTGTTGATTTGGTTGGGATAGTCGGAGCGTCCTGTGGCCATCAGCACATCGGGACGGGAGTCCATGGCATCTTCGTAGGATATTTCAGGCACGGGGTTGGCGAGGGCGAAGACGATGGGGTCTTTGGCCATCGACCGCACCATGTCTTTGGTGAGCACGTTGCCCTTTGACAGTCCGACGAAGACGTCGGCGCCTTTCACCGCTTCTTCCAACGTGTGTACGTCGGTGCGGTCGGTGGCGAAAAAGCGTTTTTGTTCGTTGAGGTTTTCGCGGTCGCTGGTGATGACACCTTTGGAGTCGAGCATGAGGATGTTCTCTTTCCGTGCGCCGAGAGCCATATAGAGTTTGGTACAGGAGATGGCAGCGGCTCCGGCACCGTTCACCACGATGCTCACCTTCGAGATATCCTTGCCGTTCACCTCAAGGGCGTTCTTCAGACCGGCGGCGGAAATGATGGCTGTGCCGTGCTGGTCGTCGTGCATCACGGGGATGTCGAGGGTGCGTTTCAGGCGCTCCTCGATATAAAAACATTCGGGAGCCTTGATGTCCTCAAGGTTGATGCCACCGAAGGTGGGTGCGATTTTCTCCACGGCCTCGCAGAACTTCTCCGGGTCTTTCTCATCTACTTCGATGTCGAAGACGTCGATGCCACCGTAAATCTTGAACAGTAGTCCTTTGCCTTCCATTACGGGTTTCCCACTCAGTGCTCCGATGTCGCCGAGGCCAAGCACTGCCGTACCGTTGCTGATGACCGCCACGAGGTTGCCTTTGTCCGTGTATTTGTAGGCATCGTTGGGATGCTCTTGAATCTCTAAGCATGGGAATGCCACGCCAGGGGAGTAGGCCAGACTCAGGTCGGTCTGAGTGCGGTAGGGTTTTGTTGGGGTGACTTCAATCTTGCCGGGACGGCCGCTCTTGTGGTATTCCAACGCGGCCTCTTTTGTAATCTTTACCATTTTACCTTGTTATTGATGGGTTATCAACCTATTGTTTGATTCTTTTTCTTTCTTCACTTGAAGGTTTGTCTCTCCTTCTTTTGAAAGTTTGTTTCGTCTACTTTTGAAGGGTCTCCACCCTGAAAATGATGATGTTTCAACCGAATTGTTGACAAATTGCTGCAAAATTACTACTTTTTCTTGAAAAAAGTGAATTTTTCCCGATTTTTTGTTGCTTTTTATCATTTTGGGCCGCGGGGACGGATTTCCCGTGATTCGTAAATCACGGGCACGGAGTTATTGATTCATTCTGTTCTTCTAAGACATAGATTTTGTTTAAGAATTCCGTCTCCTTTACAAATTGTTCAGTGGCCAAAAAGTCTGTACGCATATCCCTGCTCCTTCAAGGGAATGGAGTGGCGGGGCTGTAACTTGTTGTATTTCAAATACTCCTTCACCCATTATGGTATTATTCATGTCGCACTTTTATGTGGTGGTGCACCCTTGGATGTCGTCGTATTGGTCTTCTCCATGTATGTCCGGAAAAATCGTCGTTCACTCCCTCGAATTCGTATCTCTCCCTTGTAAATACGACAAGTTCAGCAAGACATATTTGGGCAATTCAAATAAAAGAAGTACATTTGTATCCTCATTTTTATAAGCCGATACAAGGACAACCATTTGGTGACCATCACGACACGATGCACCAATGTAAAATAGTCACATGGGGAAAGATATGAAGAAGAAACCAAGCATACTTGGATATTTCCAAATAAAGGGCAAGGTCGTCATGGCCTTGGTGGCATTGGCCATGAACGTCAACGCATGGGCACAGGACAAAGTAGAGTCGTTGTTGCAGCAGTTTGATAAACAACAGGATGCTACTGCCGCCAACCATTTCTTCAACGAACTGGCGAAAGAAGAGTTCACTGACGACACAATCACTTTTGATGCTGCGACACCGACGGATTCCTTGAAACAGCAGGTGTGGTATTGGGCCGCCGAATGGCTGTACGATCAACAGCAATACGAAATGGCGGAGCAGTATGCCTTGAAAGCGTTGCAGAAATATCATCCCTCCAATCCAGAGAAGGCCGACTGCCTCAACACTCTTGGGTGCATTTACGTCCGTCTGAGCGACTTCAAGAAAGCGGCCCTCTATGCCAAGCAAAGTGTGGATATTGAGATGAAAGGGGGCGACCACGACCGCATATCATCGAGTCTGAACACTCTTGCTGGCATCTATATGGCTGGCTATCAAGCGAAGGAGGCGGAGCAGATTATCTTGCAGGCCCTGGAACATGCCAACAAGGTGGACAATCCCGGGCGCAAAGCCATCATCCAGGGTATGGCATCAGAAATATATCACACCTTGGGCGACGATGCCAAGGCTCTTTCCTATGCCGAGCAGGCCATAGAGATAGAGAAGAAGTTGGGCAGGAAGGAGAAGTTGCCCATCCGCCTGTCACAAAAAGGGTCGGCGCTCCTTGGCCTCCATCGCTACAAGGAGACGGAGGAAATCTTCCGTCAGATACTCCCCGACTTGAAGGAGACGGGCGACTACCACTCTTATGCCATCGCCCTCAATCGACTGGGGATGTCGCTGCTCTGCCAGGAGCGTCAGGTGGAGGCCATCCCTTATTTCAAGGAGGCTGCCGGTTTGTTCTCCAAGATGGGGGACCTCTACAACGAGATTCATTCCCATCGCGGGCTTTATGAGAGCTATTGGAACCTCAACCCTGACTCTGCGAAGATTGAACTCGACTACTTCGACCTGTTGAAAGACTCCCTCTACATCCATTCCACGGCTGAAGCCTTGTCGCGCTACAATGCCGAGTTTGGCAACGACCAGTTGCAGAAAGAAAACGAGGAGGTGAGGAAAGCCCATCGACGCACCATCCTCTTGTCCACCTTCATCATCCTCCTGATGGCTCTTGCCGCATGGCTCATCATCCGAAGAATCCGCCGTAAGCACCAACAGGTGATGCAGGACCTCATCCGTGAGATAGAACATCTGAGAAACGATGGTCAGAAGACGGCTCCCAATACGGAAGAGCAGAAAGAAGAAACCCAACTGGAGGTGAAAAACGAGGAAGACCGCCTGTTCCTGATGCGAGTCATCGAGACAGTGAACATGGCTATGCCTTCCGGCAATTTCGGGGTCGAGACGATTGCCTCGGAATTGAACATGAGTGTGCAGACTTTCCGGCGCCGACTGATGGCTGCCGCCGGCGAGTCGCCCAAGTCCTACATCTCTGCCATCCAAATGGAAAGAGCCGCCACCTTGCTTGTCGGCAATCCCGACATGCCTGTCTCAAAGGTGGCCAACCTATGTGGTTTTGAGGAGACCAGCAGCTTCGGACATTCTTTCAAGCGCATTTACGGTTGCTCACCATCCAGTTACCGGGAGTCAAACAAGTGACATTCGGTAAACACGCCAAAGATGAATGGTGAGGCCAACATTGTAGCTGTAGGATGGGGCTACCAACAACCTCCAATGCCGGAGAACTGTTGTCTTTTAGTCCGAGCGAAGCGATAACTTCTGTAACTTCTATGACTTCTATAAAAGGATAATAATGTTAACTTCTGTAACATGATTACCCCTTGTTTTTCCTTTTTTTCCGCATTTTGGAAGAAAAAGACAATTTTTCCACCCATTTTGGTAGATTTTATCAACCACGACAAGTGTTTTTTGCTTTACCTTTGCACCGACATCAAACACAAGTCGATGACAGAAATGACAGACAAACAAAAAGCAGCCCGGAAGCTGGCCTCAGACTACAGCCGCTATCTGTTTGACCAAGAAAACTTGGTGGAACGGATTCTGGAACGCAAGTGGCAGGAACTGTCATCTTATATAGAAGAACTGATCGACAAAAAAATCCAAGAAAGAACAACCAACGAACAACATCATTAATTATTTAATCATTAGATTCATGAAAAAGGTATTATTCAGTTTAGCCATCGTAGCTGCCGGTATGTTTGTAGCTTCATGTGGCAACAAGAGTACGGAATCTGCCCCCGAGGCAGAACAAGCAGAACAGACAGAACAGGTAAAGGAAGAGGCTTCCGCTATGGAGGCGGAACAGCCTGCATCACTGGCCGACATCGTGGAAAAAGCCAAGGCCGAAGGGACTAAATGGAGTGCTGACGAGTGGAAGGAGCAGTTCAAAAAGGCTATGGAAGCCTACAAACCTTTCGCTGTGGCAATGAACGAGGCCCAGCCCGCTGAGTTGGAGGAAATCACCAAGAAATATGCCGACTTCCCCTCGTTGATCAAGGAATTCGCAGGTCTTGCCAAACAAGCCGAAGGTGGAAAGGATATCAGCGACGAATGGATTCAAACCACCATGCAGGAACTTGGCATTCCCAAATTGTAAGAGTCACTCAATGTATAAGAAAAGATATCATTTATTTATATAACCATAAAAAAATAAGACAATGAAAAAAGTTTATCAAATCGCGATTATGTTCGTTGCAGCCATCGCTTTCACTGCATGTGGCAACAAGACAGCACAAGAAGGCGAAAATGCCGAAGGTACGACAACAGAGCAAACAGCTGAGGCTGCCAATGAGGTGAAAGAGGGTAGCCAAGGACCGTGCACCGTCTCATGTGATAAGTTCAGCATCGACATCCCCGAGGGATGGGTGGTTCGTGTAATCAAGGACAACGAAATCAGTGCCGGCCAGGAATACAAAGAGGGCGTGAGTTTCGTATATGAGGATCAAGCCAACTACAAGCAGTCACAACAGATAAAGATGGAAGTCTCGGGTATGGAAGACCTTGGAGAAAAGACCCTTGGCGACAACACCTACGCAACCTACCTCCGTAAAGATAACTCGGGCGACTCCTATTCTGCCATCTTGAAAATCGGCGACGGTGAGAACGGTATCATCAAGGTGAATACTACCAACGTGAAGACTGGCGACAACGAGACCGTGCTGAAGGTGATGGAATCGCTGAAGATGAAATAATAGGCATCGAAAGCTAAAAGGACTCTCCACACTCTTGAAAGAAAGGGTGTGGAGTTTTTTTGTGCCAATTGTGAAGATTTCTGTGGTTGCACCAGGTCGTGTTCACATTTCCGAGGCCTTTATTTCAAAGAATCGGCATAAAAACGGTTTTTTGATTGAAAAGGCTTATCTTTGTATGCTGATATCGAAAGGACTGCTTTGGCGAGAAGAACGAATTTGAGAAATAGAGCATGTATATGAAATGGACTGTGTTGACTGACAACCGTGCAAAAGACCCGTCGTTTGAGACTGAGCACGGCTTGTCCATCTTGTTGGAGACGGAGCATAACCGCATCCTGCTTGATACAGGAGCAAGTGACGTGTTCATCCGTAACGCCAACCAGATGGGCGTTAACCTCAGGACGGTGGATTACGTCTTTGTTTCCCATGGCCACAGCGACCACGCTGGGGGACTGCGCCATTTTATGGAAGTCAACAAGAGGGCGAAAGTCATCGTTTCCCCCGAAGCCGTCAACGGGAAGTTCTATTCCATAAGGAATGGCCGGCATAGCATCACCACGACTTGGCCCGAGGGAATGGACGAGCGGTTCATCATGGTGGACCAAACCTGCGAGGTTGCCGATGGCATCCATGTCATGGCACATATTCCACAGACTCACACCATGCCCATGGGCAACCGCCATCTGTTCATCAAGGATGCAGAAGGGAATTTCATACCCGATGATTTCCGGCACGAACTGGCTCTCTATACCGAAGGCATGCTTTTCACCGGCTGTGCTCATAGTGGTCTGGAGAACATCCTTGCGGCATGCCCCTGGCCTGTCAGCACTGTCGTGGGAGGATTCCACCTGTTGGACGGCCATGAGACGAGAAACGAACTGGTCGGTCTCGCCAGGGAACTGACGGACAACTATCCCCGGACGGTGTTCCACACCAGCCACTGCACGGGTGAGATGGCGTATGCCATAATGAAAGAGGTTATGGCAACTCGGCTGCATGCTTTCTGCTGTGGCGATGTCCGTGAGATAGGTGAAACGAAAGGGACGGTTCTTGATGAACTCAATGAAGTATGACAGAATTGACTGAACGCCTGCAAAGAGAGTTGGAGACCCTGCCTGTGGCAGCGTTGGTGAAACCGCTGAATGAGACCCTCCGGAGGGAGACGGCGGTGATAGTGACGGCTGCACCTGGTGCAGGAAAGTCAACGGTGCTGCCATTGACCATTTTGGAAGGGCTGTGGGAAGGCGCTGGCAAGATTGTCGTGTTGGAACCAAGACGTGTGGCTGCAAGGCAGATCGCATCACGCATGGCGTGGCTTCTTGGCGAATCGGTTGGCGATACCGTGGGCTATCGCATCCGGTTTGAGAGCAAGGTGTCGCCGAAAACGCGCATTGAGGTGGTGACGGAAGGCGTGCTCACGCGGATGCTTTTGGATGACCCGGCGTTGGAAGATGTGGCGGTGGTTGTCTTCGACGAGTTTCATGAACGGAGTCTGAACGCCGACGAGGCCTTGGCGTTGGTTAGACAGTGCAAGGAGGTACTGAGGGAGGACCTGCGGCTGGTGGTGATGTCTGCAACGATAGACACGAATGCCCTGTCGGAAGCATTGCATTGTTCGGTATTGGCCAGCGAGGGGAGGATGTTTCCTGTCGAGGTCATCCACAATAATGAAAATGCCGATGTGTTTAACGTGTCGCAGATGGTGGCCAAGACCATCCTGCAGGCCCATCGTTCGCACGAGGGCGACATCTTGGCATTTTTGCCTGGCGAAGGGGAGATACGACGTGTCCAGGAACTGCTCTCGTCGGGCGGGTTAGGCGATACGAAGATTTTCCCCTTGTATGGTATGCTTTCCATTGACGAGCAGGCGAAAGCCATTGCACCGACCCCGGCGGGCGAACGTAAAGTGGTGCTGGCAACGCCTATCGCAGAGACCTCTTTGACTGTCGAGGGTGTGCGTGTGGTTGTCGATAGCGGCCTCTGCCGAAAGATGGTTTTTGACGCACGCAGCGGACTGAACCACTTGGAAACGGTGCGGATTTCATTGGATATGGCGACGCAGCGCACGGGAAGGGCGGGGCGTGTGGCACCTGGCGTGTGCTATAGGTTGTGGACTGCCGCCACAGAGTCGCGCATGACCGCTGTGCGTATGCCGGAGATCCTGGAGGCCGACATTTGCTCGTTGGTGCTCGATGCCGCCATCTGGGGCGAACACGACGTTGAAAGACTGCCATGGCTGACCCCTCCGGCGAAGTCGGCGGTGGGCCATGCTCGCAGGCTGCTGACATCGCTTGGCGCGATAGATGAAGCGGGCAGGGTGACGGAGTGGGGGCGCAGGCTCTCAAGACTGCCTTGCCATCCCCGCATCGCTCGCATGCTGCTGATGGCAGGCACTAAGGAGCGGCAAGCCCTTGCTGCCGACATCGCCGCGCTGATTGAGGAGAAAGATCCTTTGGCTAAAGAGGGCGACGTCGCCATGGACCTTCGGCTGGATGCTCTCCGCAGAGAGCGCAGAAGTGGAAAACCCGGCAAATGGGGGCGTATGGCGAAAATAGCCCGTCAATATGCCGATATGATACACTCCAAAGTGGACAATGCCTCTGTCAACCCCTACGAGGTGGGTGCCTTGCTTGCATCGGCCTATCCTGAGCGTATCGCCAAGGCGTGGAAGGAGGCGGTCGGCGTGTTCCAATTGCCGGGAGGTGAACTGGTGGCGGTGGATGCATCGGATGCCATGGCCGGTGAAGAATGGCTGACCATCGCTTCGATGCATCAGAAAGCAGGTGGCGTGGGGAAAGTCTTTCTGGCCAGCGTCGTTGACCCGGCTGACTTGAAAGCATATGCCTTTGAGCGCGACAACGTCTTTTGGGATGGCAAGGTCGGGGCCGTGGTTGCCAGAAGGGAGACCCGCATCGGTGCCATTCTTCTGGCTTCGAAACCATTGGCAAATTGTACTCGGGAGAAGTTGCAACAGGTTGTATGTGAGGCGATTGTCAAGGAAGGGCCGTCTATGCTGGATTTCTCCGATGAGGTGCGCAACCTGCAACGGAGAATAGCTTTTGTTGCCGCCCGCCATCCAGGTCTGTCTCTTCCGTCAGTGGAAATGGAGGCCGTCTGCAGGAGCGCAGTGGAGTGGGGGCCTCTCTTCATCGGCAAGGCCACGACAACGAATGAACTGAAGAAGATAGACCTTTGCGAGGTTGTCTGGAGCCGACTCACCTATGAGCAACAGAAAATGGTGGAGCAGCTGGCTCCCACACATGTCGTTGTCCCCACAGGGAGCCGGATACGGCTCGACTATCGCATAGGAGCCGAAATGCCGGTCTTGCGGGTGCGTTTGCAAGAATGCTTCGGACTGTTGGATACACCGTTGGTGGACGGCGCTCCCGTGTTGATGGAACTGTTGTCTCCTGGCTTCAAACCCGTACAACTCACCACGGATTTGCACAGCTTTTGGCAATCCACTTATTTCGAGGTGCGCAAAGAGTTGCGCCGACGTTATCCGAAGCATTCTTGGCCCGACAACCCGATGGAGGCTGATCCCGTAAGAGGGGTGAAGAGGAAATGAAACTTGAACGGAGAACAGCGACGGCAATGCCCTTCGGGTCCATCTTTCTTCCAAAATGGAGGTGACGGCATCGGTGCCTTTTGGACTCTCCTAAAACCTCTTGCCTTTAGGAAGCCCCCAAGGGGGCGGAATCACTATGCAGATGCCCCTATTTCTTGCTCCTATAGAATTTTTCGAGTGTGCGATAGGCGTTCTCCTTTTCAGGAGATGCAACAATCTTGGATTCCACGTCAATCTTCATGACAGGAGCGGCATCAAGGTTGTCCTTGGTGATGGCTGTCCACTCAGGCAAGCCTTTGCCATTGGGATTTCCCGTCTTGCAGAAGTTGGCATAGTAAGAGAGGAAGAGCTTTGAGATGGCGTGGTCGTCTTCATTCCAATCATAATACTCGTTGGTGTCGAGGGTTCCCATGGCGTATTCGATATCTGCCGAATGGACGGCACCTGGAGCAATCGCAGGCTGCTGAGCCTCAGACTTCTTCTCTTCTGCAGTCTTCTCACGCACACCTCCGGCAAGGGCACCTACCTTGTCGCCCATTTTCGCCGACACCTGGGGACGGGGGTGCATATAGTGATAGCGATAAACGGGTAGACCTGACTTCGCGTGATAGTCGCAGACCTTCCAAGTGGGGAAGCCGGTGAAAAGATCAGAGGCAAGGTCGAGGCCCTTCTGGCTCAACACGTCTTCGTCGGTCTCGAGTCCGTAAGCCTTGAAAATCTCGTCTGTCATGTCACCAAACTGTGCCTTCATTGCGTTTTTGTAGTTTGCAAGGGTGGGAGCCTGACCATTCAGTGTTTGCATGGGAGTTCCTTCCAGGGAGTTCCATCCTGCAAGAAGAGGCACATGGGCCTGCTGGCCTTTTTCGAACACTTCGTCTGCGCTCTCTGTCATGAAGTAGCCGTCGAGCACCACGTTGGCCATCCCTCTGGGGGGAAGGAGCTTTTGGAGTGAATCGGCGTTCAATGCCATCGCATCTGCCAGACTTGAGATGCCTGCCTTTTTCAGCAGTTCTGCTCCGGCAGCATCGGCATCGGCTTGGGAAGAAGGCTGAAAAGGCATTACCTCGGCACCCGAAGAAAGCATGGCGCCGGCAATCAGGCCCTTGGAGAGGGGAGAGCACATCAGGAGCGATACGGAGAAGGAACCGGCCGATTCGCCTACAATGGTGATTTTGTCAGGGTCGCCACCGAAGGAGGAGATGTTCTCTTTCACCCACTTGATGGCTGCCACTTGGTCGAGGAAGCCATAGTTGCCGCTTCCCTTATACTCAGAGGATGCCGTGAGGTCTGGATGGGCAAAGAAACCGAACACACCTTCACGATAGTTGGCCGTCACACAAATCACACCTTCCTTGGAGATGGAAGAACCATCGTAACGAGGTTCGCTGCCTGAACCTGCCATCAGTCCGCCACCATTGAAATAAATCAGCACTGGCTGGGAGTCGGCCGTTGTGGCTGCCGTGGTCCAAATGTTCAGATAGAGGCAGTCCTCGCTGCGACCTGGACCTCTGAACGACATATCACCGAAGATGTTGAGCTGCATGGGGTCGTCGCCAAACTGCTTGGCCGGACGCACTCCTTCCCAGGCTTGAACAGGCTGGGGAGCCTTCCAGCGGAGTTCGCCCACTGGTGGCTTCGCGAAAGGCACTCCCAGGAACTTCTTCACGCCATCTTCCTCGAAACCTTGGAGCACACCATATTGGGTTTTTACTTCGAGGGCGACATCGGTTCCCTTCTGGGTGCAGCTGAATAGAACTGCAATACAAACGATGGCTAACATCGCAAATACATGTTTTTTGGTCATAATGATATCTGTTTATAGGGTTAATTTGGCAAAATTTGTAAAAAAGATGGAAAAAATGCGCGCCCCCCTCACTTCTTCACCACCTCACGCTCGAAGAAGTCAAGGAAGAAGGGCCAGTTGGGGCCCGCCTCATGGCCTCCGTGGTGCTGGCGGTAGGTGAGCCGTCCCTCCATCAGTCCGTTGTCCATACCTGGGAAGAGATCGGTGCCCACCCCCTTGCATCCCAGCAATTCATATACCGGCGATGCCTTTGACGCTGAGATGAACGAACCGACGACGTCCTGCCATTTGTCGCCATTCCAACTACCGGTGGAAATGAAGCAGGCGCGGGGTGCACAGAGAGCGATGAGTTCGTGCTGGTCCACAGGGATGTCGTTTTCCGTCAACGGGTCGGCACTATATTTGATGAGGTTGCCACACACCCAGTGGTACTCCTGGTTGGAGACGATGTTGCCGATGCTCTCTCCGCAGTTGCGTCGCCATCCTGCAGCCCCGCCCTTTCCAGATGAGGCGATGAATCCGGCGGCGATGCGCTCCTCGAAAGCCATGGCCACGAGCGACGCCTTGCCATAACGTGAGACACCTTCGATGGCGCACTTGGTGGCATCGAAAGTCTTGTCTGTCTCCAAGTAGTCTATCAGGCGTGACAGCCCCCATCCCCATGCGCGGAGCGACCCCCAGTCGGCGGGCTGACGGTGCTCTCCCTTGTTGCATAATCCGATGATGCCGTTCGTCAGGCCATGTCCCGCGTCGGCTTGTATGGAGGAGGGGTTGATGGTGACGGCGGCCCAACCGCGTTCCATCACCATCTGTTTCCAAGAGACCATCCCCGGACGGGTGCGTGTGGGGTCGCCACCGAAGCCGAACTCTATGATCACGGGCATGTTCTTCTTGCCGTTGTCCGGATACATCACGTTGGCGTCAATCTCAACCTTGATGGATGGGAAACTGGAGTTGTCCACCACGCCCTTGAGATAACGCACCACCACGGGTTTTCCGGCAAACTCTTTCTTCTCCTCGTTGACAATCTCCCATCTCACACCTGGTACGTTATCGGGAATACGGCCATACACATGGTCCTCAAACAGTTTCACCAATTCAGGACGGCGCACCTTATACCACATCTTGGCACTCGTGACCTTCTTCCCGCTTTCAGTCACCAACGGGTCGGGATAGAATGGGTAAGGGTTGGCCACCAACTCATCATAGTTGGGATGCTTGCTCTCGTCAGGGCTGTTGGGCTGCCGGCCTTCACGCGGCTGGCTGACACCAACTTTGGCCAACATGTCGGCATAATCGGCTTCGGCTATCCTGCGAAGGCTGTCCTGATTGGCTTGGTTTCCGCCTCCGAACATGAACTGTGCGTTTGTCGTCAACGGAATGCAGGCCATGAGCACTGTCCCAAAGAAATATTTCAATGATTTCATAGCTTTACTGTTAAAAATAACGTGTCCATTGCTCGCAATGACATCGGTTTGGCTGCGAAGTTACACAAAATTCCTCATTTGACGACAAGAATCACAAAAAAAGTATGATATTTTCAGTAGTTAACGAAGTTGGCGAATTAATCGCTTCACTCGAAGTTAACGACAATACTGCGTTCGCTCACAGTGAGGGAGTGGGGTGGTTGTGAAAAGAATCTCTTTTTTGCCAATTCCATTCGTCGGTTTATGAAAATAATGAGTAACTTTGCACAGTAACCTTATACTAAGGCCATGCTGACCTGTCTTATAGATGATGGGCGAGCATTCCGATTACTCCGATTGGTTCGATTATTCCGATTACTCCGATGATTTCGACACCTCCGACAACTCCATTGCCTTACAACGATTACGGTCGTTGGATCAGGCAGCGATTGGGCATGCGGATGCAAAAGCTTCCCGTCAATGCCGGCTTCAACTGTCCGAACAGAGACGGAACGCTGTCAAATCTTGGATGCTCATTCTGCGACAACAGTAGTTTCACTCCCCCGTATTGCCACCCCGGCGACTCCATTACCCAGCAATTAGAGGCAGGCAAGCACTTCTTTTCCCGCAAATATCCCGACACAGGTTACTTGGCTTATTTCCAATCGTTTTCCAACACCTATGCAGACACCGATACCCTCCGCGAGCGTTATGAGGAAGCCCTGGCGGTGGAAGGTGTTCGTGGACTTGTCATCAGCACACGCCCCGATTGCCTTTCCTCCAACTGTCTTGATTATTTGGAAAGCTTGAGCCGACGCACCTTCCTCACGGTTGAAATTGGCATTGAATCGATGAACGACAACACCTTGATGAGGCTGAACCGCCAACACGACATGGCGCGTGTTCGCCAAGCCACAGAAGCGCTTTCCAGTCGTGGCATCATCACTTGCGGACACGTGATTCTCGGTCTGCCGCAAGAGAGTGAGGATGACATGCTCCTGCAGGCCAGGCTGATTTCACGTCTGCCCATTCAGATTCTCAAAATCCATCAGCTTCAGGTGCTGCGAGGAACGGCCCTGGCCAAATCTTGGGAGCGAGAGGAATTCCGCGTCTCAACTGCAGACGAATATCTGTCGCTGCTGGCACAATACATTTGCCGGCTACGGAGCGACCTTGTGTTGGAGCGCTTTTTCTCTTCATCTCCTCTCCAAATGGTGATAGCACCCCAGTGGGGAATCCGGCCAGCCATATTGAACCAGAAACTGACCGAACTGATGTTGGAAAAAGGATGGCGCCAAGGTGTTTTTGCTCTACCGTAGGAGGTGTCACTTGTCATATTCATTTTATTTCAGGACAGGGAAAAAGCTCCCCAGGTCACTTTTGGGGCGCGTATGGCTTATCAATTCGATATTTTTATCTAATTTTGCATCGCAAATTACAAACCAACCAATGAAGATGAAAAGACAAGTTTCCTATATGGCTGTTGCCATGCTGATGTTATGTGGCATTAGTGCACAAGCACAGATGAAACGCTCGGATGATTTCCATGCGAAGTATCAACTGAAAGAGGTGGTGGTGATGAGCCGCCATAACATCCGTTCGCCGTTGTCGTCGGGTGCTGCCTATCAAAGGGTGACACCTTATGAGTGGTTCGAATGGTCATCGCCTGGAAGCCAGTTGTCACTGCGTGGAGGAGTGATGGAAACGACCATGGGACAGTTCTTCCGCAAATGGGTGGTCAGTGAGAACCTTCTGCCTGACAACTACCGTCCTGAGGGTGACGATGTGTTGTTTTACGCCAACTCGCGCCAGCGCACTTTTGCGACGGCCAAGTATTTCTCTGCCGGCTTCCTGCCCTTCGCCAACGTGGAAATCACCCACAAGTATGAGGAGGACAAGATGGATCCCGTTTTCACGCCCAAGTTCACCAAGATGAACGATACCTACAGACAGGAAGTAATCGCCGAGATGCAGACCTTGCATGGTGGTCCGCAGGCATGGATGAATGCCCAGAAAGCCACGCTCGATTTGATGGAAGAGATTATCGACATGGCACATTCTCCTGCTGCATTGCAAGGCGATTCGACCCATTTTTGGTTCGATGATACGCAGTTCAAGATTGAGAAAGACGACGAACCTAAGATGTCCGGTGGATATACATTGGCCAACAGCGTGGCTGACGCGCTCGTGCTGCAGTGCTACGAGACAGAGAGCATGACGGCGTTCGGTCACGAACTGTCAGTGGAACAGTGGCGTGCCATCTGCGCAGTCAAGGAGGTCTACGACGGACTGCTGTTCACCTCTCATAGGGCAGCCGTCAACCTGGCCTATCCGCTGGTGAGTCGCATCCGCGAGGAATTGCAACGCCAGGATCGCAAGTTCATGTTCCTTTGCGGCCACGATTCCAATCTGGCCAGCATCGGTGCCGCACTCGGTTTGGTCTTTCCTGAGACAGTGCGTGCCCTCGAACTGCATACGCCCATCGGGTCGAAAATAGTGTTTGAGAAATGGAGTGACGGCACGGATGAGTACGTAGCCGTGAACCTGGTCTATCAAGCTGTCGACCAATTGCAGGGCCGCACATTGCTTTCGCTTGACGTGCCGCCCATGGTGTTGCCTGTCACCGTGAAAGGACTCACAGCCAACAGCGACGGTCTCTATCGGTTGTCCGACCTTGATGCCCGCTTTGTTGAGGCTATGGAAGAATATGAGGCCATCAGTGACACACCGGATGCCGTCGGTGCTGTCAAACCCGTGGAAAAGGCTCCCTCCTCTGCCATTTTCAACCTGCACGGCCAGCGCCTGCAACACCTCCAAAAAGGTGTGAACATCGTCGGTGGAAGAAAATATGCCAGACGTCACGAAGACCTGAAGCGATGAGCAAGTTGAATGCTTGCCATTAGCAACTTGACGCATTGGTTCAGACGCCGACAGACTATAATCCATCTTGTCGGACTCTTTCTGTATTATTGGAAATCAAGGCTTTGCATACGGCGTTTACAGCCGGTTGATTTCTTCTTGTAGAATTTGGAAGAAGAGGCCGACATGATAGCCGTCGATGAAACGGTGGTTGGGGGTAAGAGTGACATTCAGCATCCACCGTCCGTCGCGCTCTACGTATTTTCCCCAATTGATGCGGGGTATGGCATCCTCGGGATTTTCCATCCCGGGGTTGCTCATGGCGGTAGCGTCGAGCGTGGGGATGCATGAGCAATACGCTACGTTGGGGATGTCGCCAAGACCACCGAACAGTGTGTCTTGCTGTATGATGGCCGCACTGGTGTCGGCCACATACTCCAGCAACGTTCCCTGGAATGGGGCGGTATGGAAGCGGAACAAGCCTTCCTCTGGTTTTTTATGGGTGAAATTGGTGTGGATGATGTCATACATGACCACCCGTCCGTCCTTCATCCTGTAATTGAAGTTCTCTATTTGGTTGAGACTCTTGGTTACAAGATAGATGAGCGAGAGATAGAACGACAGTCCATGTTCCCTTTTGTATTCCAGCAACCTGCTTACGTTGATTTGGGCTGCCACATTGTAGTGGGGAAATTTCAGACGGGCAAAATGTTGATAATGTTCCCTCCTGTCCCATGTGTTAAAGTCTATCTCCTTGTACATTTTTTGCTTTGCATTTTGTTATCGACGGCCCCGTGTTTATTCACATCTGCTTTGGGTTTGTAGAATAGTGGTGGCTCAGAACCAAGTGGCTCGTTCATAAATACAAAGCAAAAATAGTGATTATTGACGAGAAAATGTGCCTAAATGATGATAAATTATTTGTTTTGACGATTTTTTATATGATTGCCACGATGTTAACCGGGCCTATTTGAAAATGCGGACATAGTAATTAATCTTCTTTTATAAAGTTTGACACAAAAGGTGTGGTAAAGATATGAAAACTCAATTAAAATGATTATATTTGCATGTGATTTTTGATTAAGGAATCGTTCGAAGAAAAAAGCACAAGGATTTGCATCAAGAAACAATAACATTAAAATAATAATAGAATGAAAAGAATGATTTTCGCTCTTGCCGTCATGATGACTCTGGCAGCATGCGGCAAAAAACAAGCAACGGCTCCTGAAAAAGAGAGCAGCAAGGAAAGTAACGAAATGGTAACCAATGACACAATCAGTAAGGAAATGAAAGAAGCAAACATGCAGGAAGTGCAGGCTTATTTGAAGGATTGCGGCGCATTCTTCATTGCCACAACAGATGAGGACCAACCTCGTGTACGCCCCTTCGGCGTCTCTGAAATCATCGATGGTCGTCTTTACATCATGACGGGCAAGGTGAAGGACGTTTACAAGCAGATGGCCAAGAATGGGAAGTTCGAGATTTGCGCCCTGAAGAAATCGGGTACCGAGTGGATGCGCCTGAGTGGCACGTTGGTCAACGACGAGACGCTCAGCGTGAAGGAGGAGTTCTTGAACCGCAACGAGAGTTTGAAGTCGATGTACAAGGCGGACGATGACAATATGGCCGTGCTCTACATCACCAATGCCACAGCCAGGTTCTGCTCGTTCTCGGCGCCTGAACGGAAGGTGGGATTCT
This sequence comes from Prevotella sp., assembly GCA_017619375.1. Classification (GTDB taxonomy): domain Bacteria; phylum Bacteroidota; class Bacteroidia; order Bacteroidales; family Bacteroidaceae; genus Prevotella. The sequence goes on along the minus strand of JAFZSL010000038.1, from coordinate 12,044 downwards.
GACACTTAGAGTAAATGTGATGAATACAGAAAACCAAAAGGATAAGTTAAAAGGAACGATATTCGGCCAGGCCATTGGTGATGCACTGGGGCTGGCCACAGAAGGAATGACCGATGAGGAGATAGCGAAGAAATACCCTCACGGCATCTCGCATTACAACGACATTTTCCAAGACCAGCACCGTCAAAGATGGGCTATTGGTGATTGGACGGACGACACCGACATGATGCTCTGCATCGCCAATGCCTTTATCAAGGACAAAGGTGTTGACTACAGTAATATTGCTAGCAACTTCAAGGAATGGGCCAATGGAAAGCCAATGGGCATCGGAGCTAACACCTTCAGGGTGTTGAGAGAACATGATTATGTGCAGGATCCTTTCGAAGTATCCAAATGGATATGGGAATTGAGCCATAAACGCTCTGCTGCCAACGGTGGCGTGATGAGAACATCAATTGTAGGATTGTTCCCGGAAGCGGTGGAGGAAAGCGCTGCAAAAATCTGCCAGCTGACCCATTATGATTCAAGATGTGTTGGTTCGTGTGTCATCGTGTCCCAACTGATACACTCGCTGGTATATGACGAGGCTCCAATAGACTATGGCCAGATTGTTGACATCGGCAGAAAATACGACAAACGCATTGAGGAATACATCGACCTGGCTATCAACAATGACAGTATCGAGGCGTTGGAATTGCAGGACCCAAATTCATTGGGATATACGTTGAAAGCATTGGCCGCTGGACTATGGGCCTATTGGCATGCAAAAACCTTTGAGGATGGCTTGTTTGCCGTCATACGTGCCGGAGGTGATGCAGACACCAATGCCTCTGTTGCATGTGCCATACTCGGTGCGAAACATGGTTTCCATTCCATTCCATCGTGGTGTGTGGAAGGGTTGATTTATCGTGAACAACTAGACGAAGTGGTTGAGGGAATGATAGAAATCACTTTTTTTAATTGATTGTCGCCAGCCCCATTCCATAGACTATCCTTGTCTGGAAGGACGAAAGTCGCTTTCTGACAGTCGACGTGAGCTATTGAACTGAAGGGATGACAGTATAGGTTCTGTCATCCCTTTGGTCTCTTCTGGGTCTATAGGCTTGGACACACTCGCGCCATGCCCCGGAAGGGGTGCAGATTCTCGTAGATAGTAACATCTGTAACTTGACACTCCTTGAATAAGTTAGCTGTTTGCAAAAAGCGGTGCGCACTATCCCCTCCCATCGATTTTGATTTTACAGACCACAAGTCTGATGCTATGCCTTTCCCTCTTCGCCGAGGTAGGAGTCTTTGAAACCAAGGAAATAAAGCACACCGTCGAGCCCTATCGTGTTGATGGATTGCTTGGCGTTGGCCACTACTCTCGGTTTGGCGTGGAAGGCAATGCCGAGTCCTGCCTCGGATAGCATCGGAAGGTCGTTGGCACCATCGCCCACAGCGATGGTCTGTGCAAGGTTCACCTTCTCCACTTGTGCTATGAGTTTCAGTAGTTCGGCTTTGCGATGCCCGTCAACCACTTCACCAAGGTATCTTCCGGTGAGTAGACCGTTGTCGTCAATCTCCAACTCGTTGGCATACATGTAGTCGATGCCGTAACGCCGTTGCAGGTATTCTCCGAAGTATGTGAACCCGCCGCTGAGGATGGCAATCTTGTAGCCGCAACGTTTCAAAACTGCCATGAGGCGGTCAACGCCTTCTGTGATTGGAAGGCTCTCGGCTATCTCACGCATCACGCTGACATCAAGCCCCTTGAGCAACGCCACCCTTTTGGTGAAGCTCTCCTTGAAGTCAATCTCTCCCCTCATGGCACTCTCGGTGATGGCTTTCACCTTGTCGCCCACGCCGGCACGCATGGCAAGTTCGTCGATGCACTCGGTCTGGATGAGAGTGGAGTCCATGTCAAAACATATGAGGCGTCTCATGCGACGGTACATGTCGTCGTTCTGCAAAGAGAAGTCAAAACCCATGTCTGCCGAAAGGCGCATCAGCTGTTCCTGCATCTTGTGGCGGTTGGGTGAACCACGTAACGAGAACTCTATGCACGCACGACTCTTCTGTTGGGGGTGGCGTATGCTCTGCCTGCCGGTCATCCTGCGGATGGAGTCGATGTTCACTCCCTGGGCGGCGATGATTTTGGCAGCCGCCTCTATCTGTGCGGCGGTCAGCGTGCGTCCTATGAGCGTGAGGATGTGACGGTTCTTGCCCTGGCGGCCAACCCACGCCTCGTATTCATCGTCTGTGATGGGGGAGAAGCCGATGTTCACGCCCAGTTCGGTGGCCTTGAAGAGCAGTTCTTTGAGCACTTGCCCGGAATGGGCTTCATCGATGCGGATGAGAATGCCTAAAGATAGTGTGCTGTGAATGTCGGCTTGGCCGATGTCAAGTATCTGAGCGTTGTATTTCGCTAATATTCCCATTGCCGACGCTGTCAGTCCGGGACGGTCCTGGCCTGTGATGCTTACCAGTATCTGTTCTTTTTTTACTATTTCTTCCATTGTTGTAGTGGCAGATTGTGTGGCGCCATGTTCTTGTTTGATAATGCAAATATAGGAAAAAATCCGATTATGAAGACTATTTGGGATAAAGAATTTGTTTTCTTTTTCTTTTCATATTCATACGATGTCACCTTTTTTTGCTATTTTTGCATGGCAATACATTGAACCACCAAAAAAACATGATTATGAACGAACAATTTGATAATGAAAGGCGCAAATTCCTGAAGAAACTTATTAGTAGCACGTTCTTGGTGTCTGCTGGATTGTTCTTGGGTTCCAAAGAGACGTTTGCAAATCTTTTGAGCACAGCGACAGGTAAATGTAGCACTTCATTTTCTTGTAGTGGCGCTGGGGGTGAATGCGGCTCTTCTTACAATTGCGCTGGCGGTGGCGGAAAATGTGGCTCGTCTTTTAATTGTGCGGGTCAAGGCAGCCAGGGCAAGGGCAAGTGTGGTTCTTCTTACGACTGTGCAGGCGGTGGTGGGAAATGTGGCTCTTCGTATGGTTGTGCGGGTCAAGGCAGCCAGGGCAAAGGCAAGTGTGGTTCTTCTTACGATTGCGCAGGCGGCGGTGGCAAATGCGGTTCTTCATATGAATGTGCAGGTCAAGGCAGCCAGGGCAAAGGCAAATGCGGCTCTTCATACGATTGCGCAGGCGGCGGTGGCAAATGTGGCTCTTCTTTTGATTGTGCGGGTCAAGGCAGCCAGGGCAAAGGCAAATGTGGCTCTTCATACGACTGTGCCGGCGGAGGTGGCAAATGCGGTTCTTCATATGAATGTGCAGGTCAAGGTAGCCAGGGCAAAGGCAAATGCGGCTCTTCATACGATTGCGCAGGAAAATAATCATGCATACAATATTGTCACTCCCATCAACTGTTCAAAAATTTGAACGGAAAGACAAAATCGTCTTTGTCAACCCTGACATACCGTCATGGTTGGTAACAAATAAGAATGGGGCATTATTGATGTCCTTGTGTGATGGTTCCACCAGTGTAGAAGATATTGTAGATGCATTTTGCGAGAGTCAAGGCGAAGAATTAAGTGAAAAGGTCGAGGAATTCTTTCGTCAAGCTGTTGCCAGCAGAATCTTTGAAATGCCTGAAAAGGGGAGTGTACCCGTCAAAGAGGAACGACAACAATTAAGTATTGTCCAACTCTCTATTTCCGAAGCCTGCAATCTTGATTGCAAATACTGTTATGCTACTGACCGCAGGGAACACCATGGAATGATGTCTTTCGATGACTACAAAAATGTCGTCGATGATGTCGTGTCCCATTTTGGACCTGTTAGCTTTTCCATCACAGGTGGTGAACCTCTGATGAACAAAGACTGCTTTCATATTGCAGCATATATTAAAAGCCGGGGGTGCGTTACGGATCTTTTAACCAATGCCACCATGCTTGATGAGAGCAATATTCAAAAGGTGAAAGACAATTTCGAACGTGTCACTGTCAGCCTCGATGGCAGTACAAAAGAGCTACATGAAACATTCAGGGGGCCTAACACATATGATAGGACACAACATGCGATATCCCTATTGAAGGATTATCAGATACCTTACATGCTGTCAATGACGGTTAACAAGTTGAATATTGCTGATGTGGAAAACATGGCGCAGAAATATAAGGGGAATTTGAATTTCGCGCCTCTGTTTCCTGCAGGAAATGCAAAAAAGGGGAAAGAAGACATTGCCATTACCGGCAGGCAATATTATCAAGCTTTGAAACAGGCAAGTGGTGTGAATCCACTTGGTTATTGTGAGTCAACTCTTGATGAAGCTTTGATATGTCGCAGAAGTAAGTGTGCCATAGGAGGAGCTGAATTAAGCATATCTGCGTCGGGAGACGTATATCCATGCCAACTGCTTCATTATCCGGAATTCCTTATTGGCAATATCCATGAGGGCAAGATATCGGAAATGATTTCAGATTCTCCTGTTCTGGAGAAATGCGCAAAAATGACTGTCGATAATATCAAAGGTTGTTCCACTTGTGCTATCAAATACATTTGCGGAGGAGCTTGCAGGGCGAGATCTTTCCATGAGTGTGGCGACATCATGTCTACAAGCCCTTTTTGTGAATATGAAAAGGAGGCTTTTATTGATGGCATGATTGAAATCTATAGTAAAAACGCATTAGGTGATTGAGTTGTTTTCATTTTTTATTACTATTTTTGCACAAAATACTGAAAAGAAGCCAATATCATACAGAACTTTTACAAATATGAAAGCCTACAACTTTTTTGCAGCCATGCTGCTTTGCCTGATGCCTTGTGCTGTTGGGGCACAAGGGACGGATGTGAATAGCTGTGACCTTCGCGGCAAAGTGGTTTATCAAGATGACGAAGTGGTGTTCCGACAGCTTGACGAGCATACATGGATAGGCAATGGCCATAGAGTCTATAATGAATCCCTCTACATCGTTGAGGGGAATGAGCGCGCACTTCTGATCGACGCTGGGGCATACATACCTGAACTGGACAAGATTGTGGCAAAGATTATCTCCAAGCCTGTCACCATGGTGGCAACCCATGCACATGGTGACCATGTGGGTGGGGTAGGGCCTTTCCCTGAGGTCTATATGAATGCAGGTGACATCCCCATCGTGCCGAATAACATGCCTAATTACAAGGGGCAGATCAGGTATCTTCACGATGGTGAGGTGATTGACCTTGGAGACCGTGAGATTGAGGTTGTCTTTACCCCTGGTCATACTGCTGGAAGCACTACTTTCTTCGACAAGGCAAGACATTATGGGTTCAGCGGAGATGCTTTCGGTTCAACCAACCTGCTGGTGTTCACCAACCTTTCGACCGTAATGTACTCTGCCGAGAGGATAGAGAACTATATGAAGAAACATGATATCCATTTCCTCTTTCCTGGTCATTACAGTGGTGACAATCTGGAGACTCTCCAGCGTGTTTCCGATATCAGGAGCATGTGCAGAGAGATTCTGGACGGGGAACGCAAGCCGACTCTTAGCAACGGCAATAACGGAGGCAATGACATGATGGTTGACGACAAGGGGGTACGTATCAACTTCAGCAGCCGGACCGGAATGAAATAATAGGTTTCCCTTCGCTCTCTTGTGATTTAGAAGGAATACGGATCTTTGTTGTAATAACTCATCGGCCCGGTTTAGTCGGTGAAGTTGAGCGTCTGTGTGTTTGTTGTCTTGCCTTGTCTTGCTTTGTCTTGCTTTGTCTTGTCTTGTCTTGTCTTGTCGAAGGATGAGTATTCCCTATGAGGCACCTATATGGTGGCATCCTCGAGGAGGACACCCTTCGTTTAGAAGGGCGAAGACAGGTAGAGAGTCTCCCAATAACCGTCCTTGTAGAACTTGCCATATGTCTGCCCTGAATTTGTTTTAGAAAGCAGCGTTTAGCACGACAAAAAAGCAATGAGTTCAATAAAAAACAAAAAAAACTGCTTGAAAATTTGCGTTATTCAAAAATAAAGCCTACCTTTGCAACGCAAAATCGGGATTTAGCGCAGTTGGTAGCGCACACGTCTGGGGGGCGCGAGGTCGCTGGTTCGAGTCCAGTAATCCCGACAAATGCAAACCGGAAGTGCTTGATTTTCAAGCACTTCCTTTTTTTTAACACCGTTTCTGCACAAATTCTGCACAAATTTTCTAAAAACCTGCACAAAAGGGGGTGTCCAGAGGGGGTGCTTAACAGGGTTAAACACCTACCAAATATCTTGAACATTTTTGGCCTATGGCAAGCAAGGGGCGATGTTAACCCCTTCTGTCCCACGAATGGGAGATGATTGATTTGTCTCTTCATTTGAACGCGCTTTTAAATTAGACTTGATTTACATTATATAAGTATTGATATATTGAATCGTATTATGGTCACACAGTTTCAATGAGGTCTCTTGCCCTCTCCTTCCTTGATGCTGGAGGCTCAATAGACCATCCATATTCCTTCAGGTTTTCCTTCAGTACATAGTCGATGATGGCATTGCGCTTGTATTGCTTGGTGCCCTTGATGAACTTGGGCTGCTTCTCCTTTCCCTGAATCACCATGATTACCTGTGTAAAGGTGTCCGGGAAGCGTTGAGCCAAGGGCATCGTCATATCAAATGGGAAAAAGGTTTTCAATAGATAGGTAAGTAAATATGCTTTTTCATTGTTAACAATTTTTGTTTTAATTATTGAAGAAGGGCGGTTCCTCGTGAGAAGAGCCGCCCTTGCCTTTCTAATTCATCCCTTGATTGGTGGGGAAGAAACCATCTTTTCAAGTTGCAACCTGGCGAGGCCAAAGCAAGTTCGCTTATGTCTGTCGAGTAAGAGCAACTTCGACCACAGGCCGGTTTTCAATTTTCAATAGTCAATTTTAGCTTCGTTGATTTTTTGTCACGACTCGGCAGAGTTCAAGCAAGCTCGACTCTGCTCTCGCTGCTCCAAAAATATAATTTTCAATCTTCAATCTTCAATTTTTTTCACTCTCGTCGCACCGTTTCCATCGCCTTTGTAGGTGATGGGGATGTCGCCGGAATAGACCTCTATGTTCAGGTTCTGGCTCTCATCGGCGATCATACCCACCAGCACTGCCACGTCGGTCACGGTGATGACTCCATCGCCGTTGAGGTCGGCATTGGCGGCGACGAAGGTGTTGGTGCCATCGTCGGCTCCTATGATATGTTCGACCATCGCCGTCACGTCAGTGATGGTAAGTCCGCCGTCACTGTTCACGTCGCCCTTGCTGGAGATGGCCAGTTGGAAACTTGCCCGGCATGAGCCGACGGTCATGTTGACGTTGGGATGATGGAGGGTGTTGGCGGCAGCGAGGAAGAGTTTGGTGTGGTCTTTGGCTCTGAGGGTGACGGGATTGTAACTGCCCGTGAAGGTCACCGCGCCGTCGGCACTGGTGACGGCGGTCGGTGCGATGTTTTTGACGGTCACTCCATAGAACACGGGGTCGGTGATGTTTTTCTTGTCTATGACAGGCACCACCTTGCCATCTTCCACCTGCCAGTCATTGCCCAGGGCGGCGGCCAATAGTTCGGCGGTCTTGTTGCCGACAGGCTTGCCTTGTGCTTCTCCGAGAGCCACTGAGTAGTAGCAGTTCACTATGTTCACGTTGTTGCGGCCGAAAGTCATGCTGCTTGAACTGTCCAGTGATGAGATGCTTTGTGGAAGGAATGCGCTGTTATTGATTGTCGTAGAACCTTGGCTCCAGCCCACGAAACCGCCCCAGCAGTTGGTGGAAGTGCCTGTGAAACTTCCGTCGAAAAGACAGTTGTCGATGACGACATCGCCACCACTTTTCACCTCCCCGATGAATCCGCCGTGTGTGCCGTCGCCGTTGACACTGCTGTTGATGGTCACGCTGCTCCAGCAGTTGCTGATGGTGACCTTGTTGCGTATCTCGCCGATGAGTCCCGAACGATACTTGTCAGAGGCTGTGAGTTTGCCTGTGGTGTGCAGGTTTTTGATGGTGGCGCCATCCACATAGCGGAACGGTGCGCAATACTGCCCTGTTGCCGGCAGGTTGGCGAGGGTCAGCAGATGCCCCTGTCCGTCGAAGGTTCCCTTGAACCGATGGTCGCTCGTACCCACCATGGTGGAAACGGTGATGTCGGCGACAAGATGCACAACCTGTCCCTCGTAGGTCGTGCCATTCGCCACGTTGGTGGCAAAGGCATTCCAGTCGTCTGTCGAGCCGATGACATTTTGGTATTCGGCATTATGCCTCACGATATAGGGGGTACCGGCCTTGATGCTCGTGGCAGGCTTGAAGTTCAAGTAGTAAGCAATGTCTATCATATCGAAACCTGTCTTGTGGCCGTTTAGGGCAGTCTCGGTGTCGAGTTCCATCACGGTGAATCCTTCGAGCGGCGTGCCGGCGAAATCATTCACGTCGAAGGGCAGGCACAACGTGTTCCACGTGCCGTCGCGGTAGAGCGTGCGGCCGCTCAACACCACGTTGGCGAAACTGTTGTTGTTTTCGGCGATGGCCTCCGCGTTGCTGCCGTTGTCATGCAGTTTCAACCCGGCGATGAGGAGCGCCTCTTTCGGGTCGAAGTCGGCCACTTGTTTGATGTGCCAGCGGTTGCCGTCGTCGGGGGTGTGCCAATCGTTGATTTCGATGTTGTTGTTGTTGTTGTTGAAGGCCAGAAGCGCACCGTCGTCATTCTTCATGAACAGCATGTATTGGTAGTCTCCGTCAGGATTGTTTCCGTCGATGATAATGGGTGTCCCCAGACGGCGGACGAAGGTGCCGTCATGGCGAAGGAACATTTTCGCTCTCGGACTATAGAGGTATTGCTTGCCGTCGTAGTTGATGATGGCGAAGCGCTTGTCCTCGTCAGGCGCATTTGTCCGTGCCTGTCCGGCCGCCAGCCCCGTGCCTTCGGCGTTCATCACCAGTCCGCCGCGCTTGCTCGTCAGCGTGTATAGTTTGTCGTTGCTGGAGTTGAAGGGCTTTATGGGGAAGAGCACACGGGTCTTGCCAGTGTTCAAGTCGATGATGCTTGGGGCGATGGTGATGGTGCCACAACTGCCGTAAATACCGGGACCGATGGCAGTCCAAGCAAATCCGCCCATCGTGGCTGTGACACGGATGATGCCATCGCCGATGACGATGTCGCCGCAAGAGCCATAATAGCCGCTGCCGATGCCCGTCGAGGATCCTGTTCCTATAGCAGTGATGTTGCCCCCCTCGATGACGATGTCGCCACATGAGCCTCTATAGCCGCTACCAATGCCTGCAGGATAGTAGCCCCCCGTGGCAGTGATGTTGCCCCCCTTGATGACGATGTCGCCGCAAGAGCCATAATCGCCGCTTCCTATACCTGCAGAATAGTCGTCTCCCGTGGCAGTGATATTGCCACCCTTGATGACGATGTTGCCACATGGGCTTTCATGGCCGCTACCAATGCCTGCGCCATATGTGTCGCCTTTGGCGTCAAGCGAACCTTCGCCACTTATGGTGAGTGTATGCCCCTCGGGAACGAAGATGCCGGAATTATTACGACCTCCCTTTACCTTGTTTGTCGTCCCGTCGGCAAGGATGATGTTGGCGTCGCCCAGACAGGTGATGCCTGGCCACTTGTGGCTGTCATCATTGGGGATGGCGGTGATGTCCACGCCGCTCAGCGTCACCGTGGCGCCGTCGGCAATGAACACGTGGGTGTTCATGCCGCCCGTGCCGGTGATAACGTCGCCGTCGTAAAATGTCACTTCGCCGGTTTCACTGTTCAAGCAAATTCTGGACAGTACCTCTGATGGGTCGAAGTCGGCCACCGGGTCGATGCGCCAGCGGTTGCCGTCGTCAGGGGTGTACCAATCGTTGATTTCTATGTTGTTGTCTTTGTTGTTGAAGGCCAGGAGCGCACCGTCGTCATTGTTTATGTACATCATATACTTGTAGTCTCCGTAAGGAATGCTTCCATCTATGATGATGGGTGATTCCAGTCGTCGTACGAAGGTGCCGTCGTGGCGAAGGAACATTTTCGCTCTCGGACTATAGAGGTATTGCTTGCCGTCGTAGGTGATGATGGCGAAGCGTTTGTCCTCGTCAGGCGCATTTGTCCGTGTCTGTCCGGCCGCCAGCCCCGTGCCTTCGGCGTTCATCACAAGCCCGCCACGCTTGCTCGTCAGCGTATATAGTTTGTCGTTGCTGGAGTTGAAGGGCTGCAAATGGAAGAGCATACGGGTCTTTCCTGTGTTCAAGTCGATGATGCTTGGGGCGATGGTGATGTTGCCACAACTGCCGTAAATACCGGGACCGATGGCAGTCCAAGCATTACCGCCCATTGTGGCATTGACACGGATGATGCCATCGCCGATGACGATGTCGCCGCAAGAGCCATTATAGCCGCTGCCAATGCCCGCTGAGGCACTACCACCCGTGGCAGTGATGTTGCCACCATCGATGACGATGTTATTACATGAGCCCCCTTCACTACTACCAATGCCTGCTGAGTTGCCTGTTGCTGTGGCAGTGATGTTGCCCCCCTCGATGACGATGTCGCCACATGAACACCATTTACTACTACCAATGCCTGAAGCACTAAGAAGCCCTGTGGCTGTGATGTTGCCACCCTTGATGACGATTTTGCCACAAGAAATCTGAAAGCCGCCTCCTATGCCTGCGCCGTTAGAGCTGCCTTTAGCGTCAAGTGAACCATCGCCACTTATGGTGAGTGTATGCCCCTCGGGAACGAAGATGCCGGAATTATCACGACCTCCCTTTACCTTGTTTGTCGTCCCCTCGGCAAGGATGATGTTGGCGTCGCCCAGACAGGTGATGCCTGGCCACTTGTGGCTGTCATCATTGGGGATGGCGGTGATGTCCACGCCGCTCAGCGTCACCGTGGCGCCGTCGGCAATGGTGACGTGGGTTTCCTGCCCTCCCATGCCGAAGACCACGTCGCCGTCTATCAGCGTCACCTTGGCAGTCGAGGAGGTCAGTTCCACAGGCGCTCGCGATTTGGTGACGTGCATGTAGATGTAGGCGGTGCCTGAGCCGCATCCCGCATTCAGGTCGTAGCCGGTGGTGCCGCCATTTGCGCCTAAGGCACCGCTCTTGGTGTCGTTGAAGGTGATGCCGGTGACGGCGTTGTAGTCAGGCAAGGCATCCTTGGTGTAATAGAGGAATATGTAGTCGCCTACCGCATTGTTGTTCAGGTCGCCATAACTGTTGACGAAGTCTTCACTGCCTTGGCAGGACACACGGTAATAGGTGCGCCCGTCGTGGGAAAGCTTTTGGGGGGGATTCTTGCCCGTCTTGATGTAGAAGTCGGTGATGGGTGTGCCACTGCTGCCAGAACTGCTCTGCTTCTTGTAGAGCAGGTGGATGTAATCGCTGCCGTCGCCGCAGCCTTTGTTCAGGTCATAGTCGATGGCAATCCAACCCTGGTTCTTTAGGTTGTTCTCCAAATTGTAAAACTTCGTCTTGTCGCTGTTGCCGATGACCATCACGTCGGTGATGAAGTCCTTGCCCCACACCCCTTGGGTGGAGCCGAGCAATGCCACGAACAGCATCATGACCGTCCGGGCCATGAATGATGAAAATGCAGATTTGTTTTTCATTTTCGTAGTCTTTTTTGTTTTGAGATAGGTGTCAAGGCTATCAGACCGGTTTCCTTGCTCTCACAGCAAACAAGCCATCCATCGAGTGTGTAATGAATGTTGATAATTCAAGTTCCGCATTCGCTCAACTTTCAGGAGTTAAAGGGGAGTTAAAAGGAAGTTCTCCCTCGCCCCCGGCCTGCGGCCACCCCCTCTCGGGTAGAGGGGGAGGGAGTTAAAGGGACATATGCTCACTTTTACCGCCTTTTGGAAGGTTATAATGCAACCTATACTTATTTAAAACCTTTTTCACGCCTCATTTTTCCCAACTTGCGGAACTTGAATTGATTATTTATCAGAGTCATGCTGTATGGCTGCCACGGTAATATCGCCTTGAATGATTCGCCCCGCCATTTTCACGGAACCCCGAAGGGGTGGGCAGACCATAGCTGGGGGTGGTATCTTCAATCTCAAATCTCAAATCTCAAATCTTCAATTTTCAATCTTCAATCTCCAATCTTCAATC
>JAFZSL010000037.1 GCA_017619375.1 Prevotella sp. | reverse complement strand
TCCATAATCATTATATTACAATGTATAACTTATATCTTTTGCAAGATATTATTATAACGGATTATGGAAGAGTAAAATGCAGATTTTTAGTTAATTATCATTGTTGTTAAGAGTAATTTTTAACTCGGAATAATCCATGTCGTATAGTGCTTCGCAACAAGCTTCCACCAGGTCGTCGAGAGTCCAACGGCGATAGCGGTTGCGAAGACAATTGTCAATGGTTTTGTAGCGTATCAACGCATTCTTATTGGCTGGCATGTTCGTTTGCTTCTAGTAAGGTGTTGATGAATACTTATCATATAACTGCAAAGTTACGAAAAAACTACGCATTTTACTTGCGTAGAATTCGAATATTTCAATATTTGGGGAATTTTGTCCTTTTTTACACTTGCAATTTCCGCGAACGACACGTTAGCCTAGGATGCCATGTTAAGTTGGTTGAGCTCTCTGATGACAGTGTAATTCTATTGACCATTCTCATACGTCACATCATTTCACTTTCTCTATAAACACCTCGAATTCACCAAAGTCGAGTATGGCATTGGGTAATCCGGCATGACGGCCTTCGGCTTTATATGACTTGAAACACCAATCAGGCTTGTATGAAAAACAATACAAATCTTCTTGTTTGCTCTTTACGAAGACATCGAACTTTACGATATGCATAGCTTTTTTCAAGGCTTTTTCATAAATGCACATGGAGGTGAGTATCCAACTCCCGCTTCTGCAGATAATGTCTTCAGGCTTGACAAGTAGTTTGAACTTTATCTTAGGAGGATGGTCGATATCTATCAAAGCCTTCTCCCAGTTCGGCATCATGTCTTTAAGGTCAAGGATATTCCTCTTTACGTATGCAGCACCTTCAGGTGTCCTACACCATCGCTCATAGGCTTCTGTTGTCTCCAGATGATGCCAGATGTTACCATCATAGTTGAAAATACGAGACTGATTATTGTATTTCATCAAAGGGTACGACTTGTCCGCGTTCTCCTCAGAACCATCATCCTTTTCCACCCTGGTGTCTTTTACCTCTTGGTCATTGTCTTCATTCTCGTCACTATCGTAATGATCATAGGGGGCATCGGCCTTGGTCTTTTTGAGCCATAAAGAGTCGTAGTCCATACCTCGTAGAAAAGATGGTGAAACCACGACAAAATGGTTATGGTCTCTTTCCTTCACCTCGATGGCGTCAAACTCCCTTGGTGTCATCATGACTCTCCTGCCGTCCTTGTCTTTTACATACTCCATCCTGCCATTGCTGAGACAACTGTAGCCACACGCATAATTCAAATTGGCATAGTGTGCGGGAAAGGCATAGATTCCTTTCTCCACTGGAGCATAATTGAAACTCTTGAGGCCGTTTTTCTTTCTGAAATGTTTTTGTGGAACAAGGTTCCCCCATCTTTTGAATTTCATTCTGCAGTATTAAATGGTTACTTGATTGGTGCGCACGTTCACAACATTGCAATTGATCGATGGCAAAAGTAGATAAAAGAAATTAAATTACCCGCCATATTATACGTATATAAAAGGGGCTTTATTGGATGATTATGAAGAACTTTGCAACGAAAAACCAAAACGAACATATGGCAAGCATCAGGAACATCAAGAAAAGCAACAAGTTTCCAACTGTCGATTATTCTGACTTCTCACATGAAGAGTACCAAGCCCTCCTCCACAGCGGAAGCAAGGTGGGACCAAGAACAAAAGCCTCGCAGATTCTCATCAACTACCTTTGCGACAAATATGGGATTCCACGCTGCAAAGTCTATGTGTACGGCCTTTCATACGACATTGCTGTTGGGGGTACTATGATGGGGCGATATTGCAACAAGGACATTGACCTCTGGAACGACAGGCACCTTAAGGTTCCCTGTGACATCAGGACCTTCATCAATACCCTTCTTCACGAGTTCATGCACCATTACGACTATTATTATCTTAAACTGCCCGACTCTGTCCACTGTAAGGGATTTGAGTCGAGGATAAGGGACTTGAGGCAAAAATTGGCGAGTTAGTACGAATAATTCAAACTTTAAAACAACATTTATGAGTGAAAGAGATTTGTTTGTGCTGCGTAAGCGAGGCACAATTGTTATTGACGTAAAAGACAGGAATCTCACTGAAGTGACGATTCCTGAAGGTGTTGTAAAACTAAGAGAAGGAGCCTTCAAGGATTGTAAGCAATTGAAAGAAGTGCACCTTCCGGAAACGGTCAAGGAAATCGGTGACGCGGTATTCAGAGGCTGCACATCCTTGCAATCTATTAATCTGGAGAATGTTCATTCCATAGGCAACAATGCTTTTAATGGTTGTGAGTCTCTCCAAAGTATTAGTTTGTCAGAAGATTTGGATGAAATCAAGGACCATGCATTTGAGAGTTGCTCATCATTAGAGAGCGTTGTTCTTCCAACTGGTCTTCTTTCTATTGGCGTCAAGGCTTTTGCAGATTGTACATCTTTAAGAAGAATTGCTATTCCAAAATATTTGGATACGATTAAAAGAAATGCTTTTTCAGGATGTAACGTATTGGAAAGTTTTGAAGTTGATCAGGATAACCAAACTTATACTTCTTCAAATGGTATTCTTTTCACAAAAGATTCAAAGACCATAGTAAAGGTGCCAGAAGGCAAGGTTCTTAAAAATGATGATATTCCTGAGGGTGCTGATTTTGCAGAATGGGGACCATTCAATGAAACCACTATCTACAATGGTATTTGTGTGCTTGGCAAAGATATGCAATACGTTGACAGGCGATTTGCAAATAATCAAGAGATTGTCAAGCTTGTTGTCCCACAACAAGTAAAGGGAATAAACAGTGGTGCATTCAAAAACTGCAAGAACCTTCATGAAATTATATTTACTGAAGGAATTGATTTCATCGAGGCGTCAGCATTTGAAGGATGTGATGCCCTCGAAAGAGTGAAACTTCCGTCTTCTTTGACTTATCTGGGAGCCGCCTCATTCGCTCATTGTATAAACTTGAAGCAAATCAATTTACCCTCAAACCTGCGTTCTTTGTTGATGAATGTGTTTGATGGATGTGTATCCTTGACAGATATTAATCTGGAGATATCCTTTATCGCTCATCCAGATCTCTTTGATTCTAAGAGTTTTGATGGAATTGATCGTTCCAAGTGTACCATCCATGTTCCAGAACGCCTCTCATATGGATTCAGCCAATATGAGGTCTCTGTCTTTAATGGATTCAACATCGATCAAAGGGTGTCGCCGCTGCTGCAGCCCAGAAATCCAATAAATGACTGAAGTCTCCCACCTTGAAGGAATAAACTAACCACATATCATGTCAGTGGTTCTTTTTGTAACTTTGCACGGCACAAAATCCCATGCCCAGGGAAATGCCCAACAGGGCCAGCACCTGATGGAGGACGCTTTGCAGTCCGCCGCCCCTTACGAACACAGTGCGGATTCCATCGACAAAATAGTGCATAGGATTGATGTAAGTCGTGGCATATGCCCATGATGGCATCGACCGTGTGGGGGTGAAGAGGCCGCTGAGCAGTAGCATACACACCACAAAGAACCACATAACGAAGATGGCCTGCTGCATCGTGTCGGAATAGTTGGAGATGATGAGTCCGAAGGAACTCCAAAAGAGTGCCAGTGACATGGCAAGCACGAAGACGAGCCATAGCGGTCCCTGACAGGTGATGCCGTATATGAGCCATGAGAGGATGAGGCATATGGTGATGATGAAGAGGGCAATAAGCCAGTAGGGAATGAGTTTGGCCAGGATAAACGCCCACTTCGACACAGGCGTGACGTTGATTTGTTCGACGGTGCCCGCTTCTTTCTCGCCCACGATGTTGAGCGTGGGCAGGAAGCCGCACATCAGCATCATCACGATGGCGAAGAGTGCTGGAATCATAAAGACCTTGTAGTTGAGGTTCTTGTTATATAGGAACAAGGTCGAGATGCCCGACTGGATGTCCGCCACATCACCCGCCAAGTTGGCAGTGACAATCTGCGAGAGATAAGCGCTGCCCATGGCCCCTTTTGTGCCGTTCACGGCATTGGCGGCTATGAACACCTGGGGTTGGCGGCCTTGTATATGATCGCGTTCGTAATGTTGGGGGATGACAAGCACTACGTCGGCCTTGCTCGTCTCTATCTCTTTCAGTGCTGTCTGATAGGTGGGTTTCTGGCCATTGAAGATAAAATAGCGGGAGGCCTCAATGCGGTGGACAAGTTGCTGCGACAGAGTGGAACGGTCGTTGTCCACCACATCCACCACCACGTTCTTCACCTCCATGCTCATCACCCATGGCATGACGCACATCATCATTATGGGAAACACGATGATGAGGCGGGGCAGGAACGCATTTCTGCGTATCTGCAGGAATTCTTTCTGGATGAGATATTTCAAGGTCATAGGCTATTCCAAGCGTTTGTTGAACTTGATAAGCGATACGGCAAGCAGCACCACGGCGAAAGCCGTAAGGACCAGCACCTCGGGCAGCACTTCGCCGATGCCCACACCCATTATCATGAGTTTGCGCATGGCGGCCATATAGTAGCGGGGAGGGATGATGAGCGATATCCACTGCAGTATCCTAGGCATAGACTCCACGGGGAACATCATTCCCGAAAGCATGACAATTGGCATGAGCAGCACCATAGCCGAGAGGAGCAGCGCCATCAGTTGGCTGTTTGCGATGTTGGATATGAGCAGTCCGAGCGAGAGTGCGAGCAGTATATAGATGGTGCTCACAAAGTAAATGGCCGCGATGGAGCCATGCAGGGGCACGCCCAGCACATAATGACTCATGAGCAGGATGGTGGTGAGGATGACAAAGGCGAGCACCAGATATGGCACTACCTTGGCGATGATGATCACCAGGGGTCTTACGGGCGAGACAAGTAGCACCTCCATCGTGCCCCTTTCTTTCTCGCGGACGATGGAGATGGAAGTCATCATCGCGCAAACGAGCATCAATAGCATACCCATGATGGCTGGCACGAAGTTATAGGCCGACTTCATCTGCGGGTTATAGAGCATCTTTGTGTTCACCAGCGCTCCTGTCATGTTGGTGAGTACTCCCGTGGCGTAGTTTACCCATTGCTGGGCCATATTGGGGTCGGCACCATCTACGATGAGTTGCAAACCGCTCTTTTTTGAGGCGAAGTCTTGGCCGAAAACAATGGCCATGTCGGCCTTTTGGTTGCGAATGAGTTGTTCAGCTTCTTTTGGTGTGCCCACGGTGGCGGTGATGGTGAAATATTCCGAGGCGGCCAGACGGTTGATGGCCAGTTTTGTCTGGTGGTCGGCCGACGAAGTGATGACGATGGTGCGCACATTTTTAACATCGGTGGTGATGGCGAAGCCGAAGAGAAGCATCAACACGACAGGCATGCCGAAGAGAATCAACATCGTGCGTTTGTCACGCAAGATGTGGCGGCCTTCCTTGATGATGAAAGAGATGAACTGTTTCATACGCTAATCATTGCTTCGTGTGGCTTGTCGTGCAAGATAGGTGAACACATGGTCCATGTCGGGTTGGTTGTATCGGCGTTTCAAGTCGTCGGGCGTGCCCATAGCACTTATTTTTCCGTCTACCATGATGCTGATGCGGTCGCAGTATTCGGCCTCGTCCATATAGTGGGTGGTTACAAACACGGTGATGCCCCTGGCGGCGGCATCGTAAATGAGTTCCCAAAATTGGCGTCGGGTGGCGGGATCCACGCCGCCTGTCGGCTCGTCGAGGAAGACGATGGCGGGGTCGTGGAAGATGGATACGGAGAAAGCAAGTTTCTGTTTCCATCCCAAAGGTAACGACCCCACGAGGTCGTTTTTGTGGTCGACAAAATGCAACCGCTGCAACAGGTCGTCGGTCTTGCGCGATATGTCATGGTCTTTCATTCCATAGATGCCGGCAAATAGGCGGATATTCTCAGCAACCGTCAGGTCTTCGTAAAGCGAGAATTTCTGTGACATATATCCGATGTGCTTCTTCACTTGTTCATACTCGGTGCGGATGTCGAATCCTGCCACTCTGCCCGTGCCGCTCGTGGGCTGGTTCAGTCCGGTGAGCATGTGCATGGCGGTGGTCTTTCCAGCCCCGTTGGCTCCTAGGAACCCGAATATCTCGCCTTTTCTCACGGTGAAACTGACATCATCGACGGCATGGAAGCTGCCGAACGCTTTCACAAGATGTTCCACTTCAATGACGTTTTCTTCGGTGCACCCCATGGACTTGTCATGGGTGATTCCAGGAGGGTTGAAGATGTCGGCAAACTGGTCGAGAATCACCTCGGGGCGGTCGATGCCGCGCACCCTTCCGTGGTTGAGGAAAGCCACCCTTTCGCAACAGCGCACCTCCTCCAGATATGGGGTGGAGGCCACGATGGTGATATCCCGCTCCTTCAGCATGGAGAGCATCTCCCAAAACTCCTTGCGGCTCACGGGATCCACTCCTGTGGTCGGCTCGTCGAGGAAGAGCACAGAGGGTTGGTGGACAAGTGCGCACGAGAGGGCCAGTTTCTGTTTCATGCCGCCCGACAGGGCACCGGCCTTGCGCTCGTTGAAGCGTTCGATCTGCGAGTATATAGCCTTGATGCTGTCATAGCCCTCTTCTACGGTGGTGCCAAAGAGGGTGGCGAAGAAGTCGAGGTTCTCTCTCACTGTGAGATCCTGATAGAGAGAGAATCTTCCCGGCATATAGCCCACGCGGCGACGTATGTCGTCCATCTGTCTCACCACGTCGAAACCATCTACCTTGGCTGTGCCGCTCTCAGGCAGGAGCAGGGTGCAAAGGATTCGGAACATTGATGTCTTCCCGGCACCATCGGGTCCGATGAGTCCGAACACCTCGCCCCGACCAACGGAGAACGACACGTCGTCGAGTGCCTTCACCTTGCCGTAGGATTTGGAAATGTGGTTGACTTCTATCGCGTTCATCGCCATGTGATTTGTTAGAACTTCACCTCGCCATACATGCCTATCTTCACGAACCCGTCATTTTTCAAGACCACTTTCACGGCATAAACCAGGTCGGCACGCTCATCATCAGTGAGGATGGTCTTCGGGGTGAATTCAGAGCGGTTGCTTATCCATGTCACGGTGCCTTCGTAGGTGTGCTTCTGACCGTCGCCATAGTCGGCTAGCACAGTAGCCTTTTGCCCCACCTTTATGTGCTGGAGTTGTGCCGAGGTGACATATGCGCGGATGAACATATTCTGTGTGTCGGCGAGTTTCAGCAGGGGTTTACCCGTAGTGACATATTCGCCGCTCTCCACATATTTCTCTATAATGATGCCCATGATGGGCGACACCACATCGGCATTGGCTATCTGGTCGTCTATCTGGGCTATCTGGGCCTTTATACCTTCGGCCTGACGGGCCACGCCTTCCATCTGTGCGCCGATGCCGCGGTTTTGGTCGTCTAAGGCAGCGTTGTTGCTCCGTATCTGATCTTCGGTGGCTGCCAGTTGTTTCTCCAGCACGCTGATTTGGTAAACGATGTCATCAACTTGTTTTCGTGCCACCGCCCCGTCTTTGTAGAGTTCGCTGAAGCGCTGCTTTTCACGTTGGGCATTGGCTATTTGCTGACGTATGGAGGCCAGTTGCTTTTCGAGGTCGAGCTGGCGGCTGTCGTTCGACGAGTGTGTGGCTGCCAGTTGCTCGCGTGTGGCATCAAGTTGGAGCAACGAGGCTTCGAGTTGCAGTTTTTTCAGTTCGAGTTGCTTCTTGTTCACATAGCCTATCACCGAACCTCGAGCCACCTCTTGTCCCTCGTTGGCATTGAGCAGGGTTAGTTCTCCGCTGGCCTCTGCCGAGAGGGTCACCTCAGTGGCCTCGAAGGTGCCGGTGGCGTCATATTCTTTCTCTTTCTTGCTGCAAGCGCTTATGACGATGGTCAGACTTGCTATCAGTAGGGTCTTTTTCATATATTATGGTACTATTGGTTCGTTGTGATTCTCAGGTCATATGCTTGTTTCAGCATTTCTATCTCATGGGTAGATTTCTGCACACGGGCGTTGTTTTCGTTGTTGATTTCCTTGATGAGGTCGCTGGTGGCGATGATGCCGTGATTGAGTTTCGACTCGGTGGCTATACGTACCTTCGTGCGCAGGGCGATAATCTCGTTGTCGCCCGCCATCAGTTGTTGGTAGCGTGCCATCTCTTGGGTTTGCTGTAGTTCTTGCAGATGGGTGTTGAAGAGGAACACATCACGCTGCACTTGGTAACTGTCGCGCTGCATGGCTATCTTCTGCCTATCGTTCTTGTGGGTGTAGAGTGCACCGATGTTCCATTGCATGCGCAAGCCAACCATCCCGTTGAGCGACCAACGGTGGTGCATCATATCCTCGAACATGTTGTAGCCGGGGTATCCGTAGAAACCAGAGGCAAACACGCTAAGCTTGGGCATGAGGGAGGCGTCGAGGGCTTTCTCGCGAGCATCGGCCAACTGAAGTTGGGCTTCGATGGCACGGAATTCGGGACGGGTGGCTATGGAGGTGTGGCTAGCAGTCTCAACGTAAGGCGGACGCAGGGGATTGGTCACTTCAATGCCGCAGAAGATGCTGAGCATTTGGGCTAGGGTGGCTTGCTGGGCTTTTAGGCTGATGCCGTTCTGTTCAGCAGTGAGCCGCTCGGCCTTCACTGCCAGATAGTCGCTTTCAGCAGCGGTGCCATGTTTGTACATCGAGGCCAGTTTCTCCTCGTTGGCAAGGAGCACTTCCTGCAGGTTTTGGTTCAGTTGTACCTGGTCGCCGAGGAGTAAGAGACTGAAAAACAGGTCGTTCACCCGCTGCCTCACACCGTAGAGGGTCACCTCGGTCTGTGCGGTTTCCAGGTCGCCTTGCCTCCGTGCGATCTCTTTCTGACTGGTTATGGCACCTCCGTCGAATAGCGTTTGTTGGATGTCGACACCCACTTTGTACTGGTCTTTCTTCAACCCCTCAAGGCTCACGCCCATCTGCTTGAATAGACCTTGCATCTCGGAAGGCCACGACGTGACATCGCTCTGCAGGGTGGCCTGGGCCGAGGCTGACACTTGCGGCAACCAGCCTTTCTGGATGTTGGCCACCGTCAGTTGGGTGGTCTTGCCAATCAAGTCGTATTGCCGGATAAGAGGATAGTTGCGCTCGACGGCTTGCCAACATTCTTCGATAGTCTGAGCGAAGAGGCTGAATGGCAGCATGGCCAATGCTATCAATAGTTGTCTCATTTTTTGGAAGGTTGGTTTCTCGATGGCAAAATTACGGCTAAAATCTTACCGAAAGCCTATCCAAAATGATTGAATAATGTGCTTTTTGTACGATTTGTAGTTTGGAAAAGTACAAAATGTCTAATTGTTGACTATCTTTGCGCTATAAAACCAACAAACAAGGAGGAATAGGAAATGGATGGACAACGACCTGAGCGCTTCGACCTTTCTCTGATACGTGATGCTTTGGAGCACAATACCGACCATACCTTAGGATTCTTCTTCAACACTGATTTCGCAGTGCTGCATGGTCCTGGGACAAGTCTTTTCAACTACTTTTTCAACCGGAGAGTGCCGCTTATTATCAACGACTACCGCATGGGGTTGGTGGTGCAGGGAGAGATTTGTGGACGTATAAATCTCATCGAACGACACATCACGGCTGGGACAATGGCTTTTATTGGTCCTGGAACCATCGTAGAACCCATCAGTATATCGCCCGACATGCAAATCAAGGGCGTGGCTTTGTTCAATGACCTGCCGTTCACGGTGGGCAGGGTGCCTGCGCTCTTCAATGGCAGTGTGCGTGACTTCCGGATGCAGGTAGAGCCGAGTCAGCAGACCATCATCTTACAATTCATCGAAAGCCTTTGGCTTATGGTGCATGCCAGTCCATTCTGCCGTGAGGCTTTCGACTGCCAGGTGGCGGCACTTATGCACTACTATAACCACTTGTTTAGCCTGGATGCAGAGCGGAAGGTAAGTCCGTCGCATGTTACAGACATCTTCAACCGTTTCATCCAATTGGTGAACGGTCATGTACGTCAAGAGCATAAATTGGGCTATTATGCCGATCGGATGTGTCTCACGCAACGTTATCTGGGTAGTGTGGTGCGCCAAGTGAGTGGGGCCACAGCGAAGGAGTGGATAGACCGTGCGCTTGTGACCGAGGCGAAGGTGGTGCTCAAGCATTCCAACAAATCGGTGGCACAGATAGCCGATGAACTGCATTTCCCTTCACCATCGTTTTTTTCGAAGTATTTTCGCAGACTCACTGGCTTTACACCTGCCGAATATCGGTTGGGGAAATGAAAAATCGTCAGCATTTCCCCTCTCTCAGTTGAATTATTGCAGCAACAGCCTTTGTGCGGATGCGAAAAATTGGTTCATCACCACCTTGAACTTGTAAAGTGAAAAAAGAATGGATTTTAATATGTGGCTTTCATTTCTTCCAGGAGTTTTACTTCCTGGTAGATGCGATTGCGCTTACAGATAAGGGTGGCCAACTGTGCCTCCTGTTCCGGAGTCAGCCTGTTGGCCATCGCCTTTTTGTTGCATTTCTCCCAAACTTCGTAGCATGTTCGGAATGTGGATTGCCGTGTCTTTAGACAATCCATGTTTTTAATTTTGAAGTCCTTTCCACCTCAATAGGTAGGAATACTGGTATAGGGCGGTTGCGATGGGTTGCAGATAATGACCCTCGAAGTGTCCATTACGGCTAACGCCGGTGTTGACAATACGGTCGAAGACCTCACGTGTCATGCCACGGAAACTGATCTGGAAGTCATGTTTCTCAACACGCATGTTGACGAGGACGGCAGGCAGTGAGCTGACAGATATCGTCACGTTGGGGTTGTTCTCCTCTGCCAAACGAATCAAACATTTGAAGATTTGCTGCTTGGTCTGGAACATACGGTTCACCTGTTTCATCGAAAACGTACTCTTGTGGTTGCATTGATTCACGTAGGCGTTCACCATGTTTGCCGCACAAAGGAAATGAAAGATGTCGGCATGTGTATTTGGCTCATCTGCGAGGACGTTCAACGCATCCTCGAGCAGTGTGCGGGGAACTCTCTCATACCACGGCATCCCCTGATTGGTCTGATTTTTCTTGCTTTTGTTTTTGTCCTTTTTCTTTTGTTTAAGTGCTTTTTTCTGTTCCTTCATGTGACTTCCATAATACGGAGGGTTAATAGCCACCCGTTCGATGCGGTCGAAATGCCAGTCCAGGTGTTCGTTGTAAAGCAGACTGACGAGCGTGAGCATCCTTTTCTCTATCAGCCGCCGTTCCATCGTCTCCATGGGCAGGCTCATCATCCATGCCCTTGCCGAGAGGATGCGGGTGCATCCCGAGTCATATCCCACGGTGTTGCCGTCGATTTCGAAGTCTTGGTTGAAGAAGTAGAATACCGTCAGTCGCTTGCAGCACCCATCTAGCCGTTGCGCCAGTTGCAGCGCTTCCCGTTTGTTGAAGGCGTAAAGGTACCACTCGTTGCGGTTGGCATCGGCAGCGAGGGCAGAGACATTACCGTCCTCCTTGGTCTTGATGCTCACCAATAGGTGCATTTCGGGGAGATGAGTCTCGAACAGTCTAAGCAGGGTGTAGCGTGCCAGCAGGTTGTTGATGTAGGCAGAGCGGTTGGCGTACAGTCCTGCGTAGTCGTCTCTTTCGAACATGTCAATCACCTGTTGGAAGAAATCCTCATGGTCAGAGTAGATGGTCTTGATGTTCTGATGGTTCATCACCACCTTGAACTTGTTGTAGCCCATGAGCAGGTTCGTCCACTTGTCCTTCAAATCAACGACAGTCAGCGTGGCATCATACACATCATGCCCAATACACTGATAGTCGTAGGAGATGTCGTAGTGGTAGGTGTTCTCCCCCACCCTCACCTCACCGGAGCGTGGCTGTCTGTCGTTTTTCATGTCAATGGCATCGAACAACTCGAACGGTATCAAGCTCCGCTCCAGTTTCTCCATCATCGTCTTTCGCTTGGCGTGTCCGCTCAGCCACTCATCGTAATTGAAAATGTATTTTTCCATTTCTTTCTTTGTTTGTCTGCCGATGTTGATGGCACCAGGCAGGGATTCAACATCGGTGAATGTCTTGGAGAAGTAAGACCATTCTGTCCATCACCAGAATATCGACGGGGTGGCTTGGACACTTTCGATGTATTTCCGATAGAAAGAGTATGCAAAGGTAATGTAGGACTATGCAGTCTTTTTGCGTATCTGGATTTTATGTTCCCATTTTCCTTCCTTTTGAGTTGTTTTTACTTTTTCTTTCCCTCTTTGTCAGTTCCCTGATGGGATTCAGCTTCCTTATCGAGGATGTTTTTGGCAAAAGGGATGATGATGTCGCGCAGCACGTTGTTGTTCATCCGATTCACATGTCCTAACGGACTTGTCAATGATGTTTCGTTTGTTTTTGGAATACTCAAAGATCTGATGATTGTATTCCAGCATGTCGGATATACTGATCACTGAGGTATGCGGTAATTTGTGCAATACCATCTTTGGCTATTTGGAGAGCTTTCTCGTAGATCTCCTTGGAAATGAGGAAGCAGTCATCCATCAGTTCCTCCAATGTGGTGTCGAGGTCGTCCAGTGTGAATGGGTCAGGGTCAAAGTCAAGGTCGTACTGGTCACAATAGAATCTCTGGAACAGTTCGTGGCCTTGGTTCAGGCTGACGACGTGGAAGAATTCTCCATGGGAATAGAGGTAGTCGCCCACTTCGACATTCCTTTCAATAGAGGTGGAACCTTCGTTTCCGATGACGAGGAGTTTCCTCTCCACTTCACGGAACATCCTCATAGCCTTCTTGCGTACGTCTTCTTCTATTTCCACATACGTTTCGTCATATTTCGCTGGTGACCCATCACCGTCGGAAATCCAGTAGTCACACACTTCGAAGACACAAAAGCCTTGATGCACTGGTCTATGGGCATGGTGCTCAACGATTGTATATCCATTCCAATCACTGTGTCCAAGAAAATATTCCAGTTCTGGTTCGTTCATCATTCTTTGTTTTTTTTATGGTTGTCTGAATTTTTTGCAGAAAAAATCGTAGTCAGGATCCACTGTTCTACAGTGAGGTCTGGATGCAGCTGATCGAATACGCTTTTCTTTAATCGAATGATATTGCTCATAGGTTGTGTGTTATTTTTGATACGTGTTGGTTTGAATTGTGACACAAAGATACAGTAAAAAGTAAATTTGGAAAGCATTTATATAGGTATAACTATTGACCAACGTCATGGGAGCCTGAAAGGCGTAGATTAGGAACTGCTCAATAAAAAGAAACAATAGAAAGACATCCGTTGATTTCTCAATTATTCTGAAACAAAACCTCTTTTGCGACAGATATGAAGGCACCTCTTCTCATTTGTCGCAATTTTACGTGTCTGTCGTACACTTTTGGGTGAATATTCACGAAAAAACTTAGCCTGTCCATAAAACAACACTACCTTTGCATCAACAAAACAAGAAAACGACAAAGAAACAACAAAAAAAATAATAAATAAAAACAAAAGCAATGAAAACAAAACATTTCTCCCTGAAGTCGGTTGCCAACTTCGAAACAACAGCAAAGGCAAACAAAGTGAACAATGTCAAAACATCTACTCTTTTGAAGTCGATGGCAATCGCTGTCCTCCTCTACGGTGCCAGTTTGAACGCACAAGCCCAAAACGATGAGTACTACAAGACTAAGGACGAAGTGGCCGTCACCATCGGTGTTGGTTCTAACAGTCAGATTTTCGACGCTTTCTCCTCAGTTTTCTCCGTGATGGGCGAAGCCTTGGTTTCAAGTGTTATAACTGGCGGCACTCTCGTTGGTTCCACATCGTACGAGAATGAAAAAGACATACCAGCCATCTCCGTTGAATATTTCCATCACCTGAATCCGGTAATCAGCATCGGTGCCATAGGCGCTTTCAGCGGAACCACCAGCGACATGTACTGCAACATCGATTGGAATAATGGTACTAGAACCAAGGAAAAAGTTGGCACTTCGAGCAAGTATTTCATCACTGTGATGCCTGCTGCCAAGTTTGACTGGCTCCGTAAGAAGAATTTCGGTTTGTATTCGAAGGTGGCTGTCGGTGCCACGTATGTCACTGAAAAGCAAAAGCAGGACGTCAATGGCGACAAGAAAGAAGTTCACAGTGACAACAGCGTTCGCTTCAATTTCCAAGCCTCGTTAATCGGTGTGGAGGTAGGTTCTCAAAAACTCCGTGGTTTTGCCGAACTCGGTGTTGGTGAGCAGGGTATCGCCTTGGCAGGTGTGCGCTATAAGTTCTAAACAACATATTCAACAATATTTTTCCAACCAGACTTTTATCTTTTCATCTAAAAAACACAAATCAACACTTCGCTCAAGAAATGTGGTGGAAACCATGATTTCTTGAGCGAAGTTTTTATCCCCAGAGTCGGAGATGCTGCCGCCTGCCACCTTGTCGGGATGGGCAAGACCCACAAATTCACAAATTACTGTTCTTTTCATTGTTATGATGTTTTTTTGATTACCAATTAATGCTGAAAACTCTTTTGTCAGAATGTTAGTTTTTGTCCGAGGAGATGGATGTTGGCGCTACGAAGCAACTCGTAGTCGATGGTTGGTTCCATCCCTTCGGCGATGCAGTCACGGCAGATCATGAGTATCTTGCCGATGTTGTTCTGACCTTTCCACTCCCCCACCTCGCAGACCTTGTTGGTCTCGATGTTGATTAGGTTATCCAACTCCTTGCGGTTCATCCCCTGATGCTGTGTGGTGAGTGCCTTCTCAAGGTTCACCCTTTGGTTGTGCAACTCTGGGTTCTTGCATCCCCAGATGGTGGCACTCTCCCACTTGTCGGTGGTAGTGTTTTCAACCAACGTCACGTACTCCGGAATGCTCAGAAGCAACTCTCGGAAGTCGCTGTTTCCCTTGCATTTCTGCCACACGCAGAAGAGCATCCATTGGAGTCGAAATGAAGGGAAGTCCTCCCTCACCTCCTTGCGATAGCGAGCCTTGCCGAAGCGTTTGGCGGCATATCCGCTGGTATAGTCGAGTAGTGCTTGTTGGATTTGCCTATGTCGGTCGGTGTCGTTGGAGTACTCACCGCAGAGATACAGCCTTTCACTATCTTTCCATGTCGTGTCGTTGAATTCGAAGGGGAAGCCTCCTGCCATATTGGTAAGACGAAGGTTGAAGCCGTTGACGATATCCTCTACTTTCTTGAAAGACCAGACGTTTGGGGTGGCGGTGTAGGTTTCTACCTGACCTAAGATGATGTTTCGCATGTGTGGTGTGGTATGATTAAATGTTTTTGAATCTGATTTGCTATCCTGTTTTCGGACAGCGAAGTTACTAAATAAGAATGAATTAGAGGGATTTTATATAGGTATAAAAGTAGAGAGGGATTGAGGCTATGACGACGCCCTGTCCATTGGTATCCGACAAGACAAGATGTGTAACAGCCAGGAGACATGAACTTGACAGTAGATACAAGAATATCGTGTGGAGATTATTGGAATCCCCACACGAGACATTTGTAAAAATTCGAAAAGATGTTTATAATCTCAATTAAATTAACTGTTTAAAATCTACTGTTAACTCGTATCGTTTTCCTACCGTGGCGATTATGTGTTCGGTTGGTCTACTCAAGGCTGTCTCTTGATATTAAAGCGATTTGAAAAGTCCTTTTGTGGATTCTTCTCAGCCGTCCAAGACGACTTTTCAATTTGGTGACGCGAAGGAAATCAATGATATGAGGATAAAGCATTATCGGTCTTAAGGGAATTATCTATTGGTTATTTTCAGATAGTTCATCTATAAACCGCCTGAATTGACATGCGAGGAAATCGAGCGATGCCTTCAGCCGATGGTCATCGGGCACGAGATGAAGAATCGTACCTTTCTGCCCTCTTGTAAATCGGATGCTGTTCTCACAGGGAACAACTTCGTCGTTGATGCCATGTATGATTTCGACCTTGGATGTCTGCGGCTGATATGACTGAACAGTATATTCCTCTGCAAGCATCCATAATGCCGGAGCCATCAGGAACAGCCCAGCAATAGGTAAACCGTTTGCCACCACAGTTGATACATACCCACCCATGCTGGAACCTACAAGAATCAGCTGTTGCGGTGGGATGTTCAATTCTTTAAGGGTCTCGCCAAGGAGAGCAACACGCTCACTTGCCGTGGCACAATTCCGATAGTCAACAGAAATTGTTTTCAATCCCAAACGTTCGCCTTCTGCCATGAGACGTTGAATCTTAGCCCCCATTGGGCCGCTCTCTTTTCCATGAGAGAAAATCACATAACTCAATTTCATCGTTGTTTCTAATTTTGTTTATTAGTTAAGTATTCATAAACTCCATATATATCTGGTAGGCTCTCAACTGCCCACGCAACAAGAATGGGGCTGTCCTCTTTTTAGGACCTGTCATTAGGTCTTTATGAAAGCCATTACAAAGATAGTGCAAAACAAGAGCAAATCAAAAAAATCAATGGTTTAATTTGTCTACCGAGCAAAACCCTGTCTGCGGAGGGTTTGTTGGAGGGGCATTGTGCCCCTTTCTACACAAACCCCACGTGTACCGTGCTTGCCTTTTGAATCTTTTCCTCTTGGCAGAAGCGCTGTATTTTTTCTGCGTCAACAGCGGACTCGCCATAGAGGATGGACTCCACGTCGCATTTGCGCACGATGTTCTCTATCTGACCACCGCTGAGGTCGAACGTGGCAGCCAATTGTAGTGCCATTTCCTCGCTGAGCGAAGGCATCATCGACAACCAAATCCTCCTTCTTTGCTCAACGTTCGGACGCTCGAAACGCACCTTGTAGATAAAACGACGCTCAAAAGCGCTATCCAAGTTTTGCTCCAAATTGGTAGTTGCAATCAAGATGCCGTCGAGCGTCTCCAGTTCCTGAAGGACGATGTTCTGTATGGCATTCTCCATCTTGTCCACAGCATGTATGGCTTGTCCCTTGCGTGTGCCAAGTATCGCGTCCGCCTCATTGAAGAGCAAAATCGGCATGATGTCACTATTCTTGCACATGGCGCAATAGTTATCGAACACCGCCTTGATGTTCTGTTCGCTCTCACCCACCCATTTGCTCTTGATTTCCGATATGTCCACCAGTATGATGTCACGTCCAGTCCTTCGTGCAATCTGCAACACGCTCTCTGTCTTTCCCGTGCCAGGGGCACCGTAGAAGAGACATGCGAATCCAGTCCTACGGCCGTGCTCTTTCAGACGAGTTTGTATGGCTGTCAACTTCTCCACAGACAACAACTCCGCCAAATCCTCCATCTGCCGTCCTATGTCCTCGTTGAAGAACAAGCTTTTGGGTATGATGCTATCGGCTTGTATGGCTTGCACATTCGTTTCCGTTTTCTTGGGTAGGGAGAAACCCTTCAACAGTTTCTCTCTCGCGGTGTTTGTCAACTTGTATTTCGCCTTGTTGAAAAAGCCCTCCTCTCCGTCATATTCCACAAGGTTCTTTTTGATGAGGATATGGTTGCCTTGCTCCAGATGACGTAATTCACAGTAAGCCTCGTGTTTGTCATCGAAGAGGAACCCAAAACTATCAATGGTTACATAGTTGTCTTGGTCAAGGACAAGATGACGTGCCATTTGCGTCACCATCACTTGGCTGTTGATAGGGAGCTTGAGCCTCTCAAGCTGCTTGACATACCTCAACTCTTCGTTCGCCTCGAGAAGCTGCTGAAACTCCTCCAAGAGCTGTTCAGTGTCTATCTCTTCCTCCTTGCGCCGATGCGTCAAGTCGAAGACCATGTGGAAGAACTGCACGCCGTCTTTGGCCTTCAGTGACTTCGGTACAAACCGACTATCGTTCTTGATGGCGTCCATCACGTCCACTGGCACCACATAGCCCACCTTTTCATCACTGAATCTGTTTTTCACTTTCCTCAGCAACTTGCGTTTCACCATGTCTTCAATCTCCTCATGATATTTCATCACGCGCACCCTTGGACAGTCCAAGAACCTTGCGAGGTTGGAGACTGTGACCGTGTTGCCGTCTGAACAGCCCTCGACGAGGATGGAAAACAGAAGGGCTTGAGAGATGGAAATACCTTGGAGGTCGGAGATGTACTTAAGGTACTCTTTGAGTTCTTCGAATATGTCTAATGTAAACGACGAGTCCTCGGCTATCAACAAGATGGTCTCGATGGCCGAGAGCATGGTTATCTTTTCTTGTTGTTCTGTTTTGACAACTTCCTTTTTGCCCAAAGTCTTGCCTTTTTTTGCGTTTTTAACTATGCTCATCAAATCTGAAAATTTATGTTATAGTGTTTTTGTGTCAATATGACGCTCCATGATCCAATCTTTCATTTCATCTGCGAAATTAACAAATAAGAATGAATTGGAGAGTTTTCATATAGGTATATGAAGTAAAGGGAGGGAGTGCCCTCCCTTTTGCATGTCTCAGCCAAGTGTGAATGTGTCCTTTGACTTTAGCGAACGCAACATATTAATACGTTCCATTGTCTTGCTTCTTAAACCGAAAACGTCTTCCAATGGTGGAAGTTGACGAATCAACTCTTCAAAAGAGACTCTGTTGTTGGCTGCGTCCTCGAAAAGAATGCGGTCATTGGAAATGCGTATTCTCCTCAATTGCAACTGTCTCTTGCCAACAGTCCGACGCTCGTCCTCGAAACCGCACCAATAGCGCATCATGTTGTCCAATGCCTTGTTCTCCACTACTGCATTATTCGCATGTGTGCGGAACGTGGAAAGGTTGTGTTTGTTGCTTGCGCTGCTCCTCACCCATTGCCCACCGCCAGAGCGGTAGAGTTTGTCGTAAAGTGACTTAATGACCTCTGCAGCCTTCTCGTTAGTGAAGAACTTGTTGGGCAGACCACCCACAGCCTTCTGACAAAAAAGGGTAAGCACATACATCATTTTCGCCCCACGGTGCGGCATGTCGAGGGTTATCTCCTCACCGTCATCCTTGCGGACGACAATATCGTAATCCCCCACCTTGGCCGTGAATTTGGCTTTCCTCGACGGTCTCACCACGACAGAGAAGTTGGGCGTGGCTATGTCGGAAACTATCTTCTTATCCACCTTGTCTCCAAGGAAGACAAGAAAAAGTAATGGGTCAATGTCAATGTTAATGCGGTGTCCGTTTGTCTCAATAGTCATGCATTCAATTTTAAGTGAAACAGTAATTTTAGTAAGCAGACAACTCCGCAATGGAGCGCAAGAGAAAACCTCCGAGGGAGAGAAACCCTCTTTGAAGGCTGAAATAGAAAACTTCGAAAAGTGACGAGTTGTCTTGAAAGAAAGGACAGCGTTGGATTCCAACGACAAATAAGAGTAGTTCTGCTACCTATGAATAGGTGAAGTACAGAAAAGTTCGGTGCTTGGGCGCGGACCGGCCCCTCATAACGTAAGTGAATGTAATGATTTTTCATAATCAAATTTAATTAACTTGTTGATTGGATGGCCAACCAGTCAATTCGCATCATTTTCCCACCGTAGTGATTATGTAGCTCGGTTGGTGCAGCTCGAAGGCTGACTCGGGATGTGTGACAATAAAACAAAGAACGCTAATGAGCGTGCCCCTGCTCTTAGGGGTGATTGGTTCATCAGGTCGGTAGGACCTGTCTTTCATTTGCCTTATGGCTTCGTGTGTCGATTGTTCGTTATTGGAAGGTTGTGTTTTTGGTTGTAGGGGTGTTTTGCCTCTCGGACTTCGTGTGTCGATTGTTCATTATTGGACGGTTGTGTTTTTGAGTTGAAGAGGTGTCTGTAGCCTGCAAGACACACCCTCTTGAATTTTGCGAACGCGAAAATAGAAAAAATATTTGAGAATAAAGAATTTTTATCCTTAATGATTGTTAAAGGAAAGAACTTTTTTTCTGGGAAAGGCAGTCACCTTATTTATAATATAAATATGACGATACTCTGGTCAACTGAGCTACGTGGAATTGCTTCCCATGGTCGGAATTGAATCGAAGATACACGGTTTAACACGTAAAGTAAGTCTCATCAACGTCACTCCCTATTTTTTCTCATTCAAAGACCATTTTATATCTTTCTGGATGCAAAAGTAAAACAGAACCATGCTTTGTTTTTGCGTATCTGAAAAAAAATTATGAAGTAAGTCAAAATCAGGTCCTTTTACCATCACTTGAACATCCATATATGGGTAGGCACTGATTGCGAAATGTATATTCGATAGAGGAATGCGTGTCTATTCGGCTTGATCATCGGTATTGTATAGTCATATGAGAAAAAGGGCAAATCATCATTTGTTTTTTGTTATATGTATATAAAAGTTTGTTGAATGGGAAAAAAGCCATACCTTTGCCGACGAATTAGTTGAGTTGCAACTATGTCCATCAACAGGATGAAAACAAACTCCTGGATGTTGACGGGTCAGTCCTCATTTCTCTTAGCAAAATAACAAAGTATAACTATAACAAGATTGAATATGAAGTTGGCAGAAGCATTAAGTATTCGTAAGGACCTTCAGAAGCGCATTCAGCAATTGGGGCAGCGCATTCAGTACAATGTGAAGGTACAGGAAGGCGATGTGCCTTCTGAGCAACCTGAAGAATTGATGAAGGAACTTGACAGTTGCCTCCGGCAGCTTGAGGAGTTGGTGTGGCGTATCAACACCACCAACATGAAGACCAAGAACGCAGAGGGAAAGACTGTGACTCAGCTCATGGCTAAAAAGGAAATACTCACTTTGCGCATTAACACCTTGCGCAACATTTTTGACAAGGCTTCCATTGGCCAGGACCGTTATTCCCGTTCCGAGATAAAGATGGTCACGGTCGTGGACGTGAAGTCTCTTGGCAAACTTGTGGACGACTATTCTGCACAACTGCGGAAACTGGACATAGAGATACAAGCTTTGAACTTCACAACAGAACTGATATAAGGTGAAACTTGGGCACCCGCATTTGTAGGGCGAACCAGGACCTTGGAATTGACGTAAAACAGCAATCTCATTGTTCGGAGCCGGCAATACCTTTTTCATGGTGTAGTCTCAGCACGTCAGCATTCGAAGGCACGTATGAAGTCGCACTTTGCATTACCATTTGGTTGACTATGAATGTCGGGTGCCTTTTTGGTTTTCTTGTATGCTTTAGATGAAAAAATACGCCTTGTTTTTTGATATTGACGGGACGCTGGTGAGTTTCAAGACCCACCAGATACCTCCTTCTACGATATTTGCACTGACTCAGGCCAAGGCCAATGGTCACAAAGTGTTCATCGCCACCGGAAGACCACCGTTGATTATCACCAATCTTGGAGCCATTGAGCATCTGATTGATGGTTACGTGACCATCAACGGGGCGTTGTGCTTCATCGGTAATGAGACTGTAAAATGCAGCGATATAGCTCCAGAATATGCGCAATTATTGGTAGAAGACGCAAAGGCCAAAGATTACGGGCTTATCGTCGTCGGAGAAAAAGATGTTGCAGTGCTTGATCCCCATGGTGAGGTGGACAGGATATTCCGACAAGAGTTGGCTGTGAACAACCTCCATCAAGCAAAGCCATTGGACGATGTTCTCACACAACGCATCCTGCAACTTACCCCTTTCTTCACAGAAGATTACGAAGAGAAATTGATGCCATGCATTCCCGGATGCATTTCAGGGCGCTGGCACCCTGCGTTCACTGACATCACCGCAAGGGGGGCAGATAAGGGAAGAGGAATCCTTGCCATGGCAGCACATTTTGGACTTGACCCACAATTTACGATGGCGTTCGGCGACGGTGGAAACGACTCAGCAATGATAAAAGCGGCAGGTATCGGCGTGGCTATGGGAAATTCCCTTGATTCGCTGAAACAAGAAGCAGACTTTACAACCACCACGGTAGACGACAACGGCATCTTGAATGCCTTGCGCCACTACCGCTTGGTTTGAAAACCTTGGTCTGCGGTTCTGGGACTATTGATCCAAAATCACTTCTTTTTTTATCTTTCATTAATAGCTCTTGCAAGTTTGAAGGATTTGTATTATCTTTGTCGTTGGAAGAATGGTCAAGAGCAGAAACATTTTCGGTGTCTGCCGGCTGTTGGTTTTCAACAGGACTGATTGGGGTACTACCGTCTCCAGACCTTTCTTCTTTTATTCTCGGCTTGCTTTTGTAAAGTATTCTCTTACATTTCCCATCTTTATAAAAGAAAGTTTTATGGAGCATCAATTAATCGTTCTCTTTGGTTGATGGTTCGTTTGATGGGGGTGGAATTATTTCACATTATCGCTTGGATTCTCGGGAATTTATTGTACATTTGCACTCAAAACACTTTCAATTGATGAACGTGCGGTTAATCCCGTGTCGCCTTTGGCATTTACGTCATTGTTGGAAGTGTTTTTCTTTCCGTATTATAGTTGTTGAAGAACTCTTACCATCTGTTTTTTCTCTGTAACCATGGTTAAAACTGACGGTGTCCTCGTCTTTTTTTTCGTCAAGGGCCTTAACCTCTGCAATCTCATACAATAAACGAGAGCTTTCATACAATAACGGCCTGTCATCGGGAATGATTGGTCAAATTGATGTAACTTTGCCCCAAGAAATAACTACCGTCTTTAATGAAAAAGAAAATATTGATAAGGAACTTGATGATTATGATGCTGTTCATTGGGCATCAAATGCTGAGTTGGGCATGCGTCCTTTCACTGAATAATTAAATTAAAGCGTGAAAAGTTCTTCTTAAAATAAAAAACACGTGGTTTCTTTTGGTTTTACGCTGGCATTTCATTAAATTTGCCAATTAGAAGAGTGAAAATGCATGTATAATATGGAATTTTTTACAATTAGTTACACGACGCTTCTGATACGTGTCGCCGTGGATGAGATTGTCTACATCAAGGCTGACGGAAACTATAGTGACCTTGTCCTCATCAATGGGAAAAGTCGCAAGATAACATCACAACTGCAATCAATCGAAGAGAGAATCAAATTGTTGAATAGTTGTAATAAATTTATCCGTGTTGGAAGGAGTCTTATCGTGAATAAGGATTTTGTTCAAGGCATAGACACTGTCGAACAGACCATCACCTTTGGGGGCAAGCATGTTGTCCTTCCACCACGAATGGACAACGCTCATGCCTATCGTTTTGAACGAGATGACGGAAGTGGCCCGAACAAGGACATTTACACGGTGAGTGTGGGCAAAGAAGCATTAAAAGCTTTGAAAGAACTATTGGATGATAAAAAATGGAGGATTAAAAATGAATAATGATGATATTTTAATTCAAAGAATGGAATCTGAAGAGCCGGTTTACATCATTGAACGTGATGATGACGAGATTCCAAGTGGCCCTACAGATACGCCTAACGGAAACAAATGGAAAAAGTGGTTGTTGATAGCCATTGGTGTTATTTCACTTGTTGCATTGACCTATGGCGCATACAAAGGAAGGCGTTTGTTGAAAGCCCGCGAACTGGGAATCACCATTTCTGTCTCGCCAAAAGATAACATCAACAAGTTGAAACAAGAACCGAAACAAGAAGAAGCAGAAGTAGTATTTACAAGCGACAGTGTGCAGGGTGTTCATCTTGATTTCTATGAATTGCATGGCCTCCGAGCCAGCATAGAATTCGAAGAGCCAGATCTGTCAGACGATTCTGTCTATCTCTATTGTCGTTCAGCTGACCATATGGAAGATAGCACCTATTTGGGCACATTGGTGGTCAATGGTGAGGAGAGGCGACATACCCAAAGCCGTCTTGGTTATATGGCCATGGTCGACGACCGTATGGTCATCGGTGTCTCTCCCAGCGAAGACGTGAAAGATTATGTGATGGAAAACGGAGGTTCATTCTTCCGTCAGTTTGTCTTGGTGAGCAATGGTGATGTCCCTCCAAGATTCTTCTTGCCTGGAAAGTACATACGTAAAGCCATTGGTCGTAAGGTTGATAAAAATGGGGACAGGCTCATTCTCATTTCCACACGCGACGAGGTGACAGTCAGGGATTTCGCATATGCCCTGCGTGAGTATGGCTTTTCCGATGCCATTTATATCACGGGCGGTCCAAATTATTGCTACTACCGCTCTGTTGACGGAAAACTCCACGACATTGGCAACATCATCGACTATCCTTATAAAATGTGGAAAGACATCATTCCTTGGCTCGTGTTCAGAAAGAGGTGATGAAGGTGGGAAGCATCAAATTGTAGAAGGAATAGGATTGTCATATGTTAGAGAAATTGCTTCAGTTAACAGGTTGGGACAAGCCTGAAAACAGAGACGTTGCATTGGTTCTTTCCAGTGGTGGGGCAAGAGGATTGGCGCATATAGGCGCAATAGAGATGTTGGAGGAGCAAGGTTATCACATCACGTCGATTGCCGGATGTTCCATGGGAGCTCTTGTAGGTGGTGTCTATGCTGCAGGAAAACTGCATGAATTCCGTGAATGGATGAAAGGCATCGACCGAAAGAAGATGTTGGAACTGACCGATTTCTCCTTGTCATTGAACCATTTTGTCAAGGGCGATCGCATCATTGAGGCCATTATGGAATTTGTCCCAGACATCGCCATCGAAGACTTGCCGATTCCGTATTGTGCAGTGGCGACCGACTGGGTTTCCGGACGCGAGGTGGTCTTCCGCACCGGGAGTTTGTTTGAGGCCATTCGTGCCAGTATTTCACTGCCCATGTTTTACAAACCTGTGCATCGTGACGGGATGATTCTCATTGATGGCGGTGTGGTCAATCCCATTCCGCTGAATCGTGTGGTTCGGCATAAGGGCGACAGCCTTGTTGGCGTGGATGTCAGTGGATATGATTACAAGGCTCAGGAGGAGTTGAAACACGAATTGTCAGAACGCCGAAAGAAAGACAAGTCGTTGGCGACAATGATACTCGACAAGCTGATTCCCGACAACCTTGATTTCAATTATTACACCATGCTGTCTCGTACCAGTTCGTTGATGATTCGTCAGAATTCCAAATTGATGGCCCAATTGATGAATCCTGATATTTTAGTCGACATTCAGATGAGCCGATACAGCAGTTTCGATTATAACAAGTCAGAGAAACTAATCGCCATCGGCCGCCAGAAGACGTTGAAAGCTATCGAAAAATACGCTCAAAAGTCCAAGCGAAGGAAAAGTAGAAAGAAGGCTGAAGATTAAAAGAGGGAACAAAGACACTGGAGAGTCACCCAGTGTCTTTGTTCCTTTATTTCTTCATGTACTCATGAGGCAGGTTGGATGATTCCTGCTTCAATAATCTGTTTCTGATTCTTCCATCCAACTTGATTTCTTTCCCTTCAATAGCTTGATGATGTCCAAGAAATCTGCACGGTAATGATGCGGATCGTAGCCAAGCCCCTTCTCTACCAGTTCTGCAGCCATTTCCATTGTAGCCTTTCCTTTATGTTCCGATGAGCGCAACACCATGCCAAATGCTGCAACACCTGCTGCGAAACTCATGTTTTCAGACAGAGGCTTGATTACTCCATTGCTCACCATGTCTTCGATGGCAACATCCACTTTCAAAGGAATGCTTGAACTGTTGAGTGACTTCTTGTAACGGAAATCAAAAGTTGCGATGATATGCTTTGCACTTGAGGCTTTCTTGAGTGATTGAATGAATGAACTCTGCTGTAGGCACGATTTCATAGAGCGCCGTGATGGTCTGACCTGCCCCTATCTCACCTGCATCCTTTTTGTCATCCTTGAAATCTTTGTTGTCGAGCATTCGGTTCTCATAACCGATAAGACGATATTGGCTTACCATCTTCTTCTCGAAAGAGACCTGGCACTTGGCATCGTTGGCCACACTGACAAATCTTTCTCGCTCGTCAACGAAGACCTTCATCATCTCTTTCTCATTGTCTATATAATAATATGTTCCGTTACCTGCATTGGAGATTTTTTCCATCATGCTGTCGTTTAGATTGCCGGAACCAAACCCCAAGCATGTCATATATATCCCCTTTGAGGCATACTGTTCGACCATCTCAACCAAAGAGTCATCGTCTGTCACACCAACGTTGAAATCACCGTCAGTTCCCATGATGACCCGATTGTTGTACTTGGGATTGTAGTTGGTTAAAGCCTCCTCGTAAGCCATTTTCAATGCTTCCCCACCAGCAGTGGAACCATTGGCGTCCAATTTCATGATGGCCTTTTTGATGGTGTTTTTCTCACGAACCGGTGTCGATTCCAATATTTTTTCCACTTTTCCCGAATATGTGATGAGTGAGATGCGGTCGTTGGGATTCAGTTTGTCGAGAAGTTCAACCAGGCCCGACTTCAATAGTTCCAGTTTGTCCTCGGAACTCATCGACCCCGACACATCCACCAAGAAAACGAAATTGGCTTGTGGTATTTCTTCACTCTTTAAATTCTTGCCCTTGACACCGAGTCTGAGGAGCTTGTGTTCTGGATTCCATGGACATTCCCCTACCTCAGCATTGATGCCCACGGTGTTGTCACCTGTGGGTGAAGGATAGTCGAACGTGAAGTAGTTGAGAAATTCCTCTATGCGTACACTTTCAGATGGTATTTTTACGTCTTCGCTCACATATCGACGCATGATGGCATACGAGGCACCATCTGCATCAATCGAGAATGTTGAGACGGGTTGTTTGGCCACGTCTACAAATGGGTTGTCTGAAAACTCGTCGAATCGATTGCCACCATTTTCAGGCATTTCTTCAGAAATAGCAGACTTGGCCTCGTAAGAGGCTGCTTCAGATGCTTCAATTTGCATATTGTATTCAGGCGACTTGCTTGATTGGGCGCATCCCACTAACATGGTTGTCAATACCATTGGCAACCACCTTGTGACATTCATGTTCTTCATCTTATTATTCCTTTGGT
Source organism: Prevotella sp. (assembly GCA_017619375.1). Lineage (GTDB taxonomy): Bacteria > Bacteroidota > Bacteroidia > Bacteroidales > Bacteroidaceae > Prevotella. The sequence continues at coordinate 17,744 of JAFZSL010000037.1, read as the reverse complement.
TGAAAATCCATTTATAATCCCTTGAATCCCAACTTCATAGATTGCAATCTAAAAAATGATTGCAACCTATGGAGTTGATGATTCCCATTCAAAGTTTCAATTACTTTTTGTTCTCTTCGGACTTGTCGTCAGTCTTGCTTTCTGCTTTGGTAGCATCAACGTTTTCACCTTCCTTGTCCTTGGCATCAACGTTCTCACCTTCCTTGGCTTTGGCATCGACGTTCTCGCCCTCCTTCACTGTGGCGTCTACGTTTTCACCTTCCTTTGTCGTGGTGTCGTTCAGCTCGGTCTGAGGTTTCCCCTCATCGGTTTTGCCTGTCTTGTCTGTCGTGCAAGAAGTGAAACTGATTGCTGCAACAGCTGCCAATAACATCAAAATCTTTTTCATAATCTTTTCTCTTTTTTAGTTAATAAAACAAATATCTCTCTTGTCTTTGTAAGACGTTACAAAGATATGTGTTTATCAACTTTCATACCAAATAGTTTTAAGCGTTTTGTATGAAATACCCATTTGTTTGTACGAAATGTAAAGAGAGGTGCTTTTCCTTAAGTGTTTTTCTTATATTTCCAATCGGAAAACATAAGCAACTGAGAAAAACAATTCGGCGGCGAAAATGTAGAGTACTATCAGAATGGCAGCACGCTCCACCCCTTTTACCATTGCTTTCACCACATCAGCAAAGGTTCGCATTGTAGCGGTGAGCATCCCAAAAGTGCCTGCGGCTATGACCATCGCCGCTGCGGTGACAGGAATGATGGAGTGAAGGAACGAACTATGCTGGAGGCTCCCCGTGGCACTCAGCAAAGGAGCATGTGGAATGAATGCAACCAATGTGATGAAAAGTGCGAAAGCCAATAATTGAACCAAGACAATTCGAAAGGCGAATGTTTGTCGATAGGTCCACTCCCCCCTGCCTTTTCTCCATATTTTCAGGATGGAACTGTGGTTGATGGTTCCATATGCCATAGCCGACACGATAATCCATACCAAGGGCGGCGTGGTCACATTGTAGACAAACGACCCGAAGAACCACCTGAACCCTTCGCTGCTGAGAAGGGAGCGCATGGTGGTTTCGGGTGATGCAGCCACAATGAGCCACGACACCAGGAAAAGCAACAACTGTGACATCGTGACGACAATCACAGCCATTACCAGGACATCTGACCATCGGTTAGTCTTCATCCGGCATCAAGTTGTCGATGTCGAGGATTCGCAGTTCACAAGCCCTCACCACGAGGCGAGTAGCATTGACACCGTACCCCCCGTTTCCGTTAGGGAATAGTTTTTGAACCAGTTCGTTTTGCCTTTTTTCCAAACTCTTCACACCGAAAGGCATGCCTCTGAGGTTGGTGATCTGGTCTTTTGTGTATCCTAAAGCCAGATGCCTGAGGAAACGCTCGTCATACTCGTCAATCTCATAGTTGACAAGGGCTTCCTGCCGCATGAGTTGACTTCCAACACTGTATTTGAACCTCTCTACAATTTTCTCCAAAATGGGCTGGTTGAATACAAGCCTTTTCCCGCTCATGACACTGAACACGTCTCCTCTTGTCAGCAATTCCCCACTTTTGAGTATGATGCCATCGGCTCCAGCGTCCAGCACGTCTACCCATAATTTTTCGTTAAGGATTTCGCCAGTGAAGATAAGCACTTTCACGTTTTTATGCAATTCCTTGGTTTGCCTGCATATCTCCACTCCAACGGTGGTTGAGCCACCCAATCCCAAGTCCAATAGCACAAGGTCGGGTAATTGCTGCTTGATCAGTTTCCAATAGGCCATTTCATTGTTGGCTGTGCCAATGATTTGGGCCTCGGGGATGTCGTTGCGGATGATTCCTTCAGTACCTTTCAGTTCAAGTGCGACATCCTCGACGATGATGATTTTGAATTGTTCCATATTGCATTGATTTTGGTTGTCTATGTGATGTTTTGTCTTTTCGCTTTCACCAATGTCACCATGACATTGGTGCCTCCATTTTCCGTTGGACGTGCTTCAATGCCGCAACCTCTGGCGTTGGTGGATTCTCCCACGTCCCTCACGATCTGCCTGCAGAGCAAGAACGGAAGATGGCTCATACCGGGGTTGAACAGTTCGTAGCATTCCTCTTGTGTAAGATGCAAGTTGGGGTATTTCACTTCTATGATGACGTATTTGCTATCTTTGTTGGTTGTGGTGAAAACGGGCTTTTCTCCCCCACCCTGTTTCTCCAATATTCCAAACAAGTGTTTCAGCATGAGATGGTCTCCCAAGACGGTGACATCTCCATTCGCCCCCTTGGCGGCGCGGGGCAATATGTCGGAGAGTTTTATTGGTGCGCACTCCAGTTTGATGCTTTCCACCTGTCTCATGGCTTGTGCACTGAGCATGGTGTAGAGTTCCTTGTAATAGTCCGCCAATTCAGATATGCCTTGGAGTTGCTCGTCTCTTTTTTCGACCAAGGTTCGAATGCGTGAGGGGTAGTACATCGTCTCATGCTTTAGAGTGCTAAGACAATTGTCCAACACGCTGTTGGCCACGTGCAACTGGTCGTTCTCCAATTGGCATTTCCTCACCTCGTCCTCTGCAAGTTCGATTTCTTCCAACTTCTTTTGCTGGGTGTCCATGCTTTGTTTGAGCGTTCCAATCAGTTCGTCTGCAACATTTTGCAAAGGTTCCGGCAGTTTCTCGTTGGCATATATGGTGTTCTTTACCTTGTTGATCTTCCCGTCGACATCTCCATCGCCTGCCAATTGTATCATCTCCTTCAATTTGTCATGGTCGTTGGCGTCGGACAACAGCACATTGCTCATGGCCTTCACTCTTTCATAGCAGAACCTGTTGTAGACCAAATGTCTGTAATAAAGAAGGAAATAGGCTAAGATGATGAGAAGGAACAAAATGACAAGGATGACAATGGCCATGTATTGGTTGGCCTGCGTCTTTTGCATGCTACTACAAAAATCAGGCAAGGAGTTGTCTGCAGACAACTCTTTAAACAATTGGGTGTATACCTTATTGTTGTAGTTGTATAACGACCAGTTGTGAAGCGACAGTGCTGCCACTGCAATCTCATTTCTTAAATTGAGGATGGTCACATAATTGACGGGGACCTGGTCATGGAACCAAAGGATTTCCGACTGAAGCACAGACTTTTGGCTTTCCATTACCAAAGTGTCGGTCCTCTCCGGATAGATGTTCCTATATGCCTTGTTGATGCAATCCAATGCGGAATGGGCATGTTTTATGGCATCCTGGAACCTATCCTTAGTGTTGCAAGTCCACACGCTGTCTGTGTAATGTGACGCCATGGCAAGCAGGTTTTCAGTTTCTGAAGCATGGGATGAGCCAGCCATCAAAGCCAAGAAACAGACCATCAAGGTTCTTGCCACACCTTTTGGTAATTTGAAGAAGAAACGACTCCCCTTGCCCACAGTGCTTTCAACGCCTATGTCGCACACTTTGAACACGGAACTGATTTTCTTGTATTTCTCAATGATACCTTTGCAGTTGACCAGGCCGAAGCCATGCCCTTTTTCCCTGTTGACGGTGAGCGTATTGCCATTGGCCGGCTCTTTTGTCTCATCTTCAGAAAAGACCATTCTTTCCACGCTGAAAGCATTGGCGGCTTGTTCAGGAGTCATTCCTTTTCCTGTGTCAATGATCCTTATTTCCACATGGTCGTCGCCTTCGACTGCCTCCAGGGTGACTTTGCCTCCAGAGGGTGTGAATTTCCTGGCATTGTCGGCCATGGTGTTGATCATGAACAGGGTGAGGATTTTATCGGCTTTCACCCATGCGTTGGAGTCCACTACTTCCAAAGTGATGTTCCTGAGTTGGAAACTTCTTCTGCTGTGCGCCACGATGTCGAGCAATGCTTGTATGGGAAAGCTCTCTATGTGCAGTTTGAGTTCACCTTTCCTAAGTTGTATCCATTGGGTGAGGATATCGTTATAGTCGATGATTCGGTCTGTAAGTTCTGCCACGTAGGCATATCTCTCGTCTCTTAGTTGCTCTGTTTCATTGGCAGACTGCAGTTTTTGTATCTCATGGAGCATCCTGTCGATGTAGGGAGTGACCATGCCAACGAGTGACACTTTGGCACGCTGTTCGAGATTGAGCCTTTTTTCTGTTTCAGTATGCAGTTTTCCTACAGCCAATTGTTCCATGGTTTCCTCATGTCGCTCGTTGAGTGTGGCCAAATGCTGTTTGTTTTCGTTCTTCCACTTTTCCAACGGCTCCAACAGACTTTCAATGGAGTATTTTTTTGACCTTTTTTTCCGTAGATACGAGAAGACGAAGAGCATGGCCACACCAACCAAAATGAGGGCGACGATGAAGAAAGTCATCACGTTGAGCTGATGGACGGACTGTTGCAGTTGGTCTGCTCTTGATTCATAGTACCTGTCCTGTCGTGTTTGGTCTTGTTTGTCAAGGTAATAGTTACGATATTTGTGGGAGTTTACTTTATCGTTGAGGGCCGCATATATTACACTGAGTTGTTCCCATATGGAAGCCACCAGGTCGGGAGCCTGGAAGATGGCGGTATCGTTCGATAGGGCAAGGTTCAGGTATTCCAGCGTTTTCTCATTGTCGCCAATATTGCGGTAGCATTGTGCAAGTGTACGGTATGAACCTGCCGTCTGGTAAACGTCACCATAGTCGGAGAACATGGTGAGGGACCGTTGTGCGAGGTTGACGGCAAGCATGCTGTCGGGCACGTTGTCTATATTGATGTTTTTGAATGCGACGTTGTTGTCTTTGATTAGCCTGCTGGCGAGTTCAGGCACTTGCAAGTGCTCGCTGATGGCCTGCAGCGAGTTGGCGGTCCAGAAAGAATAGCCATAGACCAAGGAAGTGTTGTAACACCTGAAGAGATATTCCATTTCCTGTTGGTTGATCTCCTCTTGTGTGCCCTCCGTGATGGTTCCTCCTGCACCTACGTTATAAAAATAATTGAGCAATTGCGCCGTGTCTTGCAAGATTTCCCCATATGGGTCGATTTGGTCGATGGCTTCCACCGCAGGTTTTTCGAGTCCCACATAATAATAATAGGTGGAGGTGACGATGTCGAACTCTGTCCTTGCGTAGGTCATCCTTCGTTGATGATGCGCATTGAAAGTGTGCTCATCTTCTGAGATTCTCTTGAATTTCTGTATCGCGCTTTCCCTGAAGGTGTAGAAATCCTTGTTTCTCGACTGTCTTTGACAAAGACGCATTTGTTGGATGTCGGCGATAAGCAGTTCTATTTGGTTGTCGGTGATTGCCGTGATGGAATCCAACTGTCGTGCCGCGAGGTCATATTCCATCCTGGCAATGCTGACAAACGCCTTGTTGTTGAATGCTTCTGCTATGGCTCCGTCGTAGCCTCCTGCCTTCTCCATGGCCTTGTTGGCATAAATCAATGTGGAGTCAAGGTTGCGGTAATGAGCATCATAGGCTTGCTCATTGAGATAGTCGGCTTCTTCCCTGTTCCCTGTGGAGCAAGCTGTACACATCATCATCAGTGCGCAAATCATCACGCACCACCCATGGAGAAAGCATGGTGTTGACACCATGACCTTGCTGGTGACTCCCTCGCAGGTCAAGGTTTGCAGTTTCAACTCTACATAGTGTCTAAGATCAAGCATCTTCACATCAGAACAATCAAGCTTCTGCCTTAAAAAAGTCCCTCCCCCTGCTGAGTGTGCCGGGAGAGGGAATTTGCTGGTTCCCTATGGGGATATATCATCCACGTGCCTTGGAGATGTATCCAAGAGCCTCGATGCATTTATCGGAAATGGCCTTCCAGTTCTTGGCCGCGACCACCTCTTTGGGGAAGAGTTTGGACCCCATGCCGACACAGAGCACGCCTGCCTTAATCCAATTGGTAAGATTTTCCTCGTCGGGAGACACGCCCCCCGTGACCATGATGTTCGACCACCTCAAGGGAGCCATGACATTTTTCACGAATGAGGGGCCTCCTACATTGCCCGCCGGAAAGACTTTTGTCACATCGCATCCCATGGCTTGGGCGTTGTTGATTTCGCTCACAGAACCACACCCCGGACTATAGGGGACAAGGCGCCTGTTGCATACTTCGCAAATGGCAGGGTTGAAATTGGGACCTACTATGAAGTTGGCGCCCAATTGCAAATATAGCGCTGCTGTTGCCGGGTCGACCACTGTGCCAACGCCCATGATCATTTCCGGGCAGTTGTCCATCACCCATTTGTTGACTTCAGCAAACACTTCGTGTGCGAAATCTCCACGATTGGTGAACTCGAAAACCCTCACTCCGCCATCATAACAAGCCTTGACCACGTTTTTGACCACTTCGGGGTCGCTATTGTAAAATACGGGCACCATGCCGGTTTCCCGCATGGCCGTGATAACTTGTACTTTATTGAATTTTGCCATTTTCTTGTTTCTGTTTTTGAGGTTTTATCTTTGTACACGTCCCGAAGCATCACCTCCGGCAAGATTCTCCACTTCCTCTTTGGATACAAGATTGAAGTCACCTGGGATGGTGTGCTTGAGTGCGGAAGCAGCCACGGCGAATTCAAGCGCCTTGGCTTGGTCGTCGGGATATGTGAGCAAGCCATGGATCAAGCCTCCGGAGAAGGAGTCGCCGCCACCTACACGGTCGATGATGGGCTTGATATCATACCTCTTGCTTTGATAGAATTCCTTTCCGTTGTAAATCAAGGCTTTCCATCCGTTGTGGGATGCAGAGAAGGACTCACGGAGAGTGCTGACCACATATTTGAACCCGAAGGTTTCCATCATCCCCACGAAGATGCCATGGTAGCCTTCTGCGTCGGTCTTTCCGCCTTCCACATCGGCATCGGGTTTGAATCCGAGACATAGTTGGGCATCCTCTTCGTTTCCAATGCAAACATCTACATATTTCATCAAAGGCTTCATGACACTCTGCGCTTTTTCTGAAGTCCACAGTTTCTTGCGGAAATTAAGGTCGACGCTGACCGTCACCCCATGGCGCTTGGCAGCCTCGCAGGCAAGACGGGTGAGTTCTGCCGCCTTGTCGCTGATGGCGGGTGTGATACCGCTCCAATGGAACCATTGTGCGCCTTCCATGATTTTGTCAAAGTCAAAATCTTCGGGATCGGCTTCAGCGATGGAGCTGCCAGCTCTATCATAAATCACTTTCGAGGGACGCATGGAAGCTCCACTTTCAAGGTAATATATGCCTACGCGGTTTCCTCCGCGGGCGATGTATTCTGTATTGACTCCATACCTTCTCAACGCATTGACGGCACACTGGCCGATTTCATGCTTGGGGAGTTTGGATACGAAATAGGCATCATGCCCATAGTTGGCGGCACTCACTGCCACATTAGCCTCACCGCCCCCGTATACGACGTCGAAATAGTCACTTTGGATGAATCTCTTTTGTCCTGGGGAAGACAGGCGGAGCATGATCTCGCCTAATGTTACTACTTTAGCCATTTTTGTGATTTTGAAATTAATAGATGATTTGATGTTTGTCTTTGTTGGTCCCGGGTCGGTCATGCCGAAGTGCCCGGACTTGTCGTAGAATGACGTACAAAAATAATGATTTTTTGATGAATCAAAAAATAAAAGTTGAAAAATTAATGTTTATTTAGCAAAAAGTGGTGTATGCCCTTCTGTTTCAACCCGACTTGGTTTTTGTTGTCGGCTCAGTCGCCGACAGCTTGCTTGTACTCAAGTATCTTGTTATGATAATCGGCGAAGGCATCCGTATGTTTGTCCAAGGATTGTTGGTAAAGTGTTTGGGCTTCCAACAAGTCGCTCATCGTGGATATGCCGGCTTTGTAGTAATCGCTTTGAAGACGTAGGTTTTCTTTTGCCTGCTCAATGCTGCGTTTGGTGATGCCAAGTTGTTGGTAAGCTTCCACCACGTCGTTCCAGCCTTTTTGCATCTTAATGATCAATAATTCCGAATGGTCTGCCAGTTGGTCGACGGCCTTCTGTTGCTCTAATTCCTTTCTTTTGATGGCATGGCTTCCACCCCACCAAGAGGAAATAGGGATGTTGACTGTGGCGAACACCATGGCGAAGGTGCGGTTGTTCCCCAGGAGGTTGTGAAAATTGTAACCTGCACCTACGGCAACGCTGGGCAAGTTCTCCCCTACGGCCATCTTCTTCTGCAAGGCGGCGGCTTCAACTTGTTTGTTAAGCAATTGATATTCTGCTGTCTTTTCAAGTGCAGTTGCTGGGTCCTTTCTTATGGAAGATGGCAGAGGAATGTATTCTTGGTCGTAATGCAAGACAAACGTTGTGTCTTCCAACCCGCAATGGTGGGCGAGCAGCAATTTGACAATGCTGATGCCATTCTCCAACTTGAGTTTCTGGCTCTCCACCTCGTTTTGCTTGATTTGCACTTGTAGCAAGTCGTTTTTCATCGTCACTCCGGCTGCAACTGCCGTATTCACGTCTTTGCAGATGTCTTTGAGCCATTTCTCAACCGTCAGGATGGTGTTCATCTTTTCTTCCAAGGCTACAATCTGCCAGAAATATTGTTCCGCAGTTCTTTCCACTTCATTTTCTGAGAGTTGCAACTGCAGCTTCGAAGCCTCCTCCCCCACCTTGGCCAGACGGTTACCATTGACGATCTGTCCTCCGGCGAAAACAGGTTGGACGGCACTCACTCCGGCGATGGTGCCTTTTTTCATCATTTCGATACTGACGGGAGAGCCCAATTCCACAAGGGCCTCTGGAGGCAATGTCTGAGCGAGGGAAGCGCCGAGGGCTGGCGGCATGGTCTCCGCAAGGTTGATGTCCATTTTCGCCATGCTCCTGTTGGCGTTGAACCACATGCCCGTGGCATTTACGTTGGGGAAATATTTGGTGAAAGCCTCTTTCCTTTGCTCCTCTGCCGCTTTGATGCCTATTTGGGCGGTGCGAACGTTGATGCTGTTGGCTCTGGCCGAGTCGAGAATCTGGTTGAGCGTGAACGTCTTACGATTTGATACCTTTTGGGAATCCCCTTGGGCGAAAGCTGAAAGACATGCGCATGCCATCATCATGACGACACTTATTGACCATTTGTCTATTCTTCTCATACTTTTTCAATAGGATTGTAGGGTTGTGTACGGAGGGATGGTTCGTGTGAAATCAGGTTTACTTTCCAATAGACCACCGGAAGGATGGTGACCACAAGGATGAGCGAACCTATGCCTCCTGCAAAGATGGTGACTCCTACGGGCATCCAGAAGGACGACTGGGCGATGATCATCGGAACGACTCCCACGGCGGTAGTGGCTGTGGTGAGGAAGATGGGCACCATTCGTCTGCGCCCCGCATCATAGGCAGCCTTCTTGACAGCTTCATTGTAACTCTTTAGGTCGCCCCCCGGATGGGTTTCCACATATTTTTTCATCAGGTTGTTGGCGTGTTCGAATATGAGTATCTCATTGCGCATGATCATTCCCATAAGCGTGATGAGCCCCATGACGGAAGTCAAGCCAAGCGTACGGTTCATGAGTCCCAGTCCTATCAACGCTCCAGGCATCATGAGTGCGAGTGCCGCCATGCACACCGTCGTGATGCCGTATTTTTTGAAATTCAGCAGAAGGAAGAAGAAAATGATGACCATGGCGATGCCTACCCCGCTCATGATTTGCGGCATTGCCTCCGCGTTGTATTCTATTTCTCCTCCAACCTCGCTCCTCACTCCCTGCGGCAGGATGATGTCGTCTTTCATCATTTTTGCGATACGATTTTCCACGGGTGTGGCATAAACACCTTGAGCAAACTGTGCCGTCACCGTCAGGCAGCGCTCTCCGCCCCTGTGCATGATTCGACTTTGGCTCCAACTGGGGCCCACTTTAGCCACTTGTCGGAGGGGGACGGTGCTGTTGGATGCGTATTCATCACCTGTGAGTGTGTGAAGTCCAGAAGAGGCGATGGCCATGGGTGATGCTATCCCAAGGTTTTCAATGTCGGAGAACGTCATGTCGCTGTCATCCTTGACGATGATGGGCACTTCGTAGTCATTCTCCCATATTTGTCCCACTTTCAAATCGTTGGTGACACTTCCAAGGGCGAGTGCGGCGGTGGTGCGACTGATGCCGAGTTGGGCCGAGGCGACGGGGTCGAGTTCCACGTTGATGATTGGGAAGGGTTGCAAGTAGTCGGTATGCACCCACTCAAGTTCAGGCATTTCCTGCATTTTTTCCATCAATCTCTCGCCTGCCGTTTGAATGGAATCGAGGTCATTGCCGTAAAACCTGTATTCCAATTCCTGCACTTCAAGAAAGTCAAGGCGTTTGAATTTGACATAAGCCTGGGGAAATGCATCGCTATATTTTGGCTGATATTCAGCCAAGAGTTTGAGTGTGGCATCTTGCGAGGTGGTGTTGACAATGAATTGTGCATAATTGCGTCCTGCCATTTGAGGTGCGTAACAGGTCATAAAGCGTGGGGAGGAGCAACCGATGAAACTGGTGATGCATTTCACCCGTTCATCGGATTGGAGCACTTGGAACATGGAGTCGGCCACCATGCGGGTTTCATTCAAGCCTTTTCCCTCTGGCAGGAAGATTTCCAATGCAAACTGGTCTCTGTCGGCATAAGGGAAGACACGTATTTTGAGGAATGGCATGATGAGGGTGGAAAGCAGAACCATGGCCACACCCCCACCAATGGTGAGCCATGGGTGCCGGAATGTGAATGCAAGCAACTTGCTGTAGATTTCTTGCACCACATCCGTGATGTTCCTTTTCCGTGCTTTCTCCTTCTCTGGGTCTTTTGGCTTGATGATGAGCACTTCAAGGAAGGGTATGACAGTCACAGCGAGGACCAACGAGACCATGAGGTTGATGAAAATGGTCCAAGGGAAGTCTTTTATGGCATCGCCGAATCCTCCTTTCATTGTGACCAGCAACGGGAAGAAGATGACGGAGATGCAGATGGTGGCCAGCATCATGGGCATGAAATATTGCCGTGCCGACATAATGGCAGCCTTTCGGGCTTCAAACCCTTTTCCCAAATATTCGAGATATCCATCGATGACGACGATGGAGTTGTCCACCACCATCCCCAGCACCACGATAAGGGCGGCCAAGGTGACAATGTTCAACTCTATGCCAACCATGTACATGACAGAGACGGATATGAAGGTGCTCAAGGGTATGGTGATGGCCGCCACGATGGCTGACCGTATGGGGAAAAGTATCATCATCACGATGATGATGACCGCCATGGATATGAGCAGGTCTCTGAGGAACGACCTGATGCTCCCTTCCACTACTTTTGGTTGGTCGGCGATGCGTGTGATGGTCACATCTTCGGGAAGTTCTTCTTTACGGAAATCGTCAATTACACGGTCCACCTCATCTCCATACGCCACGATGTTGTTACCTGGCGTCATCTCCAATGAGAGCAGGATGCATGGATGTCCGTCTTGCTGGATGTAACTGTCAGACTGGTCATATTCCCTCACCACCTTCGCCACGTCTCTCACTCGCACCATCTTGCCTGTTACGGGGTCGCTGAAGATGATGAGATTGGCCACCTCTTCCTCTGTGTTTTCCGTCGGCGCGATGTGAATAGGGATTTTTTGGTCGGAGTCATCTATGCTGCCGCTAAGGGTGGTTAGTCCCTCGCTTTGGAGTTTGGAGAACAGCGTTTGTTGTCCTATCCCGTATGCTTGAAGTCTTTGCCGGTCGACATAAAGGCTGATTTGCTCTTGTTGCTCACCATAGACACGCACGTTGGCCACGGAGGCGATTCGCCTCAGCCGGTCGCCAAGACCGTCGCTGTAATTGTGCAGTTCCCTGTAACTTCTTTCTGGACTTTCTATGGCTATGAGCAAGGCGGAGGTGTTGCCGAAATCATCATTGGCCACCAATGCCAACACGCCTCCGGGCAAGTTTTGCTTATAAAGTGTCAAGCCATGCTTGATCTTGCTCCACACCTCGTTCTTATTGTTCACCTCGTCATTGAGACGCACCATGACGATGCACATTCCGTTTTGGGCGGTTGTGGTGGTTTTGGCGCGGTTGACCTCTCCATAAGTGAAGAGGAATCGCTCCAAGGGTTTTGCCACTTGTTCTTCCACTTCCTCGGAAGTGGCGCCTGGATAGACGGCGATGACCACGCCTTGACGGATGGTGAACTGTGGAAACTCATCTTTCGGCATGTCGTACATTCCGTAGATGCCCAAGCCGAAGAAGATGAGCACGACGAGCAGAGTGATGGGGTAATGGTCCAACGGCCATCGATACCAATTCTTGGATGCACTTTCCATAATCAATACTTCACTTTCGAACCCTCACTCAGTTTTTGGTAACCTTCAACAACGACCCGCGTGCCAGCGGTGACTCCTTGCTTGATGATCAGGCGATTGCCCTGTGTCAGACCTGTTTCCACCTTTGTCCGATGTGCTGTACTGTCTTTCCCTATCGTCCAAACAAAGAGCGAGCCGTCTGATTTCTTCTGCACGCAAGTGACGGGTACTGTGAGAATCCCATGTCCTCCCTCTCCGGTGAACATCACGTTGGCCACCATGCCGGGAAGGATGCGGTGGTCGGTGTTGGGTACATGCACCCTTACATCATAGGTATGGGTCAAGGCGTCGGCTTTCACACCTTTTTCAATCAAGCCGCCTCCCACCCTGGCGCCTGCGGCCTCCACTTCTATGTAGGATGAAGTGTGGCTGCCGAGGCTTCGCATTTCCGTCTCAGGGATGGACACCTTCACCTTGACGCTGCTGATGTCAAGGATAGTGACGACTGCCTGTGAAGGCAACGCCGTTTCGCCCGCTACGAGATGCTTGCTTCCGATGATGCCGCTGACGGGTGCGACGAGACGCGTGTCAGCCTGTCCTTTCCGTGCGATTTTTTCTGCTGCATTGGCCGACTTAACGCCAGCTTGTGCTGTGCGAAGTGCCGTTTCCGCTTGTTGCAGTCGAGTCTCCACCTCTATCCATTTCATTTCCGGTAGCGAACCGTTGTCGTGAAGCAGTTTCATCCGGTCGTATGCATCCTTGGCTTGGTCGTATGCACTTTGTGCCTGAGCCACCATGTCGTGTGCCTGGCTGGTGGAGGCCCGGGCAACCTCAACGCTGTTGTCCATGGTGGTGGCATCCATCTCTGCCAATAGTTGTCCGCGGCTGACATATTGGCCTTCGTCCACCAACACGCGGCGCACCACCCCCATGCTGGTGAAACTGACCGCCGTCGCCTCTCGCTCCTCCACGATGCCCACGTATTGCTTGCCATAATTGCCGCCTGACAGCGACACTTCTTCTGTTTTCACACGAATGGGGCCTTTGGTGGTCGTTGTTTGTTTCTTGCCACAACTACTTAAAAGCAACAACAATGTCGTCAGTGCCATTGCGACTATGGTCGTCAAGGGGCTTTTCTTGATCATATGATTAAATGATGTATTTTAATTCTTTAAATGCAAACTTTCTCAACTCCGTCTTTCCATCACTTGTTGGTATTTCAAGCACCAAGTTGCCGTTGTCTTCGACAGTATGCATGGTGGCTTTAAAAGGTTCCTCAGAGGCGGTTTGGTAACAATGGACGCCTTCTTTCCTGTACAGGGCTTTGCGATAGGATTCCCGGATGGAAGGCCAAGTGTCAGGGACCTCAAGTATGGAAATGTAATATAACAGTTTTTCTGTTACGATGGAAGCCAGTTCCTCTCGCCCCACCCCATGTCCACAAACTTCTTTGAGCGAAACAGGGTTTGGGGCATCGCTATGAAACGCCGTCTGGTTCACATTGATTCCCGTTCCAATGATGCAGTCGGCCACCATGCCTTTTCTCAAGGAAGGTTCAATCAACGTGCCTGCCATCTTGAAATCCTTCCAATAGATGTCATTAGGCCATTTCACGGTGATGTCATCTGTGTATTGCTCAAGTGCTTCCTTCAGGGCTAAGGCATTAGCCATGGAAATGATGAACTGCTTGGATGCTGGTATGTGTTTAGGATGAAACAGGATGCTGAACGTGAGGTTCTTTCCTTCCTCACTCTCCCAAGAATTGGTATCGCAACCACGCCCCGCCTCTTGTGCATCAGTCCAGACGAAGGTGATGTCTTCATCTGGTGCTTGCTTGTAGCACTGAAGATAGTTGTTGGTGGAGTCCACCTTGTCAAGATGGATATGGCGAATGTTCATGAAAAGAGGATTTTAACGATGCAAAAATACAAAAATGACAATAAAACTATGGTTAACACACCTCTTTTTTTTCTTTTTTTTTCTCCTTTCTTCCCTTTGGGGTTGATTGACAAGTCATATGGGAATCTCATATGGGAAGATTCGATTGTTGATGTTCTTCTCGTATTTTTGAAAAAAAATGCTGTTTTTGTTGGAACATCAGTTTTTTTTTATTATTTTTGCAATCAAATCCAATATATGTCAAACATCAACAAGAATCACTATTATGGCAAAAACACCAACTCCCCACATTGGGGCACAATACGGAGAAATAGCCGAATTTGTCATCATGGCAGGCGACCCCTTGAGGGCAAAGTTCATGGCTGAACGTTTTTTGGACAATCCCGTGCAATTCAACAACGTAAGAGGCATGCTTGGTTTCACCGGCACTCACAACGGCAAGCGCGTCAGCGTGATGGGGCACGGAATGGGTATCCCCTCAATTGGCATCTATAGTTATGAGTTGTTCAATTTCTATGGTGTGAAAAGCATCATCCGCGTAGGTTCCGCTGGTACCATCAGCAAGGATTTGAATCTTGGAGACTTGGCTATTGCCATGGGTGCCTGCACCAATTCCAACTATGGCATGCAATATGAGATGGCTGGCACTTTCGCTCCCATCGCCGACTTTGGCCTTTGCCGTGCCGCAGCAGAAGCATGCGAGCGTTTTGGCTATAACTACAGGGTGGGCAATGTGTTCTCATCCGACACGTTCTACAACGAGACCGACACCAACGGCCCATGGATCAAGATGGGTGTGCTCGCCGTGGAAATGGAAGCTGCCGCCCTTTACATGAACGCAGCCAGGTCGGGCAATCGGGCCCTCACCATCTGCACCATCTCCGACAACATCCTCACCGGAGAGGCCACAACAGCCGAAGAACGCCAGACGTCGTTCACCCACATGATGGATGTCGCCTTCTCATTGGTGTAACTCATCTTTTCATCCCATCGGGGGTTCCTCGATGGGATGAAAAACAACCAATGTTTTTCCACCCCTGCTTGAGGTAGCAAAAGTTTATTTCTACTTCACCTAAACAGACAACTTATATCATCACTTCAACTCCCAATTAACCTTATGTCAGCTTTAGTTTCGGTCATACCAATTGTTCTGCTCATTGTATTGATGATGGGCTTCAAAGTTTCTGGTTACAAAAGCGCCATCGTCACACTTATTGTAACAATCCTTCTTGCATTGTTTGTTGCTCCTGCATTGAACATCATTCCTGAAAAATATGCAAGTGCCTCCATCTATGGCATCACGCTTTGGTCTGTAGTTGAAGGATTGCTCAAAGCCTGCTTCCCTATCATCCTCATCATCATCTGCGCTATCTTCAGTTATAATATATTATGTGAGACCAAGGAGATAGAGACCATCAAGACTCAGTTCATCCAGATGACCTCAGACAAGGGACTTCTCGTTTTGTTACTGACTTGGGGTCTTGGTGGTGTACTCGAAGGTATGGCAGGTTTTGGCACAGCCGTCGCCATTCCCGCCGCCATCCTCATCGGCCTTGGGTTCAAACCGATGTTCTCGGCCGTCATCTGTTTGATTGCCAACACTGTTGCCGTAGGGTTCGGTGCCGTGGGACTTCCTGCAACGACCCTGGCCAACCAGGTTGCTGCATCAGGTACTGCTACACCTGAAGAACTTTGCGAAGTGGCTACTTTCATCATCATTCAGTTGGCATTGATGTTCTTCATCACTCCATTCCTTATTTTGATGATGACCGATAGGAAGAAGATTGTAAAGAACCTTACCTTGGCCCTCTTCGTAGGAACGTTCTCCATCATCGTGCAGTTCTGCTGTGCACATTTCATCGGTCCGGAAACCCCTGCCATCTTGGGAAGTGTCGCCGCCATCATCGCCATGTTGATATATAACAAATTATTCATCCATGATGAGAATCCCAATGACGAGGTGAAGGTGGAGAAGAAGAAATTTGGCTTGGTCAAGACCCTGAAGGCATGGAGTGTTTACGGACTCATCATTTTCTTCATCCTCATTTCGAGCAAGATTGTTCCATCCATCAACACATTGCTGGGTTCTACATTGGTGACACAGTTTGAACTTCCTGTCGTGGGAAACACCTTCAAGTTTGGCTGGCTATCCAACGCAGGTCTGATGATTTTCCTTGGTGCCGTAATCGGTGGCCTGATCCAAGGAATGAGTTTCGGCAAACTGATGAAACTATTGGCCAAGACCACCATCAATCTACAGAAGACAGTCGTCACCATCTGCTGTCTTGTCGCCATGGCCATGTTGATGAACAATGCTGGCATGACCAATGACATTGCCAAGGGGCTTGTAGCACTCACCGGCTCTGTATTCCCCTTCTTCGCACCACTCATCGGCTCCATCGGCACTTTCGTCACTGGCAGTGCCACCAACGCCAACATCCTCTTCGGCAAGTTGCAAGCAACTGCAGCCCATGACCTTGGACTTGTAAACCAAAGTACATTCTTTGGCGTATCGGGTAATGAGACAAACTGGCTGGCCGCAGCCAACTGTGCAGGTTCTGAGGGTGGCAAGCTGCTCTCGCCACAGAGTATTGCCATCGCCACTGCAGCATGCGACATGGAGGGCCAGGATGGCGACATCATGCGCAAGACGATGCCTTTCGCTATCTTCTGGATCTTGATGAACGGCCTGATGGTGTTCCTTGGACTGCACGTGTTCTAAAATCGGGAATTGACCTTCGGTCGAAGTTGCTCACGCAAAAGGGGCGGGCCTTGTGCCCGCCCCTAATATGTCCCACATTGTATTCCCATCTGGGAGTATTACGCACACTCGGCTATTGAGAGGTGAACCCTTCGGCTTCCCGTGCACCATGGCTATTGATAATCAGCCAATCAAAGACCCGCCCCTACGACTACGTGGGATATTTTGGTGTTCATACAGGAACAAGACACACCCGAAATAATTCTCTAATTACTCCCTATCGGTCTTGGGGCTTCCACAAATCTCTCCAATTCGGGATGACAAATCTCTCCAATCCGGGATTACAAATCTCTCCAATGCGTTTTTTTGTTTTTGACGGAATGCACTCGACAGACAAAAAAAACATCTTTTGGACATCAAAAAAATAACAATTAGACAAAAATATCAATTAGACATCAAAAAACGTTGATTAAACAACAACATTTTGGGCAAAAAATCGTATATTTGCAACTGAATTGTGTACATTGAGCACATTTACAAGACCCTTGCTAACGATGTCGTTTTTCAATACCGTCGAAAACCATTAGTAATACCATAAAAAAATTGATTATCAACTAAAAATATAAATATCATGAAACAAAAAATTCTATTACTGTTGCTCATGCTTATGGGCTTGTCGGGGAGTTTGGGACTGAATGCCCAAAACTCCACCAAAGAGGCATATTATGCCGTGGAGATAGATTTTAAGGAATATGTCGAATATTACCAGGAATGGATATATTGGGGCGTAAACGTCACATTCTATTATGACAACCTACGAAGTTCCAGAGGTGAGACCTACCTGCTTCCTCAAAACGGCGGAAAACTCAACATTCCAAATTCAGTGTCGTATGTCGCAATCTTTTTCAATAATAGTTTTGCCGATTATCGCCCCACCAACACATCATATTGG
>JAFZSL010000036.1 GCA_017619375.1 Prevotella sp. | reverse complement strand
TTCCTAGTTTTTCTAGTGTCTCTAGTCTTCCTAGTGTCCCTAGTATCTCTAGTATTTCTAGATGCCCTAGATTATCTAGAACTCAATTATTAATTATCAATTATAAATTATTAATTATTCAAAGGTGCAAGTTGTGGCCCATGCGCTCTTTCTTGGTCTTGAGGTATCCGATGTTGTAGGGATTGGGGGTGGTCTCTATGGGGACGTTCTCCACGATTTCCAAGCCGTATGCCTCCAGTCCCACGCGTTTGACGGGGTTGTTGGTGAGCAGCCTCATCTTGTGAATGCCAAGGTGGCGGAGCATCTGCGCACCGCAGCCGTAGTCGCGCTCGTCGGGTTTGAAGCCCAGGTGGGTGTTGGCGTCCACGGTGTCGTAGCCCTCTTCCTGCAGTTTGTAGGCTGCTATCTTGTTCATCAGTCCTATTCCGCGTCCTTCTTGCTGCATGTAGATGAGTACGCCTTTCCCTTCCTTCTCAATCATTTGCAATGCCTTGTGCAGTTGCTCTCCGCAGTCGCAACGCATGGAGCCAAGTATGTCGCCTGTGGCGCAGGAGGAGTGTACGCGCACCATGATGGGTTCTTCGTCGCCCCATGTGCCTTTGATGAGTGCGAAATGCTCCAAGCCGTTGCTCTTCTGACGGAAGGGGATGAGTTGAAAGCGTCCGTAGACAGTGGGCATGTCCACCTCGCTGCCCACCTCGATGAGGGAGTCGCGTTGCAGTCGGTAGGCGATCATGTCCTTGATGGTGATGATTTTGAGATGGTGTTCGCGGGCCATTTCCTGCAGTTGGGGCATGCGTGCCATGGTGCCGTCGTCGTTCATGATTTCCATCAGCGCGCCGGCGGGGTATAGTCCTGCGAGGCGGCAAAGGTCGATGGTGGCCTCGGTGTGGCCGCTTCTCCTGAGTACGCCGTGGTCCTGGGCGTAGAGCGGGTTGATGTGTCCGGGCCGTCCGAAGGTGGCGGGGGTGGAGGCAGGGTCGGCGAGAGCCTGTATGGTGGCCGCCCTGTCGTAGGCGCTGACGCCTGTGCCGCAACCTTCCAACTTGTCGATGGTGACGGTGAAGGGGGTGCCCAGGAGCGATGTGTTGTCAGTCACCTGCGGATGGAGGTCAAGTTCGCGGCAGCGTGAGATGGTGATGGGTGCGCAGAGCAGTCCGCGTGCGTGCTTGAGCATGAAGTTCACCTTCTCCGGGGTGATTTTTTCTGCGGCGATGATGAGGTCGCCCTCGTTTTCGCGGTCCTCATCGTCGACGACGATGACGAACTTGCCTTGGCGGAAGTCCTCCACCGCACTTTCTATCTTGTCTGTCAGTTGTTGGTCCATGTCTGTCGGGTTTTCCTTGGGGTTTGCTGTCGGGGTGTGTGAATATAAATAAGGTATGGTTTGTGACTATATAAATAAGGTGTCGGTCTTCTGGTTTCTTGCCAGTCCTTTCTTCTCTATTCTCTCCGTGATTTTCTCATTGGTCTTCTTGATGGTGCGCAGGTCTTTGAGCAGCCTGAGCCTGAAGGTCCACATGCGGATGTAGAGGAAGGCGCCTATGGGTACGAGTATGGCGGCGGCGATGTTCAACCAACGGTGCTCGAAGGGTCTTGTGTGTGCCTTCTCCGAGACGATGGGGTAGTGGCCCAGGAGTCCGAGCACGTGGTTGTCGCGTGTGTTGGAGAGGTCTTCTATCACGTTTTCCAACTCTTCGCTGATGCGTTCTATTTCGTGGTCGGGTTGGTACTTGAAGAACACCTTGATGATGTTTGGTGGTGATTTGAGGTTGTGCTCTTGCGAGTAGCGTGTCACCTCCTCGCTGATGCGTCCCAGTTCCATGGTGTCGTGGGCGTAGTCGGGGTCGTTGATGATCACCTCCTTTCCCATCACGGTGCGCTTGCGGCGCATGCCGAGGATGCGCATGGCCATGTTGGTATAGGAATCGAGATTGAATACGGCGGAGTCGTTGTTGGCCTTGTAGGTGATGAATGCGGCGGTTGGGGCGAGGACGGCGGTTGCCAGTCCCTTTCCGAACCAGATGGCCCACATCCCGCCCTTGGCCATGCGGTAGCCGGTGTTGTCGAGGATGTAGAAGATGATGAATACGATGACGGAGACGATGATGGGTATGCCTAATCCTCCCTTCCTGATGATGGCTCCCAAAGGTGCTCCTATGAAGAAAAAGATGATGCAGGAGAGTGCCTGCACAAACTTGTTGATGGCTTCAAGTTTGTGTTGTCGCAGGTAGAGGTCGCCATCGCTTGTGAGCATGCTCTTGAAGTCGAGTTCGCTCATGTGCTGGTTGGCCTTCGAGAGGGCGCTGTTCACCGCGGAGCGTTGCTTGTTGGGAGGAAGGTGCTGGTAGATGCTGTCGAAGTCGTACTGCTTGCTTCGGGCGACGGACAACGCACGGAGGGAGTCTGCCTTGGTGATGTTCTGGATGTTGAAGGTGTAGTTCTTCGCCTCGTTGTAGTAGGCGCGGCCGATGCTGTCGTAGGTGTGGTTCAGCGAGTCGATGTCGGCGCGTATCTGGTTGAGGCTTTTCGCCTGTGCGTTCTGGCCGAAGACGTTGGCGTCGGCGAGGTTGAAATCGCCGTCGAAGTCGATGACGATGCGCTTGTGCCAGAACGTTTCGCGGCGGTAGGGCACTTGGGCGGCATCTCCCATGGTGGAACTGCGCATGTTCTCAAACCATTCGCCGCTGTAGAGGTTGAGGAGCAGGTGCTTCTTTTCTGCTGTCGACTGCAGCATGCCGGAGTCGGCCAGCACGATGGCGGCGTCCTCGTAACTGTCGGTCATCCTGTAGATCATGATGCCGTATAGCATGCCGGTCTTCAGGTCTTTTTTCTGTACGTAGATGTTGCAGTCGGGGATGCCGTCGTAGAAGATTCCTTCGGGAATTTCCAATTCGGGGCTTTTCTGTTTCATCGAGATGAGCAATTGCCCGATTTTCTTCTTCGACTGCGGACCGATGTTGTTCTGGAAGTAGAAAGAGAGGCAGGCGATGCCCACCACGATGATGGCCAGTGGGCGAAGGGTCTGCATCAGGGAGATGCCTGCGGCCTTGATGGCTGTCAACTCGCTGCTTTCACCGAGGTTGCCGAAGGAGATGAGCGAGGAGAGAAGGATGGCCAGGGGGAGGGCTTGGGGCACCATCATCAATGCCATGTAGAAGAAGAACTGCGCCAGGATGTCAAGGGTGAGTCCCTTGCCGATGAGGGTGTCCACATATTGCCACACGAACTGCATCATCAACACAAAGAGGCTGATGAAGAACGTTCCCACGAAGAGGAGCGCAAATTGCTTGATGATAAGTATATGAAGCTTCTTTATTCCAAGCATTGCCGTGCAACCTCTCGCGCATCAATGCGAAAGGCATGCAAAGATACGACAAATAATTAAGAAACCCATCGTTTTATGATTTTTTATGTTTGGAGGAGGGGGTGGTAGGTACGACATGTGCCCACTCTCCCTCGCCCCCGGCCTGCGGCCACCCCCTCTCAGGCAGAGGGGGAGGAGTTAAAGAGACGTATGTCTGTTTGATTCGGGAGTTAAAGAGGAGTTAAAGGGGAGTTAAAGAGGAGTTAAAGGGACGTATGTCCACTTGCTTGTCGCCAAGAATGTTCGTTTGTCGCCAAGAATGTTCTGCTGGATTTGCAATCCAGCAGCATTTAATATCAGGATTTACAATCCGCTAAAATCGTCATTTTCAGTGTTTTGCACCGCTTAAATCGGATTGCAAATCCTTCTATGTTGCCATCCAAATAATTGGAAAATATTTATTGTTTATTAACTATTTGTTATCAATCACTTAGCGTGAAGTCCATTAGTACGATGGCTTTTGAAGAAAGCATAGATATCAGCCCAACGCGCTGACGCTGGGTAA
>JAFZSL010000035.1 GCA_017619375.1 Prevotella sp. | reverse complement strand
TAAAGGAGGGCAACGTCAAGGCCAGGGGATGTGCCGGCAGCAGCTGCCTGATGACGATCGTGATGGCGGTGTGCATCGTCATACTGACCATGAAGGCGTGCAGACAGCACTGCAAGCCAGACTACCCGGAACAAGCCGTCAGGGAACTGGCCTGCTCCCCTGTTCCCGTCAGCCCGACTGACAAAGAACAATGAACGTGTATTCCATAGCTGGCCTGTCTTTTTGGGCATACCTCGCCGCCGGAATGCTGGCGGGGGTTATCGCCTTCCTCGTCCTCATGATTCTCATCAAGACCAACCTGAGCGGACGGATGATCATGTTGGTCTCGTTCCTGGCATTCCTCGTCTATGCGTACTGCATACTGGTCATCATCAACATCTTCTTCTGACTAAAGCCCTGAAACAACAAACAACCCCCTACCCATACATAGAATCCTCCTGCACCCTCAACCAAAAGCTAATTTTCCGCAGTATCGTCGTCGACTTTTATTCGCCTCGGGTAATCTGGAATGAAAAATTTTAGAACAAAAAAGTTTTGTATTCCAAAAATCTAATATATCTTTGCTCCCAAGAGAATAGTTTCACATGGGAAAGCACACACAGAACCTCTGCCTGATGAAAATTTCTGCCTTTTGAAGTTCAAAATCACGTTAATATTTTAGAATAATCATCATAATTGAAGAAAAATATGTAATTTTGCATGTTAAAACTAAAAAGGAAACAAACAATGGCAACAGCAATCAAGGCTATCCCGACGCTCAAGGGCAAAGAAGCCCGTGAATTCCTTCGCCGTGCCGAGGAAGCTGAGCGCAACTATCAGGGTACCGACAATCGGGACGATCATTCTTACTGCATAATGGCTCACGCCATTTTGAGTAAGGCTGGCATGCTTTAACCATGAGTGTGCAAAATGGCCTTCCTAACCGATAAATGCACATTCTATGAAATGACGGGCGACGTGCTTGCCGCCTGTCAGCCCTTTTTGTGCGGTAACGATGACCTTGACGATTTCTTCCGAAATGATGCCACACGATATGCCCATTTCCTCATGGGCAAGACCTATTGTTTCCGTCTGAACAGCAATCCTACTAAGATAGTCTGCGCTCTTACAATTTCAAACGATAGCATCCGAATTTATGATCTGCCTCGTAGCCGTCGAGACTATATGAAGAGCCTTACACATCATGAGAAACCACTCCGACGTTATCCAGGCGTATTGATTGGCCGTCTTGGCGTAAGTATAGAGTTTGCAGGACATGGCATTGGCAGCGAAACACTTGAATTCATAAAAGGATGGTTCTTCTCCAGCAGCAACAAGACGGGGTGCCGATTCATCATTGTAGATGCCGTCAATGAGCCGCAAGTTATCGCATTCTATCAGAAGAACGGTTTCCACAGCCTTTTCTCATCCGAGGAACAGGAGTTTCTCTATACCGGTGGCAAAAAAGACCAACCCGTGATGCTCACAACTCGCCTTATGTATTTTGATTTGCTTGAATTACGCAAAACGAAATAAGCAATAGTCATAAAAAACACTATTACCAAAAATTCTACGGCGATTTAATCATTGATTATGCATCTTTTGGAGGTTTGTTCAATGGAAGATGCGAAATAATGCAGATAATGATATTTTTTCCATTTTATAATTTCCATTTTATGGAAAAATGATTATCTTTGCTCACTGTTAAGAATAAATATATGAGCAAGGTGAAAGAAAAGATTGACAACCCATTCGTAACCACCGGTTATGTGAGTGCCGAATATTTCTGCGACAGAGAGAAAGAAACACAGGACATCATCCGCTATCTGACCAACGGCAATAATGTCGCCTTGATTTCTCCGCGTAGGTTTGGCAAGAGTGACTTGCTTCGGCACTGTTTCGCACAAAATATAATCTCTGACAATTACTACACTTTCATTGTCGATATCTACTCCACCAAAACGGTGGCCGAGATGGTTGGAAAACTGGGCAGTGCCATTCTTGAGACCTTGAAGTCAAGGGGAAGGAAGGCATGGGAGAGGTTCCTCTCCATACTATCTTCAGTGCGTTCCGGTATTTCTTTTGACATTAATGGTCAGCCATTCTGGACAATGAGCGTCGGTGATATCCAATCGCCGACAGCCACACTGGATGAGATTTTCAACTATCTTCAAAACGCGGATCGTCCCTGCCTCGTCGCCATCGATGAATTCCAGCAAATCACGAAGTACGGCGATCCTAATATAGAAGCAGAGATACGTACCCACGTGCAATATTGCAACAATGCCCATTTTGTCTTTTCCGGCTCCAGAAGACATCTGATGGGTGCCATTTTCACCTCGCCTGCAAGGCCCTTCTATCAGAGTGTGACACTTTACCATTTGGATCGTCTGCCATTGGAAAAATATGCTGAATTCTGCGTTTCCCACTTCAAAAGACAAGGGAAAAAGCTGGATGATAATGTCGTCAGCCGTCTTTACAGCCAGTTCGACGGTGTCACCTATTACATGCAGAGAGTCATGAATGAATTGTTCAGCAAGACTTCAGTAAACGCCACATGTGTTGAAGCCGATGTCAGCAAGGCCGTGGATGAGATCATCGCAGTCTCTTCCATCATTTATGAGGACTTGATGTACCAGTTGCCTGAAAAACAGAGCCGTGTGTTGATAGCGGTGGCAAAGGATGGATGTGCAGAAAATGTCACCAGTGGAAAGTTCGTAAAACGGCATGGCCTGGTGTCGCCTAATTCTGTGAAATCTGCCATCCCCGCATTGATAGACAAAGGCTTGCTCACCCAAGACAAAGGCACCTACAAGGTCTATGATCTGTTCTTCGCCTTATGGCTGGTTAAGAATTTCTAAACCCACGCAAGCCACAGAACGCATTGCTCCTACAACTTCCCTCAGACCCGGCAATGATTCCTATCCCTCTTGCCGGAACTCGTCCTTGACGAAGTAACATACAGCCATCAGTGTGGAACCGACTATGGCCAGGACCATGTCCTTCTGGGCATACCTCGCCGCCGGGGTACTGGCTGGAATCATTGCTTT
The DNA here is from genome assembly GCA_017619375.1 of Prevotella sp. Taxonomy (GTDB): domain Bacteria; phylum Bacteroidota; class Bacteroidia; order Bacteroidales; family Bacteroidaceae; genus Prevotella. Next base: position 14,361 of record JAFZSL010000035.1, on the reverse strand, counting down.
CTTCGTCCTGATGATCCTCATCAAGACCAACCTGAGCGGCAAGATGATTGTCCTAATCTCTTTCCTGACGCTCCCCGTCTATGCTTACTGCATACTGGCCATCGCTAAAATATTCTTCTGACGCATGGCTAAGGCAACTGGTGGTTTCAGTTCGCCGTTGAAAGCCTCGCAGAAATATGCTGAACACATGTTATTCAAAAGCCTTTCGTCAAAGAAAAGGGACAGATATCAGCCGTGTCCGAAATGAGCAACCTTTTGTCTGATTTGTGCTTGATGGGGTTGTCAATAATTCCTTACTTTGCGGCCAGAAACTATTTTAAACCTAATAAAAAGTATGAAGCTCAAGTCAAAAAAAGTATTGATGCGCTCATGGCTCGTGATGTTCTTGTTCATACTGATTCCCGTAACCGTAATGGCTCAGAATGCCAGGAAAGTGACGGGAACGGTCGTTGATGAGACGGGTGAGCCACTGATTGGTGCGACCGTCACCGAATCGGGCGGCGCAAAAGGAGTGATTACGGACTTTGATGGCAATTTCTCGCTGGAGGTAAGTGGCGGGACAAATGAAATCCAAGTATCGTATGTTGGTTACAAGACGAAGACCGTCAATATCCCGGCAGCGGGAAAGCTGACGATTCAGATGGAGGCTGATGAGACTATGTTGCAAGGCATGGTGGTCATCGGCTATGGTGTGCAGCGCAAGAGTGACTTGACTGGCTCAGTCTCCAACGTGAGCAGCAAGGACTTCAACCAGGGGGTCATCAACTCGCCCGAGCAGTTGATCAACGGCAAGGTGAGTGGAGTGCAAATTGTAAATGGAGGTGGCTCTCCATCTGCAGGCAGCACGATCCGTATCCGTGGCGGCGCTTCACTGAATGCCTCCAATGACCCGCTGATTGTGCTCGACGGGGTTCCCATGGAAGTGGGCGGCAGTGTCAGTGGAAGTGGCAACTTCCTGAGCCTGATCAACCCGAACGACATCGAAAGTATGACCATCCTGAAAGACGCTTCCTCAACTGCCATCTATGGCTCGCGTGCGTCAAACGGTGTCATCATCATCACCACAAAGAAAGGGACGGACTCGAAAAAGCCAAAGGTCAGCTTCTCCACGACCAACTCACTGCAGACACGTACAAAGACGGCGAATATGATCAGCCGTGACGAAATGTACGGTTTGGTGAACACCTATGGCACAGACCGACAGAAGTCGCTGCTGAACGACAATGTGGACACTGACTGGAATGACGAGATCTTCAGGACGTCATTCGGCACGGACAACAACCTTGGCATATCTGGCAAGTTGTCGGACTTCCTGCCTTACCGCTTGTCTTTCGGTTATAGCAATCAGGACGGCATCCTGAAAACGGACAACATGACACGCTACACAGGCAGCCTGTCGCTGACCCCGACGATGCTGGACAACCATCTGAAAATGAACATTAATCTGAAAGGAACATACAGCGACACTCGTTTCGCCAATACGAATGCCATCTGGGGAGGGGCCACACACAATCCATGCTCTCCGATATACTCTGGCAACGACAAGTTCCTGGGCTACTACGAGGCTGCTGACGCCAACGGCGTTCCCATCACGGGTGCCACGGGCAACCCTGTGGGACTGTTGAACAACTACAGCTCGACAAGTGACGTGTATCGGGTGGTGGGCAGTTTCGACACTGACTACAGCATGCACTTCCTGCCAGACCTGCACGCCCATCTTACACTAGGCTATGACTACTCGCAAGGCGAGGGAAAGATCTACGTTCCCAAAGAGGCATACCAGTATTACAACACGGGTGGGCGCAACTACACCTACGGCCCGCAGAAGAACAACAACCGCCTGCTGACCTTCTACCTTAACTATAGCAAATATGTTGAAAGCATCAAGAGCAACATCGAGCTGACGGCTGGCTACGACTACCAGTTCTGGAAATACACCAATGCCGCTTATCTGGAATTGAACGACATGACTCCCGCGGAACAGCAGGCCGCTTCGGCAGCCGATGACCAGCGCCACGTACTGCTGTCGTACTACGGACGCCTGAACTACAGCTATGACGGCAAATATCTCCTTTCAGCGAGTGTACGTCGTGATGGGTCATCACGTTTCGGAAAGGACAACCGATGGGGAGCCTTCCCCTCCATAGCCTTGGGCTGGCGCGTTTCTGAGGAAGACTTTTTCAAGTCCCTGAAACCAGCCTTCAGCACGTTGAAACTCCGGGCCAGCTACGGTGTGACAGGCCAGCAGGATGGCATAGCCAACTACAGTTATCTGCCACTTTACACGGAGAGCCAGAGCGGAGCCTACTACATGTTCGGCGGCACACCCATACACACCTATCGCCCGTCGGCCTATAACAGCAACCTGAAATGGGAAACCACCAAGGCCTGGAACTTCGGCCTGGACTTCGGCATCATCGGCGACCGGGTGACAGGATCGCTTGACTACTACAACCGCAAGACAGAAGACCTGCTAGCCACCGTTCCTGTTGCGGCAGGCACTAACTTCAACAAGCAGATGCTGAGCAATGTTGGGAACATCAAGAGCGAGGGCTTTGAGATGTCAATCTCCGCCACACCCGTCCAAACGGAGAACTGGGAGTGGAACTTGACAGCCAATGCCACATACCAGAAGACAGAGATCACCAACCTGCGTCTGAACGACAAGGCTGAGTCACCCAACACCCCTGCCGGTGCCATCGAGTCGCATTATGTCCAGGTGCTGTCTGAGGGCTATGCTCCTTACAGTTACTATGTGTACAAGCAGATTTATGATGAGAAGGGGATGCCCATCGAGGGCTTGTATGCCGACCTGAATGGTGACGGAACGGTTGATTCAGGAGACCTCTACCATTACCACTCACCTGCTCCTGACTGGATTTTCGGCTTCTCCACCTCACTCCGATGGAAGAAACTCACGCTCAGCACCTCGCTCCGTGCAAATGTTGGCAATTACCTCTATAACGGTATGGCGATGAACACGGGTGCCTGGGAGACGATGTCATACAATGACTACCAGCTGAACCGCCTGAACAGCAGCTATATGACCACCCGTTTCCAGAAGCGCCAGCACGAGAGCGACCATTATGTGGAGAACGCATCGTTCCTGAAGATGGACAACATCCAATTATCATACAACTTCGGGAAGGTCTGCAAGCTGTTCTCGCTGAACGCCTCACTGATGGTCCAGAACGTTTTCACCATCACCAACTATACCGGTGTGGACCCAGAGAACCAGGGCGGTATTGACATGACTGTCTATCCACGACCGAGAATCTATTCACTCACCCTTGGACTCGATTTCTAAAAAAATGACCCATATGAAAAAGATATATTTGTTTTTATTTGCTGCCTGTGGACTGATGGCGTGCACGGGCGACCTTGACCAGCAGCCTCAGACCGACAGCCAGACAACGGCAGATGTGGTCTATGGCTCCGAGCAGGGCTATAAGATGGCCCTGGCCAAGCTTTATGCCTCATACGTCATCGTAGGCCAGGAGCAAGGCGGCGGCAATGCCGACATTTCCAGCAACAACGGATATGACTTCCTGCGCGGTTATTTCAACCTGCAGGAGTGTCCCACCGACGAGGTGGCGGGGACATGGCTGTCGGGTGACAAGATTGAGGGTCTGACCTATATGACATGGGACGCCAACGACCCCTGGGTGGCCGACACCTACTACCGTGCCTACTATACCATTGCCCTTTGCAATGAGTTCCTGAGCCATGCCACGGAGAGCGCCACTTCGGGCAATGCCAACTTGGCGGCATTCCGTGCAGAAGCACGTTTCCTGCGTGCCCTGGCCTATTACTATGTACTCGACCTCTTCGGACAAGGACCGTTTGTCGACGAGACGATGGGCGTGGGTTCTTATATCCCGGAGCGCTATTCCAACAGCCAGCTCTTCAGTTTTATCGAGAGCGAGCTGAAAGATGTGGCCTCTGACGGACTGATGGCTCCCAATGCCGTTGAATACGGACGTGCCTCTCAGGCCGCTGCCTGGGCACTGCTGGCAAAACTCTACCTGAATGCCGAGGTCTACAATGCCGGCAACCACTATACTGACTGCATCACTTACTGTAAGCAGATCATGAATGCAGGCTACTCGCTGGAACCCGACTACGGCAAACTGTTCAATGCAGATAACGACAAGCGCACCAACGAGATCATCTTCCCGTTCGTGGTGGACGCCGTCAATACGGTGACATGGGGCGCCACCACCTATATCGTATGTGGTGAGTGCGGCAACTCCAGCTCCCAGGACCCCGCTAAATATGGACTGACCGGCGGCTGGGGCATGTTCCGCGTGCGTGGTGAGCTCCCGGAACTGTTCTCCGGCAACGAGACAGCCGACTGTCGCTATATGTTCTATACCGACGGGCAGGAGCAGTGGCTGAACAAAGCCATCGACGACCAGAGCCAGGGCTTCTTCGGAGAGAAGTTCTCCAACCTGACCGATGCCGGGGAGGCGGCATCCAACACGGGTGCCGTGGGTGCCGACATCGACTATCCCGTATTCCGTCTGGCAGATGTCTACCTGATGCTGGCTGAGAGCGTGCTGCGCGGCGGTGCCGGCTCCAGCCGTGAGGAAGCCCTGCAAGTGGTGAATAAGTTGCGTGAGCGTGCCTTCGGCGGTGCTGACGGCAACATCAACGAGGCACAGCTGACCCTTCAGTTCATCCTCGACGAGCGTGCCCGCGAACTCTATTGGGAGAGCTGCCGCCGTACCGACCTCATCCGCTTTGGACAGTTTACGGGCGGTTCCTACAAGTGGCAGTGGAAAGGCGGAGTGGTTGACGGCCGCTCTACGGAGAGCAAATACAACGTCTATCCCATTCCCACCGCCGAACTGTCTGCCAATCCGAATCTGAAGAACGAAAACTATTGACAAAAGTATGAAACAGATGAAATATATCCTTGCGTCGCTCCTGGCTGCCGTGACGCTGACGGCATGCGACAAAGACGGTGACATCATCACCACCAGCGGCGCCTTACCCGTGGAGCTCAGTGGCTCCGGCGATGTCGTCATCAACAAAGACCACGCCGGCGGTCTTGCCCTGACGCTCAACTGGACGGACAACAGCCGTCTGACGACCAACGACGAGCGTGTGCAGACTCCTGTCGGCACAACGGTCAACACGCTGCAGTTCTCGAACACAAGCTCGTTCGACGCTCCTATAGAGATCCTGACGGAGACAGGCTCGACGTCCATGCAGTTCACTGCCGAGAGCCTGAACTCCCTCGTGGGCCGCGTGGGCCTGGAGAGCGACATTGCTTCCGCATTGTATATCCGCATGCGCTCGGTGCTTGCCAACAACGTGGCGCCTCTCTACAGCAACGTCTACCAGATTCAGGTGACGCCATACAGCATCGACATGACGCTTGGCTTCGTACTGGATGCTGGCCGCAACGACACGGGCAATACATTGGCGTCGCCCAATTCAGACGGCATTTACAGCGGATTCCTAGGCGTGGGTGGCTGGTACAACTGGTGGCTGCAGGAAGGCAATGGCGTGCTGTGGGGCAATGTCGGTGACGATGGTGGCGGCAAGCCTTTCGTCATCAGCTCGAACGACCAGCACTGGAACTTCTGGTATCCAGGCCTGTCTGGCTGTTACTACACCATAGTCAACACCGTGCGCCAGGAATGGTCCGCCCTCTATGTCCCGTCGCTGACGGTAAGCGGTGACATCGTTGGCGAGATGGCCTATGACCGCAAGGCCAACAAATGGACCCTTGCCTATAAGGCTCCTCAGGCCGGTACGGTCAACATCCAGATTGCAGGCACGGGCAAGCAGTACAACTCAAGTACGGGAACGGACGATGCGGCAGCCATTGACACGCCGGTTGCCTTCGGCATGGAGAATGGCGCATTGACATTCGGCCAGACACCGTCAGACATCACGGTGAGCGTTCCTTCTGCCGGTGATGCTACCCTGTCACTCGACCTCTCGAATCCGAAGGAGTGGAAGTGTGAGGTGACAGAGGGCAGCGAGACGCCGGCCGAGGTGTCACAGATCCTCTATATCCTCGGCAATGATGACACATGGAACTTCGACCAGTACCTGACACTCTATGATGAGGACAACCTTTGCTATGCTGCCGCCGTCAACTTCAACTGTTCCTGGGGCTACTACTTCTCGCCGGCCAAGGATGACTGGACCCACATTAACCAGGATCCGGGCACGTCGGAGTGGAAACTGATCATCGGCGGAACTGATGAAAACAACATCCAGGCACCCGGCAAGGGATTGTACGTCACAATTGCCTCCCTCGGGTGGATGTCGTACTGGTACGGCATGGCCGATCCCATCACGCAAGTCAGCTATACAGGCTTCAACGATGACTGGAGCCTCACAGACATGACGGCGGTGGATGGCCAGCCCGGTGTGTATACCGCTCAGGTGACGGCCAAGAGTGACACGCCCTGGGGCGCACAGATCCTGCTCAATGGCTCCTGGGACTACTGGTTCGGCACCTGCAGCGACGGCTCTCTCCGCTGGACGAAGAAAAACGACGGCAATCCTGTGGGTTGGGAGGCTGGAAAGACCTACACCCTCACGGTTGACCTGTGCAAGTGTACCTATTCATTAACGGAATAAAAAGCAGAAAGAATGATGGTTCGCAAATATTTTGGTATGTTCATAACAATGGTGACGCTCTCTTGTGCGCAGGCTTCCTGCACACAGGACAGCCCCATCACAGACCCACGGCAGGATGATGCCGCCGTGGTGATGGAGCGCGGGACTTTTGCCAAGGGTGCTGATGTCAGCTGGCTCACACAGATGGAGAGCGAGGGACTGGCCTTCACCAACAAAAGCGGTGTGGCCACGGAGTGCATGAGACTGCTGAAGGAGGACTGCGGCGTGAACTCAATCCGCCTGCGCGTATGGGTGAACCCTGCAGAGGGGTGGAACAACATCAGCGACGTGCTGGTGAAGGCTCGTCGTGCCAATGCCCTCGGACTGAGGCTGATGATTGACTTCCACTTCAGCGACACATGGGCCGACCCTGGCCACCAGGAGATTCCTTCGGCTTGGGCTGACTACTCTCTTAGCGAGGCAAAAACCGCCGTTTCCGCCCATGTCACGGAGATGCTTTCGCTGCTGAAGCAGTACGGCATCGAGCCGGAATGGGTGCAGATTGGCAATGAGACCCGCTGGGGCATGATGTGGCCCTTGGGCAATCTTGACAATGGAGGCAATTTCGCTGAACTGGTGGCTGCCGGCTACGATGCGGTGAAAGCCGTCTTCGCTGACGCCAAGGTGATCGTGCATCTTGACAGCGGTGACAACCTGTGGTATTACACCAACATCTTCGACAACCTGAAGGCCAACGGCGGGAAGTTTGACATGATAGGCATGTCGCTCTATCCTGGCGAGGATACGTGGTCGTCGACGGTGGACGCCTGTGTCAGTAATATCAACACGCTTTATCAGAAGTACAGCGTTCCTGTGATGGTTTGCGAGATAGGCATGGACTGCAATCTGGCCGACATCTGCAGACAATGCATCTCGACACTGATGAGCAAGGGCAAGGCCACCGGCCATCTCGAAGGTATCTTCTACTGGGAGCCGCAGGCACCGGCAGGCTATAACGGTGGCTACAACAAGGGCTGTTTTGAGAATGGAACGCCCACGGTCGCCCTTGATGCTTTTGCGGAATAACAGGTATCAGCACAGGATAAAGATTGTTTTCGACTCATTGGGAGTCCGGCAAGTGAGCCTTGACTTGGGTTATACCTGCTTCATCCCGATGTCATCGCTTGTTCGAGGGGAGGCGAAACCAACCTCCCCTCCTCAAACCCTTTATCACAATGTACAAGAAACTCATCATATTATCTCTGACCATAGCCCTTTGGTCATGCCATGCCCGGGTGGGGAACGACAGATTCGTTCCTGGCGAGGTATGGCTCGATGACGAGAAGAATGCCATAAACGCCCATGGCGGCGGTCTGCTATACCATGACGGCACCTATTACTGGTATGGGGAATACAAACAGGGCACGACCGTCTTGCCGGAGGGAGCCACCTGGGAATGCTACCGCACGGACGTGACAGGTGTCAGCTGCTATTCCTCCAAAGACCTCCTGAACTGGCATTTCGAGGGACTTGCGCTGAAGGCCGAGACAAAGGACTCCCTCCATGACCTTCATCCTTCCAAGGTGGTCGAGCGGCCAAAGGTCATCTACAATGCAAGGACACGGAAATTCGTCATGTGGATGCACATCGACAGTGCCGACTATTCAAAGGCATGCGCTGGGGTGGCCGTGTCCGACTCTCCCGCCGGTCCTTTCGCCTATCTGGGCAGCTTCCGTCCCAATGGGGAGATGAGCCGCGACCAGACATTGTTCGTCGATGATGACGGAAGGGCGTATCAGGTCTGCTCGGCGGAGGACAACGCCACAATGTATGTCCACCTGCTTACAGATGACTATCTGAGGCCGACAGAAACCTATACGCGGAACTTCGAGAAAAAATACCGTGAAGCTCCGGCAGTGTTCAAGCACCAGGGCAGATACTACCTGCTCACATCGGGCTGCTCAGGATGGGACCCGAATGTGGCGGACGTGGCTGTGGCAGATTCCATGCTTGGGGAATGGAGGGCATTGGGCAATCCCTGCTCAGGCGAGGATGCCGACAAGACCTTCTACGGGCAAAGCACTTACGTCCAGCCAGTGGTCGGACGTCCCGGCTTCTTCGTGGCGCTTTTCGACCGTTGGAAGAAAACGGACCTGCCTGACTCGCGCTACATCTGGCTGCCCATGCGATTTGAGGGTGGAAAACCAAAAATCGTCTGGCAGAAAGAGTGGAGCTTCTGATATTATTCGTATTTTTGCAGCATGATAGGTGTCAGACATAGCGTGTGCAGGCTGTTGGCGGCTGTGGCGGTTGCCCTGCTGCAGTTATCCCCAGGTTACGCCGGGGACAGGCTGCTGCGGTTTGACAAAATCAGCCTCCCTTACGAGGCGAACGTCGTGGAGCGCATCCACAAGGACGGCCAGGGCATGGTGTGGTTCGCCACTCACCGTGGGGTGTTCTCGTATGACGGCTATAACATCCGGCGGCTCTTTGAGGGCAACTATCATGCCGTGGCTGCCGTGGCTGAAGATGTGCTCTGCTTCGGGGGTGACGATGGTCTGAGATGGCTCAGCCTGAGGTCGGAGAAACTTGTCTCTCCCTACAAGGATGTTCCAGCCACTGGCGAAGTGCGTTCGCTGACATGCCATGGTGGGACACTGTTTGTCGGCACCAAGTCACAGGGTTTGTTCTGCCTTGACTTGAAGAAGCATTCTTGGCGGCATTATGACCTGCCGGATGGAAGGAATGACATCATCTACTCGTTCGAGCCTGCGGAAGGCTCCATGTACATGGCTCACGTTGGCGGGCTTGCCCGTTTGGACAGTGACGGACATGTCCGCGACATGGGGATAGACGACAATGTATATGACGTATGGTATGACAAGACGGTTGGCTGCCTTTGGATAGGTACGGAACACCATCTGCTCTGCAGGAACAAGGAAAATGGAGAAACAAGGATGGTCAGTTCGGGAAGCACCTTCAACCAGGTGGTTCCCTCTCCGACAGGCGACATCCTCCTGGCCTCTGAGTATGGCCTGAAAATCCTCGACCCCCATACTGGCAGCATTCAGACAATAGGCCATGACGCGTCATCACCGCAGAACGGCTTGCCGAGCAACACCATCCATCAGATACTCTGCGACGGCGACCGTATCTGGATCGCAACCGACAGAGGGGTTGCCATCACCCAGACAAGGAACATTTTTGAGACAGTCCCCCTGCCGGCCATCACCCATTCCAGTGACGGGAACATCTTCAGCCGTATCCTCGTGGATTCGGAGGGCGGCCAGTGGATGGGCGGTGACAATGGACTTCTGCACATCAAGGGGAGCGACACCAAATGGTTCAAGGTGGGCAGCGGCCTGAAGAAGAGCATTATCAGATGCATTTATGAGGACCGTGACAAACAGGTATGGATAGCCACGGATGCCAGTATCGCCAGATATGACCCCAGGCGCGACGAATTCGAATATTTTACGCTGACTGACTGGAAAGGAAGAAACGCGAACTGGGCATACGACATCTATGAGGATGCGAAGGGGCGGCTGTGGGTCGCCACCTACATGGGAGGCCTGTATGTGGTGGACAAGAAGGCCTTGCTGTCATCCGGAGGAACTTTCGTCATGAAAGGAAATCCTTTCGGCAGCAATGAGGAGACGGTCAGCACCATCTACAGATTCATTCCTGACGCGGAAGGTGTCCTTTGGGCCAACACCAGCCGGGGACTGGCTTCCATCAACACGAAGACGATGGAGGTGAAGCTGCGCCAAAAAATGTTTGTCGACAACATGATTCTTGACGGTGGGGTCATCTGGCTTGATTTTCAGGGAGGACTGTACAAGTACGATACACGGACGGATGTCCTACAACAGACCGATTTCCAAAAGAAGGATGGCATGATTCAGGCTTTCGTCCATGCTGATGGCCGCATATGGATGTCAACCTCAGACGGACTGTTCTATATTGACACAACAGACGGGACGGTGCTACCCTTCTGCAAGCCAGACCAAGGCTTCACGGCTGGCGCCTATCTGCAGCGCGAAGGGATCATACTCTGGGGAGGTGAGGATGTGATTTGCAGGCAAGCACTCAATGACCAACCATTGGCAGCCAAACCGCCGAAGGTGTTCCTCTCGTCCGTCCGGGTCATGGGCAAAGCCATGGAAGACTGTGTCCCGAGATTCGAGAACACGATAAGGCTGGACGGTAGGGACGACATCGTGCTTGACTTGGCTACCTTTACTTACGACGGAAGAAACACAGGGGTGTTCTGGTACAAGATAGGCGGCAATGGAGAATGGCATTCGCTGCCCGGCGGATCGAACCGCATCATGCTGCCCCATCTCTCCGGAGGGGAATACAGGCTTTTTCTGACAATGGATGCCAATCATGGGGATTCGTTCGTCACGGAGTACATTCTCGTGGTGCCGCATCCATGGTATCTCAGATGGTGGGCATGGGTGCTCTATCTGCTGCTTGCCGGGGCAACAGTCTGGATGGTACTGAACCGTTACAAGCGGCGTGAACAGATGCTATTTGAACAGCGTGAGCGTGAGCATGTGATGACTCTCACACAGCAGAAGATGGACTTCTTCGTCAATATGTCACACGAGCTGAAGACACCGCTGAGCCTGATCATAGCACCCTTGGCCAAGCTGCTCTCTGAGTCCTCTAACGCAAAGATGAGGAGCAGCCTGAAGTCCATTCATGGCAATGCCTTGCGGCTGAACGACCTGATACACCGCATCCTCGACTTCAAGCAACTGGAGACAGAGGGTGAGAACCTGGTGCTTCCCTCCCATATAGACTTGTGTGGCCTTGTCTCCGGATGTACGGATGAGTTTGCCGCATCGGCAGATGAGCGTGGCATCAGCCTTATGAAAGAGATGCCTGACGAGCCCGTGCTGATGGATGTTGACGTGGTGAAGGTGCAGATGGTTCTACGCAACATCCTGTCCAATGCGATGAAGTATGTGGAGGACGGTAAAGGAAAGATTGTCGTGCATGTGGAGAGGAAAGTGTCTGAAGTCGTCGTATCTGTCAATGACAACGGGCCCGGCGTGCCCAACAGCGAACTGTCCAAGCTCTTCAACCGCTACTATACGGGACAGAACGCCCGTGAGGGTTCAGGTATTGGGTTGTCTGTTGTCAAGAAGTACGTGGAACTGCATGGAGGCGAGGTGAAAGCGGAGAACAAAGACGGATTGAAGGTTGTTTTCACACTGCCATTATGCGCTCCTCATGCTTCAGATTTGGAAGATAAGCTGGATGAGATGAACAAACCTGTTGTCTTGATTGTTGATGACAACCGCGAGATTCTCGAGTTCCTGACTACGGCATTGGAGTCATCCTATCTGTGTATGACGGCTCAGAGTGGAGAGGATGCGGAGAAAATGATGGAGACGAGAATCCCCGACATAGTGATCACAGACCAGATGATGCCCGGTATTGACGGCACGGAACTGTGCCACCGCATCCGCCACAACCATTCGACAGAGCTGGTTCCCGTCATCATGCTGACGGCAAAGGATGATTCCGATACGGAATTGAAGAGCATCCGCAGCGGGGCCGACGTGTTCATGCCAAAACCCTTCGACCTGCGCAAGCTGCAGCTGCACATCGTGCAACTATTGAACAAGCGCAAGGCCATCGAACAGAACACGCGCATACAAAGCATGACATCCGCATCACATGAGGAGCCTGCCTTGACAAACGACGAGGAACTCATGGAGCGCATCATCAGCTTGATTGATTCCAACATGCACATGGAAGAATTCAATGTCACAAAACTCTGCGACCTACTCTGCATGGACCAGAAGCAACTCTACCGCAAGATCAAGCAACTCACGGGAGAGACTCCTGTCAGCTTTATCCGCAAGCAGAGGATGAAGCGGGCAGCAGCTCTTCTCAAACAGGACAGGTTCACGGTGTCTGAGGTGATGTATCAGGTCGGCTTCAGCAGTCCCTCCTATTTCACTAAGAGTTTCACGAAAGAATTTGGCATGTCGCCCAAAGACTACAGCTTGCTTTCAGAGAATTGAAAATGGCGATGCTCAACCACGATAAGTCCTCGCCCTGACATCCATTTCCGACAGACGGTCGAGGGCGGCACGAAGGGTCTCGTCTCGCTTGGCGAAGTGAAAGCGGATGAGGTGATGGACATCCTCCTTGAAGAAGCAGCTGCCGGGGACAGCCCCTACCCCGACATGCTCGGCCAGCCATTCACAGAAATGAAGGTCATCCCTCACGCCATACTTCGACACATCGACCAGCACGTAATAGGCTCCCTGCGGGTCTGTGTACATCAGGCCAAACTGGCCCAGACCCTCGCAGAAGAGACGCTTCATATGGGTGTAGTGAGTCTGTAGTTCCTCATAATAACTGTCGGGAAAGCACAGCCCGACGGTCGCTGCCTCCATCAGAGGGGCGGCGGCGCCTACGGTCAGGAAATCATGCACCTGCTTCACCCTGTCGATGATGCGCTCGGGGGCGATGACATAACCCAGACGCCAGCCAGTGATGCTGTAGGTTTTGGAGAGGGAGCTGCATGAGATGGTGCGTTCCCACATACCGGGCAGCGTGGAGATGTACACGTGCCGATGCGGGGCATAGACGATGTGCTCATAGACCTCGTCGGTGACCACATAGCCGTCATGACGTCTGACGATATCGGATATCACCTCCAGTTCCTCGCGGGAAAAGACCTTGCCGCAAGGGTTGGAGGGGTTGCATAGAACCAGGGCCTTTGCGCCTTTCCTGAAAGCATCCTCCAGCAGGTTGGCGTCAAAAGAGAACGTGGGCGGCACGAGCGGGATGTACACTGGCTCCGCGCCCGTCAGGATGGTGTCGGCAGTGTAGTTCTCGTAGAATGGCGAGAAGATGGCCACCTTGTCGCCCGGGTTCACGATGGTCATCATCGCCGCCATCATGGCCTCGGTAGAACCGCATGTGACGACAATGTTCCTGTCTGCATCTATCGGCAACCCCGTCCATCGGCTCTGCTTCCTCGCCAATGCCTCACGGAAGTTCTGCGCCCCCCAGGTGATGGCGTACTGATGGGGACCGGACGGGGCAATCTCTGCCAGCCGGCTGGTGATCTCCACAGGCGGGTCGAAGTCCGGGAAACCTTGTGATAGATTGATGGCTCCATAACGGTTCGATATACGGGTCATCCGCCGGATGACGGAATCCGTGAACCCTGCCGTTCGTTGGGATAATGGTCTCATCTTCTTTTTCTGCTGAAATAATGTTGCTGAGACACCGGCTCAACCGACAATCTCTTCTATTGGCTTGCGTTTCTTCTCCTTGGGCTCGTCGGCCGGATAGCCGAGAGGAATCAAAACCGCAGCTTCCTCGTTCTCACCAAGACCAAAGAGGTCTTTGCACAGTCCTGCGTCAAAGTTGCAGACCCAGCAGGTGCCAAGCTCCTGTTCCGTTGCAGCAAGGCACAGATGCTCCACGGCGATGGCGATGTCTATGTTGCCATGGTCCTTGCCGTCGGCCCGCACCCATTCCTCGTCATGGAGCACGGAGGCAATGATGCAGGCGGGAGCGGTGGCAAACCACTCACGGTTGTAGCATCGGCAGAGCATCCTCCTTTCCTCCTCGCTGCTGATGATGCGAAACCTCCATGGCTGCTTGTTGACCGCCGAAGGTGCCAGACGGACACACTCCATAATATAGTCCAGCTTCTCCTTTTCTACAGAGGCAGGTTGGTAACTCCTGCAGCTGTACCTGTTTCTAACCAGTTCCAGAAATGTTCCCTGAACCATCTTCACC
>JAFZSL010000034.1 GCA_017619375.1 Prevotella sp. | reverse complement strand
CTGGGCAACATGGTGTGGCCCATGCAAACTTGGGCATGAGAAGATGAAACCGCTCAAAGAAGAGCTGAGCGACAAGGACATCGTATACGTCTATCTCACCTCATCTACCTCGAATTACGAGGAATGGAAAAAATACATTGCTGACATTTCTGGCGAGCATTATTACCTGACCAATGAGCAGTTGGGTGCCGTAATCAAACAGTTGGAGGGAACTGGCTATCCCACCTATGCCATCTACACCCCCAATGGAGAAAAGACCTTCACCTTATCTGGTTTCAACCTTGATATAATCAGAGAGGCTTTGGAGAAAGCATTAGGCATCGAATAAAACAAAACTAACAATGTACAAGCAAACCATCATCACCATGCTGCTCGCCCTTGTTACAATGGCGGGGCTGGCACAAAACCCAAAAACTGTAACCATCAAAGGCTATTCACCCGCTTTGAAAGACAGCACGGTGGCTGAGTGCCTCATAGACATGATTCGTGTGGCATCAGATACGGTGCAGGCGGGACGTTTCACGATGACCGTCCCAGTGGAGGAACTCACCCATAGTTATTTGTTCCTCGAAGGTGAGGGGTGTCCAAACTACCTGATGACACTCTATCTTGCCCCTGACGCGACGGTGAGCCTGTCGGGTGCCGACTGTTTCTTCCCGACATGGAAAGTAGACAGCCCATTGCCTGAACAAACCACGGCGAATCGCATCACGGAACATATACACGATGCGTTGACCGAATTATTGCAACTCGATTTGGAAAATGTGCCATGGGAAAGACAGGATTCTGTCTATATGGTTATGATGAAGCAGCAATTGGAAGTACTGCCTTCATTACCGATAGACATGGCTGTGATGGACGCATTGGAGGACGTTGCCAACTATACGCGCAACAAACCAGAATACCCGTACAGGGAACAGTTGAGAGCAGTGGAAAAGGACATTGCAGCCCATGCTCCAAAAGGGTTTGAAGACAAACTTGCCTATATCCACTCGCTCGTTTATCCTCCCCATGTCTTGCAACCTGGCGAGGAGGCCGTCGATGCCGATTTCTTTGACATGCAGGGCAACGCACATCATCTTGCAGAAGTTCGAGGCAAATATGTGCTGCTCGACTTCTGGAGTCTTGGCTGTGGTCCCTGTAGGATGGCGGAGCCGGAAATGAGGTGGGTTCACGGGTTGACTCAAGGACTATTGGAAATAGTTGGCATCAATCTTGACAAGCCGTCGGCATGGCAGGAAGACGAGTGGAGCAAGAAACTCGTGTGGCAGAATTGGAGCGATGGCAAGATGGGCAAGGGCGGTGTCAACATCCAATACTGTGACAATAGTGCCGTGCCTTACTATGTATTATTGTCGCCCGACCACCACGTCATGTGGAAGTCGGCCGGTTATGCCCCTGGCATGTTCCTTGGGATGGCCGCCGCCATCAACGGCCCCAAGCAGGACAACAGCGCCAACCTTTCTTTTGTCGTCCGTCAGGTTGAGGCCAATGACAAAGCAACCTCTGTCAGTTTCCGCTATTATGGCCGGAACAACGCTTGGTTCCGCATCGCCAGCAGTTCGTATCTCACTGCCAACGGAAAGAAATACAAGGTCACAGGAGCAGGCGGCATCACACTTGACACAGAAATCTATCCCAACCTCAAAGCCACGGCAGTCAACGATGGCATCATGAGCACTCTGCACTTCACAGACTTCACGCTCACCTTCGAGCCATTCGACACCATGCCAGCCACCTTCGACTACAAGGAGGGTGACGGTGAGGGTGCTTTCGTCATCCGCAATATCTCTATCCAGTAAAAAAACACAAATGAACATCAACAAGAACCTGCCGTTTGCAATGTATAAAAGAATGTGAAACACAATGCATGTCGTACCATTTCACACTTACAATAGTTTTAACCATTGTACGTTAATATTAAAGCAAAACAAGAACGAACAATGAACAACAAGACCATCATCACCATTTTGCTCTTGCTCACCGCTGTCAACGGGTGGGCGCAAAAGGTTTGGACCAACCCAGGCTACCGTAACGAACCGAAAGGATTCCAGTTTGATGTCAAGGAGGTGGAGTTTCTCAATGATGAAACCGTGCTCCATATCACGTCAGGAACCATCCAAATGCCAGGTTCTCTTTTGGAAACTGCACCGTGCTCATGACTGAAGACGGCCTCTCCTACCCCATCATCAGCGCAAAGAAGACGCGCGATGGCGAGACAGACCTTGCACTTGACACCCACATACCCATTCCTGAATCCGGCAAGACAGACGTGGCGCTCCACTTCCAGCCATTGCCTCAAGACGTCAAGCAGTTTGACCTTGTTGAAGGCTATGCAAGCAACTTCTTCAAAATATGGGACATCACCGACCCTGCGTATAAAATCCATGTGATGCTATTCAATTCCAATTGGCGAGATGAAGAAACAGGCGACTGGATCATCAGCCTCTTCAAGGACCAAGCCGTATATGACAACAAGGTATGGCGGTATGTCAGCAAATCGGACAAGAAAGTGGTGCTTGCCTCAGGAGACGAAAAACTCACCATCGCCATCGGTAAGGAAAAAGACGGCAAGCGCGTATTCAACATTGGTGGCAAAAAGTTGATGCTCTCTGCCATCACCACCAACTCCATCACCGACTATCCAACAGCAGAAAACACACCCTTCAATACTGAGTTGAAGGAGGGTGACGCCCTCGTGAGCGGTTGGCTGAGATACCCCAAGGAACTTCTCAAGGACAAGTTGACCATCGAGGTTTCATGCAGCAACGTCGCCACCGACGACGACATGCACGTCTCCACCCAGGTTGACTCTCTCGGCCATTTCGAATTGAGTGTGCCTTTGGTTGGAACACAAGTGGCTCCACTGTTCATACAAGAAGGGCAAAATGAGGTTGTTGATGGCGTCGCACTCATACTGACACCTGGCGAGAATTATTTCATGCTGAAAGACTTCAAATCGTCGCAGACGCTCATCATGGGTAATGATGCCCGACTGCAGAACGAGTTGCAAGCGGAGAGACCTGGTTTAGATTATGTAGGTTTTATCTATAACCCCGTCAGCGATGACTCTGTAAAGGTCATGGCAGAGAAGTGGATACACAGTTATGAGAAATGCGTGGCAGAGAACAAGGATTTCCTGGCCCGACACCCCAACCTGAGCAAACGCTTTCGCGACTACATCCACGAGAGTCAACGCATCGAAGTCTGCTCCGAGATACTGATGATGCACTATAATACCTATAGCCGCTTACTGCCTGACGATGTGATGCAGTGGGTCGAAGACCACTCGGTGGTTGATACTTCATTGCCAGTCAATCTCATTAGTGGCATGTCTTCGATGTTAAGATACAAGCGTGAGTGCTATGCTTATGCCGACCCGCGCATGAATGCATTATGGGGAAGACCAGCCAGTCTCCCCTGGCTTGAGACGAAGGGCATGCTCCATCTCAGCGACAAGGAGCATCAAGCCATCAGTCAGATGGAGAAGATGAACAGGGAGATTTTCGCACTCTGTTCCAAGATGGATGACCGCAAGGCTCTCAATGATTCTGTCGCGGCTGTGCAGGAAAAATACATGGAAGCGGCAAGCGTGGTCGCCACGATTCATGAAAGCGGAGATTATCATAAGGCATTGGACATCCTCTGTGTGGGTGGCGAGCAGGGAATCATGAATGACATCATCGACTCTATTTGCACCAACCCGTTAGTCAACAGTATACATCACGCACAGATACTCAATGAATATTTAGACCACGAAAGATGTGCACTTCCGGAAAATTTGGAGCCATACATAGCACTTATCAAGGAACCTCACTTCAGGAATGTCATCTTCAACAAGAACGAGTTTTTCAAGAAACTGATGAAGGAGAAGGAAGAGGCAGTGAATGCCGTCATCCATCCATCGTCGGATGTTGAAGGGTTAACCGACGGAAAGGCAATTATCGACAAAATTGTCGAGCCTTATCGAGGAAAAATAGTATATCTTGACATCTGGGGAACTTGGTGCGCACCATGCAAGCGCAAGTTGAGTGAGTCGCACAAACTCAAGGACGAACTCAAGGATTACGACATCGTGTACCTCTACCTTGCCAACAGTTCACCTGAAAAATCGTGGAAGAACGTCATCGCAGAGTATAGTCTCACCGAACCCAATTGCGTACACTACAACCTGCCTCATGACCAGCAGCATGCCGTTGAAGAGTACGTGGGACTGACAGGCTATCCCACCTATCGTCTCTTCGACAAGCAAGGTGGCATCCATCACCTCAATTGGCTCGATGATGAAAACCTGTCCGATTTCAAAAAGAAACTTGACACGTTGGAAGAATTGAAATAAACGCAGAGAATATGAACAAGAAAATCATTATCACCGCACTGCTCGCCCTTGTCGCATTGGCGGGACAGGCTCAACAAAAGCATGTGTTTACTCCTGAAAAGGCAGACACCATTGATTTCGTGATAACAGGGCGTACGGACACTACCGTAGACAGCGTGATCCTTTTCACCCTTGTACGCATGAATGACTATCAGGCGAAGGCCGGGGTTGGAAAGGATGGCAGTTTCCGCTTCACAGGCAGGCTTCCACACGGCACGTTTGTACAGTTGGGTGATGGCTTAAGCAACGACCAACGTTTCATCATCGACGAGACACCCATCCACTTCGACATGCTCAAAGGTGTCATTACGGGGTCGCCACTCAACAACAGAATGAACCAATACCAACATCGCGAGTGGGAAATTGAGAAGAAGACGGACGCCATCATTGACAGTCTGTCTGATGAAGCCAGGGCTGTGGTTCGGGATGCCGTATTCGGAGATTCGTCGCCAGCCGACTATGAGCCATATAAAGAAATCGTGGAACTGCTAAAGGGCTACAAGTCACAATACGAGGAGACAGAAAAGGCAGCCATCAACGACAACTTCGACAACATCATTCCTGCCTATTATCTTAACATCAACTATGGAAACATGACATACGATGAACTTTCAGAATACCTGAAAGAGGACCGAGCCTACGCCCACCATCCGGCAATGGAACGAGCATGGAAATACTACTGGGGATTGGAGAAACGGGCCATAGGCATTCAATATCACGACATGGAGTTGCCCGACACAATGGGTGTGGCCCACCGGCTTTCGGAATATGTCGGTCAGGGCCATTACGTGTTGCTTGACTTCTGGGCTTCGTGGTGCGGACCCTGCATTGGCGAAATGCCGACGATGAAAGAGATTTACGACACATACGCCGACCGAGGTCTGCAAATGATTGGCATCTCCTTCGATTCAAAACGTGACGCATGGCTTAATGCCATCCATCGTCTTGAACTACCTTGGCTCCATCTCTCCGACCTGAAAGGCTGGGACTCCCTTGGCAGTGAGGTTTACGGTGTCCGGGCCATCCCCGAAACCATCCTCATCACCCCTGATGGAAAGATTCTCGCCACAGGACTACGGGGCAAAGGACTAAAGGCGAAACTTGAAGAAATCTTCAAATAATCGAAAGGAGAGTGAATCCTAAACGAAACATGAACAAGCAAGCCATCATCACCACTGATGGATAGTCGCCACCGGTCTTAGAGACTACGAATAGAAAGCAGAACTTGAAGAGATATTCCATCATTCATCTCCAGCAAGTGGTAAAAAATGTGCTGAAAGTGTGACATATTTTCAAAAAGGTATCATTTAAAAGACTGGCACCTTCCATTTACACTAAAAAAAATTTGTATAAATGTTCATCAAAATGAAACATCAATTCATCAACAGAATATTCCTGCTTGCCATTCTAATGGTGGCTTTTATTTCCCATGCAAAAGCAATGGAGCAGGGAGAGGGAAATCCTATCAAGGTAGAGGTATCAGAGACCGTGGAACTCATGTCCATCCTGTCACGAACAGCCGAATTTCGGGAATATTGCATGGACATGGGTGGCAAATATACAGAAGAAACTGAAAAATGGTTCTCTCCCTTCAAAAGTCATCCTGTCATTGCATATTACCAAGAACTACGAGCCAATCATGGCATTAGTTACGATGCCGTGATGAGTATGGCAATCAATCTTGCCATTGACGGGAATGAGGTCAAGATCCTAACAGATAAAAGTGGTCTTGAAAAACGTTGGCAGGATGTGGAGATTGATACGTTCCTCTTCAAACTCAACCAGTTTTATGCCGACACCCGCTTCCACGATTTCTATACCCAGCATTTGCCGTTCTATGAGTCCGTCCTACATACCTACGAGCAGAACGTGATGCAATATTTCCATCAAGACTGGTACCAACGTTTCTACGGCACAGCGCCAACAGAGCAGTTTCGCGTTGTCATTGGCTTCACCAATGGCGGTGGCAATTATGGTCCAAGTCGGCAGTTGCCCGGTTTGCCCAAAGAGGTCTTCGCCATTTGCGGATATCATATCAACGAACAGACGGGCAAGGCTTTTGAGAATGGGTTGGACTATGCCTCGACCCTCATTCACGAATTCAACCACTCGTTTGTCAACCCCCTCATCAACACCAACGCCACGCAACTCGAACCCATTGGGGAGAAGTTGCTAAAACTTTCCTATCGTGGCATGAGCAGCCAAGCCTATAGGACTGCCTACACTGTCATCAACGAAAGCATCGTCCGGGCGGCAGTCATCATTTACATGCAGGAAAATGGTTTCACTGCCGAACAGGTCAAGGCGGAAATGAACGACCAGATAGCCTGCGCTTTCCATTGGATGCCAGAATTGGTTACCACCATGCGTTATTACACCCAGAATCGCAACCGCTACAAGACGCTTGCTGACTATTATCCCGAAATAACCAAGTGTCTGAATGAGTATCTGAAAACAGAAGAGGAACGAATAAACAAAGCCTTTTCATGAATTGAAATCATACGTCAAGACAAAGAGATTGAGAAAAAACAATCGGATATTTTTGGAGGCAATTAACAAAATGATGCCAGAATGAACAAGCAAACCATCATCACCGTCCTTTTCGCACTCGTCGCATTGGCGGTCGAGGGGCAAGAGATTAAAATGAACGAGACATCGTTTAGTGACTATCTCCCCCTTCTCAATGCCAAGGGCTACATGGCATACAGTTTCGATGTTAGCGCCATAAAAGGCAAGAATGTGACGTTCAACGTCAGGGAATTTGTCAATGGGAAAGAAGTGGAAGATTCTCCCCGCCTCTTGTTCCCTTATTGTTTCCAAGCAAATGGCGACAAACTGGTTATCGGGTTTCTCCCTTCTGAGAAAGATTCCTTAGCCCTCTGTTGCCATAGTTGGGAGAATACGCTTTCATTTACATCCTCTCTAAAACTCAAGCAAATCTACTGGGAGAGCGAGAACAAGCATATATACTCATATGTTTCGAAACCTTTTGAACTAACAACGCCATTAGAAAAGGACACTTTCATCCCCCTTGTTTGTTATTGCTCATTCTGGTATGATGCGGAGGACAAAGTGACTCGTTGTTGTGGAGATAACTATATCAAACCCGACCTCTCGTCAGATATTCTAAAATACGTCCCACATTACTATGTCCTCGGAATACAATTCTTTTAGAACTATGAAGAAGCAGACCATCATCACCGCACTGCTCGCCCTCGCATCATTAGGGGCGAGTGCGCAACTTGAGAGTGTGAAGGAACTCTCATTGAAGTCTGAGTATTTCAACCACGAGCGGCAAGTGCTCATTTACACCCCTGCCGGCTATCAGCAATATGACCAGACTTACTATGATGTCATCTACGTTTTCGATGCGCAGGACCGAACGATGTTCGACCTGGTTCACTGCCTGCTCAACATCGCCTGCAAGCCCGACCCAGACGGTGGCAGGAGTATGAACTTCATTATCGTCGGTATCTGTTCGCCCAATCTTTGGGACATCAACTATTTCCGTAATGACGACTATCTGCCCATGCCTCTGAACGGCAACAATGGACTTTTCAAGGAAGGCTACCATTATGGCAAATCGCCCGATTTGAAGAAATTCGTCAAAAACGAGCTGATGCCATACATAGCGAAGAATTATCGTACGTCGGGACGTTCTCTCGGCATCGGTCATTCCTTGAGCGCATCGTTCGTGCTCGACGCAATGATTACCGATGACCTTTTTGATGACTACATTGCCGTATCGCCCAACTGCTGCTACGACGAATTCCGTCTGGCCACAGACATCGAGAACTATCAATTCAAGAGCCGCAAGACTCCCCGCTTCATTTACGCGTCAATGGCAAGCGAAATTGAAAGTCAGCCTGATTATTGGGGCGACGATTGGAAAACAGGTTGGGAGCGCATCAGCACAATCCTCAAAGACAAGTCGCAGTTCAACGAAAACACCGTCACCTCCGTACACACCTTTCCCAACCATGACCATTACGGCAGTTTCATGCCAAGCCTGACGGCGGCCCTGAACGACTACATCATGTTTGGTGCCAAGAACTTGGTGGGATATATAGGCGAAGAGACCAGCCCCGTTCACATTGAACTGCGCGGCAAGAACCTGCCCAACGACATCTACATCACCGGCAACCAAAAGGCATTGGGCAATTGGGAGGCAAAAGGCATCAAGATGAACCTTGTCAGCGACAGCATTGCCTCCATCGACCTCCGTCTTCATCTGCCCGCACAGTTCAAGTTCACACGAGGCAGTTGGGAGCGCGAGGCAGTGATAGAAAATGCTGATGCGGGCAACCACATCATACACGACGCTGAGCACGCAACCCGCATATACCGCCTGTGGGAGAGAAATCCTTGGATGGGAGAAGAACAATAACTCAAGTTTCCCATTCGCTCAACTTTTACCATGAAAAATGTTGGTCATACACGAAGGGCAGGAAGCCCATGGAAATGCAGACTGTGAGGATTTAGCCGAAAAGAACATTTTGTCCATTTCCATATTTTAAAAATCAGCGAAAACCAATTTTTTTTTGCCGTTTTCGCTGATTTTTAAAGAAGAAATTAGGGTAATTTCAAATAATATTGTTACTTTTGTGCCATTATTTCCAAATACTTTATGTCTTTATGAAATATCCGAAAATCATTGGCAGAGAAGCAGAAATAGCACTTCTCGAACGCCTTTATAAATCCAAGAAATCAGAGTTTGTAGCCATCTATGGCCGCAGGCGCATCGGCAAATCCTTCCTCGTCAGTGAGGTCTATGGCAGAAGAATCGTTTTTTCCGCCGTCGGGACTTACCTTAAAGACGGTGACAAAAATTACGTGACCTATCGCAAACTTCAATTGGATCATTTCTATGACTCGCTGATACTATCCGGACTGGATGCCGCATCAGCCAGGCCGACGTGCTGGCGTGAGGCTTTTTTACTGTTGCGCAAGCTGCTTGAAAACATCCGTTCTCGTCGCAAAGTGATCCTTATTGACGAGTTGCCATGGTTGGCAGGCCCGCAATCCTCGGAAATGATAGCGGAATTGGGGTATTTCTGGAACTCATGGGCTGACAGCCAGCGCAATATCATACTGGTGGTGTGCGGGTCTGCTACAAGTTGGATGCTTGACAATGTGATACGTGACTACGGAGGACTACATGGCAGGTTGACTGAAACCATCAAACTTGCACCGTTCACATTGGCAGAATGCCAGAAGTATTACAAACGCAACGGATTCCGGCTGTCGCGTTATGAGATGTGCATCAGCTATATGGCATTGGGGGGCGTGCCTTTCTATTTAGACAAGCTCCGCAACAATCAGACAGTGACGGAGAATATCGACCGTATATTCTTTGCCGATGAGAAGATACATCAGGAGTTCCGCGATGTATATGCGGGTCTGTATGCCAGCAAGGAACGGTATGTGGACATTGTGAAGGCACTGGGTACGCAGTTCTACGGCATGACCCAAAAGGAAATCTGTGACACTCTCAAGATAAAGAGCGGAGGGTCGTTCACCAAATTGCTTGAAAACCTGTTGGAGTCAGGCATCATCAGGGCATATCCACGATACGGCAAGGAAAGGGTGGAAACCGTATATCAACTGATTGACTTTTTCTCGTTGTTCTATCTGCGCTTCGTTCAGGACAAGCAGCCAAAACCTGGGTTATGGAATGCCATCCACGGCACACCTACGTTCTACACATGGGCTGGAGATACGTTTGAGCTGCTTTGCATAGAACATCTTCCCAGAATTCAAGAAGCCCTGCGTATAGCATCCATTGACAGAAACTATTGTTGGAGTGGAGAAGGTCCTGAAGGGAAGGGTGCCCAGATAGACTTGCTGTTGGAGAGCAAGGCTAATCGGACAGACTACCTCTGCGAAATGAAGTTCAAGGGCGGCAAATATGTAATAACCTTGTCAGATGAACAGAATATTTTGAATAAGATTGATGCTTTCGCAGCAAGCAAGATGCACGACAAGACGCACAGCATCCATTTGGTGATGGTGACAACGATGGGCATAGCCAAAGGTGAGCATGCCAGCATCGTCAATCAGTCTGTAGTGTTGGAGGATTTGTTCTAGGACAGATAAAGACATACCATAACGCCAAACACCTCTGCGTAGCTATCGAGAAGGAAGGGACCACGAGATCCGGTGAATCTCGTGGAGGGCACCAGATGGAACACAAGAATGAGGACATTAAGCACCACTACCTGCGCCGCGAGTTCTCGTATTCTAACTACGAGGAGGATTAAAACACCGCCAGGGTGACCGTGTGATGCAGATACGCAACAACTACGACAAGGATGTTTTCAATGGCGACGTTGGTCACATAGAAAGTGTCAGTATGAATGAAAGTTCCCTAAAAGTCCGCTTCGAGGAAAAGCTTGTGGAATATGAAGACTCGTAAGTAAAAAGCCTTTACATTTTTAGTTATCTTTGTCAAAACCAAAGAAAACTCCCCAAATGTAAAAAATCTGCATAAATGGGAGTTATCTTTCGGATTTTTGATATTTGACTATAGTTATATATTACGTTAAGTTTGTCAATGAATGAATTTCTATATCTCTTTTCCACCCACAAACAAACGGTGGCCGTCTTTCTTGATTTGTGAAGTGTCACCCTTGAGTGATGTGATGTAGGTGTCGGCTGTAAGCGTCCAGGTGCAGTTGTCGCCCAAAGTCACATTCACTGTTCCTGTTTCAGTAGAAACGCTGTTGCCAGCAGCATTGGTGATGTTTCCGTCAATGCAACCGTTGAATGTGGAACCCTCAGCCAATGTCAAGGTCAGTTCCGAATCGTTGCCTACAAGAATGGTGCCCTCCAACTTCTGGTTACTCACGTTCAGCGTGGCTTTGTTCGTTGCTCCCTGCCATCCGTCAGCACATACTGACAGCAGCACCTTGGATGGGTCCTCGTTCACCAAATTAACCCCATTCAAAGAGATGATGGCATTGGTGTTGGTCACATGGAAGAGATGGCCTTTACGGTTGGTCAAGGAACCGCCGTTCATCGTGAAATGAGAGTTGCCGCTGTCGGCATCCCCAGAGAAAGACTGGTAGATCATGATGGCATCCAGGAATTGGGCGTGGCCGTTGCGCTTGGTGTTGCTTACCGTCATCTGGCAGTTGTTCAACGTAATGCTGTTCTTGCCCTCTATACACACACCCTCTGACTGGTTTGATATGAGCGTGGCATCCGTTGCGGTAACATCGGCTGTAGAGTAGATGACTGGTGAGCCCAATCCGTTGCTCACATAACTGCCGCCTTCCACGGTCACGATACCACCGCCACGGTCGGTACGTATCGGTGCCGAAGACCTTCCGCTGGTGTTCACCGTCAGGTTCCTGGCTTTCATCACTCCTCCGCCTGTGGTCATGATGCCGCCTGAGCCGTCGCCAGTCGTAGTGATTTTGGTATCCTCGATAATCACTGTGGTGCCATCACCCTGACCGCCATTGCGACCGCCGTTGCCACCGTATGAGAACACGCCATTGGCACCTGTGCCATTGCTGGTTATCGTGCCACCCTTGATTGTCGTGGTGCTCCCTCCCTTGACGAGGAGGGCCGCGTTCACACCGTAAAAGCTGCAGTTGTCACCACCGTTTGAACTGCCAGTCTTGTTGATGGTGGGTTGAACGATATTCACCGCTTCCTTGGTGGATATCAGCAACGCACTCTCATCAGCCTTGACACTCTGATAGTTCTTGCCAGTCTCAGAAGTTTCTGCAGTCAATTCTGTAGCCCCGGAATAGGAGATGTCCGCGCTGCAAGAGCCAGATCCGCCAGGTTTGCCCATTCCACCGGGTCCACCTTGACCAAAATCCAGTTGACCACCCATCAGGAATTCCCGAATTCTCCGTTGTGAGGCAAACTGAGGCTTGATTTTCAGATAGCTTTCATATTGTTGTTCAGACAGGATTTTACCAAGGGTCTTGTCGTACTTTTGCTGCTGCTTGTCGTAGTCGTAAGATGCTTCCTGCGACTGACCTCCAGGCATCCCCATGCCGCCTCTCGGACCGCCAGGCATGCCGCCACCGCGACCACCAAAGCCGCCACCAGGCATGCCACCTCCAAAGCCACCAGGTCCACCGCCAGGACCACGCATATCGCCACCACCGGGTCTTCCACCTTGACTTCCGCCAGGGCGCATACCCATAGGAGGACGTTGTCCCTGAGGACGTTCCATTTGCTCCCCCTCTATCAGTGTCTTGTACTTTTTGTTCAACTTGGCCACCTTTTTCTGCTGCTTGGAGTCCAAGTTCAATTCGGAGACCATCTTCTCGGTCATCTGTTCATGTGTCAGCCTCATTGATTGGGGTCTGGGTGGCCTCGCGTCTTGTTGGTGTTGTCTTTCCTGTGCGATGGCTGAGCCTGAAAACAAAAGAGCGCTCAGCACCATTATCATCATCTTTCTCATTTCATTATTTTTTTATGTTTCCTATTTATTAATTTTATCTATATGAGCAAACTCCATCAGCAAGTCTTTTTTCAGCGCCATCCTCCAGGACCTCCGCCCATAGAGTTTCCGCCCGAATAATTACTGAGCGTAACTGAGGAGCCACCACTCACTGTGCCACCTATGACACCCAAGTTGCCGAAATAGGAGGAGCCCCCACTAACGCTGACACCAGTCTGGAGCGTTGGTTGCGAGGCACTGGAGACAACGAGGCCTGAACCACCGCCCGATGGCGTCTTGAAAGAGAAGGTGCTGTTGCCGGTGTTTAGGGCATGCCATGTGTTTGTCGACCATGAAGAGGATAGATAGCATGCCTGTGTGAGTTGCGAACCATTCTCCAATCCACCAATGGCCACGATGGTGCCACCCGTGACATAAAGTTTGTAACCCCGCTCGGTGTTGGCATCAATGGCGACTTCGGGCGAACCAGAGCAGATGGCATAGACCAGTCCTCCTTTGATATAGCAGTTGCCGTTGGCATCCAAGCCGTCGTTATGCTGACCTTGAGCGTAGACATAACCGCCATTGATAGTCATGTTGCCCATGGAGTTAATGGCATCATCGTATGCATAGGAGGCCACTTCGCCACCTGTGATGAGCATCTCTTTCTTGGTCTCAATGCCCTCGCCCTTGTAGCCACTGGTGCGCACCCAGATTCTGCCACCGCTGATGGTGATATTGCCATCGGTCTTGATACCTTTGGGCGATGAAGTGTCATTATTGCTTTTGAACTGTCCGCCTGTCGTGACGACATAGACGCTGCCACCGTTGAAGTTGGCCTCCATGTCGACATTGATGCCCTTGCCACCGGAGCCTGTGCTCTTCAACTTCAATTCGCCACCGTTGACGGTCAATGTTGAGTCGGCCTTGATACAAGCCGCGCCCTTGGCCTCCTTGTCATCAGAGTCATAGGTGCCGTCACCAGCGGTCAGCACGGTTGTGCGTCCACCATTGATAATGATGTGGCTCTCACTATTGATACCTTTGGCTGCAGAGGCCGACACCTCGATGTTCAGGACACCGCCATTGACATACACACCGTCATTGGCTTTGATGCCATTGCCTGCTGTTGATTTCACATAAATGTTGTTGCATTTGCGGAATATAATGTAGTCTGCCGAATGGATGCCGTTGTTCGTGTTTCCTGTTACGCTGAGCGAACCACTGCCGTTGAACAGCAATTTGCCCTTGCAGTAGAGCGCGCCCTGGTGACTGCCACCCTTGCCATCCACCAGTGTATTTGTAGTGCCGTCAGCCAAGATGACGTAGGCACGCTTGCCACTCAGAAGGTTCAGTGCTGCCGAGTCGGGGTTGGTGATGTTCACGCCATTGAGTTTTACGGCGTATTTTTTGTCACCTACCACGGTCAGCGAACCGTTGGTGGTCGTTCCACTCACCACATAGCAGATACCTTTGGATGAGCCGTGGTTGACTGTTACGTGACCGCCATTGACAATCACCTCCACTCCATTTTCTGTCTTCGCAGCGGGTTTGGCGAGGTCTATCGTCACCTCGGTAGCGAACGTATTGTTCTCCAGTGCATCCTCCTCGTCGGGGAAATATTCCGCTGCCGTCTCTGTCGGCTCTGCTGATGATTTGTCGATGGCAATGTCAAAGGTGGCAAGTTCGCCTGTCGTTGACGAACTACCATTTCCCCAAGGCATGCTGGAACCGTTGTTCCAATCACCATTGTCAATAAAATCTTCGTATGGGTCACCCACAGAGCAACTCGTCATCATCACCAATGATACCACAAGCATGGTTAAGAACATTAATTTCTTCATATATCGCGTCTTCTTTTTCTGTTCGATGCAAAAATAGGAAAAAACTACCATTTGAGAAAAAAGAATCAGCGAGCCGTTTGTTTCCTTCAGTGAAATCCCATAATGACGAGGATATTCCTTCCCCAAATATCATCCATCCCATTGATATTGGGCTTTTGGAGGAAAAAGGTACAATAGCGGTACAAAAAGTCCTTATTGGGGAGAGGGGTAAACCTTTTTTACTTTTTGCTTTGCCCCTCATGGGCAGTTTTTTTTATTACATAATCTGCTCACACTCGGTCAATTGAGAGCATGCTTTCTTGACGCTCGCTTAATCGCAGATTTGGCTGTATGCCGTCGAGTATAAACTTTATTATTATCCGCATCTATCCGTATATGACGCTGAAGCGTCACCTCTCAATAACCGTAGTGTCCGTAGGACCTGCGGCAGGACAGAAGGGATTGCCTGCACTCTGAAAGAGTGCCCCATCATCAACATTTGGGCGACCCCTTCAGGGTCGATACCCCTCCATTGCATTCCATCCAGGGGTGCTACGCACACCCCGGCTACTGAAAGGTGACCCTTCCAGGGTCCCGTGCGCTCGGCAACATAAAGATGACCTTTATGGGCTTTACGGCACATAGCGGATAATCATATAAACTTTTTACATCGCACCCAAAAGGCGGACTTCAACGGAAATGGAAGACAAGGAATTTGCGGGATATTGACTTTCTGGTCATCGACACGGGTGAGGTGATAGCCATCCTCGTGGAGTTTGTCAAGAAGAGCGGGCGGCAGAGACTTTTTCACCCCGTTTTTCACCCCGAAAAAGGGAGATGTTGTGCAAATTTTGTGCAAATCGGGTGTTAAAAAAATTCAAGTGCCTGAAAATCAGACACTTGAATTTTGAAAAAGTCGGGGTGACAGGATTCGAACCTGCGACACCCTGGTCCCAAACCAGGTGCGCTACCGGGCTGCGCTACACCCCGAAAGCATCTCTATTTTGAAATGCGGGTGCAAAGTTATGCACTTTATTTCAAACATGCAAGTTTTGCTTGCTTTATTTTATAAGATTTTGCTCTACGAAGATTTTCTTGAGCACTTGCACTCCTTTTTCCACCTGTTCGATGGTATGTGTCGCCATGAGTGCAAACCTGACAAGAGTGTCTTGTGGTGCACATGCAGGAGGAATGACCGGATTGATAAACACGCCGTTGTCGAAAGCGAGTTTTGTGACGAGGAACGTCTTGTCCACATCTCTGACGTAAAGTGGAATGATGGGGCTTTCAGTGTCACCGATTTCAAATCCCTCCTCGCGGAACCTCTTAAGTGCATAGTTGGTGGTTTCCCACAACTTCTGCATTCTTTCGGGTTCCTTTCTGATGATGTGAAGGGCTTCCATTGCGGCAGCCGTGGCTGCTGGAGTATTGGATGCGCTGAAAATGTAGGTTCTGCAAGTATGCCTTAGGAAGTTGATGGTGTCGAAATCGGCAGCCACGAACCCACCAATGCTTGCGAGACTTTTTGAGAAGGTTCCCATGACGATGTCCACATCATCGAGCACACCGAAATGGTCGCAGACTCCCCTACCCTCTTTGCCGAAGACTCCAATGCCGTGTGCCTCGTCGACCATCACAGCAGCATTGTATTTCTTTTTCAGTCTGATGATTTCGGGCAGATTGGCCAAGTCACCCTCCATGGAGAAGACGCCGTCGACAACGATAAGTTTGACCGCGTTAGGCTCACACTTCTGCAAGACCTTCTCGAGGTCTTCCATGTCGTTGTGCTTGAACTTGAGTTGCTTAGCAAATGACAGCCTTCTTCCATCCACGATGCTGGCATGGTCTCTTTCGTCACAGATGATGTAGTCTTCCCTGCCGCAAATGACAGCGAGCACACCCGAATTGACGAAGAATCCCGTGGAGAAGCATAGAGCGTCATCCTTATGCTCGAATTCGGCGAATTCCTTTTCCAGCTGCACGTGCAAGTCAACGGTGCCGTTCAGGAACCTGCTTCCTGCACATCCCGACCCATATTTGTCGAGAGCTGCCTTAGCAGCGTCGATGATGCGCTGGTCGCCCGTGAGCCCGGTGTAAGCATTAGAGCCGAACATGAGGACTTTTTGTCCTTCCATCTCCACTTCAGTGCCTTGTTTTCCGGAAATGGCCCTGAAATAGGGATAGACTCCCATCTCCATGTATTTTTGGGGTTCACGATAGTTTTTGAACCTTTCTTGTAATAGTCCCATTGGTTGATTTTGAATTTAGGCTGCAAAGTTATGAAAAAAAAGCCTATTATCCATTGAAAAATCAAAAGTTTTTTAATTTTTGGTAAAAAAAGGGTGTTAGATGGTGATTAGTCGCCAAATATATTTACTTTTGCAGCCTGATTGCATGCGGTATCTTCTCCGTATGGGAAATGAATGTTGCCACTCCGTAAGAAAGCAAATTACCAATGAGAGCGTTGTTTGTAATAAACCCCATTTCTGGTACGGTTAAGAAATCGGGCATTCCAAAACTGATAGACCAGCACCTCGACCACGAAAAGTTTGAATATAAAATAAGGTATACAGAACACTCAGGCCATGCCACCGTCATTGCCCAAGAGGCAGTGGCAGAAGGTTACGACGTGGTGGTCGCCGTAGGTGGCGACGGTACAGTCAACGAGGTAGGTCGCGGTTTGATTCATAGCGAGACCGCCCTTTCCATCATTCCTTGCGGTTCCGGCAACGGCCTTGCCCGTCACCTTTCCATTCCCATCAACATCAAGCAGTCCATCAAGATTCTGAACAACTACCAAGTACACTCTTTGGACTACTGCACGATCAACGGCATCCCCTTTTTCTGCACTTGCGGCATGGGTTTCGATGCTTTCATCAGTCAAAAATTTGCCACAGGCAAGCATCGCGGTCCCTTGAAATACATGGAAGAGGTGTTACTTGAGGGTCTTCGCTACAAACCCCAAGTATACACGATAGAAGACGAGAGCGGCGAGCACCGTTACAAAGCCTATCTGGTGACCTGCGCCAATGCGTCCCAGTATGGCAACAACGCCTTCATCGCCCCCCGAGCCTCAATGAGCGACGGCCTGCTTGACATCATCGTGATGGAGCCATTCGGCATCATGGATGCCGCCCAGGTGAGTTTCGACTTGATGAACAAGACCTTGGACAAGAGCAGCAAGGTAAAGACCTTCAAAGCCTCTAAAGTGCTGATTCGCCGCGACCATGAAGGCCCCGTCCATTACGACGGCGACCCGGCCACGATGGGTACGGAGGTCGTGGTGGAAGTGAGGGAGAAAGGCATCCACGTGGTGTGCAACGAAGAGGCTGAGGACGCCAGCAAGTTGTCGCCCAATCCCGTTCAGAATGCGGTGAGCGAATTGCTCAACGATTTCAGCGAAATGAACAGCAATCTTCTCCATCAAGGTCGCAACATGGTGGCTTTCAACAAGCGGCTTTGGAGGAAATTGACACGATGATTATACCGAAACCTCAATGCATCGGGATTGCAAATCCCGATGAACATATGAGGCTGATGATTCACCTGTATTGAATAATAACCTTTGCCATGCTTTTATCGGATTTAAAATCCTGATATTCAATGCATCGGGATTGCAAATCCCGATGAACATATGTGGCTGAGGGAACATCTGAGGCTGCTGAAAAACAACAAGGTGGTAAATAGCGGCTTATGGTTTTGTTCACAAATAGAAATCTTCTGTTAGTTTCCGATACCATTCCGACCTCACCCCCGGTTGAGTTTCAAGCAACCCCTCCTGGAAGTCGCATTCCCTGTCATTGGGGAAGGCGAAAGCCATCAGATATCGCTTGGGTTGCTTTGTTGGCGTGGTCTTCACCGCACACACCCTTGAAATGACAAGTCCTGCCAAAGCGGCCTCTTGCTCGAAGCGCACCTTGTAGTCAAAAGGAATGATGGCCGAGAATTCTCCGTCCTTCTTCATCAATGCAACGACAGACCTGAAGAGTTGGTCGAAAGGTAATGTGTCATTATGTCTCGCCTTCGCCCTATCCTCCAAAGGTGCCTTGAGAGCGTTTTCAAAAAAAGGAGGATTGGCCACGATGGCATCATATAATCCGACATTCTCCTCACAGGAAGCGAAATGTTGCACGGTCTGGCAAATGACGTTCACACGCCCGGCAAAAGGAGAGTCAAGTACATTACTTTCTGCCTGCAAGCACGCCTTTGGGTCGATTTCCACAGCATCCACCATAGCCTGGGGGAATCGTTGCGCCATCATGATGGCAATCACCCCTGTGCCCGTGCCGATGTCGAGCACCCGTGAACCACCGCGTGCCCAAGCCCCGAGCAAGACGCCGTCGGTGCCCACTTTCATGGCACACATCTCCTGGTGGATGACAAATTGGCGGAACCTGAAGAAATTGTTTGGCATGGCTGATGACCGCTAAGTATGCATTCAAGAGGACAAAGATACTAATAAGCAGAGAAAAAGCCAAATTTTAGAACAATGAATGCAATGTTCCTCCCAAACTCCTTGACTCCGTAGGCCCTTGATTCCGGGTCCGCTACGGATAAAATACGGTGCATATGTTGTTGTCTACAGACTTTTAGGACTGATAGGACTTGTTTTTGAATGAGCACGAGGGGCGTGCACAAATCATTTGATATACAATAAGTTACAGACCCCACCCCATCCCCTCCCCTTGAGGGGGGATATGCGCACAGGGATTTTGACCAGGGCTCTCTTTTTAAGCCATGGAATGGTCTGCGGAGTTGCGGATGAAAGGAGAATGCACCATGGTGCATATGTTGTTGTCTACGGACTTTTAGGACTGATAGGACTATTGGACTTGTTTTGAGTCCCTTGAGTCCGTAGACAACTCTCGCAATGATATTATTTTTCATCCCGAATTAGTCGAGTTTGAGAATTTTTTCGGGCGGGCACAAGACCCGCCCCTACAGTGCGCGGGGAAGGCGAGCGTGAATCATTTGATACACAACAAGTTACAGACCCCACCCCAGCCCATCACCCTTGAGGGCGGGGATATGCGCACGGGGATTTTGCACACGGCCATTATCACCTAAGTCTTGAAAGCAAAAATCGATTTTTGCTTTGCTTTACTCTCGGTTTTCACTACTCTGCTCTGCGAGCGAAGGTAGGATGCACCTCGGCAATGAAAGCAAAAAAATCATTTTTGCTTTGCATTGCGCTCGGTTTTCACGACTCTGCTCTGCGAGCGAAGGTAGGATGCACCTCGGCAATGAAAGCAAAAAAATCGTTTTTGCTTTGCATTGCGCTCGGTTTTCACTACCTTTGCCCTGAAATGGCGAAGGTAGGATGCACCTCGGATAAGAAAACATGCAAGCATGTTTTGCTTTTCACTCGGTTTTCACTACTCTGCTCTGCGAGCGAAGGTAGGATGCACCTCGGCAATGAAAGCAAAAAAATCATTTTTGCTTTGCATTGCGCTCGGTTTTCACTACCTTTGCAGAAAAATTGCGGAAACGGGGGAAATCAGCATGAAGGATAACCATTTTCCACCATCCCCGTACCTCCTCATCAAAAGAATTATGGATAGAGAACCGAACAACGCATTCCAAATGATAGCCGACTACGAAGGCGACATCAAGCACCTCTTTGACAACCATCCCGATGGCGACATCCCCATCCTTGCCACCCGCAACATGGTGATATTCCCGGGAGTCATCTCTCCGGTGCTGATGGGTCGGCGCTCCAGCATCAACCTTGTGAGGAAGATGCAGGACAACCCCGATGGCTTGATAGCCATTTTCTGCCAGAAAGACCCTACGCTCGACAATCCCACCGAGAGCGACCTCTACGAGATGGGCGTATATGCCAAGATCATCCGCGTACTCGAGATGCCCATGCCCGGCGGCCAACTGACCGCCATCGTGCAAGGCTTGGGCAAATGCATGCTTCGTGAAGTGAAGAAATACCGTCCCTTCATCATGGGTAGCACCATCCCCGTGGACGAGGAACTTCCCTCCTCCGACGACAAGGAGTTCAATGCCGCCTGCGACGACCTTCGCAACACCTCCATAGAATTCATCAAGAAGAACGAGGACATCCCCGACGAGTCGCAGTTCGCCCTCCAGAACATCACCAACAACATCGTGATGGTCAACTTCTTGAGTTCGAACATGCCTTTCAACATCTCCGACAAGATGGACCTTCTTCGCTGTCCATCGACGAAAGACCGTGTGTTCTCACTGCTGAAAGTGATGAACAAGGAGATGCAGTTGGTGGAGTTGAAGCAGAACATCCGCATCCGCACCCGCGAGGACATCGACGAGCAACAACGCGAATACTTCCTCCAGCAGCAAATCAAGAACATCAAGGAAGAGTTGGGCAACGGCGAAGGCTCTCCCGAACGCCAGGAACTCCTCGCTCAAGCCTCGAAAAAGAAATGGGGCGAGGATGTGGAAAAGATATTCTACAAGGAACTCGACCGCCTCGACACGCTCAACCCCCAAAGTCCCGACTACAGCATTCAGATCAACTATCTTCAGACGATGGTCGGCCTGCCTTGGGGCGAGTTCACCGTTGACGACATGAACCTGAAACGTGCCGAGCGCATCCTCAACCACGACCACTATGGGATGGAGCGCGTGAAGGAGCGCATCTTGGAGCATATCGCCGTGCTGTCCCTTCGTGGCGACCTGAAATCCCCCATCCTCTGTCTCTACGGCCCTCCCGGTGTGGGCAAGACCAGTCTGGGCAAGAGCATCGCCTCGGCGATGAAGCGCAAGTACGTGCGCATCTCCCTCGGCGGCCTTCACGACGAGTCAGAAATCCGCGGTCACCGCCGCACCTACGTGGGTGCCATGCCCGGCCGCATCATCAAGAGCATCCAGAAGGCCGGCTCGTCCAACCCCGTCTTCATCCTCGACGAGATAGACAAAGTGACGCAGCACACCATCAACGGCGACCCCGCCTCCGCCCTTCTCGAGGTGCTCGACCCGGAGCAGAACATCGCCTTCCACGACAACTACCTTGACGTGGACTACGACCTGTCGAAGGTGCTGTTCATCGCCACCGCCAACGACCTGAACACCATCCCCCGCCCCCTGCTCGACCGCATGGAGATCATCGAGGTGAGCGGCTACATCACCGAGGAGAAAATCGAGATAGCCAAGCGTCATCTCGTCCCCCGGGAGTTGGAGAACACCGGCTTGTCCACCCTCACCGAGAAGCCCGCCTTCACCCGTCAGGCCATCGAGAAGACCATCGAGCAGTACACCCGCGAGAGCGGCGTCCGCCAGTTGGAGAAGCAAGTGAACAAAGCCTTCCGCAAGATGGCGTTCATCAAGGCCCGCGACGGCGAGCTCCCCTATACGAAGATCACCCCCGACAAGCTGAACGACCTTTTGGGCAAGCCCCCCTTCTACCGCGACATCTACCAAGGCAATGACGACGCCGGCGTGGTGACCGGCTTGGCCTGGACGAGTGTCGGCGGCGAGATCTTGTTCATTGAGACCTCGTTGAGCAAGGGCAAGGGTTCGAAACTGACCCTTACGGGCAACCTTGGCGACGTGATGAAAGAGTCGGCCGTCATCGCCTTGGAATACGTGAAGGCACACATCGACAATCTCGGTGTGGACTACCGCGTGTTCGACCAATGGAACATCCACATCCATGTCCCCGAGGGAGCCACTCCCAAGGACGGTCCGTCCGCCGGCATCACCATCGCCACCTCCATCGCCTCCGCCCTCACTCAGCGCAAGGTGCGTCGCAACACGGCGATGACGGGTGAGATCACCCTCCGCGGACGCGTCCTCCCCGTAGGCGGCATCAAGGAGAAAATCCTTGCAGCCAAGCGCGCAGGCATCACCGACATCGTGATGTGCAAGGACAACAAGAAAGACATCGACGAGATACCCCCCATCTACCTCAAAGGCGTGGAGTTCCACTATGTGGAGAACGTCGCCGACGTATGGGCCTTCGCCCTGACCGACGAGCGCGTCGCCCACCCCATCGACCTTCATATCGAAGACACCCCATCCCCCTCAGCCCATGACCTTTGAACTCCAGCACGTCGACCCCTACAGTTCCGCCCGCGCCGGCAGGATATCCACCGATCATGGTGCGATAGAGACCCCCATTTTCATGCCCGTAGGCACCTGCGGCAGCGTGAAAGGAGTCCATTTCAGCGAGTTGCGCGAGGAGATAGGCGCCCAGATCATCCTGGGCAACACCTACCACCTCTATCTTCGCCCCGGACTTGAAATACTCCGCGCCGCCGGTGGTTTGCACCGTTTCAACACATGGGACCGCCCCATCCTCACCGACTCCGGCGGTTTCCAAGTGTTCTCCCTGTCGAGCATCCGCAAGTTGCGTGAGGAAGGGTGTGAGTTCCGCTCCCACATCGACGGTTCGAAGCACATCTTCACCCCCGAGAACGTGGTGGACACGCAGCGCATCATCGGTGCCGACATCATGATGGCTTTCGACGAATGCCCTCCCGGCGACAGCGACTACGGCTATGCGAAGAAGAGTCTGGGCCTCACCCAGCGCTGGCTCGACCGTTGCGTGCGTCGCATGGAGGAGACCAGTCCGCTCTACGGCCACAGCCAGAGCCTCTTTCCCATCGTGCAAGGCTGCACCTACAAGGACCTCCGCACCGATGCCGCCATGCATGCCGCCGACAAGGGAGCCGATGGCTATGCCATCGGCGGCTTGGCCGTCGGCGAACCCACCGAGGTGATGTACGAGATGGTCGAAGTGGTGAACGGCATCCTCCCCAAGGACCGTCCCCGCTACCTGATGGGCGTCGGCACCCCTCAGAACATCCTGGAGGCCATCGAGCGCGGTGTCGACATGTTCGACTGCGTGATGCCCACCCGTAACGGCCGCAACGCCCACCTCTTCACCTACGAAGGGACGATGAACATGCGCAACAAGAAATGGGAGAACGACTTCTCCCCCATCGACCCCACGGGTTGCCCCCTCGACCGTCTCCACAGCAAGGCCTACCTCCATCACCTCTTCAAGGCCCAGGAACTGCTTGCCCTCCAGATTGCGAGCATCCACAACCTGGC
This sequence comes from Prevotella sp., assembly GCA_017619375.1. Taxonomy (GTDB): domain Bacteria; phylum Bacteroidota; class Bacteroidia; order Bacteroidales; family Bacteroidaceae; genus Prevotella. The sequence goes on along the minus strand of JAFZSL010000034.1, from coordinate 6,972 downwards.
CTTCTACCTGCGCTTGGTGGGCGACGCCCGCCGGCACATCATCAGCGGCGACTTCACCCAGTGGAAGTCGAAAATAATCACCCAACTCGGGCGCCGCCTGTGAGCCCAACACCCAAGACGACATGAGATACCACACCATACGCAAGCACCTGAAGTCCCTCAAGGCATGGCGCGCCATCAGGCGGTCCGTTTCGAGTGGATGGAGAGGGATGCTCCCCCTTTTGAAGAAAGGATGGCATTTGTTGCGCAAGTTGCCCCACCTGCTGGCATGGCTGAGTCCCGGCCGCTACATGAAGCGGATGGACTGGTACATCATCAAGAAATTCATCGGCACCTACATCTACGCCATCGTGCTGATCATCTCGCTCTCCATCGTGTTCGACGTGAACGAGAACCTGGCGAAGTTCACCCAGTACAACGCCCCGCTGAAGGCCATCGTCTTCGACTACTACGCCAATTTCGTGCCCTACTTCGCCAACTTGTTCAGCCCGCTGTTTGTCTTCATCGCCGTGATTTTCTTCACCTCGAAGCTTGCGGGCAACTCCGAGATCATCGCCATGCTCGCCTCCGGCTTTTCATTCCGGCGCCTGATGGTGCCCTACATGGTGTCGTGCGTGCTGATTTCCATCACCACCTATTACCTTGGCGCCTACGTCATCCCCCACGGCACTGTGGTGCGCCAGCATTTCGAGACACTCTACAAGAACAAACGCAAGAACACGTCGGCAGAGAATGTCCAACTTCAGGTAGCCCCCGGCGTGATAGCCCGCATCCAATATTACGACAACATGCGTAAATGCGGCTACGGCTTCATCCTCGACAAGTTCGAGAACAAGAAGATAGTGAGCCACCTGACAGCCTCTGAGGTGTATTACGACACCATCAGCAACGAGAAGTTCCATTGGAAGGCGATGAACTGGAAAATCCGCGAGTTGACAGGCATGAAGGAGAAAATCACCCAAGGCACCCAACTCGACACTGTCATCATCATGGAGCCCACCGACCTGGTATACTCCAAGGGTCAGCAGGAGACATTCACCAGCCCGCAGCTCAAGGATTACATCTCCAAGCAGCAGAGCCGGGGTTCGGGCAACGTGGTGCAATACGAGGTGGAATACCACAAGCGCATCGCCTCCTCCTTCGCCTCGTTCATCCTCACCATCATCGGGGCATCACTCTCCTCGCACAAGCGAAAAGGCGGCATGGGCTTGTACCTGGGCATAGGCCTGATTCTCAGTTTCACCTACATCATGCTGCAAACAGTGTCGTCCACCTTCTCCATCAACGCCGGTTTCCCACCTGTGATAGCGGCGTGGGTGCCGAACGTCCTCTTCGCTTTCGTGGCCTATTTCTGCTACCGCCAGGCACCGAATTAGAAGGGTGACACTAAAAGCCATAGAAGCACTTGCCCTCTGGAAAAAACAAAAAAAGAATGAGATTTGACGAATTATATTTGAACGACAACATCCTCGACGCGCTCGACGACATGCGCTTCGAGACCTGCACCCCCATCCAAGAGGCCTGCATCCCCGAGATTCTCGACGGCAGGGACCTCATCGGCGTCGCCCAGACGGGCACCGGCAAGACCGCGGCCTACCTGCTGCCCATCCTCAGCCTCATTGAAGACGGCTATTACCCAGAGGAAGCCATCAACTGCGTCATCATGAGTCCGACACGCGAACTGGCCCAGCAGATTGACCAAGCAATGGAAGGTTTCAGCTATTATCTTCAAGGCATCAGCAGCGTTGCGGTATACGGCGGCAACGACGGCGGCCGCTACGACCAGGAGACCAAGGGCCTCCAACTGGGCGCCAACGTGGTGATTGCCACCCCCGGGCGCCTCATCAGCCACATCACCATGCAGCATGCCGACCTGAGCCAGGTGTCCTTCTTCGTTCTTGACGAGGCCGACCGCATGCTCGACATGGGCTTCAGCGACGACATCCTCAAGATAGCGAGCCATCTACCCAAGACATGCCAGATCATCATGTTCTCCGCCACCATGCCTCAGAAAATCGAGCAACTCGCCAAGACGCTGCTCAAGGACCCCGTGGAGGTGAAGCTGGCTGTCAGCCGTCCTGCCGACAACATCATGCAGATGGCCTATGTGTGCCATGAAAACCAGAAATTGGGCATCATCCGCCACCTGTTCATGAACAACGAGTTGAGCCGTGTCATCATCTTCGCCGGTTCAAAACTGAAGGTGAAGGAAATCAACCGTTCGCTCAGGCAGATGCACATCAACAGCGGCGAGATGCACTCCGACCTTGACCAAAGCCAGCGCGACGAGATGATGTACCGCTTCAAGAGCGGACAGGTGGACGTGCTGGTGGCCACCGACATCGTCGCCCGCGGCATCGACATCGACGACATCGCCACGGTGATGAATTTCGACGTCCCCCACGACAGCGAAGACTACGTCCACCGCATCGGCCGCACCGCCCGCGCCCAACGCGACGGCAAGGCCATCACCCTCGTCCGTGGGCGCGAGATAGCCGACTTCATGCAGATAGAGCAATTCCTCGGCTACGCCGTGGAGAAAATCCCCCTCCCCGAAGGTCTGGGCGAAGGCCCCGAATACAAGCCGATGGGCCGCGGCGGACGAGGCGGTCGTGGCGGTTCCCACAGGAGAAGATCCGGCGATTCTTCCAAAAGACATGGCGAGCATAAAGGACGCGGAAGACGGGGACAGAGGAAAGACAAAGCGCCGCAGGACGGATTGCCTTCCACCCCTGTTTCCACCGAGCCTGCAAAGTCCCCAAGACGCCGCAGGAAGAAAAAGAAAGACGAGAACGGAGGAGAAATGGAGTTAAAGGGGAGTTAAACAGAATGGCTCCCCTCTGGGCGGGCACAAGTTTCCATCCACGATGTTTATGGCAGAAGGAGGGGGCTTTAGAGTCTTCCTTCCACGATGTTTATGGCAGAAAGAGGGGGTTTTTAGAGTCTTCCATCCACGATGTTCCTGTCAAGGAAGGACTTCACGTCGTAGATGACATGTTTCGGCTTGACCAGAGACAAGACATCCAGGTGCTCAAACGTGGAGTGGGCGACCACCAAGATGACAGCATCAGCCTTTTCCGTAGGCAGTTGGTTGGTCACTTCAATGCCATACTCCTTTCTGACGATGTCAAGATTGGCCCATGGGTCATATACGGTGATGCACAAGTTGAAATCGGCAAGAGCCTTGTAGATGTCGATGGCCTTTGTGTTGCGCACATCCGGGCAATTCTCCTTGAAAGTGAAGCCCAGGATGAGAATGTGCGACTTGAGCACCTGTATGCCCTTCTTGAGCATGCAACGTAGTGTTTGGTTGGCCACATACTCCCCCATGCTGTCGTTGGTTCTGCGTCCTGCAAGGATGATTTCCGGATTGTATCCATGGCGCTGTGCACATTGCGCGAGATAATAGGGGTCTACGCCTATGCAATGTCCTCCCACGAGTCCAGGTTTGAACGGCAGGAAGTTCCATTTCGTGGCAGCCGCGTCGAGAACGTCTTGCGTGTCGATGCCTATTCGGTTGAAGATTTTCGATAGTTCGTTGACGAAGGCGATGTTGATGTCTCTTTGAGAGTTCTCTATCACCTTAGCCGCTTCCGCCACCTTGATGCTTGAAGCCTTGTGTGTCCCCGCCTTGATGACGCTGGCATACACGTTGTTGACGATTTCCGCCACCTCCGGTGTGGAACCAGCGGTGACCTTCTTGATGAGTTCCACGGTGTGCAACTTGTCCCCCGGGTTGATGCGCTCGGGCGAATATCCGGCAAAGAAGTCGGTGTTGTATTTCAATCCGCTGAACTTTTCGACGACAGGGATGCATTCATCCTCAGTCACCCCCGGATACACGGTGGACTCATACACCACGATATCCCCTTTAGAAATGACTTTTCCCACCGTCTCGCTTGCTCCGAAGAGAGGTCGCAAGTCAGGGTTGTTGTTCTCGTCTACCGGCGTGGGCACGGCAACGACATAGAAATTGCAGTCGCGTATCATCTCCAATTCGGTGGTACATGTGAAGCCATGGTTGTCGATGGCGTCTTTGAGCAGATCGTCATCCACCTCCAGCGTACTGTCATGGCCAGCCATCAAAGCCTCCACTCGAGCCGGGTTCATGTCGAATCCCACCGTGGGATATTTGGTGGAGAAGAGGCGTGCCAACGGCAGGCCCACATATCCCAGTCCTATCACGCAAATTCTGGTATCTTCCATATCCTTGACTTATTGTTGTCAGACGTTGCTTTTGTACCATTCGATGGCTTCATTGAGCCCTCGTTCGAAATTGTATTCCGGGTCGTATCCCAGCCATTTCCTCGCCTTGCCGATGTCTGCGTTGGAGTGCTTGATGTCTCCCGGCCTGTCCGGTCCGAATTCCGGTTCCAAGTCAGTGTCCAGCGCCTTGCAGAGCGTGTGGTAGATGTCGATGAGATACTCCCTTCCTCCATAGGCGATGTTGTAGGCTTCGCCAGCCGCCTCGTGCGACGCCAGGCACGCCTTGAGGTTGGCCTCGATCACGTTCTCTATGTAGGTGAAGTCGCGGCTCTGCCTGCCGTCGCCGTTGATGTGGCATTGCTTGCCGTTGAGCAGCAGTTTGATGAATTTGGGAATGACGGCGGCATAGGCCCCGTCAGGGTCCTGCCTTCTTCCGAAGACGTTGAAGTATCTCAGTCCGTAGGTGTCGAGTCCATAATGCATGGTATATTGCTTTGCCCACTCCTCGTCACATCTTTTCGATACGGCGTAGGGCGAGAGCAGGTTGCCCTCCACGCCTTCGCACTTTGGGAGATTGGGTTCGTCGCCATAGACGGAGGAGCTTGATGCATAGACAAACTTCTTCACCCCGTTCTGCCTTGCCGCCTCGAGCATGTTGAGCGTGCCTTGTATGTTGTTGGCACAGTAGAACAGAGGCATCTCAATGGAACGCGGCACACTACCCCATGCCGCCTGGTTGAGCACGTAGTCCACCCCCTCGCACGCCTTCATGCAAGTGTCAAGGTCCTTGATGTCCCCCTTGATGAATTCGTAGTCGGGATGGCCGATGAACAGGTCGACGTTTTTCTGCTTGCCGGTGCTCAAGTCATCCAGACAGCGCACACGATAACCCATCCCCAAGATGGCCTCGCATAAGTTGGAGCCGATGAACCCGGCACCACCGGTGACGAGGAAAAGGGAGTCTTCAGGGAAGGACAAATGCTTGTATGCCATGGCTTTATGATATGATGTTAAGACTTGACCCAGAAGAGAGTAGATGGTGGTCGGAAACGCAACCTGCGCGTAAACCTATTTTCCGATGCAGCAGTATTCGAATCCGTACTCCGCCAATTCCTCGGCGTCATAGATGTTTCTTCCGTCGATGACGAGCGGTTTGCGCATGGTTTTCTTCAGCACGCCCCAGCTGGGCAGGCGGAACTGCTTCCATTCGGTGAGCAGCAGCATGGCGTCGGCATCCAGCACGGCATCATACATGTCCCTGGCATATTCCACCACGTCGCCCAACCTGCGCCGGCACTCGTCCATGGCCACTGGGTCGAACACCCTGACGCGGCATCCGGCCTTCAGGAGCAAGTCGATGGTGACGAGCGAGGTAGCCTCGCGCATGTCGTCGGTTTCCGGTTTGAAAGCCAGTCCCCATATGGCGACGGTCTTTCCCTCCAAGCCTTCAGGCAGATGCTTTTGCAGTTTGGCGAACACCACCCTCTTCTGGTCCTCGTTCACCTCCTCCACGGCCTTCAGCACCCTCATGGAGTAGCCGTTCTTCTCCGCCGTCTTGATGAGCGCCTTCACATCCTTGGGGAAGCAGCTTCCACCATATCCGCAACCGGGATAGAGGAATTTTCGTCCGATGCGCGTGTCGGCACCGATGCCCTGCCTCACCATCTCCACGTCGGCCCCCACGATTTCGCAAAGGTTGGCGATGTCGTTCATGAAACTGATGCGCGTGGCCAGCATGGAGTTGGCAGCATATTTGATCATCTCGGCAGAGGGGATGTCGGTGAAGATGACGCGGAAGTTGTTGAGCATCAAAGGTCTGTAGAGCCTCATCATCAGCGACTTTGCTCTTTCCGACGAGACGCCCACGATGACCCTGTCGGGACTGAGGAAGTCCTTGACCGCAGCCCCCTCCTTGAGGAATTCCGGGTTGGAAGCGACATCGAAAGGAATGTCCACTCCCCTTTTTTTCAGTTCCTCGCTGACGACCTCCTTCACTTTCGCCGCCGTCCCCACGGGAACGGTCGACTTGGTGACGAGCAATGTATATTTGTTGATGTTCCTTCCGAATTCCCTGGCCACCTCAAGCACATAGGAGAGGTCAGCCGACCCATCCTCGTCGGGCGGAGTCCCCACGGCGCTGAACACCATCGAGACATCGTCGAGCACCTCCTTCAGGCTGGTGGAAAAGGCGAGTCGCCCAGCGTTGGCATTCCTTTTCACGATTTCATCCAAACCAGGTTCGTAGATGGGAATCTTCCCATTCTTCAGCGCCTCGATTTTCTTCTCATCGATGTCTACACATGTCACATTGACGCCCATTTCTGCAAAACAAGCGCCATTGACCAATCCTACATAACCAGTTCCTACTACTGCTATATTCATATTGAAGTGAAATGAAAATAATAATAAAATAGGTCGCAAAGATACGACTGATTTTTCAAATACGCAAACAAACCGCGCATTTTCAATTTTTAGGAGTGAAATAAGGGGAGTTAAAGGGAAGTTAAAGAGGAGTTAAAGGGGAGTTCTCCCTCGCCCCCGGCCTACAGCCACCCCCTCTCGGGCAGAGGGGGAGGAGTTAAAGGACTTGGTCGACTCGAGGCGAGTTCAAATAGTCCGAAGACTATAACATATGCCCGGAGCTGGCTTCCACGTCCTTCGTGCGCAATGTAGGGGCGGGTCTTGTGCCCGCCCGCAAAAATTCTCAAATTACTCCCTATGGTCGTGGGTCTTCGACAAATCTCTCAAATTTGGGATGACAACATG
>JAFZSL010000033.1 GCA_017619375.1 Prevotella sp. | reverse complement strand
CAGTTAATCCTTCCTTTCTACAACAAAGGAAAAGAAAAACTGTAATAACATCGATATTTTTCTCCTATTATTGAATGTTAAATATTTTAAGAGTTCTTTAGGACTCTTATTTCAAACAGCAAAGTTAAAGAGGGGCGGGGAGATGAGCACTGACACTTTGCGCGGGAGATGAGCACTGACACTTTGCGCGAGAGATGAGCACTGACACTTTGCACAGGAGATGAGCTCTGACATTTTGCACGGGATATGAGCACTGACATTTTGCCCACTGTCCACTTTTTAAGTGGACTCAATCTTTGCATTATAAAAAATCTTATCCTATCTTTGCATTAGAATTGATATACATAAAGATATGGATGAACATAGCTCGAACGAGTTCGGCTCTGCTCTCGCTGCTTCGTCTGTTGACTTTGATGCTATCTGGCGGTATCAAGATGAAGTGAGGACGGAAGTGAACGCGTGCCTTGGTGACAGTATCTGGAACCTGAATTACAACCCTGCCCGTCAGTGTATAGAGTTGGAACTGGAACGCCATCTTGATGACGAGGAATTGGAAATGTTGTCGAGCCAACTCACCCTGCCCGCTGACTACGACGGAGAGGGAAGCCACGGCTCCATGTTCGTGATTCATCCTTGGTGACTTCAACAATAAGACTTCTATCAATGGGAAGATTTACAATCATGGGCATAGTCCTTTTTCTGGCATCTTGCGGTCAAGAGCCGAAAAAGGCCGACAGCCAGCCCGCCGCCGTGGAGGAATATGCCATAACGCCTACGGTAGTCGTACAAGCAGACAGTACGAAGAGCGATACGTTATCCCCTAACAAAGAGGTGAAGAACGTTTCAACTGGCCAACCCGTCTCCAACACTTACGATGATGGCTATCTTGACGGAGAAGCCATGGCAGAGGAAGACAGGCAGGCTGGTAAACCTGGCATGCAGGTGGGAATGGACGATGACGACGATGATGACGACTATGAAGATGGCTATGATGACGGCTATGATGAATAATGTGGGAGTACCGCCCTATTATTCCAGCTTCCTTGGCGACTCGTCGCCGAAGAGGTATGAGGGTTGCCATCCACCACAGTCGACGACGACTTTCTCAAAGACGATGCCGGGGTCGAGAGGTTCTATGCGCAGGGTATGCGTTCCCGAGTCGGCAGAGACCTCGACGGTGCTCTCCACCACTCTTTTCGCCACGGTGGGATAATAGATGCTGTAGATGTTGTCGGGGTCTTCATTGAGTTTGGCATTGAAATTGACCACCTGCGGTTCTTTTCCGTCCAACGTCACGCGGTATCTCAAGCCGCCCTGGTTGAGGAAGTCGAGGGTGGACTTCACGACGACATGGATGCCCTTGACGGGTGAAGAGGTGTCGAAGCGGTATTCGAGAGCCGCTCCCTCCACGGACGCCGTCGTCGGCCTCAGCGTGATGCCACTGAGCGTGCGTCCCATCCCGGGGATGAGCAGCCATGTGGCTTCCTTTCCATCGATGCGTCCATAGGTGTGCTCAGCCTCGATGGCCACCACTCCGTTTTTCTCTGTCAGGACATTGGCCGTGCCCTCCACATCGACACGCCTCACCATGGGCATGATGTCACGTGGGAAATTATCATTCCAACTCCTGTATCCGATATGTTTCTGGGTCATCATCCCGTTCCACTTGCCACCGGCGATGTCGTGGTTGTAGGCGGCGCAGAGCACCGAGTCGCGCTTGAAGGCCTGTGCCACCCTGTCGGCCCATAAGTTGGCGTCGGGATTGCCCTGCTTGTGGAGTTCCAGGTTCATGGCTTGGGCGTAATACATCTCATAGATGTTGGCCATGGCCTGTATGGGGAAGAGGATGATTTGCTGGTAGGCGTCGCGATATTGCGGTTGGAGTGTAAGATACTGTCTGAGTGCTTCTGTTTCCAAGCGGTTGTAGTCGGCCACCACCTTCTCCCACTCTCCCGAATCGAGGTTGTAGGTGCGGTGGTCGAGCATCTCCGCCGTGATGCGTCCGTTGTACTTGCAGCATAGGTCGAGCAACCTTGCCGCCTCCGACGCCTGTGCCTCGCCGAACGACTGGCGGCAGAACTCAAGCGTGTGTCCAGGGATGTCGGCTTCACCGTTCCATGCCATTTCCATAAAGAGCGTGATGGGGTATTCCATGGGTTTGAGGTCGCCCACGTTGAGTATCCACATCTTGTCGAGGCCATTTTCATAAGCCAGGGAGAGTTGCTCCCACATATTCTGAATGGGTGTGACATTCAGCCATTTGGAGTTGCGTGGAGCGCCCACGTAATCCACATGGTAATAAAGTCCCCATCCTCCAGGATGCTTGCGTTCCTTGGCATTGGGCACCCGTCGCACATTGCCCCAGTTGTCATCGCAAAGCATGATGATGACATCATCGGGCACGCGCATGCCTTGGTCGTAGTATTCAAGCACCTCTTTATATAGCGCCCACACCTGCGGGGTGGCCTTGGCGGGTTTCTTGGTGACATCGCTGATGATCTTGCGCTGCTGTTTCACTATTTCCTGCAAGAGCTTGGTGTCGGCATCCTTGCTCATCGCCTCGTCGCCGTCGCCACGCATGCCTATGGTCACGACGTCGTCGGTGCCATTCATGCGCTCTATGCCTTCGCGAAAGAACTTGTCGAGCACCTCTTTGTTGGTGGCGTAGTTCCAAGCGCCGTACTCCTTGCGGTGTCGCGCCCACTCCTGATGGTTGCGTGCCATGGGTTCATGGTGCGAGGTGCCAATGACCACCCCGTACTCGTCGGCCGTCTTGGAGTTGAGCGGGTCGTCGGCATAGAAGGCCCATCCCCACATGGCCGGCCAGAGGTAGTTGCCCTTGAGGCGCAAGATGAGTTCGAAGACCTTGGCATAGAACTCATGTCCTCCGAAATCGGTGCCAAACGTGTTTTTCACCCATGAAGTGAGGCATGGCGCCTCGTCGTTGAGGAACAGTCCGCGATAGCGCACTGCAGGTTCCCCGTCGGAATAGGTTCCGGGAATGAGCCACACCTGGCTGTGTTGTTCCACCGGCACGTCGGCCCACCAGTACCACGGCGAGACCCCCACCTGTTTCGACACTTCGTAAATGCCATAGATGGCACCGCGCCTGTCGCTGCCCGTGATGCGCATGGCTTGGTCGTCTATCTGTATGACATATTTCTCCGTGGCCTTCATCTTGGCATCGACCTCGATGACGATGTCGGCACCTTCCGCCTTGTCGACGAGGGTGCAGGTGGCTCCACACACCTTGTTGAGGTCGCTGCAGAGGTCTTTTGCCGCACGTGACACTCCTTTTTCGGCAGTGGGACTGACATAGACATCGACCTTGCCACCTTTGTTAAGCAGCCGTCCTTGACCTGAAAAACTCACAAAAGGCTCCGCTCCCCAAAGCTGCGTGGGAAGAAACGACATGATGAAAGCCCATAGAAGAAGATGTAATGATTTCATAAGAATAAATGTTGTTTAGTGCAAAAATAATACTTTCCCCGCACTTTCAAAAACAAGTTTTTTCGAAAACCGCCCTTTGAAACAAAAATAAAAACAATTGAAAGAAATAGTAAACAGAAAGGAGACGGAGAATCTTCCTTATATATAATTGTTTGGATGGGATATTATGGGAGGGCGGGAGTTGTCTACGGAGTCAAGGAGTTTGATGTCTACGGACTCGAAGGACTTAGGGGACTTGGGGCGGGTTCAAATGGTACGTAGATTATAACATATGCACCAGCGGCGGCTTCCACGTCCTTCGTGCGCAATGTAGGGGCGGGTCTTGTGCCCGCCCTCAAAAATTCTCAAATTCGACCAATTCGGGATAAAAAAATATCGTGCGAAAGTTGTCTACGGACCCAAGGGACTCGAAGACAACGGGCGGGCACAAGACCCGCCCCTACGACTTCGGGGGAACGCTTGGCACTCGGGCGGGCACAAGAGTTGTCCACGGAGTCAAGGAGTTTGGGAGGGTGCGCACGGAGGATGAAATGTCTACGGACTTGAAGGACTCAAAGGACTCGAAGACGAGTCCTAATAGTTCTAATAACATATGCACCAGCGGTGCATTCTCCTTTCCTCCACAACTCCGTAGACGTTTCTTTTCCGATACGGATAATCAGCCAATCAAAGACCCCACCCCCTCCCCTCGAGGGCTAATCTTTTATACACAAGTCTGTATCTGTCTGAACGACAACAAATTAAAAAAACGCTTCGCTTAAGAAAAAGAAATAAAAAGTTTGAAAAATACTTGTTGTTAAAGAAAAAAAACGCAAGCGTTTCACAAAAAGGAAGAAAAAAAAGGCGAACAAAAGTTGTCCTGTACTGATTTTGGTTGACAGTTTTGTTTGTTAAAACTAAGTTGGTTTACACTTCTACTTGACCGTGTGTTCACCTTTTTCACCCTTTTTGAGAGTGCCTTGGCACTTTTTCCATTTTCCTCCTTTTTATATCTTTTTCCTCCTTTTTTAATCTTCTTTTATTTATTGCAATCATTAACATCTTGTGAATCAAAGGCATAAGAGATGTGTATAAAGTTAGCCTCGAGGGGCGGGAATATGCGCACACCAACCATTTTACACGGGATAGGCGCACCGCAACTTGTTTCATTTCTGCACGAACGCAAAAAAATGTCCCCCGAAGTCGTAGGGGGACATTTTGGCGCAATCGATGGATAAATTCACTTCTTTTTCTTCAGTTTCCCTATGGCCTGCTCCAAGGACTCGGAGGGGAGGATGATGTTGTAGTCTTCCCAGAAATCAGGGTCATAGAACACAGTCACCTTGTCGTAGAAGGAGTCTTTCGACCTGAAAGCGTCGTTCATGGCCATTGGCTTGGCGTTATTCTCCAGCAAATCGGTGACCACCATCTCCGCCTCCACGTGGAACGGTGCAGAAAAGAGTTTCTTCTTCCAGTCACAATTGAACTTGACGTCGCTATGGAGGTAATGCATGCGGCAAGTCTCCCCATCGTAACGGTAAGTGACAACAGTGGTGAGTTCCCTGGGGTTGAAGTGCACTCCCGCCGGTTTCTTGACAAGGATGCTCTCAGCCGCCTTTTGGACGTCGGACATGTCCAATGACATCTCCACCCTTGTGAAGGCCATGGTCTGGCGGTCGATGTACATCTTTCCGTAATAAAGCACATAGTCGACGATGGTGGCCGGCGCGAAGGAAATGACGAACTGCGGCCTGCCATCAATGGACATGGGTGTTTCCATGCGCAAGTGATAGTTGTTCATCTCCTTGTAGCTGAGGAAAACCTCCGTCTTCTTCACCAAGTCGAGTTCGATGGCAAGCGTGGGCCCACCCTGGATTTTCGCCCCGAGGGTGTCGGTCTTCTGGGTGTTGACGAGTTTCCTTCCCTTCCTGATGGCGATGCGGTCGGTGCCTACAAGTCGCTGGTATCCGCTTTTGTAGAGGTCGGCCACGGCCTCTGCCACGTAGATGTATCTCCTACCCTTCTGTGTGGTCTCCCGGTAGAAGCATCTGAGCAACTGGTTGTCATGTGCATAGTTTTCGGGCATCTTCGCCAAGGCTGCATTGACGATGTCGCGTGGGTTGACAGCGTTCACGATAAGTTCTTCGAGCGTCACCGCACCTGGCTTGAGACGAATTTTGATTTCCTTGTTCAAATCCTCCCCAAGTTGGACCTTTTGTGCATCATATCCCAGACAAGAGACAAACAAGCACGAGGGCTTTTTCTCAGTCTTGAGCGTGAAATGCCCGTCGGCGTTGGTGACCGTTGCCTCGTTGCCGTCCATCGTCGTGATGCTCACCTGAGGCAACCGATGATTGCTATTTGCATCGCGCACCACGCCACTGACAGAAAAGCGCAGCTCCTGGGCACCCATGCTTCCCGGAAGCATCAGAAGTGCCACCAACAATAGTGTATGAATGATTGAAAAGCGTTTCATAACCTAACCTCCTTTATTGCGGTGTAAAAATAAATAAAAGAAATGAAATCCGCAACATTTTGACAAAAAAAATTCTCAAAGCGCGTTTTTGCGAAATCTTTTTTTCGAAGAAAAGCAAAATCTTTGTTTCAACAGGCAAAAATACGTATGAAATCACTACATTTGCAAAAAAAAGATGCGCAAGGTGTCATGTGTCTTGTTATTGACGGTGTTGCTGCTCACCCTTGGTTGTGGCGGCGACAAACCCTCGCCTGCCAAGGACGAAGGAGGGACGGATGCCGTGAAAGCCGAGGACGAGGCACTGGTCACCGACTCTTTCAAATACTCCCTTCGCAGCGAACACGGCACCTGCGACGTGTTCATCGACTATCCTGTATCGGGTCCCCACGCCTTGGTCGCCGCCTTGAAGACATTCGTGAAGTCGACGCTGTTCGAGGATGGCGGCGAGAGCAAGAGCGACAACCCAGACGACCTTGTACGCGCCTACTGCGCCGACCGTCAGGAGCATCTGGCCAAGACGCTGGAACAGATGGGCATCACCCATGTGAGCCGTGACAACGCTCCTGAGGAAGGGATAGAGATCAGGAAGGTGTGCCAGACGGCCCGATTCGTCACCTTCGAGGTATACCGCTACTCCTACATCACGCATGGCGCCCATGGGGAATACTCCGACTACGGGGTGACCTTCCGCCTGCGCGACGGCCATCGTTTCGGCAACGACCTCATGGAGAGGATGGACACGGCGCTCTATGCCCACCTGATAGCCGGCATGAGGGAATATTTCAAGGTGAGCAGCGACAAGCAGGTGCAGGAGATCTGCACCACCGACCTGCGCGAGATGCCCCTTCCCACCTTCCCCCCCTACCTGGTGCGCAATGGTGTGCGCTACCACTACTCCATCTACGACATCTGCCCCTTTGACATGGGCGACCCCGTGGTGACCATCCCCTACAGCGTGGCCTTGCCTTACATGACAGAGGAGGGTCGTGAAATGGTCGGCGATGCCTCCACCCCTTAAGCAACAAAACCATGGCAGTGATAGAAATCAACAGTTTGTCGGAACCTGGCGTGGAGGTGTTCTCCCGCCTCACCGAGGCACAGTTACGCAACCGCCTGTCTCCACGCGACGGCATCTTCATCGCAGAGAGCCCGAAAGTGATTGCCGTGGCCCTCGATGCAGGGCACACACCCCTGTCATTGCTCTGCGAACGGCGCCACATCTCCGGCGACGCGGCTCCCATCATCGAGCGCTGCGGCGACATCCCCGTCTACACGGGCGACCGCGACTTGCTGGCGCAACTCACAGGCTACACCCTCACCCGTGGCGTGCTGTGCGCCTTCCGCCGCCCCAGCCCGCCCTCCTTGGAGGAAGTGTGCCACGGTGCGAGCCGCATCGTGGTCATCGACGGCGTGGTGGACACGACCAACATCGGTGCCATTTTCCGCTCCGCCGCCGCACTTGGCATCGACGGCGTGGTGCTCACTCCCGACTCCTGCGACCCGCTCAACCGCCGTGCCGTGCGTGTGTCGATGGGTTCGGTGTTCCTGGTGCCGTGGACATGGCTGGACCACGGCCTGAGCGAATTGCACACTTTAGGATTCCGCACGGCAGCCATGGCGCTCACCGACCAATCCATCCCCATCGACCATCCCGCCCTGACGAAAGAGCAACGCTTAGCCATCGTGATGGGCACCGAGGGCGACGGCCTTCCCCACGAGACCATCGCCGAGGCCGACTACGTGGTGCGCATCCCCATGTCACACCACGTGGACTCACTCAACGTAGCTGCTGCGGCGGCCGTCGCATTCTGGCAACTGCGGAAACGGGAAGACGACCGACATTGACGAAAATCGTGGCAAAAGGGACGTGGCGAAGTAAAAAAAACACAGAATATGTTGTATATATCGGTTATTCTTGCTATTTTTGCTCCCTTGGAAAGAGGAAGGTCCGCGACAGCACGTCATCCCTCTCCATAGAACATAACATCAACATTCATCACCATTAATCATGAAACGTTTCTTAGTATTCTTTGCTGCCCTGACAATGGGTGCCACCATGTGGGCCCAGCAAGTGTTCACCGTTGTATACGCCACCTCCGACGATGGCTTCGTGAATGTGAGGCAGCGTCCTTCGAGCAAGGCACCGATACTGACCCAGCTCTACATGTTCTCCCACGGACTGGGTTCAGGCGTACTCCGTGGCCAAAGCGGCAACTGGAGCAAAGTGAGCGTGGGCAATGTCACCGGTTGGGCATACAGCAAATATGTGGGCACCCAAGACTGGTATAGAGGTCAGGGGCACGACAAACTGGTGGCCATTCGCGAGAACACACCCATCTACCGCGAGAGCATGGAAGACTCGTCGAAACACCCGCTTTTCACCACCGTGAGCAAAGGCACCATCATCGCCGACGAGTATCAGGAAGACGAGCAATATTACATCCTCGTCACAGCTCACGACAACCTTTTCGTCAAGAAGAGCGACGTGAAGGTGGTAAGCGGAATATGATTTTACACGATTTGAAGGAAAAAAGGGAAGAAAAATTTTGCCATTGGGAAAAAAATCAGTACCTTTGCAGCCCAAAGTGTAAAACAGAGATATTTAACATAACAGTAACGAATAAAAAATGAAAAAAGGCATCCATCCAGAAAACTATCGCCCCGTCGTATTCAAAGATATGTCCAACGGCGATATGTTCCTTACAAAGTCCACATGCAAGACCAATGAGACCGTGGAATTTGAAGGTGAGACTTACCCATTGGT
>JAFZSL010000032.1 GCA_017619375.1 Prevotella sp. | reverse complement strand
TGGTGATTTGTTTTTCCCCTTTTTTCGGCCAGAAAAAATGGCAGGGAGTACCACATAATGTATCACACATTGACAGATGAGAATGGTCATCTGCAGTGTGATTTTTCACTTTTTCTATATTATGAAGAATCAAGATTTCATAGAAAAACAGCATCTTTATTGGCAGGCATAATGTATCACAAAGTGATGAAATAGACCGAGTTGCGAGGTCGATTTGAAAACCCAACTATTGTTGGCAAGTTCACTTTTGGGTACCCAAAAGTACAACTTGCTTTATCATCTCTGAAGAGACTCTGACTTGCTTTTTGTGGTTTTCTGGACAGGCAACCTTCAATGACAAAAAGTGATATCTGGGTTAATGAAAATTGCCATTTTCTTTATTGAAAAACAATACAATTTTTTTGTTGGATTTTCTCTGTAACTTCCGAAAAGAATAATAAGGAAAAAGACATCGTCATTCCAATTCCAAAGGTTGATAGACATTCACTTTCTTGGGGATGACCATGTCTATTGCCACGACTGAGAGTTTATCCTCGGCGGCAGGTTCTGGTCCACCCGGCCACATCTCGATGATGTTCATGTGTTCGTAGGCGCCGTCGGGAATATAATAACGTGGATTATGGACATACTGCTTGCTACAGAATAGTTTGTTGCGATGGACGATGAACTTGTCACGTTTCATTGCCGTATAACCATCCTTGCTCATATAACTTATCTTCGCAGGCTTCCTCATCAGTTTCAGGAAATCGAAATGGAAGATGCCATCCGCATCCTCTGCTCTAAGAATCATGCCCGGCAGGCCACGCAGTTTCCATGGTCCGTAGGGAGCCGAAACGTCTTCGGCATACCACGCCGTCCATGTCCTTCCACCATACCTGCCAACGGCCTTATGACATAGATAGCCACCGATGGACAGCGTGTCTTCCGCTAACGACCAATCGAAGTCGGGCAGCGGTTCGCTGACAAAGTACCGGTTGGGGGTGATCTTGTCGAACGCACTGACTTCTCCTTCGGGATAACCCACATAGATGACGGGAAGGTTGTACTTTCTCGCATGCCACTCGCCAAATTGGTAGTCCTGATTATCCCATTCCCCGAAGTCTTCAATCATGGCGCGGTTGAACTCCATGCATTTGGCCGAGCGACTCCCAACGATGACAGCCAGCTGTACGGAATCTGTCGCGGCATTCCCGTTTTTGTCTGTCGTGTTCGTCACAAAGTCATAAGCCACCACGAACAGTGAATGGTCAATACTGTCCGTTTGTCCATGCGCTCCCATTGTCAGGACAAATGCCATCATTGTCAGCAACCCCTTTTTCATTGCCTTACTTCAGTTCCAGCGGTTGAAACACGTGTGCTTGGCTCAACTCCAACACGCCATTGACAACGCACAGGATTTCATCGCCAATCTGGCAGAACGTCTCATCTGCATTCATGCTTCGGTGGTCAGGTATGTAATAAGTCGGTTTCTTGGGATAGAGTTTGTTACCGAAGATTTTGATGCGGTTCTTGATGAGTTTCTCCTCTGCAATCCTTGAGGTGATGGCGTTGTGCTCGTAATAGATGGGCGAGGCGGTGCGTCTGATGTCTGCGACGATGAAGCGATGGACGTTGTCATCGGTCTTGGCTTCGAGAATCATACCCGGGAGTCCGCAGAGTTTCCATGGTCCTGCCGATGTGGGGAGGTCTTCTGCATAGTGCACCGTCCACTTCCTGCCATGCAACAGACAGGTGGCTGTCTTGCACAAGTATCCGCCGACAGTCAACGTGTCATCACAAAGCGTCCAATCGATAGGCTTCCGCCCTTCCCGTGTCTCATAGATGTTGGGGATGATGGCGTCGCGAACCGTGGTCATTCCCTCGGGATGGTTCATCCACACCTCAGGCATGAAGCAGTATGCCTCTTCTTTCCATTTGACGAGTTCTTCAGGCTTCCCATAGTCGTAGCCCTCCGTATCCTCGCGGAACTTGCGGTAGGGATAGCTGCGAGTGCAGTGCTGCCCCACCTGCACGCACACCTTCATCCTGTCCGTCACCGTCTTTCCTTCCGCGTCCAGCGTCTGGCATTCGTAGTCATACACCGCCACCAGGCTTGACAAGTCGATGCTGTCTTGATGTATCTTTGCCGCAATCATCGCCGCCATCATGTCGTCAAGGCCGTCATCCACCACCTGTCCCTGAACCCCTATCGTCAGGACAAGGACCATCATCGTCACGATAATCTTTTTGCATTTCAGGCTAAAAACGTCATGTTCGGCAAAGCAACCAAACTTGTATTGCACTCTCTTCATCGGTTTGTTCATATTGTTGAATGTATTATGAGGTTATTCCAAATCCAAAGGTATGAAAACATTTGGGTGGGGATCGAAAAGATGTCCCTTCATCTCAACGAACTCGATGCCATTGCCAAATTGGTAGATGGTTTTGTGCCGCTCGATGTCCGGTGAAATCAGCGAGGATGGGTTGGTGAGATACGTGGGATTGTTTGTGATGCCGTCCCTATACTTGATGAACTTTTTCCTTGACGTCCTCATGATGTCGATGCGTTTTTCGTATTCAATGGAGTATGAGGCGGTCGAGAGGGAAGTCATATGAAACCTATGGATGTCGTCCGATTCCGCGCACAGGATGAGTCCCGGCAGCCCTCCAAGGAGCCATGGGCCATAGGGCATCGGGAGTTCCTCTGCAAACCAGGCTGTCCATTGGCGACCGCGCACGTTCGCGGTTGCCTTCTTGCAGGTATGGCCATTTATTTGAATGGTATCAGACAGTATCAGCCACTCGACATCTCCTTTCTTCTCAACCATCTCAAAATCGTCCATGAGGACAGTCTCCCGGATAGTGACCTTGTCTTCATCAGGAAAGCCAATGTATATTTCCGGGACGTGATGTTGGCGCTCTGTCAGTATCCGGACATAATCATCATTGTCGTCTTCATCCAAAGACAATTCACAAAACCCCTTCTGTGCCACGATTTTCTTTCCTATCAGCAATGCGATGTCATATTCATCAATGGCCGCCCTGCCTTCCGCGTCCTTGGTGTTGCATGAATAATGATACCCTACAACGACATTCGACGTGTCGAGCACCACGGTCTGTGCTTCTGCTTGCAGTCCCATGCTCATTGTCGCCAGCATCAATGCCAACACACAAGTATATGGTATGTTATTCATGGCTTGTGGCTTTTTCACTTTATGTCATCAAATTCATGCGTCATCCCTTCCAAGCCAGGCCAGCCTGAAATCGCCTTTGCGAGCTTTCCCTCACGGTCGTAGATGAGGTAATGGGGGATGGCATTGTCGTAGCCGGGGATTTGCATCTCCTGCATCTTGTCTTTGGGCACGATGTAGTGGTCTCCAGCGTGCTGGCTGACATACCCCAGCCAATCATCGGTACTGCTGCTGGTGTCGGTGATGTAGATGAAATCCACGCCCCTTTTGTTCAGTTCCTCCTTCACGCTTTCCATTTCTTTCATGCCCGTGCGACAAGGCCCGCACCAGGTAGCCCAGAAGTCGATGAAGACGATGCGCCCCTTGTGCCCGGCAACAATCTTCGGTAGCCACTCCCGAGGCTCCCCTTCGGGCAAGTCCCTGCTTATGCCTTTGCCGTCGGCTGCCTCTTGTTCCAGTAGAGCCTGAACCTCTCTGATCTGAACTTGGAACTCAGGAGACAGGGCATCCAACTCACTGTCTGTCACCAGCTGCTTGGCCTTCACACGAGTCATCACCGCCTGGGCTTCGTCCAACTCCTTGAACCAGCATCCCAGAGGCGACTCTTCCAACCCATTGGCCTGGATGTACTTCCGACCCTCGTCAAACAGATTGTTCAGACAGGCATAGAAGCCGGGAACGCAGCGATAGTATGTGAGTTCAGCGGCATGAGGGTCTTTGAAGGTCACTTGCTTCTCGAAAGCTTCCTTCTCCTTGTTATCTTTCAACAAGCCCCAACTGGTTTTGGCAAACATGAATTGTCCTAACTTGGTGATATAATCCTGTTCGACAAGCATCCTATGGTATTCCCGTTCCCAAGGCAAGAGGGAGAGTGAATCCATCTGCGACACCACTTCCTGGAACTCGTTCCAACACACTTCGCGCCACTCATCAAAAGTGTCGTGCAGATGCGCTTCGGCATATTCGCGACGGTAGCCAAGCACCATCCCTTTCATATGGACAGGCAGGGGTTGCTCAAAGGTACCCCCTTCAATGTGTACGGCCCTCTTCCACAGTTCCTGTAATTTGGATGTCGTGACACTGTCGGCAGGCGTATCTTTCTTGTAGGCTTCGTATGCAGCGAAAGCCGACCTGTCAATGTCTATTCTTATGGTATCGCCAGGACAGAGCAAAACAGACCATCCATGAAATTCATGTAGTAGAGGGTAACAGATATCCCATACTAAGGTGAATCGGCCAGCGATGGAATCAGTTGTTATTTCAGGGATGGTGTTGCCTTTCAGTGAATTATGGTTTCCCCAAAAGCCGGGAGGATTGCAGTCTTCACCTATTTTCCAGTCAACGTACCGTCCCAATATGACAGCAGGAGCACTCTTGCGCTCCCACAATGGAAGGGTTGACCGAGTTTGTGAGGATATGGGAGGATGTATGGCGAGGGCAAACAGAATGGTGATGATGGCTTTTTTGTTCATGTGATGCATTCTTGAGGTTATAGCTTGAACATGGCTCTGAACAGGACCGTGCGGCCACATAGGCCGAAGTCGTAGCTGTAGGTGTTGACGCCGTTGAAGATGGTGTAGGCGTAGTTGCGCTGGTTCAGGAGATTGTCGAGTTCAAGGCGGAGTACGAGCCGTTTCAGCTTGTACTGCGCCGAAGCGTAGAAGAGTGACATGCGCTTGTATTGGTCGGCGGTGAGCTGGCGGCGCACGTGGTCGTAGTTGACTGAGAGGTCCATGGCGGCGATGGGAAAAACATGGACGGCGCCGCTGTGTGTGAGCGAGGTCGAGGTGTTCTTTTCATTCGAGTATCGTGACTGCGACCAGCCATGGCTGATGTCGTATTTCAGTTCGAGCCATTTGACAGGCGTGATGGCGGCGTTGCCATGCAGGCTGTAGCTGTTCGAGTGGGTGCCGATGACAGCTTGTCCGACGGCCTGCTCTCCACTGCCGAAGTTGTAACTTCCCCCCACGCCAAATTTGGCATAGAGCGTCGGGATGTTCTTCGTGGTGGAAATGGAGAAACCGGTGGAGCGTGAGCGCGTGTCACGGAGCAGTGCCGTGTTGCTGACATCGATGCCGCTGACGTTCTGCGAGAAGAGCGTGTTCTGCTTGTCCTCGCTGTGGCTGGCCGAAAGGCTCAACGTGAAGTACTGCATGGGCAGCTGCCACTTCCATTCACCCGACGTGTGCCACGTATCCGACTCGCCGATGATGCCCGACGAGGTGCGCACGGTGCGGTAGTTCACCTGCATCGGCTCCGTCAACAGCGTCATCATGTCGCCAATCGAGGTCGAGTAGCCCGTGGAGAAGGACAGCTTGCTGTTGGCAGAGAAAGTGTAGTTGATGCCGACCGAGGGATTGAGCACCGGCTTCGTGTAATTCAATTTGTTATAGTACAATCCCTTCAATGCGGCCCCCAGGCCTGCACTGAGGTAGAAACGGCGGTTGCGCGAATGGATTTCGAAGCCGGGGTTTGCAGTAGGCGAGAACGCCCAGCCCCGGATGTGGTTGACCTCACCTGTCGCCATTCGGTTGGTCTCCAAATCGTCGTACGTCGCATTCATGCTGACAGGCAGGTTCAACCGGAACGCCTTGCCTATGGGGACGTTGAACGACGAGCCGACATTCATGCTGAGCGTCGAGGACTGTGCCGTCTGCCCGTAGCCGTCACCTTCCGAGACAAACGACAGCCTTAGCGTCGGCGTCCGTTTGAACGACACGTTGGCATTGACGTGGCGGCGGGCGCCCTTCTTCGTCCTGCCCATCCAGAAGAATTCATTGCCCATCTCGAACGACGAAGTCCTCCGGCGTTGCTCGACCAGGGAGCCGCTAACATTGACATCCCCTTCGTTCTCCTCGAACTTCCCCTTGATATAAAACGTCTCGTTGAAATACAGCTGGTCGGCATTCTTCATATAGTTCACCGACAATTTCGGCAGGTGGGTCTTCGTCAGCGGTGATGTCTGTTCGGCGACGGTCACATAGTCTCCCGCGTTGGTCAGGTATGTCGTGCTCTGGCTGATGTCATGCGTGGCGCGATGGTAGCTGTAGTCGGCGTTGACCTTGAATGTGGTGAAGGAGTCCAGCTTGTTGATGGTGTTGACGGTCGCCATTCCGTTGCGTCGGTAGACATGCTGGCCTTGCGGCGGCCCTCCTCCGTCGAAGCCGCCGAACAAGCTCGTGGCCGGCGTGCTCACGTCAGAACCGCCGAAATGGTTGGCCAGGTCGCCATTCCCAAAGTTCTTGTAGTTGCCTCCTTTCAACGAGCAGATGGTTTGGAAGGAATTGGTGAACATCATCCCCGTCAGTCCCAGCAAGGCTTGAAGTCTGTCCCTCCCGTCCTCCATATATCCGGCTCCCATCTCTTCCTGTCCGAACGGCTTGAACTTCGCCTTGTTCGCCAACTTGATGTTCATCGACACATCGTTGCTTGGCACATCCTTCTCCACACGCCGACTGTGATGGTTGCGCACGATCTCCACGTTCGTCACATAGTCAGCCGGGATGTTGCGTGTGGCGAGATTGTACTGCCCACCCAAGAGGTCCATTCCCTCGATGTTGAACTGTGAGATGGGTTTGCCCATATAGCTGATTCCTCCGCTGTTCGACACGTCCACGCCAGGCAACCGCCTCAGTCCGTCCTCCAGCGTCACGTCGCCCTTGCCCAGGAACGACGCCAGGTTGTGGCTCAGCGTGTCGCCTCTCTGCCTCAACGGGTCGGGCTTCACCGTCACTTCCTGCAGCGAGATGTCCTTGGGTGTCATCACCATGTCCACCTTGAACTCCGTTCGAGCCTGCTCACGCTCGGCAGAACTCAAATTAGTTTGGCTCTGCCCTCGCTCAATCGCAGCCTTGGCTGACCGCTCCTTCAATGTCATTCGTTTCGACTCCTTCTCATAACTGATGTGGCTGAACTGCAAGTCCACCTCACCCGCAAGCGTGGTCTTCAGTTCCAAAGCATACTCACCCTTCGTGTTCGTGGTGGTGAAAGCCAGTGTTTTCGTACCGCCGACCAACTTCACTATCACGTCGCTCACAGGTTTGGCCTGGGGGTCGGTCACCCGTCCTGCCACCTTGACTTGTGCCGAGGCATGGATGGCCAGTGCTATATTTAATATGACGTATAGGAGTCGTTTCATATTTGTTTCATTCCAATTCTAACGGTTGAAAATACCGCACATTCTCTGCTTTGGGAATAGGAATATTACGCACCGGGTCGTAGAAGTTATTCATGTCAGTTGAATCTTCTTCGTCCCAGAAAAGGAAAGATCCTCCATCATTGTAGCTGACTCCGACCATGCCTCTCTTGCCGCTAAGATAATAGGTGGGGTCTTTTGCATAGCGACTGTTACAGCGTAGTTTGTTTCGCTCCTTGATGAATTTGTCACGCTTTTCGCGCATGTCCTTTGGATCGTCAAATGACGGCATCGCCACGGCTTTCTGTTCTAAAGACCGAAGACAAAAGGTGTGTATGCCCTGATTATCTGTTGCGCGGACAATCAGCCCTGGCAGCCCGTGCAGTTTCCACGGGCCGGCGGTCGAGGGGATGTCCTCTGTATAGCATACCGTCCAGCCCCTGCCGGCATATTGGCAAGTAGCCGTTTTGCACGCATAACCCATCACCGTCAGCGTGTCGTCGGTCAGCGTCCATTGCTGCGCGTTCATTGGCTCTTCGATGACATACACTCTTGGAGCAAGGAACTCTCGTGCAGTCATCATGCCATCTGGATAGTTGCCGTAAATGGTAGGATAGAGGTGTATGCTGTTGCTTACCATCTCGTACTGCACGCTACGGTCGCCCAGACATTGCCACACATATTGGTAATATTCCATCTGCATCGTGTGGCTTGTACCCACCATGAGGGCAACGCGGCAGGAATCGACGATTTCCCTGTCGTCATG
>JAFZSL010000031.1 GCA_017619375.1 Prevotella sp. | reverse complement strand
CCGCAGGTCAATCTTCAAAGTTGCGATTAAGCGAGAGCAGATCAAGCTTGCTTGGAATCTGCCGAGCGTGAGCAACTTCGACCGCAGGTCAATCTTCAAAGTTGCGATTAAGCGAGAGCAGATCAAGCTTGCTTGGAATCTGCCGAGCGTGAGCAACTTCGACCGCAGGTCAATCTTCAATTTCCTACAAGTTCCCTTCTTCCTTCATTCTCATGAAAAGGTTGTTGAGGCTGTTTTCGTCAGGAATCAGCACGTCGCGAGGACGGCTGCCTTGTGCGGGACCTACGATGCCGATTTTCTCCAATTGGTCCATCAAGCGGCCGGCGCGGTTGTAGCCGATGGAGAAGCGTCGTTGGATCATGCTCGTGGAACCTTGTTGCGTCAGCACGATGGAGCGGGCGGCTTCCTCGATGATGGGGTCGAGTTTCGAACCACCTTCCATCATGCCGCCTCCGACACCTTCGGACATGCTTTCCTCAGAGATGGGCTCTGGGAGATCCAATGGTGCGGTCGGGCCGGGTTGCTTGTTGATGTATTCGTTGATGGTCTCCACCTCGGGCGTGTCGATGAAGGCACACTGCACGCGGGTGGGTTCGCTGCCACTGAGGAAGAGCATGTCGCCACGACCTACCAATTGGTTGGCACCGGGACGGTCGAGGATGGTGCGGGAGTCGATCATGGCACTCACCTTGAACGCCATGCGGCCGGGGAAGTTGGCCTTGATGTTGCCCGTGATGATGCTGGTGGTGGGGCGTTGGGTGGCTATCACCATGTGGATGCCCACGGCACGGGCCAACTGGGCGATGCGGGCGATGGGAAGTTCTATCTCCTTGCCGGCGGTCAGGATGAGGTCGCCGAACTCGTCGATGACCACCACGATGTAAGGCATGTATTCGTGACCCTCGGCAGGGTTGAGCAGGTGGTTGACGTATTTCTGGTTGTATTCCTTGATGTTGCGGGCCTTCACCATTTTCAGCATGTCGTAACGGTGGTCCATCAAGGCGCAAAGGCTCTTCAAAGTGCGCACCACCTTTGTCACATCGGTGATGATGACCTCGTCGTCATCGCCAACGGAGGCCATGAAATGGTCGGCGATGGGAGAATAGACGCTGAACTCCACCTTCTTCGGGTCGATGAGTACCAATTTCAATTCGTTGGGGTGCTTCTTGTAAAGCAAGGAAGTGATGATGGCATTCAGACCCACCGACTTGCCTTGACCGGTGGCACCGGCGACCAACAGGTGGGGAATCTTGGCCAGGTCCACCATGAATACTTCGTTGGTGATGGTCTTGCCCAACGCAATGGGAAGTTCCATCTTGGACTCTTGGAATTTCTTCGAGTCGAGGATGCTGCGCATCGACACGATGTTGGGCTTCTTGTTGGGCACCTCGATGCCGATGGTGCCTTTGCCGGGGATGGGGGCGATGATGCGGATGCCCAAGGCGGCAAGGCTCAGGGCGATGTCGTCCTGCAAGTTGCGGATCTTTGAGATGCGGACGCCTTCGGCTGGCGTGATCTCATAGAGCGTAATGGTGGGGCCCACGGTGGCTTTGATCTCGCGAATCTGCACACCGAAGCTGTTAAGCACCTTCACTATCTGGTTTTTGTTGGCTAATTGCTCAGATTCGTCGATGTAGGGCTTGCCGTCGTTCTCATAGTGCTTGAGAAGGTCGAGCGTGGGATATTGGTAGCGCGTGAACGGTTCCTTGGGGTTGATGGGTGTGCTTAATGGGTCCTCCTCGCCCAAGGTGTTGCCTGTGGCACGCTCGTCGCCTTTGCCCACCTCGATTTCCATCCCTACTTCCTTCTTGGGCTTGCGGGGACGGATGGTGCCAAACTCCGGCCGCTTCTCTTCCTTAGTTTCCCCGTTCACCACGTTGACACCGTCGTCGTTGGTGAAGGTCACCTGGGTGGGGGTGGGGTCGTCGTATTCCTGGGTGTTGGGTGACAGAATGCTGCCGAGCGTCTTGTCTTTTGAGGCTTCGCCAGTTGGGGTGTTGGACTCGTTGGTGATGCTGAAAGGAATGCTTTGGAAAAACTTGAGGGGGTTGAGGATGTGCTGGATGGCATACACCGTCTCAGCACTCACGTAGACGAGGAAGGCGATGGCCACGGCGGCAAGGATGGCGATGAGGCCGGGAGTGCCGATGATGTTCTCGATGTATTGGGAGCAGAACAGCCCATGGTCGCCGCCTGGGTTGAAAATGCTGCTGTTGAATGCCGGGGCAAGGAACTTGGCGAAGGCCACCGAGCACCAAATCATCAACAAGGTCAAGCCGAAGAAACATTTCAGCAGGTTGATGTCCTTGTAGGCACGCATCCATTTCAGACTCACCAAGATGATGAAGACAGGGATGAGGAAGGCGGCAAGACCGAAACTCCTCGCTATCATGAAATGGGAGGTGATGGCTCCGATGGAGCCGCAGATGTTCTGAAACTCTTGGTTGGCGTTCCTCACTTCGCCTTCCTGCAAAGAAGTGACCAAACTCTGGTCGGCCTCTCCGGTGCTGAAATAGGACACAAAGGCCACCAACATGAACAGCCCGACGAGGAACAAGATGAAACCTAAAATGAAGATGATTCGTTCGTCGATATGGATCTTGAACATGAATTTGTCCAAGCCAAGGCTCTCCGACAACGAGGTTTCTTTTTTTTCCGCTTTCTTGTTTGACATGTCTGAATTTTTTTCCAATCAATTCTTATCTCTGCCGACTTTATGGGGTCGGTTTTATATAAAAAACAGAGTTTCTCTGCATTTCTATCCTAATATATCTGCAAAAGTAATGGAAAATTTCAAGAAAAGGTATTTTTTTCGCAACTTTTTTCTATTTTTGCAAAATGTAACGAATCACAATGAAAAAAATTCTTTACGATACATACGACAAGAAGCTCATCTCCAAACTCCCGAAGGCTGTCTTCGAGGGAAGGATTTTCGTTATCGTCTCTCCTCACGAAACCAGGCGAGCGGTGGATTTCTTGTTGTCCAAACCCATTCTGGGCATCGATACGGAGACAAGGCCTTCTTTCAAAAAGGGAAAGCAAAACTTGGTATCGTTGCTCCAAGTGGCATCAAGGGAGGAGTGCTTCCTCTTCAGGCTCAACCTTACGGGAATCACCTCAGACATTGTCAGACTCCTGGAGGATGAGACAGTGCCAAAGGTGGGATTGTCGCTGCACGACGACATCTGCTCACTCTCAAGGAGGAAAACTTTCAAGCCTGGCACTTTCTTCGACCTGCAGGATCATTTCAGCGAACTGGGAGTGAAGGACTTGAGCTTGCAGAAACTATACGCCAACGTCTTCGGGGAGAAAATCAGCAAGACGCAACAACTCTCCAATTGGGAGGCTGACGTGCTTTCGGACAAACAGAAATTATATGCCGCTACTGATGCATGGGCATGCATCAAACTCTACGACGAGTATGTGAGACTGAAAGAGACGGGCGAATTCGAGCTGCATATCGTCGAAGAAACACCTTTCCCCGATGTCCCGTGACCATTTCCGGCCATGAATAACAAACAATCCATTTTCAACAATATGCAAACAACAAATCCTTCTCTTCCTGTCATTTCTCTCAAGCAAGGCAAAGATGAAAGTTTGAGGCGCTACCATCCGTGGGTGTTTTCCGGGGCCATTGCACGACGGGATGCCGGGTTGGCGGACGGCGACCTTGTGGAAGTCTGTGATGCTGAGGGAAATTTCATCGCCTTGGGGCATTATCAAGGAGGAACCATTGCGGTGAGGGTGCTCTCTTTCGAGAAAAGGGAGATCGACCACGATTTTTGGGTCGAGAGGATGAAGTCGGCACGCGCCGTCAGAGAGGCCGTGGGGCTATGCAATGACGGACAGGGCGACACATTCAGACTCGTCCACGGAGAGGGGGACAACCTGCCGGGGCTCATCATCGATTGTTATGGGAAGACGGCTGTCATGCAGGCCCACAGTGTGGGAATGCATCGATGCCGGCATCAACTGGCAAAGGCCCTTGTGGAGGTGATGGCCGACAAGGTGCGCAATGTTTATTACAAGAGCGAGACCACGTTGCCTTTCCTCAAAGGAGAAGGGGAAGAAAACGGATTCCTATGTGGTGGAAACGACGGCGACGTGGCCATGGAGAACGGACTGAAGTTCCATGTCGACTGGGTCAAGGGACAGAAAACAGGGTTCTTCATCGACCAAAGGGAAAACCGTAGTCTACTTGAGCAGTTCGCCAAGGAGAGAAGCGTGCTCAACATGTGTTGCTATACGGGAGGATTCTCCTTTTATGCCATGCGGGGAGGAGCGAAATTGGTGCATTCCGTGGACAGTAGCGCAAAGGCCATCGAACTCACCAACCTCAACGTTGAACTCAATTTCCCTGGCGACACAAGGCATGAGGCTTTCTGTGAAGACGCTTTCAAGTTCCTTGACAAGGCGCAGGGGAGATACGACCTCGTCATTCTCGACCCGCCGGCATTCGCCAAGCACAGAGGGGCGTTGCATCATGCGCTCAAGGGATACACTCGCCTTAATACCAAGGCAATGGAAAACATCCTTCCAGGGGGAGTGCTCTTTACATTCAGTTGCAGCCAGGTGGTGACAAAGGACCAATTCAGAAATGCCGTCTTCACCGCGGCGGCGCAGGCGAGGCGAAAGGTGAGAATACTTCACCAACTTCACCAGCCGGCCGACCATCCTGTCAATATCTATCATCCTGAAGGGGAGTACCTCAAGGGACTTGTCTTGTTTGTGGAGTAGGGGACCGCCATGGCTCGGAACAGCCTTCTTGAAAAAACCGTAGAGGATTTCATCGCCAACCATCGATTGATGGGACGTGACAAGACCACGCTCGTCGCTCTTTCCGGAGGGGCCGACAGCGTGGCTTTGCTATATGTGTTGCACGATTTGGGGTATCCTATCGAAGCGGTGCACTGCAATTTCCATTTGAGAGGTGAGGAGGCCGACAGGGATGAGGATTTTTGTCGTAGACTGTGCGAAGGCCTTGGTGTCGCTTTTCACATGGCCCACTTCGCAACACGGGAGTATGCTGAAACCCACCACGTGAGCATCGAGATGGCTGCACGTTTCCTCAGATATGATTATTTCGAACGATTGCGCGTCGACATCGGTGCCGACGTGGTGGCGGTGGCGCATCATAAGGATGATTCGGTGGAAACCGTGCTGCTCAACCTCATCAGGGGAACGGGTGTCCATGGGTTGGCGGGCATAGCTCCCAAGCGCGACCATATCGTAAGGCCGCTGTTGTGCGTGGGGAGGGGCGACATCGAGGCTTACCTCGCGGAAAAGGGACTGACCTACGTCACTGACAGTTCCAACCTGGTGGACGACGTGGTGAGGAACAAGATACGGCTGAACATCCTGCCGCTCATGCGTGACATCAACCCATCGGTGGCCGACTCCATCGCAATGACGGCAGAGCGCGTCAGACAGGCGGCTGCTGTCTTCGACCAGACGATGGCGAAGAGGGTGGCGGATGCTATGGTTGGGACTCAGGGCAAGGGTGTCGTGGCTTATGACTTGAGACAGGTTCCCGATGAGTATACCTTGTTTTATATGCTCAAGGATTTCGGCTTCTCACCTGCGGCCGTTGCAGACATTTTCCTGGCCATGCAGACCCATCGAACGGGAGCTGTTTTTGCTTCCACCTCACACGAGTTGGCGTTTCATCGTGAAAGAATGTTTGTCAGACCTTTGCAGTCGCCTTTCAAGCCAATGACCATCCCCATCGAAGGAAACTATGTCCTGGCTGAGAACAAGAAACTGAAGGTCAGCCGGAAAGTGATTGATAACACCTTCGACCTTCCCAAACAGCCCTTGATGGTGGCACTTGATGCCGACAAGGTGGTCTTCCCCCTGTATGTGCGACAGGCGGTGCAGGGTGACAGGTTCGCTCCTTTTGGTATGAATGGGAAAACACGCTTGGTGAGTGATTTCCTCACCGACCTCAAAATCGACCTTTTCCAAAAGCGTGACCAACTTATCCTCACCGATGCCTCCGGCACCATCCTCTGGGTGATGGGTAGGCGCCCCGACCATCGCTTCCGCATCACGGAAACCACCATCCACGCACTCCTACTGGAGCTCTCGGAATAATCCACCTCATTCCACTCCGATTATTCCGATAATTCCTCGTTCTTCGCTCCATTTTTCCCTCTACACCGAATGCAGAGGCGGAATCTCCGCCCGGCCCTAAATAAAAACGCGTGGCATGCTGTGCACAAGCAAGCCACGCGCTTTCTCAGTATTTGGAGGCTTCGCCTCCGACCGTGTTATTTGCTTTTCAACCCGATGTAGAACAAGTTCCCCGTGTCGGCCTTGGTCAGCGTGTGCTCCCCGGCAGCCAACTCCACTGTCAATATGCCTTGGCTGGTGGACACGCTGTTGTCTTTCGCTCCGGTCATCTTGGTGTTGTCCACCTTGATGGTGTATTTGGTGTCTTGACTGCCAAAGATAAGCGTCATAGTCATCGCCTTGTCGAGGGTGAACTTCACCGACGTCGTGCTCTCAAGCTTCAGGCACCACGTCAGCTCCACTCCGTTCACTACGGCAGTGCCTTTGCTGTTGGAGGTGTTGCCCGTAATGTTGAATACGTTGCTGTTCGTATAGCTGTTGTTGGCGGCAAATGTGCAATCTATGTCGGCATCGATGATGGAACCGCTGGGGTCGTCACCAGGATCGTCACCAGGATCGTCGCCGCCACCGCCGCCACTGATGGTCTCACCGCCAAAGATGCCCACCAATGAAGAGGTGTAGCTGTTGATGGCACTTTCCAAGGCAGGGATGATTTCAAAGTCGGAGTCGTCGGTGCTGTTGGTGAATGTGTAGGTGAAGTCGCCATGGTTCATACGACCGGCGCCATACCAACCTTCCACCTTCGCTGGCACGTCGGCGGCAGCATCGGGAGTGTAGCTGTACATCACACTGCTGTTGGTGTCGAAGTTGTTGTATGTGCCGCCGCCTTGCTTGGCTTTCACCGACGAGGGGACGACATCGTTGCGAGAGGTGGCCTCCCAGGCATCGAAATGCGTCTGGTTTTGCTGATAGGTCACATACTTGAAGTTGTTGCCCTGCTGGGCGAACACATTGCCGTAGCTCTTGATGATGCCGCCATCCTCTTTGGTGAAGGTGGGAGCGTTGCTCTCGTCGGTGCCCATCTTGGTGTCGGTTCCCTGCATGGAGATGAGCATCGGCTTGTTGGTGTTGCGGAAGTAGTTGTTCTCCACAAACACGCTTGAGCCTGTTGTCGCTCCGGCACCGTATTTGCTGTTGCCATCGAAGTAGTTGTTGTAGATGTGAACGGACATCGTGCGCACACGGGCGTGGCGGGAGTCGGAGTGGTCAAACCAGTTGTGGTGGTAGGTGATGTAGTTGGGGCCGCTCTCGTCCTTCATGCCACAGAGACTCGACTTGCCGGAATCCCAGAAGTGGCAATTATCCACGGTCACGAGCTTGGAGTCGCTCTTGATGTCTATGGAACCGTCGCCTTTATCTTGGTCGCCACCCTTGTTCTTGCCATAGAATATGTCGATGTGGTGTATCCACACGTTGGAGTTGTCGGTGTCGAGGGAGAGCCCATCGTCCATGAAGCGCATCACGGCGAAGTTGCGCATCTCCACGCTCTTGGCGTTGCGTACGAGGATGCCGAAGCCGTAGATGGTGGCGTCCTCGCCGATGCCCTCGATGGTGATGTTCAACTCGGAGTCGGCATTCTTGCCTTTCACTTGCAAACCTTCTGCGGAACTGCTGAAGGAGTCCATATCGTCGGCTGAGATCTTGCCGATGAGACGGAAGGTGGCGGGGGTGGTGTCGCGGCCTTTCTGATAGGCGTCGATGATGGCTTGCATTCCCGTGCAGGCCGTGGTGCCGCCATTGTCTTCGGTCACCACGTCGCAGGTGATGGTCTTGGCGGTGTTCTTCGTGACGTAGAACACTCTCGCGCCGCTCTTCAACGTACCGTCGTCGTTGTAGGCGCCCACGCCCTTCGTCCAGTTCTTGTGGGCGAAGCCTTCGCGGTTGTAATTGATCACCGTGATGTTGTTTGCCGTACTGGCAGCGGAGGTGACTTCTGCGTCGTTGACCACGGGCATAACCTTGAAACTGTAGTTGGTGGCGGCTTTCAGACCTACCATGTCGGCACGTCCGTAACTGCCGTAGTTGCGGACAAGCATGTTGTCGAGCAAGGTGTAGTCACTGTACTGCCCACCTTTTATATATACTTTGTAGGTGGTGGCGCCTTGGTATGGCTCCCATTTCACGTAGGCCGACTCCAACCAGCCTTTTGCTTCGGTGATGGTCACGCCGTTGTTGTGGATGTCACCGTTTTCGCCTTGGTTCACTCCCTTGGCAAACGAGATGTTTTTCACCGTTCCGTAATAGGTGTCGGCACCGCCTTGCTTGAAGGTGATGACGACGGTGCTCTGTGTCTTGTCCATGTCCACGCTGCTGATTCCGTCGGTGTTGTAGTAGTGGATGCTGCCGTCAATGGTTTCCACCAGCATCTGGTTGACCTTGGAGTTGCGGCTCACCTCGTTGTTAACCACGTCTTGGTATAACTCGGCGTTGTTGCCGGGAATCACCACGGCTTCCGTGCCGGGCTCTTCGCTGACGGTGAGGCTGTAGATGTAGAGGGCGCCGGTGGGGGTGAGCACCACGTCGCCGTCAGAGGCCACGGTGCCGCTGCCGGTGAGCTCCGACAAGGAGGCTTCGAAACCGGTGGTGCCGCTGAGGTTGGTGGGGGTGAAAGCACGGGCCTCACTGCTTGACGAGGTCTTGTAAACGATGGTCACTGTCTGTCCTCGCTTCAAACCGGGGATGGTGATGACGCCGGAACCGCCAATCCAACCTCGATTCTTTTTGGGGTCGATGCGGAGGTTGCCAGACTCGCCGGCGTTGCAGGAGAAGAGCAGGTCCTTGCCCCAGGCAAGTTCACTGCCGTTGGCGACAAGGGGTGAGTTGGTCAGTTTGGCAGTGTAACACCAGCGGTCGTTGGTGTCTTTCATCCAGTCGCCTGTACCGTCAGCGCTCAGCAGGGTGGCGTCGGCATCGCTCAAGGTGGTGAAGTCCCAGGTGGCTTGTGCTTGCAAGCCGAGGAAACTCAGGGCAAGCGTGAATATCGTTAGTATGGCTTTTCTTTTCATGATTCGCTTTTTTACAAGGTTGGGTTTTCTTATGGCAGGTCGCTGGCTTTAAGTCCGCTGTCTTCTCCATCGATGAGAATGATGGGTTGCGTGGCACTCCCGCCGGTGTTGGTGAGAATGACATTGACCAGCAAAGTGACGTCGGAGATGGTGATGTCGCCGTTGTGGTCCATGTCGCCCGATTCGGTGTTGATGGATGAATTGTTGCTGAGAATGTGGTTCACGACGAGGGTCACGTCGGATATGTTGACTTGGCCGTCGTTGTTCACATCACCCATCAAGGTCCCTGTGCTGGCACCGGTGAGGCTGGCACTGAGGGTCTCGAGGTTGCCCGTGAAGAGGTAGGGGTCGGAGGACACCGTACTGCCTTCGCCCATCGTGCCGATAGTGACATTGTCGAGGGTGAAGCTGGTCACATTTTGACTTGGCTTGATGAGGTAGGGCATTCCCTTGACAATCTTGTCCACGGTGACGAAGTCAATGCCATTGGACGTGGAACCGTTCAGCGTGGCAATCACGGTGCCGTTGCCGAAAATGCTGTAAAGGGTGGAGGAGGACATGTCGAATGGCAGGCAGAGGGTGCTCCACTGGCCGGCTGTCAGCGACAGGGTCACTTCTGCCGGGAGGGTGCGCCCGCCATAGGTCTTGATGGTGCCCAAGTTGTCATAATCGGAGAATTTGAACATGGCGACATGCCTGAAAGCGATGCTGACGGTGGAGAGGTCGGCGGTCTGTGTGCTGCCGTCGCCATAGGACAGTGTCACTTCGTCGCCTGAGAAGGTGAGGCGTGTGGCGGTCTTGTTCACATTGGCGCCATTCACCAGGATGGTTTCCCATGAGTCTGCCATGGCCATCACGAATGCCATGGCCATCACAATGGATAGGATAATGCTTTTTTTCATAAAATGGTTTGAAAGTGTTTGATTGCTTTTTTAGGGGGTAAAAGGGCGTAATCCCAGTTTGCAACGACAAAAATAGGAAACTATCTACTCAACCCCAAATCTTTTCATCTTTATCAAGGAAAAAAGCACGAAAACGTTTACAGACTCCAATTCTTATAAGACCTGCTGTCGCTTCCTGAAATTTCCTGTTCCTTCCTTTCCCTCCTTCAAAAAACTCCTTGACCATGTAAGATTTTCTGAAATCATTCGATGGTCATTCAGAAAAAAATCACTATTTTTGCACTCGACTGAAAAACTACCTGAAAATTCAGAATATGAAATCATCCATCGTCTCCCTTTTGATGGCCTGCCTCCCCTTGGCTGCCGTCGCACAATTGCAGACCAACGCTGGTGTGCAGTACCTCCAAAACAATCCCAAGGACATGTCCACGGACTTCTACGACCTGTCAAACACCTATTTTTTGGCCGACAGCCTCGTCTCCTTCGATGCGGCAACAGCCAAGGGAACGGTAAACTGGAAACGTTTCCGACTCTCCCCAAGGCAGGCGTTCAATCTTAATGGTTACTGGCCTGTGAGGATGCAGATGCTCGATTTCCCCGACACGCAGTATGACAACGATCCCGACCTGCAGATGCAACTGCAGTTCATCGACAGCAGGACGGTGAGGGTGCGCATGCTCACCACACCCATCCAACCCGTGGATGATGACAACGACCCTATGTTCTCCGACGAGTTCAAGATGAGGATGAAGGCGCAGGCCACATCCGCCGCCGCCAATGGATGGAAGGTGGAGGGTGGGGGAGCGAACATCGCCTACAAGGGGGAGTTCGGCTCCATCGAAATTCAGAAATACCCTTGGAGAATCATCCTGAAAGACAAGAGGGGAAAGGTGCTCACGCAGACACGAGCCATCATAGACAATGACTCCACACAGGTGAAACTCCTCCCGTTCTGCTTCATCAAGAGAGGGGCGGACAACTCCAGAAGCATCAACCCCGTATTCTTCCTCGCTCCGGGGGAACGCATCTATGGCTGCGGCGAATCCTTCACCTCGCTCAACAAGGTGGGGCAGAAGGTGCATCTCTATGTCACCGATCCGCAAGGACCCGAGACCGACGGCATGTACAAACCCGTGCCATTCTATTTCAGCAACAGGGGGTATGGCGTCTTCATGCATACCAGCGCTCCTGTGACTTGCGACTTCGGGGCTTCCTACATCGGGGCGCAGCGACTCTTCATGGGGGATGAACAGATGGACTTCTTCATCTTCTTCGGAGAACCGAAGGAAATACTGGATGCTTACACCGATGTCACGGGTAAGAGCCCCATGCTCCCGCTTTGGACCTTCGGCACTTGGATGAGCCGCATCACCTATTTCTCACAACAGGAGGGACTGGAAATCGCGCGGCAACTCAGGGCGCACAAGATACCGGCAGATGTCATCCATTTCGATACAGGATGGTTTGGCGTGGACTGGCAGTGCGACTACCAATTTGCCAAGGACAGGTTCCCCGACCCGGTGGCCATGCTCAAACAGATGCGAAAGGACGGTTTCCATGTGTGCCTCTGGCAACTCCCTTACTTCACTCCCAAGAACCGCTATTTCAGCGAACTTGTCGAAGGGGGGATGCACGTAAAGAATGCCATGGGGGGGATGCCTTACGAGGATGCCGTGCTCGACCTCTCCAATCCCAAGACCGTGAAATGGTACCAAGACAAGATTGGAGGACTCATCGACCAAGGGGTGGCGGCCATCAAGTGTGACTTCGGAGAGGCGGCTCCCTTCAACGGGCTGTATGCCAGTGGGAAAACGGGATTCTATGAGCACAACCTCTATCCGCTCAGATACAACATGGCGCTGTGGAATGCCGTCAAGGAGCATTCGGGAGAGGGCGTGATTTGGGCAAGAAGCGCATGGGCGGGGTCGCAACGTTATCCCCTGCATTGGGGTGGCGACGCTGCCACCAACGACATCGGCATGTTGGGCGACCTCAGGGGTGGACTGAGTTTCGGACTGAGTGGATTCTCCTTCTGGAGCCATGACATGGGTGGATTCGTCACGGCATCGCCGGAGGACATCTACCGCAGATGGCTGCCCTTCGGCTTCTTGTCCTCGCACACCAGGGCGCACGGCGCACCGCCCACCGAACCTTGGCTCATCAGCGAGTCGTTCACCAAGGCCTTCCGCGACTGTGCAGAGATGAAATACCAACTCATGCCTTATGTCTACGCGCAAGCAAAGGATTGCTCCAACCGTGGCCTTCCGATGGTTAGGGCGTTGTTCGTGGAGTTCCCACAGGACCCAGGTGCCTGGTATGTGGAGGATGAGTATATGTATGGTTCGCAGATTCTCGTCGCTCCATTGATGGAAAGTGGCAACAAGAGAATGTGCTACCTGCCGAAAGGAAAATGGGTGGACTACCAGACCAAGAAGGTATATGATGGTGGTTACCATGAGATTGAGGCAGGTAAAATCCCTTGCATCATCCTCGTCAAGGCGGGTTCGCTCATCCCAAAGGTGCCGGTGGCGCAGTCTACTGATAAAATCGATTGGGATAAACTCTCCATCGAGGAATACAAGGTCGAAGGTGCAACCCCCTACGGCTTGCTCTTCAAACCCGGCGACACCGATGTGAAAGAGATAAAAAGATGAAAGATTTTTTTCACCTAAGACCTCTTAGTAGATAGTAACATCTATATCTTGGCACTCCATGGACAAGTCAGTTGTGTGCAAAAAACGGTGCGCACTATCCCCTCCCATCGAAGGGGAGGGGCAGGGGTGGGGGTGGAGAAGAATAAAGATTTTGATGTTACAGACCACTAGTTCCTCCATAAACCTCCTGTTTTCTTTTTAAACCTCCTATATTCTTCTATAAAAATGAAAAAATTACTCCTTCTCTTCCTTTTCGCCCTTGCCACGTTGGCAGGGCACTCACAAGTGCAATCAACAACGGCTTTGCTTGGCTCATGGTCGGGCAAACTTGACTTAGGAGTCATGTCGCTGACGGTGGTCCTGAATTTCGAACAAGCAGACGGTTATGTGTTAGTCACACTCGACAGTCCCGACCAAGGTGCCAAGGGCATCGGCGCGTTTAAGGAATACCTTTCCGACGACTCCGTGGCTGTGAAAGTGGAAATGATCAATGCCACTTACCGCGCAAAACTCAAAGAGGGGAAGTTGGATGGCACCTTCTCGCAGAATGGTATGTCCTTCCCACTTGTAATGACAAAGGGGGTGGCGGAGGTGAAGAGGCCTCAACAACCCAAGCCACCGTTTCCCTATACTACGGAAGAGGTGACTTTCAGGAACGAGGCGGATGGTGCCACCTTGGCTGGCACGCTGTCCTATCCCATAGGCTATGACCCGAAGTCGAAGAAGAAACCCTTTGTTGTCTTGCTTGTCACGGGCAGCGGACAACAGAACCGAGACGAGGAGTTGATGGGGCATTCGCCATTCCTTGTTATCGCCGACTACCTCGCACGTCACGGTATCGCCACGTTGCGTTATGACGACCGCGCCACAGCTGCTTCCGTGGGTGGCGACGTGGCGAATGCCACCACCGAGGATTTCATGCGCGATGCTGCTGCCGGGATGGAGTTCTTGCGCAGCAAGAAGGCCTTCAAGAAGGTGGGGTGTCTCGGTCACAGCGAGGGTGGTGCCATCGCCTTCATGCTCGCCTCACGCAAGAAGGCTGATTTCATTGTCTCGCTGGCTGGACCAGGGGTGAAGGGCGACACCTTGTTGGTGGTGCAAAGCAACCGCATGCTCGAACTGATGGGGCAGCCCGCACAAATGACGGTGGAGACATTCCGCAATGAACCCACCGTCACGCAGAATCCATGGCTGAAATGGTTCGTTGACTACGACCCGTCTGATGACATCCGCAGCACCCGCTGTCCCGCATTCGCTCTCAACGGTGACCGCGACTGTCAGGTCGTTGCTTCACAGAATCTCACCGCAATCCGCCGTCTACTACCCCGTTCGAAGAAGAACCTCGTCAAGGAATACCCATCCCTCAACCACCTCTTCCAGCACTGCACCACCGGCCTCCCAACCGAATACGGTGAGATTGAAGAAACCATCTCACCCGAGGTCCTCCAAGACATCGTGGAGTGGGTGAACCATTTGAAATGACGGAGGATGAGAGGCTGAGATGTACCATACCCTTGGCCTTTTCCCCAGAATGCCTCATCGTGCTATTAACTTTTGATAAAAAAGAATGATGTTATGAAGACATTGCTCATATCATTTGCATTGTTGCTGTTTACATCGTCACTAAATGTCGTGCAAGAAAGCAACGATACTTATGTGTATATATGCACTGGAAAATATGCCTATTCATACCACTCTACAAAAAACTGTAGCGGTTTGAACAATTGTAGTGCGGAAATCAAGAAAGTGACCCTCAGTCAAGCAAAAGAAAAAGGGAGGAAGCCTTGCCAAAAATGTTATTAGTCGATGGATGGAGTGTTAATCCTTTGGAGATGACTTGATGGTGTCGCTATTCCCCACATACTTCGCTTTCACCCCTTCACCTTTCAGCACTTCGGCGAATTCTTGTGGTGTGAATTCCACGGGTGTTTTCATCAGTTCCGGGACGTTGTAGCTTTTCATCCACTGGCGGTGGAAGTCGGGGTTTTCGACGGGGAGCTCGAAGGGCTTGGCGAAACCACCTTTGCCGTCGAAATGGGCGATGTAGGGACGGGTGAACACACCGTCGTTGCAGCGCGAGGAGAAGACCACCCACTTGCCGTTGCTCGACCAGGAATGATAACTCTCCGCACGGTTGGAGTTGAGGGCTTCGGCTGGGAAGGCGGTGGCTTTGCTGTCATTCAGGTCCATCAGCCAGAGGTCGGCGTCGCGGTGCCAGATGTGGAAGCAGCCCCATTCACCCATCGTGAACAGCAGCCATCTTCCGTCGGGAGAGATGCGTGGTAGCGTGGCGCTCATGCCAAGGGTGTCGGCGGCGAATACCAACTCGCGCTCCCCGAAGGTGCGTTTCTCAGGGTCGAATGCCTTGCGGTAGATGTTGTATTTCAGTTCTTTGGCCTTCAGGGTCGCCTCCACGGCGTCCACGCTGTCGCTCTCATATACGAAATGTGCGCTGCAGAAATACAGGAATTTCCCGTCCGGCGACCAGAAAGGGTAGGTCTCAAACTCATCCTTGACTTTTTCTATCGTTTTGATTGTATGATGCTCCACGTCATACAACACAAGGTCGCTCTCCGCGTCCAGCACCTCGATTTTGTCGATGTCACTCGTGTGGAAGTTCTGCACGGTTTTGTTGGTGGAGTAAGCGATGAGGGGGAGCGATGGGTGCCACGAGGGATAGACGCCCGCAGAGATGAGCGAGTCGTTGGCCATGGTCACTTTCTCCACTTTCCCGTCATACACGATGACGGTGCCGCCGTTGTTCTCCCGGGCGTGGAATTGCATGCGCCCGCCATCGTATTGCTGGTAGTTATGGCAGTTGACGCACTGTCCGCCCGACTCCGTGCTGCAGAGCATGTTGTCCACCATCACACGCTCGTCGTAATTCTCCAGACAGCGTTGGTTGAGGGTAAGTTCCTCGTAGGAGACATAGGAGGGTGCGATGACGCGGTAGCTCAGGTACTGGTCGATGTTGTCGGGTGAGACGTGGATGGCGAATGGCTTGAAGAGCACCCATCTGCCATCCTTTTTTGCAAACACCTCTACGGTGATGTCCTTCCCTTTGGCCTTTGCTGTCAGCGACTTCCATTCTTCCATGTCCGGGCACACCTTGACGCCGCCATACACCAACTCCTCTCCCTCGGCGGAGAAACGGGTGACCATCTCGTCCACTTTCAATAGCAATTCAAACGTAAGGGGGGCGATGTTCACCGGTATAGTGACATCGACATAGTCGGGGTAGATTTTGGGCGACACCTTGCCCTTGTCGTATTGTTCAGGCACGGAGGGCCCGCACGACAGGATCAGCATCGAGGCCATGACGACCATCATCCATTTTCTCATGGCATTCATACTCTTGTAGTTGGGAGGTGTCAATAGCATGTCTCGTGGTAGTGGTTGAAGAAAAAGTCGTAATAGTAGGTGGTCTCGTAACGGGCGCGCATGAGCGGTTTGATGTGTCTTGCCGACAGACCCTGTGAAAGGTATTGCTTGTAGGTCTCCATGAAGGAGCGGCAACTCTCCACCACCGCCTTGTCCAAAGGCATTTTGCCGACGTCCAACTTGTCGTCCATCTCGCCGAAAAGGCAAGCCGCTTGCTGATAGACAATCGGCACTTTTTCAGAGGGATGGCTCTCCATGTAGGCGTTGAACCGCAACCAGAAGAGTTGGGGGGCATGCATCTGCATGGCAGATAGAAGCGCCAGTTCCTGCAAGAAAGGGTTCTCGCTCTCCGACCCGGCGAAATGGTCGATGAGGAATTGTTCTTCCATGGCATTGTCGCCACTGAGGTAATTCTCATCCCCGAGAAGTTGCAACACCGGCAGCAACTCCTCGTCGTGCATGGCAAGTTGCGGATTGTGGATGTATTCCTCGTATTTCAAGGCCCATTTCCTATGGAACAGGGTCTTTTTGAGCAGGCTGATATATTTCTGCGCTGCATCCATTTCTTTGTTGGCGAGGAAGCATTTCACCATCAGTTTCATATATTCCACGCGCCAGCCATATTCCACCCCGTCCTCCATGCACCATCGGAGGCAGTAGTTGGGGATGCCATACTGGAAATAGAGCATTTTCCCGTCCCAGTGCACCAACCGGGTGGGCAGGGGGGTGTTGGCGGGTTTCGCTCCGTTGCGGTAGTCGAACATCTCCTCACCGATTCTTCCCGTCCGTGTAAGAGCAAGGTTTTTCATCAACCACATGTCGCGTGTCGGCTCATCGGGAGTGTTCTTCGCTATTTTCAGTACACCCTCCCAGTCGCATTGGTCTACTAAGCGACGCATGGCTATCTCACGGTGGAAATTGCCATCCTTGTACCAGAACACCGCCAACACGACCGCCAATGTGACAATCATCAGTCCTTGCAGCCACCCTGCAGACGCTTTGCGTAACCATCCATTTTGGGAGTATGTGCTCCGTTCACTCTGATTACTCCGATCCTCCTGGCTCTCTTCGCAGCAAGATGTGCTCACCCGTTCCTGGCGATAGCAGAGTGCCATCACCACTAATGATGCCACCGTGACGGCAAAGGGAATGTGATAGGCGGGAAAACTCTCCATCCGCATTCGGAAGACGGGCAATGCCGCCCAATAGATGTTGTCCAAGTGGGTCTGGTGGTATAGATGGCGATAATAGAGTAACGGCACGGCGACGATGGCAAGCAGCGCCACCAAGGTGTCGACGGCCGCCTGGGCCTTTCCGTAATCCTCCAAACGCCAGCCTAACACAGCCATGAGGAATGCGGCCAACAAGGCATGAATTCCCATCAATGGATAGAACCCGGCGACCGTCAACAGCAGAAATACCGTTCGAAAGCGACAGGGAAGGGCGCGGTACGTCCAGACCATTCCCGCTGCACTGATGACACCAAGCGTGGGCACGAAGAAGTAGCCACGCAACTTGAGATAGTATATCCAATAACCAAGGTCAACGTTTCCCAACAGCAGCATGGTCACGGGGATGAGGGTCACGCACATCCACTTTTCAGGGATGTGGAAAGCACGGCCCAAGAGGAATACCAAGAGACCCAAGAGGAGGCAGAATACCGCCACCCCCAGTGCAGGATAATGGAGCATTTGGGTGAGAAAGGCGCCTGCCCATGAGAGCAGTCCACCGGGCACAACCATGCTTTGGCTGAAAAACAACGGGGTGTGCAGGAAAAGGTTTTGTTCCTCCACACGTGCCAGGTAGTTGTATTCCGACAAAGTCAATACCATCCCCATGACGAAGATTACAAGATAGGGTAGGAGGGCTGCCATCCCCGTATGGTGGATGGGAATCTTTCCCCAACGGCTTTTCT
Organism: Prevotella sp.; assembly: GCA_017619375.1. Classification (GTDB taxonomy): domain Bacteria; phylum Bacteroidota; class Bacteroidia; order Bacteroidales; family Bacteroidaceae; genus Prevotella. Next base: position 160,186 of record JAFZSL010000031.1, on the reverse strand, counting down.
GCGTCATTCTCTTGTCTCTGCCCATTTTATTGATAAGATATGTATGTATCCTTGGCTCCGTGCTGAGTCGGTTTCAAGATTCGGGCGGGCACAAGCCCCCCCTACAGCTGCATCGGCATTCCTCGCATAAAGAATGTCGATGCTGCGTGTCTTCAATCTCCCAATTATAAATTATTAATTGTTAATTATAAATTATTAATTGTTTCATCATTCATATTTCTGAATGAATTGGATGTTGTATTTCTCATACTTGTTCAATTCGCTGGCGGGGATTTCATCGCGGTATCCGTCATACCATTGGAATTGATTGAAGTAGTTGCGCAGACCGGCATCCTTGAATTTCCTGTAATGGCGTGCATAGATGGCGTTGCGCAGGATGCGAAGCTCATTCCTATGGACAGCGATGTCGTTGGCGGTGACATAACGAGTGGCAAGCCAGTCGAAGATAGTGCCGTCGGCAACAGGACCTTTAGAGGAACGGGCAGGTGCAGAATAGGCTGAATTCACCACCTTGCTGGCGTGCATGTAGCCCAGCATTTTCCCGGCATTGTTGTATACCACACACCAGTTGTTGTTGTAGTTGGTGAAGTAGATGGGAGAACCGTCCTTGATTTTCGTTACGATGGCGAAGTTGGTGCCGGGACCTTTGCGTACATTGGTGTAGCCACCCTCGCGGATGACGCTGCCCTGCAACAGGCCGGCGGGAGGAGCTGCGGGTTTGGCCACAGGTTGGGGCGCAGGCTGAGTAACAGGCTGAGGGGCTGGCTCTGCTATAGGTTCTGCTGTTGCAGGTTCTGCTGCGACAGGTTCTGCTGCGACAGGTTCTGCTGCAGTTCCTGCCTCTCCTGGGTTGTATTTGGTGATGACGTCAAGCACGCCGGAGGCCTTGCGACGATGGCGGTCGGCATAAACTTTCATACTCGAAAGGGCGGAGTTGACAATGGTCGCCTCGTCATTGGTCATCTTGTCGGGCAGGTTGCCCAGGGCGTTCTCCAATAGGTCGGCGGCATCATCCCATGTATCCTTCTCCCATTCCTCGCAGTTGGAGGACATCTCATTACTAAGAGTCTCAATCTTTTCCACGGGGGTGGACTTTTGCGCGGCTTTAAAACCTTTCTGTATACATGACACCATGACGACGGCGGCGGACAACAAAAAACAAACAACAAGTGGTCTTACTCTCATAATCATACTTTTCCGCAGCACTTGGATTAGACTTGACAGTTGAACATGATGAACCGACTCCTTCTTGCACCGTCTTTCTGTCCAAGTGCCACGGATGTATGACAGAAAGACTGGAAAAAGTGTCCTTATGGTTTCAATTCACAAAATTAATGCAATTATATGAAACCACAAAATATCGACGTGTTTTTCCCAATTTGAAGTCGAAAAAAAAGGCGAATGTATTCCCCAAAAAACGAATTTGGAAATGTCCAATAGGATATTTCCATAGTTCTCGGCTACTTCGTGTTCGTTAAAGAATATGGGAACTTCAATTATTAAAATGTGTGGTATATATTCATTTTCAGCGATGTAGTAAAAGCCTGACTGTTACCATGCTGTTTCATGGACCAGAAAAAAACTTGTATTTTGCACATTATAAAAACTTTTCTGCCTTTTTGTGCGAAAAATTGTTTTTTTTGATTATTTTTGCCACATATTTCTTTTCTATTAAAACAAATTACTAACCAAAACCATATTAAAATGAAAAAAATTCTTACTTTTTTAATGCTTCTGGCGTGTGCCGCAGGGCAGATGAAAGCAGACACAGTGATTTTTTCCGCTGATGTGACAACCACATCCACAGTGTCATTTGATCCTACGAGTACAACGGAAATCACAAGTGACTACGCTGCCATCATTGGTGGAACAATGTATGCCATCAATCAGGAGACTTCAGCTAAAGACCTTATCAAATCAAATTCTGGAGCTGTTTGGTTTAGTATCACAAACCACAAAACCTTTTTTAAAATCGAACTTGACAATCCCCTTCAAGCGGGTGACGTGATAGCAGCAAGGGGCCTGTCTCGTACTGATACGGAAATTGGTTTGTGGGTCTCTACGGCTGAAACACGGCCAGAATCATGTAACTCCGTAGTGGGTATTCCACAAACTTCGCCTGCTGGAAAGGTTGATTTTAACCCCTATACGATAGCAGCAGATGATGACTTGGTGGGGGCCACGACCATATATCTTTACCGGTCGGTTGGAAAGACTGTTTATTTCGATGAATTTACCATTACAAGGTCGGGAACTGCAGCAACTTTATCTTTCCCGGAAACCGAATATTCCGCCGACATCTCTGCAGGGGTGAATTCGTTTGCTGCTCCAACATTGACCGTTGAACCGGCTGCTGCCGCAAGCGAGGTGACTTATTCCAGCAGCAATACCAAAGTGGCTACCGTGGATGCCTCGTCAGGAGCGGTTACACTCGTCGGCGGTGGTAAAACCACCATCACTGCAGCCATCTCCAACTCCATCACCTATAGTGATGCCTCCGCCTCCTACTTGCTGACAGTCACCGATCCCGCCGGCGTTGATGTCTCCGGCTCCATTACATGGGAACTTTCTTCAGCTGACAACACCAATGGCGTGGCGAGTGAGGACCTTGCCGATTATGTGAAAAACATCAACTTCTCCTTGGGAAGCGCACTGTCGTTCAATGGAACGCAAACCCTCAATGGTGACAAGAATGGTTTGAAATCCACCAAGATCAAAATGAATGATGGTGGTAGTGCAACAGACGACACCCACAAAATCCTGTTTGCTTTCAAGCCCAATGCTGGCCTCACTTTCCATCCCACCAATGTGACCTTCACCGCCACCCGCTGTGGAACAGATGGTGGAAAAATGGAAATCGACTGGGTTGGCGCCGCAGCAGGTGACATCCACTTGAAATCCACTGAGGCAAGCAAGACATCTGACGACCCTGCACGCGACAACAATGATACTCAAAACTACACCGTTTATAGCTTGGACATCGATCCGGAAGCTGGAGCCGCCACTGGCGATTGTGGCCTGCAAATCATCCTCTATAATGCGAATGGAAAAAGTTACGCCTTCCGCGACATCATCATCACTGGCTCAATCGACGGTGTGGAACAGGCTGTGACATCTTATGTCATCACCGCTGCAAGTGCTGATGAGACCATGGGTACTGTCTCTCCAGAGAGCGTGGAGGTGGACGAGGGCGAGAGTGTCACCCTTACCGCAACGCCGAAGACCGGCTACATGTTTGTGTCGTGGACTCGTGGCAGCGACAACGCCACTCTCACCGACAACCCGCTCACTGTGGATAACGTGACTGCAGAAGAGAACTATACCGCCTCCTTCAAGAAGCTTTTCAAGGTGGAGTATTCCGCAGGAGAGGGTGACATGGGCACCGTGACCACAGTCCTCAACCCTGAATATGCGGAAAGCACCTACACCTTGCCTGCTGCCAACTACTACATCAGCAAAGACGGCTACACAGCTACAGGATGGACTGACGGCGCCAACGAGTATGACTTCGCTGAGACCATCACCCTCACCAAGGACATCACCCTCACCCCCGTCTTCGAGGCGAATGCCACATCCCTTGATGAGGCCGATGGGGAAGTCACTGTAACCTGGGACTTCACTGGCACTCCAGTACTCAACATTGAGGGGACCACTGGCTATTTCGTTGTACAGGCTGAGGTGAACTCCGTCACCCTTGACATTCCCATGTTCATCGACAACACCACCGGCTCAGCCATTGATGGCGTGAGGGGAAAGACCTACAACATCGGGCGCAATAACGCACAAATCAACAAAGGTTCCAAGTTCACCATACCGGCAGAGAAAGGAATGAAGGTGGTCATCACTTCAGTTTCAGGCAACATCACCGAGACCACCGTGGCGGGCCAAACACCCTCCTCCGGCAGTGGAACCAAGGTGGCTACGTATGTCTATGAGGGCACCGACGCAACTGTTGACATTGTCTTCTCCGACGACGGCAAATACTATAGCACCATTGAGGTAACCTACCCGGAACAAGCGCAACCCTACGTCCTCCAAATAGGGCAAACCGGTTATGCCTCCTACTACAACTCCCAAAGTGCTTTCATCATCCCCGAGGGCCTCACTGCATCCGTGGTGGAAAGTGTCAGTGACATGACAATCGATCTCGTGGAACTTGAAGGCATTATTCCTGCCGGATGCGGAGTGGTGTTGGAAGGAACTCCGAATGAGACTTACGTCTTCGTACCCACCAAAGAGCCGGGCGTTGTTGGCGAAAATATGCTTCGTGGTTCTGATGATTACGCCTACACCGTGGGCGACGACCCTGAGGCCGATTACAAGTTCTACGCTCTTTCACAAAAGAATGGAAAGGTGGGCTTCTATTGGATGGCAAACAACGGCGGGCGATTCCAAAACGAACCCTTCAAGGCATACCTGCCCATCAAGCAAACCAGCTTGACAACGACATCGGCCAACGCACTATTCTTCGACATCACCGACGGACTGAAAAACGTTGTGATAGAAGGAGAGAATGTGGCCCAGCCCTCTTACAACCTCGCAGGACAGAGGGTGAACGACAGCTACAAGGGCGTTGTCATCGCCAATGGAAAGAAAGTCGTCAGATAGTATTTGATAACCGCATTTAGATTATACAATTCAACCTGAATCGGTCATTATAAACTTCATAAACAGGGGGTGTGTCAAAAAAATGACACACCCCCTTTGGTGTTTTCCGTTGCTTGAACCTAACCTACGGCTTGGCAGGGATGATGGGAGCGCCCATCTCGGAGTTCTCGGCGTCCTTGTCATCCAGTTTGAACAGCATGAAGTCGGGCTTCTCTGCTGTGCAAGGAGTCCAAGCGCCATCATCCTCGCCGTTGGGGTTGCTGTATTTCGCAAAATTCGTCCAGGCGGTGAGCATCTTCTCTGAAAGGTCCCAATCGCCTTGGGTCCAGGGGCGCCAGCAGTGCTTGAGCGACTTGAATACAAACCAGAGGTCGGAGGAGTGGAAGGCACCTTTCAGACGGTCGGTGATCTCAGGATGCTTGCCATCGTCGGGGAGTGGACGGGCGAACTCATAAGCCCAGGCCTTGCCACCTTGGCTCTCGCGCACCTTGCAGAACTCGGCGATGCCGGGGGCCATGTCGCCCATGTCGTTCAATGTGTAGCCAATCATGTAGGGCACGTTGGCTATTGACCCGTCCCGAGTGGCCTCGTCGAAGGTCTTCTTGCACACATGGCCGTCGACGATGGGACGGTTGACGAGATAGACATCGTTGTGGGTCACCGCATTGTAGAGGTCGGCCACGGTGTACATCGTCTCCGTGGAGGCTGCGCGAAGTTTCTCCAGGTCGGTGAGGCCGGCCCAATCCATCACTTTCTTCGTGTTGGCTTCCGACACCTCGAGTGTCGGGTTGTAAGTGAAGAAACGGTTCATCGGGGTGGCTGGTTTGGCCTCTTCACCCTCTTTGGCTGGGACGTTGATGCCGCCACCGCTCATGATGACTGCCTTGTGGAACAAACCTTGGGCAAGGGGTGACTCGCAGAGTGTCTTCACGCTGCCAGCACCGGCGCTTTGGCCGAAGATGGTCACGTTGTCCGGGTCGCCGCCAAACTGTGCTATGTTCGCCTTGATCCATTTCAGCGATTGTATCTGGTCGAGTATGCCATAGTTGCCGGATACGTGGTCGGGGCTTTCCTTCGACAACTCCGGGTGGGTGAAGAATCCGAAGACGCCAAGACGGTAGTTGATGGATACCAAGACGACATCCTTGGATGCCCATTCCTGACCATCAAACTCTGGTTCGGAACCCCAGCCCTCACGGTAGCCGCCGCCGTGTATCCACAAGGCCACGGGAAGTTTCTTGTTCACATCGCCGGGAGCTTTCGTCCATACGTTCAGATAGAGGCAGTCTTCGCTATAGGGCGACTCGTCGCCATATCCCCATTCCGAGGCATAAAAGCCGGGGTAGTGCACGGCTTGGTAGCCGGGATGACCGAATTTGTCGCAGACGCGGATGCTGTCCCATGGCACCACGGGCTGCGGTGCTTTCCACCTATTGTCGCCGATGGGAGGAGCGGCATAAGGGATGCCGCGATAGACATACACGCCAGGATTGTCGGCTGGCACGCCTTGGATTTTGCCGCCTTCGATTTCAAGGACGGGGCTGTTGGCATCCTCGCTGCAACTGATGAAAAGCAGCAGGAATGGCAGGGCAAATAGGATTTTTTTCATAAAATTTGATTTTGGGTTGATGATAATTGTTGATAATGTCTATGGCAAATTTAATGGAAAAAAGCTATACAAGGCAACGACCTTTTCGCTTTGTTCCTTTCATGTTACAAGGGGTGTGGTTTTTGATACAAATGATGTTTCATCATCAAACTCATGATAGTCTGGTCATCAATGTAGTACGGTTTGTGTTGGATAATGCAATTCACTCTTTCGATGAAATATAACCAAAAACGGTTGGAAATAGTCCTGTATTTCGATAGGATTTGTCTTTTTTTTCATGATTTTCCGCCTAATTGGCGTTAATCACATATTTTCTTCATAATTTTGCACGCTAAAAACATAATTGGACATAAATGAGAAGATTTTTACTGACCTTCACCCTTGCAGTGTTCACACTCATGGGATTCGCTCAATCTGAGGACGGCAAACTGTCAATCACCACACAGATGTTCTTGGATGAATTGAATGGAAAACTGGATATGACCCCCAGTAACCAGGCTTCACAGCCCATCGGCAAAGTGATTATTGGTAAAGGAGGACCTTTACCCGACCGTATGTATGCCAAGCCCGACACTATTGACGGCAAGGTGTATATCTCATGCTTCGTACGCCTTCAGGACAATGAAGACACACAGGATCTCGAAGCATTGGGCGTGGTGGTGCAAACCAAATTCATCAATGGACTCATCACGGCCCTGATTCCCGTCGACAAGATTGAGGAGGCGGCGGCCATAGGCAATGTGACACGTATCAATGTCTCGCCGTTGATGAAACCATCCACCAATGAGGCACGGAAGAAAACCAATACTGACGATGTGCTCACTTGGTCCGACGATGCACGGGCGGAAGGGCTATCTCATGGCTATGACGGCACCGGAGTGTTGCTTGCTGTCATCGACGATGGCATCGACTTCCAGCATATCGCCTTCAAAGACAAAGCTGGCAACAGCCGCATCAAAAGGGCGTACGTTTATAATGGCTCAACGGCCAAGGAATATACGTCTATTACCAGTAGCTCGCCCACTACTGATGACTCAAGTTCCGACCACGGCACTCATACTTGTTCCACTGCGGGTGGTTCGAGTGTCATTATCAGCGGGAGCAGTGTCACCGTAACCGACGACCATGCCAATGCTACGTATGGTGGTATGGCACCAGGAGCCGACCTCTATTTGGCAGGTGTCAACGGACTGGCTGACTCGTACATTAGCAATGCTTTCGCAAATATTATCTCTTATGCCGACCAACAAAACCTTCCTGTCGTGGTGAGCAACAGCTGGGGGTCGCAGTTTGGACCCCATGATGGCACAGGAGACTTCGCTGATGTCATAAACACCTATTTCGGTCCCAGCCATTCCAATCACATTTGTCTTTTCGCCGCATCCAATGACGCTGGCAAATCCAAGGATAATGAGGGTGGCGGCTATCATGTTTCGGCTACGGCAAGCAGCAGCAATCCTTTGAGGACAATTCTCAGGAGCCATTACTATACCAACACTGATGGCGGATATTTTTACTATGGCCCGATTGCCAACGTCTGGTGCCGGTCAACCAATGTCAGCAGCATGGGATGCAAAATCCATGTGCTCGACGCAACCACGGGGGCTGTTAAAACCACTGTCACTGTCAATCCAAGCACCAGTGGGGCGAGTGTCTCCGGACTAAGTAGTTATTTCAGTGGAAATCTTTATGCTTACAAGGATTTTATCGATTCCGACAAGACTCAGATATTGCTCTATACCTCGGGGTTGACATCCAGAAGCACCACATCAACGACACAAAACGGGGAAACCTATTATAAGAGCAAATATACGCTGGCTGTCGAATTCTATCCCACCAATGGCAGTGCATTCGTCGATGTTTGGGGAGGCAATTATTGCTATTTCACCAACCATCTCACTACAAGCGGATACAATTGGAAGGCTGGGTCTGATGATATGACGGTGAGTGACGAGGCTACTTATCCCAATGTCATCTCCATAGGTGCATACGTGTCGAAAAACGTCATCAAAGACTATAATGGTACAACACATGACTACAGTAGCTCTTTCACCGTCGATGATATCGCCTATTTCTCAAGCTATGCCACTGCTAACGAAAGTCCGACGGGATTGCAATATCCTTGGATTACGGCTCCTGGTGCACGTATCGTGTCTGCTGTCAACCATTACAGTTCGGATTATACCACTGGCGATTACAAGGAGGATCGTGTGAACGCCAATACCACCAATCCTTACGCGGCAATGGATGGAACGTCGATGGCCACACCAACGGCTGCAGGTATCGTGGCTCTGTGGTTGCAGGCTGCAAAGGAGGTGAATAAGCAAATGACCAACGATGATATCAAGGAGGTGATGCAGCAGACGGCCATCAAGGATTATTATACAACCTCCGGTCCCAATGCCTCGCATTTCGGAAATGGAAAAATCGATGCTCTCGCTGGCATCAAGTATATACTCGGGGTTTCAGGAGGACCAAGCATCGTCGCTACACCCGCAGAACTGTCATTCGAAGGTTACACCACACAGACCTATACACAGACGTTGAATGTGAAAGGCTTGAGCCTCGAAGGAAACATCTCGGTCACGCTTAATGACCCCAACCATGTGTACAGCATCAACAAGACCAGCATTACTCGTCAGGCTGCTGAGAACGGGGTGGATGTCACCGTCACGTGGACACCAACCGTGGCTGGACAGAACGACGCCACCATCACGCTTTCGAGTCAAGGGGCTGAAGATGTGGTTGTCAACATCCATGGCACATCCCAAGTTGCCACACCTACCATCGTTGCCAATGTGTCTGAACTCACCTTCAACGGGCAAATCAACCAAGAATACACGCAGACTTTCACTGTCTCTGGACGGTTCCTCAGCCAAGATATCTCTGTGACTCTCAACGATGCCAACAACGTCTTCAGCGTCAGCACAAACACCATCCCGGTTTCCGCCATCGAGCAGGGTGTGGAGGTGACTGTGACTTTCAATGCCGATAGGGCAGATACGTTCACCGGCTCCATCACTCTGGCAAGCCAGGGAGCACAAAGCGTGACCATCAATCTCAGTGCCACAGCAACAGAAGGGGGGACTGCCGCAGATGCCTATCTCAACATCGCCAACTACAAAACCATAGACGACCAGGGATGGCGTACAGCATTGCTGAATAGTCTCTATGAATACAAAGAATACAAGAATGACAACGTGGCATGGCTCACACTGCCCGTATATGGTGCTTTGGTGGGTGCAAAATACAGCCCTGAAAGTTCAACATTAGGTAGTGGGCATCCGCAGGCATGGATGAATTCCAATATCACTTCCGCTTCGGGAAGTCCATACACCGGAGGGGATCAAGCAAACTGGATGGGAAAATTCTCTGAAGATAGCCCCTATTGCGGAAATGATACTTATTTCACCACGGCTGCAGCACGTGTGTTGGGCAATGCCAGCTCGAGAGGGACTACTTTATACAATGCCACGTTCTATGTGAGCAATGTGACGGCAGTGAGGTTGCTTGGCTATTTCGGTAGGTCTTACTATTCTTCTTCATCATACCCCACCTATCTCAGAGTCTATGAATGTACGTTGAATGATGATGGTACGTTGACCGCTTCATCAACACACGTCAAGAATATTGAATTCTCAACTTATCAAAGTACAGCGGATTTGAGTGCCGATGGCCTCGAGGCCGGGAAGATATACAAGGTGGAGGCTGGTACGTATCGCGGATACCTCTATGAGATAGCCTTCCAGACACCTCTCAAGGAAAAACTCATCGGTGACGTGAACAAGGATGGCGTCGTCAATATAACTGATGTCACCGCACTTGTCAGTATTGTTTTGGATGATGACATGGAGGAACCGTTTATATGGCCGGCATACGACCATGTCGCTGCCGACGTCAATGGTGATGGAATCGTTAATGTAACTGATGTGACAATTCTTGTAGGAATCGTCCTTGGAGAATGACCTCATTTTGATGTGAATACCACATTTGCGACACGGAGCCATGGAGTCTTTACCCTATGGCTCCGTGTCGTTGCTATTCTGATAATTCGATAAAGGGAGTGTTGAAATTGGGATTTTCAATCGCTGATTTCAAAAAATCTCACGCTCGAAGAAATAAATTCATTCCTTTCTTTCTCGCTCAATCGAAATTTTAGTACCTTTGTTGTCCATCTATAACAATCCACATCATGAAAAGACTATTCTTGTTCTTGTCACTCTTCGTGTCCGTTTCATTACAAGCCCAAGGCATTCCTTTCGGAAAAGGGTGGCTGAATGTCAGGAAAGTGGCGAAAAACGCCGTTCGTATCCAATATTATGAGCATGCTGACGACAGTGACCTTCCCGACTGGTTGTATGTGAAACACGATGAGGTGCAAAATGACCTCAAGGTGGATGTAGATAAAAGGAAACACACCGTGACCATCAGGGACAAGGAGGGGAGGGCGGTGCTTGTCGCCACCCAACATCGATTGGCCGATGGTGGAGCGACATTGGCATTCGCTTCGCCAAAGGATGAGTGCCTCTATGGATTGGGACAGTTCCAGGATGGCTTTTCCAACATCCGTGGTTTGTCAAGGCGACTGACACAGGTCAACACGCAGATTTCCATACCTATGATCCTCTCTAACAAGGGGTATGGCCTGTTGTGGAACAATTACGGACTCGTGGAGTTCAATCCTGCGGAAAACCATGTCGCACTGGTGAAGGCCGAAGGTGTGGGAGAGAAGGAGATGGTGAATGTCACCTCCACCGAAGGAGGAAGGAGGGAAGTGCGCGAGCGCAACATCTTCAAGGAGACGCTCTCCATTACCAAGGAGGGCGACTACGCACTCCTGCTCGATGTGGGGCAGAAAATGGCTCGTCGGCACAACTTGGTCATCGATGGAAACACCGTCATAGAGATGCAGAACCTGTGGCTGCCGCCGACGGCATCGACCATCGTGCACCTGAAAAAAGGGAAGCACGAGGTGACGGCGGAACTTTCAAATGGCGACTCCCCCGTCCTGTATTATCAACTCGTCAAGGATGAGACCGTCTTCAAGTCACCCGTGGCAGAGGCTGTTGACTATACTGTTTTCGTGGGTTCTGCCGACGAGGTCATCGCCACCTACCGCGAGTTGACGGGCAAGGCGCCGCTGATGCCGAGGTGGGCCACTGGATACATCCATTGCAGGGAGCGGTTCCATTCGCAAGAGGAAATCCTGTCCACCGCCGACCGTTTCAGAAAGGAAAACATGCCCATCGACGTGCTCGTCCAGGACTGGCAGTATTGGGGTAAATATGGATGGAACTCCATGAGGTTCGACGAGGAATATTATCCAGACCCGAAACAATTGACTGACAGCCTGCATTCAAGGGGCATCAAACTGATGTTGAGCGTGTGGTCGAAGATCGACAAGAACTCCGAGGTGGGCAAGCAGATGGAGCAGGCCGGACATTACATCCCAGGAACAGACTGGATTGACTTTTTCTCGAAAGATGCCGCCGACGCCTATTGGAGGAATTTCAGCCAGAGGCTCCTCCCACTCGGCATCGATGCATGGTGGCAGGATGCTACGGAACCAGAGAACGACGACCTCGTAGGAAGGAAAGTCAACAATGGGAAATGGAGTGGCGAGAAGGTGCGCAATGTATATCCCCTGTTGGTGAACAAGACCGTGTATGAAGGGTTGAGGAAAGACAGGCCGCAGCAGAGGCCGATGATTCTCACCAGATGCGGCTTCCCCGGCATTCAGAGATATGGCTCTGCCTTGTGGTCTGGCGACGTTGGCAACGACTGGGAGACTTTCCGCCGTCAAATCATTGCGGGACTCGGCATGCAGGCGGCCGGCATTCCATGGTGGACCTATGACGCTGGTGGCTTCTTCCGTCCACGCGACCAGTATGAAGACCCGCAATACATCGAGAGGATGTTGAGATGGATAGAGACGAGCGTCTATCTACCTTTGATGAGGGTTCATGGCTATATGAGCAACACCGAACCATGGAACTATGGAAAGGAGGCGCAGGACATCATCACCAAGTGCCTGAATGAGCGTTACCACATACAACCTTATGTCTACAGCCTTGCAGCCGCCGTCACCTACGATGGCTCCACGTTGATGCGTCCGTTGGTCTTCGACTTCCCCGATGACCCGACTGCCTTGCATCAGGATTGTGATTACATGTTTGGCAAGTCACTACTGATCTCGCCGGTCACCAAACCTGGATTGACGACATGGCAGACTTACCTTCCAAATGAAGAGAAGGGCTGGTATGACTACCTGACGGGGGAGTCCTATAAGGGTGGGCAAACCGTGACAACACGCATCGACAAGACCCGTATTCCCGTGTTCGTGCGTGGGGGCAGCATCCTGCCGTTGGCTGTCGACCCGCTCCTTTCTTCGATGACACAACACGGCCCGATGGAATTACGTGTTTATCCAGGTGCCGATGCCGTCTTCACCCTCTATGAGGACGATGGATGGAGCAACGATTATGAAAAGGGGGCATGTTCGCGCATCGTCTTGAAGTGGGATGAAAGCCAGAAGGAATTGACGATAGGAAAACGTGAGGGACGGTTCGTAGGTATGCCTGAGGCTCGACAGTTCCAAGTACGCCTGGTGAATGGAGAGACCCGGCAAGTCATTTATCGCGGAGATGAGATAAAGGTCAAAGTTGGCAACATCTTATGAAGGTGATTTCTCCTTGGAAAAGTGGCCGCCAACCATGGGAAATAAAAAAATGACGCAAAAAAACACCAAAAAAGTGTCAAATTATTTGTTTGGATGGCTGAAAAGTGCTACTTTTGCAATCGCAAAGACGAAACTCCCTTGTGGAGACCTTTTCATTAAGACTTTCGACAATGACTAACAACAGTATTATTATCGGCATTATTGACCTCCTACTGCCAAGAGCTGCGGGAAGTGACAAGGTGCGCGTTTGAAGATACCTGTTGACAGGATATGGCCTTTCTCACTTCCAGAAGTGTGAAAGGCTTTTTTGTTGATGAGGGGTGCCTGGATTGCACAAAGGTTTTTTAATATTGAAGTATATGAATGACAGATTGTATGTTTTCGACACGACGCTGCGCGACGGCGAGCAAGTTCCCGGATGCCAGCTCAACACCGTGGAGAAAATCGAAGTGGCACGACAGCTCGAACTGCTGGGCGTGGATGTGATTGAGGCGGGCTTTCCCATCTCCAGTCCGGGTGACTTCCACTCGGTCATCGAAATCTCCAAGGCCGTGACATGGCCCGTCATCTGCGCCCTCACCAGGGCCGTGGAAAAAGACATCGATGTGGCGGTGGAATCGCTGCAGTATGCCAAGCACAAACGCATCCATACCGGCATCGGAACCAGTGACTCCCATATCAAGTTCAAGTTCAATTCCACCAGGGAGGAAATCATCGAGAGGGCAGTCGCCGCCGTGAAATATGCCAAGAAGTATGTCGAGGACGTGGAGTTCTATGCCGAGGATGCCGGACGCACCGACAACGAATATCTCGCAAGGGTGATAGAAGCTGTCATCAAGGCCGGTGCCACCACCGTCAACATACCCGACACCACGGGATACTGCCTGCCGCAAGAGTATGGGGAGAAAATCAAATACCTCATGGAACATGTCGATGGCATACACAACGCCGTCATCTCCACCCACTGCCATAACGATCTCGGATTGGCCACCGCCAACACTTTCGAGGGGGTCGTCAATGGGGCAAGGCAGGTGGAGGTCACTATCAATGGGATAGGGGAAAGAGCGGGTAACACCTCGCTCGAGGAAATAGCCATGATCCTCAAATGCCATAAGAACCTCGGCCTGGAGACCAACATCAACACCACAAAAATCTATCCCATCAGCCGCCTGGTGTCGAGCTTGATGAACATGCCCGTTCAGCCCAACAAGGCCATCGTGGGACGCAATGCATTCGCACATTCCAGCGGCATTCACCAGGATGGAGTGCTCAAGGATGCCGGCACTTATGAGATCATCGACCCTAAGGACATCGGACTTGACGACAATTCCATCGTACTTACCGCAAGATCGGGAAGGGCGGCGCTCAAATACCGACTCCGGGTGCTGGGCGTCAATGTGGACAACGAGAGCAGGATCGACAAGATTTATGAGAAGTTCCTTAAACTCGCCGACCAGAAAAAGGAGGTCACCGACGCCGACATCCTCATGATTGCCGGGGCCGACACCGCAGAGACGCACGCTGTCAAACTCGATTTCCTGCAGGTGACCACGGGAATGGGCGTGAGAAGCGTTGCCAGCATCGGTTTGGACATCAGCAACCAGAAATTCGAGGCGGCGTCCACTGGAAACGGACCCGTGGATGCGGCCATCAACGCGCTCAAGAAAATCATACAGAAGAAAATGACCATGAAGGAGTTCACCATCCAAGCCATTTCAAAAGGTTCCAACGACGTGGGAAAGGTTCACATGTCTGTGGAATATGATGGGGGACTTTACTACGGCTTTGGAGCCAATACCGACATCGTCACCGCGTCGGTGGAGGCATATATCGACTGCATCAACAAATTCAAGGAAAAACATTTATGAACACCCTATTCGACAAAATTTGGGACAGGCACGTCGTGCAATTGGTGGAGGATGGTCCCACTCAACTATACATCGACCGTATGTATTGCCATGAGGTCACCTCGCCACAGGCTTTCGATGGCATGAGAGCAAGGAAACTGAAATGTTTAAGGCCTGGACAAATCTTTTGCATGCCCGACCACAACACTCCCACCCACGACCAGGACAAACCCATCGAGGACCCAGTGTCCAAGAAACAGGTGGACACACTCGAACGCAACTGCAAGGAGTTCTCACTCGCACATTTCGGCATGATGTCGCCCGACAATGGCATCGTCCATGTTGTGGGACCTGAAAAGGGGCTGTCGCTCCCCGGGATGACCATCGTGTGTGGTGACTCTCACACTTCCACCCATGGGGCTGTGGGGGCCGTCGCTTTCGGAATCGGCACGTCTGAAGTGGAGATGGTGCTCGCCTCGCAGTGCATCCTCCAACAGAAACCCAAGTCGATGAGAATCACCATCAACGGCAAATTGGGAAAAGGTGTCACACCCAAAGACGTGGCTCTCTATCTCATGGCTCAGCTGACCACATCAGGGGCAACCGGGCATTTCATCGAATATGCTGGCGATGTCGTAAGAGAAATGTCCATGGAAGGCCGTCTCACTCTCTGCAACCTCAGCATAGAAATGGGTGCGAGGGGAGGATTCGTGGCTCCCGATGACATCACTTTCGCTTATCTCAAGGGCAGGCCATATGCACCCAAGGAGGAGGAATGGGAGAAGGCGGTGGAATATTGGAGAACGCTCAAGAGCGACAACGATGCCGTGTTTGACAAGGAACTGGTTTTCGATGCCGCCGACATCCTGCCACGCATCACTTATGGCACAAATCCCGGCATGGGCATTGCCGTCACTGAAAAGATTCCCACGCAGGAAAGCGTTGAGCCACGAGCAAGGGCTTCCTTCAAAAAGGCATTGGAATACATGGGTTTGAAAGAGGGCGAATCGCTGTTGGGACACCCTGTCGACTATGTGTTCCTCGGCGCTTGCACCAACGGAAGGATAGAGGACTTCCGTGCCTTCACCAATATGGTGAAAGGCAGGAAGAAGGCAGATAACATCATCGCATGGCTCGTTCCGGGCAGTTGGGAGGTGGATAGGCAGATTCGCGAAGAAGGTCTTGACAGGGTGCTTGCTGAGGCGGGTTTCGAAATCAGACAACCTGGATGCTCGGCCTGTCTCGCCATGAACGACGACAAGGTGCCAGAAGGAAAATACTGTGTCTCCACCAGCAACCGCAATTTCGAAGGACGACAGGGACCTGGTGCCAGGACGATTCTCGCCAGTCCCTTGGTGGCTGCCGCCGCCGCTGTCACAGGTGTCATCACCGACCCAAGGGAGTTGATGTGACCTCCGGTCACTCAGATTACTCCGATTATTCCTCCCATTTCGTAAAAAGAATAAGATCATGAAACAGAAATTCAATATCATCAAGTCAACATGTGTGCCACTGCCCCTTGAAAATGTGGACACCGACCAAATCATACCGGCGCGATACCTCAAGGCTACAGACAAGGAGGGATTCGGTGACAATCTCTTCCGAGACTGGAGATACGACAAGGAAGGAAAACCCATCAAGGACTTCGTGCTTAATGACCCTACCTACGGAGGATGCATCTTCGTCGTAGGGAAGAATTTCGGGTCTGGCTCGTCGAGAGAACATGCCGCTTGGGCCATCGCCGGATATGGCTTCAGAGTCGTCATCAGTTCCTTTTTTGCCGACATACACAAGAACAACGAACTCAATAATTTCGTCCTGCCTGTGGTGGTGACGGAGGGCTTCCTCGCCGAACTCTTCCAATGCATCCATGACAATCCTAAGATGGAGGTGGAGGTAGACCTGCCCAACCAGACTGTCACCAACCTCGCGACGGGAAGGAGCGAACACTTCGAAATCAATGGCTACAAGAAGCATTGCCTGGTCAACGGGCTCGACGACATTGACTTCCTTCTTCAAAACACGGACAAGATAGAAGCATGGGAAAGCAAGAACAACTGATGGAAACGACGACTTTCACACACCCGCTCATCGAGATCATGGACAGCACGCTCAGGGATGGCGAGCAGACCAGCGGCGTCTCTTTCCTCCCTCATGAGAAACTCATGATCGCAAGAATGCTCATGAACGACATCAATGTCGACAGGTTGGAGGTGGCCTCGGCCAAGGTGTCGGAAGGGGAGAAGGATGCGGTAAAACTCATCTGCAAGTATGCGGAGAAGGTGGGGATGCTCAACAAGGTGGAGGTGCTCGGTTTCGTCGATGGGAAACAGTCCATCGACTGGATTGACAGTTGTGGATGCCACAACATCAATCTCCTGGCGAAGGGGTCGCTCAAACATTGCACGGAGCAACTCCATAAAACACCTGACGAGCACTTGGATGACATCATGAGGTCCCTCGACTATGCCGAAAAGAAAGGCATGGGGGTCAACATCTATCTTGAGGACTGGAGCAGTGGGATGCACGACTCGCCTGACTACATCTACCGCCTCATGGAACAACTCGTCAAGACCAACATCAAGCGTTTCATGCTGCCCGACACCTTAGGCATCACAAATCCTTTGCAAGTCATCGAGTTTTTTAGGAAAATGAGGAAACGCTTCCCTGACGTCCATTTCGACTTCCACGCTCACAATGACTACGACCTCGCCGTCTCCAACTCTCTTGCGGCAGTGCTTTGTGGAGCCAAGGGAATCCATGTGACGGTCAACGGCCTCGGCGAGCGATGTGGCAATGCTCCCCTGGCCAGCGTGCAAGTCATTCTCAAGGACCAATTCCTCGCAAGGACTAACATCAAGGAGGACAAACTCAACGACATCAGCCGTTTGGTTGAGGAGTACAGCGGCATTGCCATAGCACCCAACCAACCCATCGTGGGCGACAATGTCTTCACCCAGGTGGCAGGGGTGCATGCCGACGGGGACAACAAGAACCTGCTCTATTGCAACGCCCTCGTCCCGGAAAGGTTTGGCAGAAGAAGGGAGTACGCGCTGGGAAAGAATAGCGGCAAGGCCAATGTCGCACTCAACCTTCAAAAACTCGGATTGGAACTCACTGCGGAACAGATGGCGAAAGTGTCGAAAAGAATCACCGAACTGGGGGAAAGGAAGGAAATCGTCACGCAGGATGACCTGCCTTACATCGTCAACGATGTCCTCAAGCACACTACGCCGGAAGAGAAGGTCAAACTCATCTCCTATATGGTCACCTCTACCTATGGACTCAAGCCTATAGCAAGTATCAAGGTGGAAATCCGTGGGAAGCAATATGCTGCCGAGTCTACGGGCGACGGGCAGTACGACGCTTTCGTGAAGGCGTTGAGGAAAATCTACAAGACCTACCTTGACCGCACTTTCCCCATCCTGGCCAACTACGCCGTCACCATACCGCCGGGAGGGCGAACAGACGCTCTCGTGCAAACGGTCATCACTTGGAGAAATGGCGACAAGATGATCAGGACAAGGGGACTCGACGCCGACCAGACAGAGGCCGCCATCAAGGCCACCCTCCGCATGCTCAACATCTTCGAGGAGCAAAGCTGAAATATCTCTTGGTCCTCCTAAAAACTCCTATTATCTCCTAAAACCTCCTATTACCAATCATAAAACCATACTGATATGAAACTTAAAATAGCCGTCCTCTCTGGCGACGGTATAGGACCAGAGATCATGACACAAGGCGTGGCCGTCATGGATGCCATCGCTGAAAAATTCGGACATGAAGTGACTTACGTCGAGGCCATCTGCGGGGCGAAGGCCATCGAAGAGGTGGGCGACCCTTTCCCTGAAGAGACATTCCAAGCCTGCAAGGATGCCGACGCTGTCCTCTTCGCCGCAGTGGGAGACCCCAAGTATGACAACGATCCTACTGCAAAGGTGAGGCCGGAGCAGGGATTGCTGGCCATGCGCAAGCGCTTGGGCCTTTTTGCCAACATCCGGCCTGTGCAGACTTTCAAATGCCTCTTGCACAAGAGTCCGTTGAGGGCGGAACTCGTGGAGGGAGCCGACTTCATCTGCATCCGCGAACTCACTGGTGGCATGTATTTCGGTGAGAAATATCAGGACAATGACAAGGCTTACGACACCAATTATTACACACGGCCGGAAGTAGAGCGCATCTTGAAGGTGGGCTTCGACTATGCCAGGAAACGCCATCATCATCTCACGGTGGTGGACAAGGCTAACATTCTCGCCTCAAGCAGGCTGTGGAGGCAGATTGCCAAGGAGATGGAACCATCCTACCCTGATGTCAAGGTGGATTACATGTTTGTTGACAACGCCGCCATGCGGATGATTGCCGAACCAACGTTCTTCGACGTGATGGTCACGGAGAACACTTTCGGAGATATCCTTACCGACGAGGGGAGTTGCATCTCTGGTTCAATGGGGTTGTTGCCTTCCGCTTCAACCGGAGAGAGCACGCCGGTGTTCGAACCTGTGCATGGCTCGTGGCCTCAGGCAGCGGGGATGAATCTCGCCAACCCGCTCGCGCAAATCTTGTCCGTGGCCATGATGCTCGAGCATTTCAGCCTTAACGATGAGGCGGCATTGGTGAGGAAGGCGGTGGACGCCAGTCTCGATGCAAACGTGCGCACTCCGGAAATTCAGGTGGAGGGCGGTGCTGCTTATGGCACGCGTGAGGTGGGACAATGGATTGTCGATTGGATCAAGAATCAATGAGAAGACTTGTCTTGTTGGGGGTTGCTGTTTTGTTTACGGTGACCATTCATGCGCAATCTTATGCTGAGTTGAAGGACTCTTTGGCCGAAGCCGCCGAAAAACTCAGGAAGTTTCCCGACAACGTGGACTTGAGATTGAGAAAGGCATCGTGGAACCTCCTCCTGGAACAGTGGGACTATGCCCGTCAGGAATACGACGTGGTGCTCGCCAAGGATTCCGACAACGTTGCCGCTCTTTATTATAGGGCATATGCTTTTGAACGACTTCACAAGTATCCTTTTGCCAGAAAGGATTATGAACGGATGCTCAAGGTCGTTCCGGGAAATTTCAACGGACAACTGGGGTTGGCGCTGCTCAATCAGAAGGACATGCGCTATACCGAAGCGATGAACATGATCAACCGTCTCGTGGAGCAATATCCCGATAATGCCGTGGCCTATGCTGCCAGGGCGGGGATGGAACAGGAGAGGGGAATGATGGAGGTGGCGGAATACGACTTCTCGCAAGCCATTCGCCTCGATCCTGACAACGTGGACTTCCTCCTCTCAAGGGCCGACCTCCTCATCAAGATGGGAAAAAAGAAGGAAGCGAAGCGCGATCTCGACACAGCGGTGACCAAAGGGGTTCCTAAACCATCGCTCGCAGACCTCTATGCCAGTTGCCGGGAATAAGACTGGAAACAACAAGCGCCAAGAATGTTCATCGGGATTTGCAATCCCGAAGTATGAAACATAAGGATTTGTAATCCGCTAAAATCTT
The DNA here is from genome assembly GCA_017619375.1 of Prevotella sp. GTDB lineage: Bacteria > Bacteroidota > Bacteroidia > Bacteroidales > Bacteroidaceae > Prevotella. The sequence goes on along the minus strand of JAFZSL010000031.1, from coordinate 139,942 downwards.
CATTGTCAATGTTTTATATCGATTAAATCGCATTGCAAATTCTTATGTTGTCTTCAGGCGGATTACAAATATTACAAATCCGCCTGAGCATTCTTGTCATCGTAAAAAGTATCCCCCGCCATGCTCACTGCAGTGACGGGGGACACGTATCATATTCCGCTAAAAAATTGTCAATAGCGAATGCTGTCAAAATCCTGACAGCCAATGGTCGATCAGTTTGCGAGCGATGGAAAGCTTCTCCGGAATGGTGGGAAGGGCATTGTGTTTGAACCATCCCCCGCGGGAGAGCTCCGAACGTTGCAAGTGAATCTTTCCGTTGTCATACTCGGCGAAGAAACCCACCATCAGACCGCAGGGGTAGGGCCACGGCTGACTGGAGAAATAACGGATGTTGCGGATGTGGATGCCGGTTTCTTCCATCACTTCCCGTTCCACGGCTTCCTCTAATGTCTCACCGGTTTCCACGAAGCCGGCGACAAGGCCGTAGAAGTCGCTCTTGAAATTGCGGCCGTGCACCAATAGCACCTCGTCGCCACGGCTCACCAGGCATATCACCGCCGTGGCCAACTGCGGCCACACCTCCTTGCCACAACAGGTGCAGCGCTTGGAGATGTCGGTGTGTAGACGCATGGGACCGCCGCATACCCCGCAATATTTCGTGTTGTCGTCCCAATAGAGAATCTCGGCGCATTTACCGGCCTTCATATAAGTGGGGTAGGGCAGCAGTTGGTAGGACTTCCGTAATCCGCACATCATATGGTGGTCGTCGGAAGCCACTGGATGGTCGATGCGGTAGGTCTTCACCTCATTCCCGTCGAGCGTTGGACTGATGTTGTGAACCGTGGTCCACGTTTTCAAAGGCACGGGTGGCTCCTCTTGGAATGGCACGTCCCAACTGCCGTCGGCTTGGCGTTCCAGCAACAGGTCGTCCTTGCAGAAAATAAACCAGTAAAACATTTTATAAATCAGCGAAGCTAAGATTCAATTCATCTTTCATCCTTGGGAAACAGCAGTTTGCGGTCGCGTTCGATGGCGGGCAACGTCCATTCTTCGGGTACGAAACGCCAATTGTGGTGAGCCTGGGGATTCATGCGTCCGGCTTTTTCTATCTCTTCCGTCAGGTAGTGGCGTTGGTCGCGCTCGCTTTGGTAGATGATGCGGTTCTTCAATTCCTCATGGGGGATGCCAGCACCCTTGGTGAGCAGTTCACCACCGCCGTTGCCACGGTAGCTGTTCATAGCCACGTTATACCATTTGTGTTCATCGAAAGGTTCTCCGTTGCTCATCCGCAGGATGCGCACTTTCTCACCATCGGGCTTCGTCACGTCCACCTCGTAGTCGATGCCGGCGGCGCTGTCGAAGTTGAAGGCGAGGTTCTTGAACATGTAACGTTGCTTGTCGTCTTTTGCATCGTCGCTGAGCAGCATGATATGGTCGTCGGGACTCTTCATCGTGTTCACCCACAGGTCATAACTCATCTCCAGGTGCTTGCGTATCTCCTCGCCGGTCATCCGCACCACGTAGAGGAGGTTCTCGAAGCGGTAGAGGTTGAACATGTCGCTCATGTGCACCGGACCTGCCTTGATGCTGATGTTGAACGAAAGGGGGGCGTTGAACGAAATGTCGGCACCGGTGATTTGGAGTTGGAGGTCGTGAATGAAGTCGGTGAAGGCGGCGTTGCCGAAATAGCAGTCGCGGGTGTAGATGGTGTTCTCGAATTCACCGATCTTCCTGCCCACGTAGGCTTTTACACTGTCGATGGCAGGCTGGAAGTGCTCTACGAATTGCTGGTCGACGGGAAGGTCTTGCACGCTGACCACCTGGCCGGTCACTTCCTTTTTTGTCACCTTCTTGCGCTTGCCGATGGTCACCTTGATGGTGGCGTCGCACACCATCAGCGCATTGCTGGAGGGGTCGAGGCAGAGCACGTCCTTTCCTTCTATGTTGCGCACCACTTTCTCGTTTTGGGTATGGTCGTGTCCGTACAGGATAAGGTCGAAACCGGGTATGTTCTGGGCGATGCGTTGGGTGGCGTCTTCCACGTATTCTTCAGTGACGATGCCGCCGTCCCAGCCGGAGTGGAAGAGACCGATTACCACGTCGGGATGTTCATTCTCCTTGAGATATTTCATCCAGTAGCGGGTGCTCTCCACCATGTCGTCGAAATGGAGACCGCTCCATATTTCCTCGTTCAACCAACTTGGAATGGCGGGGGTGAGCATGCCCAGGATGGCGATGCGCACACCGCTGCGCTCGAGGATGGTGTATGGTGCCACATAGGGCTTGCCCGTGCTCGTGTCGATGATGTTGGCGCCTAACATGGGGCATTTCACCTCCTTGACCCATTTGTCATAGACGGCGTGACCGGTCTCTATGTCATGGTTGCCGAAGGTCTCGGCGTCGTAACCCATGTAGTTGATGACCTCGGCGGCTACGTTGGGCAGGTCGGTCTTTACGTAGTTGCTGTAGTAGCAGGTGGGTTGACCTTGAAGGATGTCACCGTTGTCGAGGAGGATGACGTGGTCGCCGTAGGTCTTCCTCAGGTCGTTGACATAGGTGGAGACTCTGGCGAGTGTTCCCCGCAAAGGCTTTTGGTTGATGAAGTCATAGGGGAAGAAGCAGCCGTGGACGTCGCTGGTCTGGACGACTCTTAGGGTCACGGTCTTGTCTTTTGCCATTGCTGGCAGGGCGGTGAGGGTGATGGCTGTAAGGATGGCCATGGTCATGTGTTTCATTTTTGTTGGTTTTTGTTTTTCTTTTTTCTGTTGCTCCAACCAACGAGTTCGCGCCATCCGTTGAAGTCTTTCTTCATGATGAGGCCGATGCCTTGTGTGTTGAGACTGTTCTTGATGAAATAGCGGTCGTTGGTTTGGTTGTATACTTTCACTGAGAGGTTGCCGTTGGGGAAGAGGAGGTATTGGATGTCGAAGTCGCCGATGAAACTGGTGGTGGCGTTGGGGTTGTCGCGGTAGCCGAACTGGCCGTTGAAGAGGAGGCGGTTGTTGAGGAGGCGGCCGCTGAGGAGTCCTTCGTATTCGGCATTGTTGAAACCCTCGTCGCCGGTGGAGATGTTGGCGCCGAAATTCCAGTTGTTGCTCTTGATGACGTTGCTTAGCAGATTGTTGATTTGCTGGCTGATGGTGCCGCTGAGGAGGCTCTGCATGGCAAGGCTGGTTTGGCTTTGGCCTGTCTCGCTGCTGTTGTCTTCATTTTGGTTGTAGAAACGGCCGATGGCAAGCAGGTAGATGACTTGCTGGTTGAGTTCTTCCTCGCTGTTGATGACGCTGCGCACCATCTGCTCGGCGTCGCTGCTCACGGTGGGCATTTCCATGTCAAAGTCGATGGATGGTTGCTCAGGAGTCCCGCCGATGTTCATGATGCAGTTCACGCGAATGTTGTTCGTGGTGAAGTTGTTGCCGATGTTGAGGTCGGAGAGGGGTACGCCGTTCACGGTGTAGATGGCTTTCAAGGCGAGCGTGGCGTCGTAGGGGTTGCCGCCGAAGGAGATGGTGCCTCCGGGTTGGAATTGGAAGTCTTTTTTCAGTACGTTTTGGATGGTGAGTTTGTATAGGCCGTGGTCGACGATGTAGTTGCCATAGAGGTTGAAGGCTCCTTTGTTGAAATAGGAGGCGCGAAGTGCTCCGTTGCCGTAGAGGGAGATGTAGTCGCCGCTGCTCTCGTCCATCAGCAGTCGCAGACAGGCGTCGGGAGTGGCGTTGATGTTAAGGTTCATCCTGAGGTTGGATGGGAGGTCTATCTCTTTCGTGACGCTTTCTTGGCGCTTCTTCTTGACGGGTTGGCTGCCGCTGGCCGAGGGGAGGTCGGAGTAGTCCAGCAATTCTGGAGTGACGTCGTTCCACACGATGAAGTCTTGGTTGCTGAGGGCGTCGGGTCCGGCGGCGTTGTAATGGAAGATGGTGTTCTTCTCTGTTGTCGCGTTCACGTCGATGGTCGTCTCGCCACGTACTCCTTTGATGTGGCAGTTGCCGGAGGCATAGACGGTGCCGCAGAAGGTGTTGTCGCCGAATTCCTTGAAATCATAGCAGAGCATGTTGTTGGCGTTGACGTGAAGGTCGAAGGTGAATTGGCTCAAGTGTTGGTGGTCGACGCTGCCGGTGAGGATGCCTCGGTGTCCTTCGCGGTCGAGTATGGTGTCGTTGAGGAAGATGATGTGGTCGGGGATGACCAGCACGGTGTCATTGTACATCATGTAATGGGTGTTGAGGCTGGAGATGCTGACATCGCCGTTGGCCACCACCTTCCCCTCGAGGTTGACGTTGCGCAGGGGACCGAAGAGCCGCACCTTGCCGTCGATGCGAGCGTCGATGTTGTCGACGACGGACCCGATGTGGTGTTCAAGGAAGTGCAAGGGGGAGCCGTCGGCGTCGATGTCGAGGTTGATTTCGTTTTCTGCAAGCGATACGTAGCCGTCGATTTTCGTCCGTCCTTCAGTGCCGTCGATGGCGATGGCGTCGATGTTGATGCGATTCTCGCGGGCGTTCCAGTCCACGGTGGCTGCCAGGTCGCCCATTAGGCCGTCGGTGAAGGTGAAATGGTCGATGTTGAGCAGCGCTTGTGCCTTGGGGGTGTCGTATACGGAGGTGATGAAGGCGTCGCCCGAAATCTTGCCGCCAAAGTCGACACCTTTGGTGTTGATGATGTCGGAGAGGAAGGCGGCGTCGAGTTGGTTCAGGTCCACGTGGATGGTATCAGTGGCCTTGTCGGTGAGGGCTCCCGAGACGATGATGTGCTGGTCGGAGTTCTTGATGGTGAAATGGTCGATGACGATGTTGTTCTTGGCAAGTTGGATTTGCGAGGGGGTGATGTCCCAGGGGATGTCATTGACGAAGATTTGCGAGGGGTTCATTCTTACGCGGGCGGAAAGTGGCGACCCGTTTGGATGATGGAATTCTGTGGTGCCCGACAAGTTGCCGCGCAGTTGCTGCTTGCCGCCATGGTTTTGGAATCTCAGTTGCGTGGTGAGCAGGTCGTTGCAGGCTGAGGCGTTCAAGGCGAGGTCGATGCGCTTGTCGTCCTCCAACGGCTTGATGACGGCGGCGGTGGCGTGGAGCGTGTCATTGTTGGTCCATAGTTCCATTTCCACATCATGATAGTCGCTTCCATCGTAGGTGAGACTGGGGGTGCGCGCGGTGAGTTGGAGTTGGTTGTCTCTGTCGTCGACACTGCCGTCGATGTGCAGCGGGGCGTTGAGTTTCAAGTCGATGTCGATGAAGTGTTGCAACCAGTCGCTTCGGTCGATGTCGGCGGTAAAGGTGAGGTGGCTGTGGGGGTGGGATGGGGTGGAGGGGAGTAGGGAGGGCAACTGGCGATGGATGATGTTGCTAACACAGTTGGCGATGTGGCGGTAGTCATAGTCGCCTGAGAGGGTGGCGTGGCCGAAGTCGGTGGTCACGTCGAGGTATTTGGTGGTGCTGCCGTTGTCAGTGTCGATATGGAGGGATGACAATTGCAAGTCTTTCTTCGGACCTTGGATATGCAGTCCATCGATGTCAAGTGTCCCGGAGAGGGTTTCCAGACTGTTGCCGGAGAGGTCGGCCGTCAAATCGAAGTCGAAAACGTGGTCTTTGGGTGCTATGGGGAGTCCGAGCGCTTCCGGGTTGAGATGTCGTGCGCTGGCGGACAGTGAGCCGGAAGGGGTGTCGGAGAGGTGGACCGTGCCTTCCAAGGAGAGCAGGCCGTTGGGGTCGTCGATGTTGAGGGCGCCGGTGAAGGTCTCCTTGTCGTATTGTCCGTCGACGTAGATGTTGTTGTAGGTGAGGCCGTTGTAATCGAGTCGGGCGATGTCGCCACGGGCGGCAAGTGTCATGGCACGTGTGATAGGGAGTTGCCCTTCCACGTCGATGGTGGAGGCGATGATGCCGAGTTGCGGTTGGTCGAGAAGGGAGCCAAGATGGAATCCTTCGGTCTCGATGCGCCCGTTGAACTGCTGTCCTTTGATATGCATGTTGATGTTGGCGTCGCCAAGGTCGGTTCCAAGGTCGCCGGTGATGGCGTGCTCATGGCCGTTGCTGCCGAGGTCTCCGCTATAGGAGAGGTGTCCCATGTTGACAATTGGAGCGGGCAGGTCGAAGGTGGTGCCGGCATCGCGGAGAAGTTGCTGCAAGGCTGGGGCTTGGCCTTCGAGATGGTTGATGTGGGCGAGCCATTTGGGGGTGCTGTCAAGGTCGGACACTTGGCCGCTGGCATTCAGCGTCACCGCATCGCCGCAATGCAGCTGAAGCTGTTGCACGTTCAACGAACTGGCGGTGCCGTTGAATTGTGTAGAGAGGGTGGCGGCGCTCTTGACGTGTTGTAGGGAAGGGACGGCGAAAGCAAGGTCGGAGGGGGTGACCTTCAACTCGTTGATAATTGCGCTGTATTGCAAGGAGCCGATGTCGGGCTTGCCGTCTGCAAGGGTGTAGGTGGCTACCAGGGTGTCGGCTGCCAAGGTGCTCTCGGGGAGGGCGGCGTGCACCTCGGTGATGAGCGTTTGTTGCTTGTTGGCTTTGAGGTGTAGGGAGAGGTTGCGTAGGTCGAGGCCTGAGGCTTCGCGCAGCGAGGCTTTCTTGACCTTGATGTCGGCATCGTTGTCAGTGATGTGATTGATGATGAAATGCCCGCTCAGGTTGCTGATGGCCAGGTGGTGCGGTGAGAATTTTCCAGGGGTGGGGGCGATGTCGCGACGGTCGTACTTGACATTGCCGTGGCGGATGACAAGGGAGCCGATTTGAAGGTCGAGGGGTTTCGAACTGTCATCTCGTGAGGCGAGGGAGTCGAGGGCGAACTGGATGTTGAGAGGGGAGTCGACGCTGTCTTTGTAGATGGTGGCGTGCATGCCGAATATCTGGGCGGACGACACCGACACCTTTCCTTTGAGAAGGGGACCGAGACCCACCTTGGCGGACAAGCGGGTGGCGGTGAGCATTTTCTCGCCCTGCTGGTCGTAGATTTCCACGTCGTCGATGATGACACGGTTGAGAAAGCCAAGGTCAACTTTCCCCACGTTGACTTCTGTGCCAAGTTTCTCGCCTATCAACTTGGCCGTGCGTTGCCCAATATGTCGCTGTACCGCTGGGATGTGCAGCAGTATGTACACCAAAAGGGCGGTTCCCACCAAGAACCACACCAAAAGGCTGACGATGCGACGTATTTTTTTGATAACTTTCTACTTGGTTGGTAATCGGCGAAGGATGTCTCCTCCAAGACTGCAAATATAGAAAGAAAACCTCAATAGTGCAAGGTTTCATCCTATTTTCTCCTTTTTTTCCCAAGACCTCCTGTAAAAAAATAGGGGCCGCGTCTGCGGCCCCCATTCCTATATGATTTCTCAGATTTTATACGATGCCTTGTGCCATCATGGCCTTAGCCACTTTCAGGAAGCCGGCCACGTTGGCGCCTTTCACATAGTTGATGTAACCATCGGCCTCGGTGCCATATTTCACGCAGTTGGCGTGGATGTCGTTCATGATGTCATGCAACTTGGCGTCCACCTCTTCGCGGCTCCAGCGCAGACGCTCGGAGTTCTGGCTCATCTCCAAGCCCGACACGGCCACGCCGCCGGCATTGGCTGCCTTGCCCGGGGAGTAGAGAATCTTGGCATCCTGGAACACCTTGATGGCCTCGGGGGTGGAAGGCATGTTGGCTCCCTCGCTCACGGCGAACACACCATTGGCAACAAGGGCCTTGGCGGCTTCACCGTCGATCTCGTTCTGGGTGGCGGAAGGCAGGGCGATGTCGGCCTTCTCGCTCCATGGCTTGGCACCAGCCACATATTTCACACCAAATTCCTCGGCGTACTCACGGATACGGCCGCGCTCAACATTCTTCAGTTCCATGATCCAGTCGAGCTTCTCGCGGTCGATGCCGTCTGGGTCGTAGATGTAACCATCGGAGTCGGACATCGTCACCACCTTGGCTCCCAACTGGATGCACTTCTCAACGGTGTATTGTGCCACGTTGCCGCTACCGGAGACGAGGACGGTCTTGCCCTTGATGTCGATGCCGCGGGTGGCCAGCATGTTCTGGAGGAAATAGACATTGCCGTAGCCGGTGGCCTCCGGGCGGATGAGTGAACCGCCGAACTCCAGGCCCTTGCCGGTCAACATGCCGCTGAATGTATGGGTGAGTTTCTTGTACATGCCGAACATGTAACCTACCTCACGGCCGCCAACGCCGATGTCGCCTGCGGGAACGTCCTCATCGGGACCTACGTGGCGGTACAGCTCGGTCATGAAGGCTTGGCAGAAACGCATCACTTCGGCGTTGCTCTTGCCACGGGGCGAGAAGTCGCTGCCACCTTTGGCGCCACCCATCGGAAGGGTGGTGAGTGAGTTCTTGAATGTTTGCTCAAAAGCGAGGAACTTCAGGATGGAGAGGTTCACGGAAGCGTGGTAGCGGATACCGCCTTTGTACGGGCCGATCACGTTGTTGTGCTGGATGCGGTAGCCCATGTTGGTCTGCACGTTACCTTTGTCGTCTGTCCATGTCACACGGAAGGAGATGATCCTGTCGGGGATGCAAAGCCGCTCGATAAGGTTGGCTTTCTCAAACTCAGGATGTTTGTTGTACTCCTCTTCGATGGTTCCTAATACCTGGCTGACAGCCTGGATGTACTCCGGCTCATTCGGGAATCTCTGTTGAAGATTCTCAACCACTTTTGATGCAATCATAATCTTTTTACTTTTTTTATTGGGTTGTTTGAAATTTGTTGATTCTTCTTACATTTCGTGTGCAAAGGTAAGCATAATATCCAAAACACCAAACAAAATGATAGAAAAATATCGAAAAAAGATGAAAAAAGATACTTTTTTGCCTTTTTGCGGAATAAAACGGCAAATGATATTGAAGATTGAAAATTGATAATTGAAAATTGATAATTGAAGAGGATGTCGCATTTCTGTTTCCAATTGCTTGGCTCTGCTCTCGCTGCTCCAAAAATTCAATTTTCAATTTTCAATCTTCAATCTAATTGCTGTCTTTTCTACACTAAAAATGAAAAATTGCAATGAAAAGCATCTTTTTGATATCAAAATAGTGCGTCATTGTTCCTTTTTTCCCTCTTTTTGTCTCTCATTTACCATCTTTCCACACATTTTCACTTAATTTTTTTGTTATTATGCAAAAAATGTTTAATTTTGCCCACCAACTTATATAGATTACACGCCAGCAAACAGCGATATCACCTGTATCTGCATAGAAACAGCATAGGAAAAGAGCACGCCCAACCTAATCGCCCCTAAAGAGGGATGTTCTTGGAAATGAGATAATACATATACATTATTATATTAATTAGTGAGAGAGTTTATGATTAAAAAGTTAACTATGTTACTTGCCTGCCTCTGCATGACATGTGCAGTGGCGATGGCACAAACTCGGGTCACGGGTACTGTGGTCTCGCAAGAGGATGGTCTGCCTGTCGTGGGCGCCACTGTCCAGATTGTGGGTACGTCACAGGGTACGGTGACCGATGTTGACGGAAAGTTCTCTTTGGACGTTCCGAGTAGAAACAGCACCCTCCGCATTTCCTATGTGGGAATGCAGACGATGGAAGTGACTGCAGCACCAAACATGCGTATCAGGCTATTGTCAGATGATACGTTGCTTGACGAAGTGGTCGTGACAGCCATGGGTATCAGCAGGCAGCAGAAGACCCTCGGTTATTCGGCGCAGACCCTCGACAACGATGAACTGGTCACCGGACGATTGACTGATGCCATGTCTTCACTTGCTGGCAAGGTGGCCGGTGTGCAAGTTAGCGCAAGCTCGGCTAACCCTGGTACTGCTAACTCCGTGATCATCCGTGGTTTCAGTTCTATCAATGGCAACAACCAACCGCTTTATGTGGTTGATGGAGTGCCTCTCCAGCAGACAACCATCCTTGCACAGGGTAACCAAGAGGCCATGGGTGGTATCTCCAGCATCAACCCGAACGACATTGAGTCGATGACGGTGCTCAAAGGTGCTGCCGCTACTGCACTCTACGGCAGCCGCGCTGCCAATGGTGTCATCGTGATCACTACCAAGAGTGGAAAGCAGCATGGAGCACGTAACTTTTCCATCTCTTACGACGGTAGTGTACAGTGGAGACAGGTGTCCACACTGCCCAAGTTCCAGAACAAGTTCGGACAAGGATGGAACGGAACACAAACCTTTATTGAGAATGGTTCTTGGGGACCTGAACTCGACGGCTCAACACAGGTTTATGGACCGATTTGGAATCACCAGCAGCTCATCCATGAGTATTCTGCCTTGGAGAGCAACATCGAGGACTTCTTCGAGACAGGTCTCTCTACCAACCACAGCGTTTCGCTCAGTGGTATGTCTGATGACTCGAAGATGACCTACTATCTCAGCTATGGCTATTCAAGTGACGATGGTGTCGTGCCCTATGACAAGGATACCTACAAGCGTAACACCATCGCTTTCAACGCCAGTTATGCTCCTACAAATTGGTTCAAGCTGACCTCAAGCGTCAATATCGCCAAGTCAAAGGCTGACATCGTAGGTTCGTATCAAGGTACATCGTTCATCGATGGTATCCTCGAGTTCCCACGTGACATCTCACTCGTTGACCGCAAGGATCTATCCAACCCGTTCAACACCCCCGAAGCATGGTACACACCTTACGGTATCACCAACCCGTATTGGGCTATCGAGAACAACTGTAACCACAATGATGCCAAACAGATCCATGGCTTCATCCAGGCCGACGTCAAACCAATCAAGAAATTGACGCTTACCTATCGCTACGGCTTCGACTACACTGATTATGACTTGAAGATGGGATATCCGCAAATCACCCTTGATGACGCTCTCATCAATGAGGATTATGGTTATGCTCCTTCCAATATGAACCAGGACGGATGGGTCTTGACACGTTACCTGCGTAATTATGAAATCAACCATGACTTCCTGGCCAATTGGTCGGATAAATATCTTGATGGCAGGTTGGATGTGAACATCAATGCTGGTGTCAATATGAACGAACGTTTCAATACCTATATGACGGGTGAGACTGACGGTCTGACCTTCAACACTGGATTCTGGGACTTGAGCAACGGTGCCACGAAGGCTGATTTGAGTGAAAGTCAATCGAAGAGACGTCTCGTGGGTCTCTTTGGTGACGTGACTTTGGGATGGGACGACATGCTCTATCTCGGACTCACCGCACGCAATGACTGGTCTTCCACACTGCCCATCGATGACAATAGCTATTTCTATCCCGGTGTGACTCTGAGCTGGATATTCTCTAAACTCTTGCCGAAGAACAACATACTCGACTTTGGTAAAGTACGTTTGGCTTATGGTAAGACAGGTAATGACGCCAGCCCGTATTTGACATCGGCACGCTTCATACAGGGAACGTCCCGCGCTTATTATGGAACAGACGTGGCAAGCTTCCCGATGAGTGGTGTCAACGCTTTCCAAGAGTCCGCCACCATCGGCAGCTCTAGCTTGAAGCCTGAGATGACCACTGAGTATGAGGTGGGTTTGAACCTCGCTTTCTTTGGAAACCGCATCAACGTCGATTTCGCTTATTACAATCGTGAGACTGAAGACCAAATCTTCACACTGCCTGTTGACCCCGCCACAGGTTATTCTTCCATGGTGACCAACTTCGGTAATGTGAGAAACCGCGGTATAGAGTTGCTCGTCAACCTGGTGCCCATACGTACAAGGGATTTCCGTTGGGATTTGGGTTTCAACTTCTCCAAGATTCAAAACAAGGTGCTCTCCATGCCTGCCAGCCTCGAAGGTGGAAAAACACAGATTTACTCCTTCTCGGCAGGAAACGACGCTGTTTACATGTATGCAGAGGAAGGCAACCCGATGGGTGAATTCTACACCTACATGCCTCAATATACAGCCGATGGGAAAGTCATCGTAGATGAAAATGGACAGTTGCTCCTCACTACCGACTTGGTGGATACAGGTAAGAACATGAATCCCGATTGGACAGGTGGTGTCACCACTGCTTTCACATGGAAGGGACTCTCACTCAGCGCTGCACTTGACATACGCAAGGGTGGTTACATGTTCTCACGTACCAAGAACCTGATGCAGTTCACCGGCAATGGTGAGGTGACCTTGTACAACGAGCGCCGTCCGTTCGTCATCCCCAACTCTGTGGTGAATGTGGGTACTCCCGAAGCTCCCCAGTATGTGGAGAATAACACGCCTATTTATCTCAACAACTCAAGTTATCAGGATTATTATAATGATTCAGGATGGGGACAAGGCGGTGAGGCTTACCTGCTTGACAAGTCGTTTGTCAAACTGCGTAACATCACCTTGGCATACCAGTTGCCACGTGCATGGGTGAGCAAACTCTATCTTAGCGAAATCAATGTTTCCCTGTTCTGCAACAACGTGTTCACTTGGACCCATAAGAGCAACACATATATTGACCCAGAGGGTAGTACGAGAGGTAACGACCTCGAAGGACAGTTTGGTGAGCTTTATGTCAACCCAAGCTGCCGCACTTTCGGTTTCAACGTAGGTGTTAAATTCTAATTTGAAGGAGGACAAAACGTATGAAAAAATTAGCAATATTATCAACCATCATCCTGGGCATGACCGTTGCTTCCTGTGACAGTTATTTGGATATCAACCAGGATCCCAACTCTCCCACCGAGGAGAATATGACACCCAGCATCATGCTGCCTGCTGCCGAGATGGGACTCGCTTCCACTTATGGCAACCTCCTTCGCATTCCCGGAGGGTATTTCTCACAGCATTATGCTCACATGTTCGGTACCAGCAACTACGTGGACTACTCACAGTTCACCATGTCACCGGTCCGCTCTTCCACCGCATATTCGCAGTTGAACCGCGTGGCACTGAAAAACTTGAAGACCATCATGAACATGGCTGAGAAGAATGAGGAATGGGGTACTTTCCTTGCTGCAACCACGCTGCGTTGCTTCACCCTGCAAGCCATGGTGGATTGCTATGGAAGCGTGCCGTATTCCGAGGCGCTCGACATCAGCAACTCCTCACCTCACTATGATGAAGGCTCTGTGGTCTATGAAGGCATCTTGAACGAATTGAACAATGCACTGGCTAAGGCCAACGCCAATGACATGGTGGCCACCAATTTCCTTTTCAAAGGACAGAATGCTGCCAACTGGATCAAGTTCGCAAATGCTTTGAAACTCAAGATTTTGTCCCGTATGAGCAACGTGTCAGCTGTTGACGCACAGATTGGAGCCATCATCAGCGAGGGCAACCTCCCCACTGCCGACGTTGCATACGCAGGCTGCTGGCAGAATGAGACAGGACAGATGAACCCCTACTATTCAGAGGAGTTCTCCACCTCCTTCGGCTCCACGCAGATCAATGTCACTGCCAACATCGCCCTCGTAGGCACCATGCAGTTGAAAGACGGCAATGGTGATGTGGTCTATGAAGATCCACGCCTTGCTGCTTTCTTCGACACCAACAGCTCCGGGGTGTTCACCGGTGGCGTGTCTGGAACTAACTTCTCCACTTCTGCCGACCTCAAGGCTGCCTACTGGTGCCGCCCGAAGATAGCTTACAATTCGCCAGTCTATCTCATCACCGTGGCAGAGACGGAGTTCTTCATTGCTGAATATTTTGCCAAAAAGAATGATGCCGCACAGGCTGCAGCACACTATGCCGCAGCTGTGGAAGCATCTTTCGCTTCTGCTGGTGTTGGTGGTGCTGCCGAATACATCTCACGTAATCCTTACGACCAAGGCAACTACAAGAAGGTGTTGGGTATTGCCAAGTGGGTCGCTCTTGCAGGCGTCAACAACTTCGAGTCGTGGTGCGAGTTGCGCCGTCTTCGTTACCCCGCTTTCGGCACTGTGACAGGCTCTCAGCTCTATAACGTTGATACCGATGTATATTCTCCGCAACTCTACCAACCGGGAACGCTTTATACCCCCATCCAGGTGAATGGTAACATTGGAAGCAATCACGTCATCGAGCGTTGGCCTTACGCTTCCTCTTCTACGTCGAGCAACGGCAACGCGCCTGTATTCGAGAATGCCGACTATCTGAAACCTATCTTCTGGGCACAACAATGATCATTACCTAAAAGATGAATAAAATGAAAAAGAATATATTATTTGCAGCTTTGCTCGCACTGGCAACACCGACTGTGTTCACCAGTTGCAGTGATGATGATGAGTCGGAAGGCAAGAGCCGTATCACCTATTATGCCATTTTGGAACTCAACGGTGCCCAAAATATGACAACGCAGTTGGGAAGTGCTTTCGCAGACCCGGGATGTACGGCTACCATGGGTGGTGAGGACGTGTCTGACATGATTGTCACCTCTGGCACCGTAGATACCAACAAACTTGGTTTCTATACACTCAACTACAGCGTGGTCAACCCTGATGGTTTCTCCGCTTCTGCTTCACGCAAGGTGGCCGTGGTTGATAGGAACAACTTCGCCAGCACATATTTCGGTGAAAGCCAGTATGGATCCAGGCATTATTTCAATGCTCCCATACGCATCACTGACAATGGCGACGGCACTTATTCCATCAACGACCTCGCAGGTGGCTTCTACAGCTACGGACGTTATCCCGGTTATGATGCCTATGGCTATGACTTCTTCCTTGACGCCACTCTCAAACTCAATGCCGACAACACCATCGAGGTGGTGGATCAAGGCTACTGGTATTGGGAAGACCCCATGGAGAGCATAGATGGCAAATACGACCCCGCAACAGGCACCATCACTTTTGTGATGGACTTCGGTGCTCCGTTCTATGTAACATTGACAAAATAACTTAGCAACGATACGATATGAAGAAAATATTATATTTTGCAGCAACATTGTTGCTTGGCTTGACAATTACCTCTTGCGACAAAGAAGACATTGGAGGCACCGCTACAGAGAGCATGGCTGGACAATGGTATGTCACCATCGATGCCGTGGATGACAGCGGTAATCCCATCAGTGGTGGAGAAGATTACTTTGGTGTGGGAAGAGTGCTCTTCCTTACCTACAACACTGCAAGCAATTCGCCTACACAAATGTGGATTGATGACCTCGGGGCATTCGATGTGGCTTCAACTTATGGCAACAAAGCCTATCCCAACTATGCCATCAAGAGTGTGGTGAACATCGACCAGAATGCTCTTACCTTCTCTTCCAGCAATGCAGAGAACCACGCTGCCCTCAACAGTTACAAGTCTGATGTCTATGGCATCACTGTCGAGCAGGGAAAGATCCTCAAGGGTGCGGGAAGACAGAACAACGGTTCACCGGCCGACTCCATCGTCTTCTATGTGAAGTACACCAACGACCCATGGTATCCCGATGACGGCTATGCCAAGTACAAGGTCAGCGGCATCCGCTACTCCGGCCTCGTAGAGAACGACTGATACATAACAGAATCAGAACCATATTTCAAGGGGGTGTGCTTTTCGGCACACCCCCTTGTTTGTAATCTTTGTCGACTTCTTAACATCCTTGTCGCGTTTCCGCCTGAACATTCTCGTCAGCTGCGCATGTATTTCTCTAATTGCCACTTCGTTCTCGCTTTCGCTCGCGATACCTTCGGTATTCGTGATAAAAAACTTGTTAGCTGTGCACATACGTTCCGATGGGTTCGCCCTCGATGACTTTCTTGAGGTTGCCCACGACATCCATGTTGAAGACATAGATGGGGAGGTTGTTGTCGTTGCACATGACGACGGCGGAGAGGTCCATGATCTTAAGACCGCGCTCGAGGATCTCGTCGTAAGTGATGTCATCGAACTTCACTGCGGTCGGGTCTTTTTCCGGGTCGGCGGTGTAGATGCCATCCACCCTCGTGCCCTTGAGCATCACGTCGGCTTCGATTTCCACGCCGCGCAGCGAAGAACCCGTGTCGGTGGTGAAGTAAGGTTGTCCCGTTCCACCGGAGAAGATACACACCTTTCCGGCCTCCATCTCTTCAATGGCCTTCCATTTGGAGTAGAACTCACCGATGGGTTCCATGCGGATGGCGGTCAACACCTTGTTGGCCACGCCCTCTGTGGTGAGAGCTGAGGAGAGTGCCAGGGAATTGATTGCCGTGGCGAGCATACCCATCTGGTCGCCCTTCACGCGGTCGAAACCCTTCGTCGCGCCTGACAAACCACGGAAGATGTTGCCGCCGCCGATGACGATGCCTATTTGAACACCCATGTCATGGATTTCCTTCACTTGCCGTGCATAGTCGGCCAAACGTTCCGGGTCGATGCCGTATCCCTGTTTACCCATGAGGCTCTCGCCGCTGAGCTTCAACAATATTCTCTTGAATCGTGCCATAAGATTTGATTTTTGTGGTTATAAAAATAGTTATGATTTATTCGTGGTAAATAAACGTTGAATGGATATTTGATGTTTTTCTTTTTGCAAAAGTAGCAAAAAAACGCCAATTGCAAGCCTTTCCCAAAAAGATTTTTCCTTAGGGAACGGATATGTGTCAAACATAGTCCCACAGTCACCCCGTTTTGCATCATGCACCCCACTTAGAATGCCGGGTGTCCCCACTTATGATGCTGAGTGCAAAAAGTGGTGCGCATCTCCCCTCCCCCCCCAGTAGGGGCGGGTCTTGTGCCCGCCCGAAAGGGGAAGGGGGTGGGGTGAATCATATTTGGAAATCAATAAGTTACAGACTCTAACCCTGCCCCTCCCCTTGAATGCTAATCCTTTATACACATCTCTTATACCTTTGATTCACAAGATGTTAATGATAGCAATAAAAGAAGAAGATTAAAAAAGGAGGAAAAAGATATAAAAAGGAGGAAAGTTGCGATTAAGCGAGAGCAGACCAAGCTTGCTTGAATTCTGCCGAGCGTGAGCAACTTTGAGAGTAGCTCAAAATCGCGATTAAGCGAGAGCAGACGAAAGCTTGTTTTCAGTTTGCCGAGCGAGAGCGATTTATCCAAAAATGAAGATGGAAAAAGTGCCAAGGCACTCTCAAAAAAGGGTGAAAAAGGTGAACACACGGTCAAGTTGAAGTGTAAACCAACTTAGTTTTTGACAAACAAAACTGTCAACCAAAATCAGTACAGGGCAACTTTTGTTCGCACCTTTTTTTTCTTCCTTTTTGTGAAACGCTTGCGTTTTTTTCTTTATCAACAAGTATTTTTCAAACTTTTTATTTCTTTTCTTAAGCGAAGCGTTTTTTAATTTATTGTCGTTTAGACAGATACAGCCTTGCGCATATCCCCTCCCCTCGAGGAGGGGCAGGGGTGGGGTCTTTGACAAGTTGGTATTATGTGTCACTCCCTACAGCCGCACCATTCATAACGACGGCCGTGGTAAGGAACCACGGCCGCCGTCTTATCATATCCCGCGTAGGGTGTTAGTCATCCCAGAGTGACTTGGAATTGTTGTATTCTGCACTCACGTCCTCCTCGAACGTATTGCGGTTGCCAAACTCTCCTTCTCCTTGGCCTTCGCTGTAGCCGAGATCCATGATAGGCTCGGCAGAGAGCGCAATGATTTCTGTCACGGGGCAAACATACTTTTTCATATTCTTCTTTCCTCCTTCTCTTTATTTGATGACCTTCTTTTTACCATTCACGATATAGACGCCCTTGGGTAGAGCCTTGCCGTCCATACGAACGCCGGAGAGGCTATAGACGCCCTCGGCTTCCGTATCCTCGATCTCAGCGTTCACGCTGTAGATGCCCGTGGCATCACCATCGAAGAAGTATGCGGATGCTAACTCGGAATTACCTGTCTCTGGCTGTGCCACCACGAGATAAGCCTGTTGCTTCTTGGTGTACTCGAATGCGGCACCATCAGCAGCACCCCAATAGAAACCAATCTTGCCATTGCGCAAGGACAACTTGTAGAACTTGAAGTTGCCGTCGTTTGCGGCTGCCATGGCGGTTGCGCTGAGATTACCTTTGCCACTACTCTTGAGGTCGTTGTCAGGCAAGGTCGTTGTTCCTTCCAATACCGTGGGGAAGGTGTACGATTCGGCGGCTGAAGCTACAACGAGGTATGCACCTTGGCCGGTAATCACATCACCCTTGGTGAAGGTGGTAGGATAGTTCAGCTTGCCATTGATGACATTCACTGTCTTTACTTCCACGCCCTCTGGCACCTCGAAATATCCTGCACCAATGTCGGCCATGGTGGCATAATAATCTGTACCATCTGTGGCCTGAGATTGAATGGTGACCGTGTAAGGCTCTTCTACCACTTGCTTGTAGAGTTGGATGGGAACATTAGTATTATTTATGGCCTTGTAGTAACGGAAGCGGAAGTTGCCGTCACCTGTACTTTTGTTAAAGAGCAAAGTCATTGTACTTCCATTAAATACTGCTGATATGACAGCGTTGCCATCTTCGTCAATAGCAAAACTATTTGTGTAAGCTTCTGGGTCGTCAGATGTTTTCAACCCGTTGCTATTCGATGAAACACCAATATATTTTCCCGATGCGCTTTGGATGGTGCCAGCTGTTGGGTCGATGTTGAAATAGATGGCATCTTTCATATATATCTTGTCGAAGACCGTAATGACCACGTCTTGGGTGTTGTTTCCGGCATCCAATGTTGTCAAACTTCCGTCAAATGCCACGCTGGCATCCTCGTACACGATCAGGTATTTGCCAGAGGTCAAGTCTTCAGTTTTTGTCACCTTTTGATAGACATACGAGGCGTTCGGATCGGGCAAGACATAATTGCTGAGGACAAGTTGCATATTGGCCGGGTCGAATACAATACTCCAATTTGCAGTATTCGAAAGGTTCATATAGTAGTTGTTACCAGGTGAAGCCAAGGAGAGCTCTGTGCCGACAAAGTTTGCCTCCACATAGAAGTCACCATTGCTGACGGCTCCATACCATATGCCATCGCTGTCTATAATCTTGAACGTTTCTCCTTGAGCTATGGCCGCAGAAATGGTATATTTGCCTGTCGTCTCGTCTTTGGTCAACTTGTAATCATCGCTTGTTGTCCAGTTGTTGAAAGTACCTACCAAGAAGTAGTCTGGCTCTGGCCAGCTGCCTTCAACGGTGAGTTTCGGGCTTCCATTGTTCGGATCCACGGTGAAGGTCCATGTGCCTGCGATGGGCATATAGAAGTTTGCACCATTAACCAACTGAATGTCTGTATGATTGTCTGCTGTAAGCCAATATTGATCGCCATCTGCCTGTCCACCGTACCATGTGGATGACTCTCCTGCTACCTTGACTATCTTGAACTCTACCTCTGCTGCCAACTGTTGGCCAGTCAGGATGTATTTGCCTTCTGAGTTCTTGGTCATCTCAATCATATTGGTTGCCCAGCTGGTCCAGGTGCCTGCCACGTAGTATTTGTCACCTTCTTGGATTTCAACATTTGTCGGGTTGGCTATCTGTGTGATATTGTAGCAGCCGATATTGCCAGTGAGGTTGATGATGTCGTTCACGGCGAATGTGATATCGGCAGTGTCGTTGAAACGAACTACGATGCTGTTTTCCCCTTGTGAGATGGTTACATCCTTGCCGATGATAGTTGAGACTGTAGCATTTTCAATCTTGACCAACCAGCCTTGGTTGGTGCTGGCATTGATTTCGGAAATGGTCATCAATGTAGGTTCTACCTCGTTGTCATTAGAGACTACGTTGCAAGTGGGAGAAGTGATTTCCAACAGTCCATTATAGTTTTTCAGAGTTCCTGAAACAGTTATTTCATCGCCAATAGTTAAATCTGTGGAAATGGAACCATAAACACAAATGGCAGCAGTTGCATCCTGAATGTAAACAGTTTTATTGTTTGTGCCACTGATGCTGGTTACCACACCCTTTGTGAAAACGACGTCGCCAACTTCCTGTGCACGTGCCTCTGCTATGGTGATGGGAGCCGCCTCTTGGGTGATTGTAACCAAGTCTGTGTAGATTCTGTCATTCTCAGTAGCATTGGGTGTTTCAGCTCCCCATACTTTAAAATAGACGGTGCGCTCCTCGCCTGTATTCTCGCCAATGGAATACAAAACGTTGCTGTGGGTGTCTATTTCAGAAACAAACCAAGATGGGGCTGATTGCAACGGTGTCGTTTGGTCTGCGTCGTAGAACTGTATGCCGATATCTGCAACCCCTCTATCTATGATGTAGACTCTGTTGTCTTCCGAACTAACAGTACCTGTATAAGGAATGGTGATGGGATTGGGGGTGTTTGGGTCGAGGGCGATTATCGGAGCATTTCCGTATGTGACGGTAATTTTGCTGATATTAACGGTGTTAGAGAAAGTAAATGTAACTTCATTCATACAGCCTTCCCAAGCTCCATTGGTTGGTACGGTTCCTTCAGGGAGTGCAGTAGCGAGAGGTTCACCATCATAAAGAATTCTTGAAAGAGGTGTGCCTGTTTCAAACTCAACTTTTGTGATAACTTTTCCTTCAGGAGCAGATATTTTCATCGTACATGCCTTATAGACACGAAGCTCAAGCGAGCCACTATTATTATAATAACGAGAATTACTACCGCCACTCAAATTAATGGTGATATTTCCAGCCTCAAGAATTGTGGGATTATCGTTATATCCACTATTGTCTTGTGTCATTCCATAACCATACTCCACAAAATTGAATATGCCATCCTCGACAACATATGGTGCCACAATGGTGTAGGTGGCAGAGGCCACGTCGCTTGAAACACCATCCTTGACGGCGATAGCTTTGATGGTGGTTGTCTCGCTGATGTTGATGGCACTGGAATACTCTGTTCCGTTGCTTGAAGACGGTGTCGATTCATCTGTTGTGTAGTATATTGTTGCACCATCCTCGGCACTTATCGACACTGTTTGAGCTTCTGTGTAAGTCCCTGGGCTAGGTGAGAATGTTGGGGCGGCGACAGTGATGACGCCCCCATCATCATAATACACAACCATATTCGTTATGTATATTCTTTTGCTAGAAGAATTTCCTATAACTGTTAAAGTAACAGAATTGGTTGAACCCGTCCATGTGGAAGTTGCAGAATCGTATGTACCTTCACTAAATACTCCATTGTCTGCTGTCATGTTATTGGCAAAAGTAAAAACAATAGAGGTTATTGTCTTTGCCGAACTAAATGAAATTGTATTACCTGTTGTCTTTCCAGATGCAGCCTGATACAAACGCAATTGACCACTGCTGATCGCAGGGTTTGATGTGCCGTCTCCTTTAGCGCATGTAACTGTTATTGGAGAGACACCTCCATTGTTTAGTGCTTGTGAAGGAGAAATTGTAACTGATTGGGTCTCCCCCCAAGCCGAGCTGACCACTGCGCATAGCAGCGTCATCATTAAAAAGCGTAATTTTTGTTTCATAATTCTCATATTTTTGGTTTTCTCATGATCCTCTTGAGTGTGGCAGGTGGGGATTGTGCTCCCGCCATTTTATTCTGCCCTTCAAAGTGTCGTTTGAACTTATTACAATCATTTTAGGAATGACTGATAGTTCGCTCTTTGCGCAATCCGCATAATTCGTTGCAAAATTAAGAAATCTTCCCTATTTTACCAATATTTTAACCTTTTTTTATTAAGAATTCGTCCATTGTGACCACTATGATGTCGATGTAGCTGATATCTGTGTGAAAATGGCGTGATTTTAGTATGTTGGTGTGTGTCGTGCTGGTGCGTGTCACGCCCTGTTTCGCATTTTTTTCTGTGTAATCTTGATGTTTCGATTTTTTTGCCTAAATTTGCAAATCCATTTGAATCCATCTCTTTAAACCATCTCCCATGCAAAGCAACAAGTATCCTTCAGCATTGAAAGTAGGAACCAGGTTGAACAATGACACCTATGAAATCATCAAGGTGCTTGGCCAAGGAGGCTTTGGCATCACCTACGAAGCCAAGGACCTGCATCTCAACAGGCACCTCGCCATCAAGGAGTTGTTCGCGAAAGACGTATGCGGAAGAGGGGAAGACGGAAAGACCGTCGTGGTGCCCCTGAAGGCCACCAAAGACTCGTTTGACTATCAAATGGAAAAGTTCAAGGGAGAGGCTCGGATTTTGGCCGGTCTTCACAACAAGCATCTCGTCACCATCTATCATTTCTTCAAGGAAAACGGCACCTCCTATTTTGTGATGGATTATGTGGAAGGCAAAAGTTTACGAGACTTGCTCCGTGAAGTCCATCATTATGATGAATATACCGTGAAGGACATCATACTCGAACAGATGCTCGAGACGCTCGATTGCATACACAAGCAGAATCCACCACTTTGTCACTTGGATATCAAACCGGAAAACATCATGGTGAATATGAATGACTTCAATATCGTCTTGATTGATTTCGGTGCCAGCAAGTATGCATCCACATCCCATGACGGGAAGTCGAATCTGTCTTCCATGATGGTCTATTCTCCCTACTATGCTCCAATTGAGCAAATGTCGGCCAATGCGAAAAAGAACATGGGGCCGTGGTCAGACTTCTACGCTTTGGGAGCGACCATGTACGCCTTGCTCACGGGGTTCGATCCTAACGAGCCATCTGAAATCCTGGCCGACCCATCGCCGACAAAGGAAAAGTCCATTCCGCTTCCACCATCGTTGAGCGAACAGATGAAGAAGTTGATCGTATGGATGATGAGCCCGTCAAAAGGTGACAGGCCTCAGTCTGTCGAAGAGATACGTCGGTTCTTGGGCAAGGGTGTTGGAGACGCGAGAGGGGGTGACCTTGACCCTGTCGAGATGTTCAACAGAGGCGAGGACTGTTTTTATGGAAAGAACGGCATGGCGCAGGACTATGCCGAAGCGCTGACTTGGTATTACAAGGCAGCAGAACAGGGCCATGCCGCTGCCCAAAACGCCCTCGGGGTCATGTTGCAAAATGGAATGGGGGTGGAGACGGATGAACGAGAGGCTGTCGAATGGTATCGGAAGGCAGCGAAACAAGGCAATGCCGATGCGCAAAGTAGCTTGGGGTTCATGTATCGTAATGGTCGTGGAGGTTTGCCAAAGAGCGACGACATGGCTGCTGAATGGTATCGAAAGGCTGCTGACCAGGGACATGCCGGCGCACAGAACAACCTCGCTTTCATGTATCAATATGGCTTTGGGGTGAGGCAGAGCAACAAAGAAGCGTTCAAATGGTATGAAAAGGCTGCTGCTCAGAATAATACCAGCGCACTGTTCAATTTGGCCATGATGTATGTGAATGTGGAAGGCAGACCTGAAAAGGCTGTGCCCTTGTTTGAGAAAGCTGCGGATAACGGTCACGCCGGGGCACTGTATAATTTGGGGGTAATGTATGTTGCCGGTCGTGTGGTGCCTGAGGACTTGAAACATGCCCTCGACTTGTTCACCAAGTCGGCGGAAAAGGGGAATGTCCATGCGCAATATCAACTTGCCATGATGTACATGGAAGGACAAGGCACTGGCGTGGATATGGAGAAGGCTTTCGCTTGGCTCCGGAAAGTGGCGGAACAGGGACATGACAAGGCACAGTGCGAACTGGGAAAGATGTACCTTGGCGGCATCGGCGTGAAGAGGGATGTCGAAGTGGCAAGGGAATGGTTGGAAAAGTCTGCCGGACAAGGGAACAAGGAAGCTCAAGGGATACTGAACGGTTCCTCATTTGTCCCTGAACTCAGGAAGAAGGCTTTCCTTGTCAGTGATGGCCACGATGAATTCTATCTCTTCAGCAATGGCGGCTACGCCAAGAAAGGCTTCAAATATGAGTTGGACGAGAGTGTAGTCACCTTTGGGCGCAAGGCGAAGACATCAACCGCCGTTGTCCAGATGGAGGATTCCAAGCAGTATATGAGCAGGATACAAGCCGAATTCGCTATCACCTATGTAGGCAACCTGCCGATGGTCACCGTCAAGAGCGTGAATGCCAGCAACCTGGTAAAGGTCAATGGGAACCCATTGCCCATGGGCCGAGTGAAGTCTCTGGGCAATGGCGACGAAATGACCATGGGAGACAAAACGATTACCTTGATCATAGAGTAATCCTATTGCCTCCTGTTCTCTCCTAAGACCTACTATTTTTCTATCCCTTATAAAATTGGCTAAAAGCCTTGACGCAGTAGACATGGTCGACAGTGCTGCCTGTTTCCCTGCAACTGTGCATGGCGAGAATGGCATTGCCCATGTCCACGCCTCGCAACGGGATGGAGGAGGCCAGGATGTTTCCCAGCGTGCTGCCGCCAGCCACGTCGCTGTGGTTGACGAACCGTTGGCAAGGCACTCCGGCTTTCCTGCATATCTCTGCGAAGATGGCGGCCGACATGGCGTCGGTGGCGTATTTTTGTGCCGCGTTGAGTTTGATGACTGGTCCTCCTCCCAGCATGGGGTGGTTGGTGGGGTCGTATTTCTCCGGGTAGTTGGGGTGCCAGGCGTGGGCGTTGTCGGCTGAAACCATGAAGGCGCGTTCCACCGCTTGGCTGAATGCCTCCTCCGTCCCGCCTTGGGCCATGACGAGGCGTCTCAGCATGGTGGCGAGGAACGGACTTCCAGCGCCTTGTTTGGTGAGCGACCCCGTCTCCTCGTTGTCGAAGATGGCCAATACCTTGGTGGTGGCGTCTGCCTTTGAGGCGAGAAGAGCCTGCAGGCCGGCGAAGCACATGGAGAGGTCGTCCAATCGTCCGGAAGAGATGAACTCATTATGTGCGCCGAAGGTGCATGCCGGGGTGGCGTCTGCCAGGTAGAGGTCGAAATCGAGGATGTCTTCTTTCTTGACGGGCATCTGTTGGTTGGCTTCCTCCAAGATGAGGTTCATCAGCATTTGGTCCAATTCGAGGCGGCTGTTGATGATGCCCAGGATGGGAAGCATGTCTTTTTGCCGGCTCAGTTGCACACCGTCGTTCACTTGCCGGTTGAAATGGATGGCGAGGTTGCTGATTTGGAGCAACGGGCGCTTGAAGTGGAGTGGCAGTGTCTGTGGATGGAAGACGTCGTCGCCCCTTACGATGACTCGCCCGGCGATGGTAAGCGGACGGTCGAACCAGGTGGACATGATGGGGCCGCCATACACCTCCGTGTTCAGTTTCACGATGCCACCCTCGCAGGTCATCTCGGCGTTGGGCTTGATGCGGAAGGTGGGGGAGTCGCAGTGGGCGCAAATCATCTTGAAGCCGCTGTCGGCCATAGGTTTGCTGCCCATGATGAAGGCATAGATGGAGGAGTCGTTCTTTGTCACATACAGTTTGTCGCCGGCTTTCACCTTGCCGAGGGGGCGGGTGGGGTCGATTCGACGATAGCCGTTCTCTTCCAGTTCGCTGGCTATGTTCTTGACGGCAAGAAAGCCGACAGGGGAGGCATTGAGAAAATCCAATAGACTTTGTACCATGGCGTTGATTGTTATGGGTTTGATTTGAGATGATGTTTTGTCTTTCACTGATGGCTGGCGCTTGAAGATTTCATCAGCCTCCAAAATTACACTTTTTCTTACGCATTGGCAAAAGAAATGACGAATACTTGAGTAAAAAAGGGCAAAAACACGATAAAAGCACGAAAAACGGTCGCCGGGGGCTTTCCCTGTAGCGACCGCTTTCATACAACCTTTTTCTTGTGAAACGTTTGCGTTATTCCTTCATTTTTCAACGCAATCTTTTACCTTAAGTTTACTAACGCAATCTATTAACCTATAAACTAACGCAATCTTTTATTATCTTTATTAACTCTTTTACCCTGTCTGTCAATGCAATCTTTCACCTATGCGATATGCTTTCTCCATTTTTTCTCATTCTCTTTCACTTGCTTCTCCCACGACTTGTGGTCTTTCGTCGATTTGCCCTTGTTGGCGGCAACGACTTTTTCCGTGCGGGGCTGCGCCTCTGGTTTGGGCTGCTTGTCTTGTACGATTGACACATTGGCCGCGCACATGCAAATCAGGGTTATGGCAATGAATTTTCTCATCATGTTTTGCTTGTGTTTTTTGGGGGTGGGTGAAGAGAATTGCTTCTCCTTTCCGACTGCAAAAATAACTCAATATCTGCGTCGAGGAAAACAATTTTCGACGAATTGCCCGATTTCTTCGACGAATTTCCAAAATGTGACGACAAATGCATGGAAAAAACCGGTGAAATCGCTCGACGAACCGTGCTGGCCGCCACGGAGGTCTGTGTTGCTCTTATCTCAATTCTCTAAAGTCTCCACCACCTCTTCCAGCAAACTGATGATGGGAAGATGTTGGGGGCATGCGTCTTCACACTGCCCACACTGGATGCAGGCCGATGCTTTTTCTCCCCCTGGGCGCCAAGCGTAATCATTACGAGCCTCCTTCAAGTTGCCATACATCTTGTATACGTTCATCACAGCGAAGATTTCTGGGATGTGAATGTCCATGGGGCAGCCGGGAGTGCAATAGTGGCAGGAGGTGCAGGCGATGCCGTCAAACTGCATCAATGCCTTGCAAGCCGCTTCCAACACTCCTTTCTCGTCATCGCTCAAGGGGGTCAACTGGCGCATGAACGACAAGTTGTCTTCCATCTGTTGCATATTGGACATCCCGCTGAGCACCATCATCACGTTGGGCAGCGATGCGGTGAAGCGGATGGCCCATGAAGCAAAGGATGCGTCGGGGGCAGCATGTAGCAGGATGTCCTTCACCTGTTGGGGAGGGTCGGCCAATTTCCCTCCCTTTACTGGCTCCATCACAATGACGGGAGTCCCATGTTTGATGGCCACCTCATAGCATTGGCGCGAAGCAATCAGCGGATCCTCCCAGTCGGAATAGTTGATTTGAAGTTGAACGAACTCTGTGTCAGGATGTTCGGTGAGCAGTTCGTCCAAGTGTTCCGGCGTGGAATGAAAGGAGAAGCCATAATGACGGATCAACCCTTCTTCCTTCAGTTTCCTCATATAATCCCAGATGCCGTATCGATCGAATTTATCCTTGTTCCCTGAGTCGATGCCGTGGAGGAGATAGAAGTCAAAATACCCCGCACCGGTGCGTTCGAGGCTCACCTTGATTTCGTTTTTGGCCTCCTCCTCGCTCTTGCAGGCGAAGTCTGAGGCATTGAGCTTGTCTGCCAGATAATAGCTGTCACGCGGATAACGGTCGCAGAGGGCAGCTTTGGTGGCCGCTTCCGACCCCTCGTACACATAGGCCGTGTCAAAATATTTGCCTCCAGCCTCCATGAAGGCGTCCACCATCCTCTTGGTGTGTTCCAAGTCGATGTCCTTTGTGCCTTCCACCCTGGGTAGTCGCATCATGCCAAACCCCAGTTTCAAACAGTTGTCTATCAATTTGTCTTCCATAACGAATGTATTTAATGGCTGAGTTTTCTTTTTTGAAGTCGGTTCAAATAGCCCTGAGCCAAATGGCATTACCACCCTCGAGGGGTTTGTAAATTTTTGTGTGACAGGTTTTTTCGTTTCGTTCTCATCCCTTTGAGTGGAGGGGAGAAGCGCATCGTCCTCTTGCTCACTGTCCACTAAATTGACTTATGGTTGATGATGAATAACTGACTTCATTTTTTTATACCATATTGGATGTTGAAAATCTTGATGAAGGGATTGGCAAGTGTGAAAGGAGGCCAATCGTCGCCGTCCTTTCCTCCAGGGTTGCCGTATTTCGCGAATTGAGTCCAACAATCCATCATCTCATCGGCAAGTGCATAGTCGGCCTGCATCATGGGCCTCCAACTGCGGTCCAAGGTGTGGAACATATACCACAGTTCTGCGGAATGGAACGCCCCGTCGTGGGTGCCTGGAAGTTTGCGGGCGAAAAGATACTGGTATGCGGGACGGTGGTCGAGCGAGTCTCTTAGGAAACAGAACTCGTCTATCTGCTTCCCCATCGGCCGGATGTCATCCAGCGTGCTGCCTATCATATACGACGCGTCTGCCAAATGCTGGTTCTTGGCAGCATCGTCGAATGATTCCGTCAGCAACACACCGTCGACATGTGGCCGGAAAAGCCCCATGCCTTCCTCCTTGAATATCCTGAGCAATTCTTCTGCAGGCGCGGCACGCATCTCTTTCAAGTCATGGTATCCGAACTTGTCCATGAACCCTTTTCCTGTTGACTCAGCCTTTTCCTGGTCGTTGCCGTTGCTGGAACCGGAATCTGTGCTGATGCCACCACCGCTCTGTATGACCGCATTCTTGATCATGGCTTTCGACAAGGGGGAGGACACCAGGTTCTTGATGCTTGCCGCGCCCGCACTCTGACCCATCACAGTGATGTTTCCGGGGTCGCCGCCGAATTGGGCGATATTGTTATGCACCCATTTCAAAGCTGCCACCTGGTCGTAGGTGCCATAGTTGCCTGACGTGCCATCAGGGCTTTCTGCAGACAGTTCAGGATGGGCAAGAAAGCCGAAAATGCCCAAACGGTAGTTGATGGTGACGAGAATCACTCCTCGCTGTGCCCAGGCGTCGCCGTCCATGGTAATCTCATGTCCGTAACCGTTGAAATAGGCACCGCCATGCACCCAGAACGCCACTGGCAGACGCTTTTCGGGATGTCCGACAGCATCGGTGGACGTCCAGATGTTCAGATAGAGGCAGTCCTCGCTCTGCACGGTCTGCTCCATCCAATAAAACTCATTGCCATAGAAAGTGCCTATGGCATTGCCAGGTTGCCAACAGATATTGCTGAAGGTGTCGGCCTTCCTGACGCCTTTCCATTTGACGACGGGCTGCGGGCGTTTCCAGCGCAATTCACCCACCGGAGGGGCGGCGTAGGGAACCCCTCGGAAGACGGTGACGTCTTCGGCTGCTGAAGCAATTCCTTCAATGCGCCCACCCTCAACATCGACGACGGGAGGCTGGCCCCAGGCAAGGGTCGCCATCATGCTTGCTGCAAACAGTGTAATCTTTTTGGGGATATTCATCTTTTTCATAAAAATGGTTCTTCTGTTATATAGGTCAACTTTTCATTTCCATTTGGGTGGTTCGACACCCAGCAAATGCCTGACGAAGAAGTCGAAACGCTTATGCTCGCCATATTTCTCTCCCATCGTGTGATGGACGCCGGGGAGCACCACCAACTCGAAGTCCTTGTTGGCTTCCACCAGGGCATTCACCAATTGGTAGGTGCTGGAGGGGTCGACGTTGTCGTCCAACTCTCCCACCACCAGCATCAACGGACGCTCGAGTTTGGCAGCATGGTATACGTTGCTGCATTCCACGTAGGAGGAGTCCACGGGATAGCCCATCCACTGCTCGTTCCACCAGATCTTGTCCATGCGGTTGTCGTGGCAACCGCAGGAACTGTAGGCGGCCTTGTAGAAGTCGCCGTGGAGCAGGACGGCCGTGGTGCTCTCTTGCCCGCCGGCGGATGCACCGAAGATGCCCACGTTGTCGGCGTCCATGTAGGGATATTTCGTGGCAGCGGCTTGTATCCACAACTTGCGGTCGGGGAACCCGGCATCTTTCAGGTTCTTGTAGCACACCTCCTCGAACTGCTTGCCTCGCCAACTGGTGCCCATCGCGTCAAGTTGCACGACGATGAAACCGAGTTCGGCAAGGGGTGTCATGTTCCAGTTGTATGGCGTGAAACTCTTGGGTGCGTAGGCGCTGCCGGGACCTGCATAGATGTATTCAATGACCGGATATTTGCGGGTGGGGTCGAAATGGACCGGGCGCTGGATGACGCCCCACATGTCGGTCTTCCCGTCGCGGCCCTTGGCGACAAACACCTCGGGGGCTCGCCAGCCTTTGTCCACGAGTCGGCTGATGTCAGCACGTTCAAGGGTGTCCACCACATGACCGTCCTCGGCGCTGCGTACGACAGTCACGGGAGGCTGGTCCACCAGTGACCATGTGTCGGCTAAATAGCGGAAGTCATGGGAATAGACGCCTTCGTGTTGGCCCTTCGCCGGGGTGAGGCATCGCATGTCCTTCCCGTCGATGCCGATGCGGTAATATCGCACAAGGTAGGGGTCTTCGTCCTTCTCCACGCCGCTGGCGCTGAAAAACACCACGCCGTTCTCCTCGTCCACATGTTGCACTTCGCGCACGCACCATGCTCCTTTGGTGACCTGACGGATGACCTTGCCTGTATTGATGTCGTAGAGATAGAGGTGGTTCCAATTGTCGCGTTCGCTCATCCAAAGCATCTTGCTGCCGTCGGCGAAGTCATGGCGGAAATGGCGGGAGTAGTTGACAAAAGTCTCGGCGGTCTCTTCCACTACGGTGCGCATGGCCCCGGTGGCGGCATCCATGGCCAACACCCGGTACACCTTGTGCCCGCGTTCGTTAAACTCCATCGTCACCTCGCGGCTGTCGGGCGTCCATTTGAATTCTCCAAGGTCGTATTGCTGGGAGCAAAGTTCGGTGCTGGCTTCAAGGCGTTTGCCGGTGGTGGCGTCGAATATGACAGGGGTTTTGAAGGGGAGGGCGTCGCCGGGTTTGGCATATTCTTGTTGGTGAAGGATGGGCTGCAACTGGTCGTGAGGCGAACTTTCCACATAGTAGGCGTAACGTTTCTGCACGGGACGGCGCTTGCACACGAACAGGAGACGACTGTCGGGCGACCACATCAGGCGGTTGCTGTAATATTCCCCGGGGGTGCCGTCCTGGCTGAGCACCTGTTTCTCGCTGTAAGGCTTGCCGGCGGGATGGACGACGACATTGCATTCCTCTATCCAAGCCTCCATCTTGCCATCGGGGGACATGACAGGGTAGGGGAACTTCTCTTCATCAACTTCCATCCAGTGGCGCTCCTTCCGACGACCAAACTGTGGCTTGGGGTCTTCGCGCTTGGGTGCTTCTGTCACTGACAACTGTCGACTGTCGGCGTCATAGGCATGATGCTTCGGGCCGTCGTCAGTGTCTGTCCAATAGGTCAACACATGGGTGGAGTCTTTCCACTTCACACCATGTGCCCAGTGGCGAACATTGGCGGATTTGAATTGTTCCGACAACGAATAGGCCCTGGCATAGTCTTCGGCGGTGCCTTGGCAGAAGATGGGAAGGGTCGACATCGTCAGCAACAATAGGGCGAGTGGCTTTTTCATCTGCTTCATAGGTTTTTGGGGAGAGGTCGGAGTAGTCTGAGTGGTATTATTATTCGGATTACCCCGATTACTCTCATTCATTTCTCTGCGTTTTTGTTCTTTCCGCAAAGATAGTGTTTTTTGGGGATATTTCCTGTAGCCATTGGAAAAGAAAGCAAAATTATCTCATTTTGTTTTGTTTTCTGCTTGGATTTCTCTATTTTTGTAGTTCCAAAGATAATCATTAAATCATTCCCAAACTTATGAAAAAGAACCTTTTTGCCATCGCGACGCTCTCACTGGTGTGGATGGGCGTGTGCGCACAAGAAGTAAAACAACTTCCACAACCCGACATGACTCTTCCCGTGACTTTGATGGAAGCCTTGCAGAAAAGAAGTTCAGACCGGAGTTACAGTGCCGACAAGGCGGTGAGCGACCAACAACTCTCGCAAATCCTTTGGGCTGCATGTGGCGTCAACCGCCCAGACAAGAATCTCTTGACCATTCCCACGGCCATCAATGCTCAAGACATCGTGGCTTATGTCTGCACAAAGGATGGCGTGTCCATCTATGACCCTCGGAAACTCACACTGACAAAAGTGACGGCTGAGGATATCCGTCCTGCTCTCGCTGGCATGCAGGAGGCGATTAAATCGGCACCGGTATTCATCCTTTTGGTGAGCGACCAAGCCAAGTTCCGTCGTCCGTCCGAGGTCTTCGGGGCCATGGATGCCGGCTATGCCTCACAGGACATCTGTCTGATGTGTGCCGCTCTCGGACTGAAAACCGTTCCTCGTGCCATGATGGACAAGGAGGCTGTCAGCAAGGCTCTTGGCTTGCCAGCCACCACCATCCTCGAACTCAACCACCCGGTGGGTTATTGACTTTTCTACTTGAAAGCTATATTCATATCATAAAAACTATACTTATGGCTACAAAAATCGCTTTCTTCGACGCGAAGAGTTATGACCGTGACACTTTCAGCAAAGTGAACCGGGATTTTGATTTCGACATCCATTTTTATAAGGAAAGATTGAGCATGAACACCGTGGCCCTCACTCAAGGGGTGGAGGCGGTGTGCATCTTCGTCAATGCCGAGTGTGACAGAAGGGTGATTGAACGGATGGCCTCTTATGGCGTGAAACTCATTGCCCTCAGGTGTGCTGGATTCAACAATGTGGATGTAGCTGCCGCACGCGAATATGGCATCCGAGTGGTCAGGGTCCCTGCCTATTCGCCACATGCCGTGGCGGAATATGCCGTCACGCTGATGCTTGCGCTCAACCGAAAGGTGTATCGGTCGGTGTACCGCACCAGGGAGGGCAACTTCAAACTCAACGGACTGCTGGGCTTTGACATGTATGGCAAGACAGTGGGGGTTATTGGAATGGGAAAAATCGCCAAGGAACTCATCAAAATCCTGAAAGGCTTCGGGATGAACATCCTTGCCTACGACCTCTATCCCGATGAGCAGTTCGCCCGTGAACATGGGGTCAAGATGGTGACGCTCGACGAATTGTACGAAGGGGCGGACATTATCTCCCTGCATTGCCCGTTGACGGAGGACACGAAATTCCTTATCAACAACGAGTCCATCACCAAGATGAAATATGGCGTCATGATCATCAACACGGGACGTGGCAAGTTGATCAAGACAGAGGACCTCATCGATGGGTTGCGCACGCACCAAATAGGCTCTGCCGCTCTTGATGTCTATGAGGAGGAGGCCAACTATTTCTATGAGGATCGTTCTGACAAGATGATTGATGACGACAAACTGGCCCTGCTTCTGATGATGCCCAATGCCATAGTCACTTCCCATCAAGCTTTCTTCACACAGGAAGCCGTCCACAACATCGCTGTCACCACCCTCCAAAACATACGAGACTTCGAGGAAGGCAAGGAATTGATAAACGAGGTGAAGTAAGGCTAAGTAAGGCTAAGGCTCCTGGGATTTCCTTTTTTCCTAAGGCCTCTTGTTCCCTCCTATAATTTCATCGTATAAATATCATAGCAGATGGCGCGTGCTCCAAAGCCCTCCTTTTGGAAAAGAAGGGAGTTGTTGAGTTCGCTGCCATCGCCTATGGTCGACCTGCCGAAATCGAAATAAGTCGCTGTTCCCCAATCGTATGACATTAATTCGTTAAAGAGAAGGTCGAGCGCTCCACCGGCTTTTCCCTCTTCCGAAGCGGAAATGTATTGGGTGTGGACCACCCGGTCGCTGAGATACAGCAATGTGCCGCCCAACACGCTGCCGTTGTCGGTGACGACAAACAGGCGGATGTGATCGGGGAAGCGGCTCATCAGCAGACGCATCTCGTCAAAGGTGTGGACGGGGGCGACATGGTGGCGTTGGAATAGGTTCCCTTCCAGTATTTTCCAAAAATCCTCCAACCTTTCCTGACCACCTTCTTCTATCTTAAGATTCCTTGCCGTTGCTTTGCGAAGACCAGATTTCCTTGATTCCGTAAAAGCCATTCGCGAGCAGAGGTCGATGGCAGAGGAGACATGGCGGCTGGTGATGCGGGCGGCGCAGATGTGGTAAAGGGCATAAAGGTCCTCTTCTGCCGGATAGGTGTGATAAATCCATGGAATGGCCTTGTATGTCATCTGGCGGATACCCGACTGGTGTGCGAAATCGACCATCTGTTTGAAGATGGTGCACATTCCTTCCACAGTGGCGTGTCGTCCCATCAGCCATCCTCCATAGGTCAGGCCTTGGTGGCTGCACAGGGTGTCGCCATCGAGGTTGGCGGGAAGCACGGCGTAGAGCCGGCCTTTGTGCCAAGCCATGAGAGAATGGTCGGCGAAACGGTCGCTGTGATAGTCCATGTAATCACGTAGGAACAGGAATGTGCTGTTTTTGGATTGGTGCACAAACTGGTCCCACGCTTCTTTATGGGCAGGAGTATATCTCTCTATTTCAAACATTCCACGTATTTTAGGAATTCGTCGTATTCTCGGATATAGTCTTGCTCGTCAAAGAGTTGTGAGGCAAGCACGAGACATACGGCTCCCGAAGAGAAGTCGTCAAGGGTTCGCCATATGCCGGGGCCGACATACAAGCCTTGGTAAGGATGGTTGAGGTGGAAGGTGGCGCGCTCCTCGCCATCGTCGACATTGACGTCGAATGAACCGCTGGTGGCTATGATGAGTTGCTCCAACTGTCGGTGGGCATGGCCGCCTCGGCACTCGCCGGAGGGCACGTCGTAGGTCCAATAGGCGCGGGCGATGGGGAAGGGCACCTCCATCTGCTCCTGGGCAACGGTGAGGTTGCCACGGGGGTCGGTGATTTTGGGCAGGTCGATGATGCGTACTTTTTCCTTTAACATGATATGTCGGTGTTGTCTTTCAAGATGGATGTATTTGGGACAAGACTCACTGCATGTCACCGTTTGGGGTGGACGGGCCAAGTGCTTTGTCTCCTAATACGATAACCTCGCAATCGGTAAATTGATTCCCCTCGATGGTCAATCTTACCATTGTCCGCTCCTTTTGCCAACCTTGAATGCCGGCGGCTCCAGGGTTGATGTGCAACAGGCCGAGGGTCTTGTCATACTTGATTTTCAAGATGTGCGAATGGCCGCTGATGAAGAGCTGGGGCGGGTGGTTGTAAATCTGGCGTGCGATGCTGGGGTCGTAGCGTCCAGGGTAGCCGCCAATATGTTTCATCAGCACGTCGACTTCCTCGCATTTGAAACGTAGCACCTCGGG
Organism: Prevotella sp.; assembly: GCA_017619375.1. GTDB lineage: Bacteria > Bacteroidota > Bacteroidia > Bacteroidales > Bacteroidaceae > Prevotella. Next base: position 105,405 of record JAFZSL010000031.1, on the reverse strand, counting down.
AAACATCAACCGTAGGTCGCCGCCGTCGCAGTTGCCACAGACGGCACGGAGAGGACGGAACTCTGACAGGCGGTCGGCCAGTTCGGTCGAACAGATGTCGCCAGCGTGCCAGATTTCGTCGCAAGAGTCGAAATAGGTCAGGTAGCGTGGGTCCCAATAGGAGTGGGTGTCGCTGATGATGCCTATCTTCTTCATCCTTCCGCCTCCTTCCTCAGCATGGCCATGCGTTCCTTGACGAATAGAGTGATGAGGCGGGTTGTGCCTTCCAGGCCTAAGAGCGTGGAGTTGACGCTAAGGTCGTAGGATTGGCTCTCGCCCCACTTCTTCCCCGTGTAGTAATTGTAGTAGGAGGCACGTTCGCTCTCCTTGGTGTGGATGATTTTCAGAGCCGCATCCTTGTCGCAACCATGACGGGCGGCAACTTGGGCGACGCGGTGGTCCAGGTCGGCGGTGATGAAGATGTTGACCGCTTCAGGGCAGTCGCGAAGGATGTAGTCTGCGCAACGGCCCACGAAGACGCAGTTGCCTTCAGAGGCGGCTTTCAGGATGGCTTGCGCCTGGAATTGGAACAGGCTCTCCTGGGAGAATTTGTTGGTATAGAAATTGCTGTCGCTCATGTGCTGGGCGTGCAGGTGGAAGAGCGATTTGAAAAACAATTTGTGTTCGTCGTGCTGCTCAAAGAACTTTTCACTGAAACCGCTCTCCTTGGCGGCGAGGTTGAGCAGTTCCCTGTCATAGAATTTGCAATCGAACTCCTTGGCGAGTTGCTGGGCGATGACACGGCCGCCGGAACCCAACTGACGGCCCACGTTGATGATGATGTGTTGCTTATCCATTGGATTTTAGTTCTTGTTGCTTCTTGAAATGGCGGATGTATTTCCACATGATGGCGAAGGCCACGATGGCGGAGATGGAGTCGGCTACGGAGAACGAAAGCCACACACCGTCGAGATTGAGGAATCGAGGGAGGACCAAAAGCAGGGGAAGGAGGAAAAGCAACTGCCTCGATAGGGATAGGAAGATGCTCACTTTGGCCTTGCCGATGCTTTGGAAGAAATTGGTGGTGACAATCTGGTAGCCTACGATGGGAAGGGCGGCATTGGCCAGTATCAGGCCTCGCTCAGCTAATCGGATGAGGGCATCGTCTGTCGTGAAAAGGCGGGAGCAGTAATAGGGCATGAATTCGCTTACCGCCCATCCCGCAGTGGACACGATGGTGGCGCAGATGATGGTGTAACGATACACCTTGAGCATGCGGTCGAAATGCATGGCACCATAGTTGTAGCCGGCGATGGGTTGCATGCCTTGATTCAAACCGAAAATCACCATGAAGAAGAGGAAGGAGATGCGGTTGACGATGCCGTAGGCACCCACGGCAAGGTCGCCGCCATAGGCATAAAGGCTCTTGTTGAACACGATGACGATCAAGCAGGATGCGGCGTGCATGAGGAAAGGCGACATGCCGATGCTGACAATGTTCTCTACGAGGTTGCTCTTCAGGCGGTAGATGCCTCGCTCGAAATGGATGATTTCCGACTTGTTGGAGAACAAACGGAACTGCCAGCAGAGTGCCAGAAGCTGGGCAAGGATGGTGGCGATGGCGGCTCCCCGGATGCCCATCCCGAAGACATAGATGAAGAGAGGGTCGAGCAGCGTGTTGAGCACCACGGTAAAAATGGTGGCATACATCGCCTGGCGGGGTTTGCTCGCTGAACGTAATATGGCATTCTGCCCGAGGTAAATATGGGTGATGACGTTACCAAGAAGGATGATTTCCATATACTCACGGGCGTATGGAAGGGTCTGCTCGCTGGCGCCGAAGAACATGAGGATGGGGTCGAGGAAAGGGAGCGTAAGGATGGCGAACAACACGCCGATGATGACGTTCAGGCTCAAACAGTTGCCAAAGATGTTCAATGCCGTGCGGTAGTCCTTCTGGCCCAGGCGGACGGATATCATGGTGGAAGACCCCACGCCGACAGCCGCCCCGAAGGCTGCGGAGAGATTCATGAACGGAAAGGTGACGGCAAGTCCGGAAATGGCCAGCGCACCGACACCCTGGCCGATGAATATGCTGTCCACCATATTATATAGTGACGAGGCTGTCATTGCCACGATGGCGGGGAAGGCATACTGCATCAACAGTTTGCCGACTGGTTTGGTTCCTAATTCCAACGTGGCTCGTTTGTTGTCCATAAAGGTTTCGTCTCTTGGTTACAAATTGCAAAATTAAGCATATTTTCCCATTTTGCTACCCTTTCTCGCTTTTTTTTCCCTTTTATCGTGGCCATGTCCGAAAAAACATCTATTTTTGTATGCGATTTCTACTTGTGGTGTATCCTGTTTCTCGTCAAGCCTGATGAGCGATGCCCAAAAGAAAGGAGGATTGCCGTGACGAGAAAAGACAGGATGACCCTTGATGTTTGATTGATTAATTAAATTTTTAAGATAATATGTTTTATAACTCCTTACGCACGCTCATGTTGGTGGTTGCCATGGCCATCGGCACTGTCATCGCCCATGCGGACGATGGCGATAAAATCCCCTTCCCGGGGGGAAAGACATATCTTTTTCGAGTGACTCTCACCGACAAGCAAGGAACACCTTTCTCCGTGTCCAAACCTCTGGAATTCTTATCTGAGAAGGCGGTGCAGAGGAGGGCGCGCCAAGGGCTGCCCATCGACTCCACCGACTTGCCGTTGTCACCCATTTACCTCAAGCAGATCGCCCAAACGCCAAAGATGGAAATCGTCTGTGTGAGCAAATGGAACAACACGGTGCTGGTCAAGGTGCACGACATGCTTGATACGGCTCCCCTTGTGCAGATGCCTTTCGTGGAAAAGATGGAGTGCGTGTTCATGTCGCCTGATTCCATCACGCCATCGACAAGGGTCTTCTCCCGTAAGGAATTGGACCCCTATAAGGACGGGGAGGATGAATATGGAAGGGCGGCCGTCAACATTGATTTGTTGAATGGACGTGAACTACACCAGATGGGGTTCAGAGGCAAAGGCATCACCATCGCGGTGTTCGACGGTGGGTTTATGAACGTGGATGTCATCCCCGCCATGAAAGACGTGCACATCCTGGGAACGAAGGATTTCGTCGCTTTCAAGACGGAAAGCATCTTCATTGAGCACGACCATGGCACGCGTGTGCTCTCAACCATGGCACTCGATGTGAAGGGGGCGTTCGTAGGAACGGCTCCCGATGCTGATTACTATCTCTTCAGGACAGAAGACAACTATACGGAGTTTCCAGTGGAGGAGGATTATTGGGCGGCAGCAGCCGAATATGCCGACTCCATTGGCGTGGACATCATCAGCAGTTCCCTCGGTTACCAGGATTTCGACAATCATGAGCTCGACCACAAGTACTTTGAGTTGGATGGAAAACACTCGCTTATCTCCCGCACCTCCTCACGCTTGTCTTCGAAAGGCATCATCCATGTGAACAGTGCTGGAAACGACGGCAATGATACTTGGAAAAAGGTGAATTTCCCCGCTGATTCTCACGACATCCTCGCCGTTGGGGCGGTGACACGTAAAAGGGTCAATGCCGTGTTCTCATCCCTGGGACCTTCTGATGACGGAAGGGTGAAGCCTGATGTGATGGCCCTTGGAAGCGCTGCAGCCACTGTCGGCGGCAGGGGTACTCCCAACAGTGACATGGGCACGTCGTTTGCTTGCCCCATCACGGCAGGCATGGTGGCGAGCCTGTGGCAGTCGGCTCCGGAAAAGACCGCACACGAAGTGATGGATGCCGTTAGACGTAGTGGAGACAACTATGAGACACCCAACAATGTATACGGATACGGCATCCCCGACTTCATGAAGGCATATCATATCTTGAAAGGACAATGAGCATGCCGGAGGGGAAGAGAATGACTCTCCTTGAGTTGAACGGCCTGGTGAGTGAATTGATAGAGACTTGCATGGGCCAGAATTCCTTTTGGGTGGAGGCGGAGATTGCCGGACTGAACGAGCGGACCGGGCATTGCTACCTCGAACTCATAGAGAAAGATGCAACGGGAAACACGCCGGTGGCACGTGCTTCCGCCGTATGCTGGCGAAGCAAATGGTCGGTGGTGAACGCCCATTTCAACAGGGTGGCGGGGAAGCGACTCGCCGTGGGGATGAAGGTGCTGCTCAAGGTGTCACCTCAATTTCATGTGAACTATGGCTTCTCATGGATTGTGAGCGACATCGACCCGTCGTTCACTCTCGGAGACATGCTCCTAAAAAGGCAGCGCATCATCGCCCAACTGAAGGAGGAGGGGATGTTTGATGCCAATCGCTCATTGTCCCTTCCCATGTTCACCCAACGCATCGCCGTCATATCCAGCGAAACGGCTGCTGGATATGGGGATTTCTGCAACCACCTTGAGGGAAATGAGTTTGGTTACCAATTCCACACCTCGTTGTTCGCTGCCGTCATGCAGGGAGAGGGGGTGGAAAGGAGCGTCATCGCCGCCCTCGACCAAGTGAACAGGCGGGTAGAGGAATTCGACTGCGTGGTCATCACAAGAGGAGGAGGGGCCACCAGCGACCTTTCTGGTTTCGACACTTACGACCTTGCCTGCAATGTGGTCAACTTCCCCCTGCCTGTCATCACGGCCATAGGACACGACCGTGACGAGAGCGTGCTCGACATGGTATCCAATGTCAGGGTGAAGACACCCACCGCCGCTGCCGCTTTACTCATCGACAGGCTTCATCAGGTGGACCTGCGTATTGAGCAAGCCGGGGCGCGCATCTTGAACGTGGTGGAAGGGAGGATGCAACAAGAGCAAATGCGCTTCAAACACCTTTCCGTACGCATCCCTACACTCTTCGCATTGGTCAAGGCGAAGCAGACGGGGAGAATCGACGCGTGCCAAAGTCGTATGGAAACCCTTGTGAGGATGAGGGTGGAGCGTGGAAAAGCGGTAGTGGAGAGATGGGAGAGTCGGGTGGCCAACAATGTGGCGACCTTGCTTGCCAACGAACGGCATCGGCTGCAATTGCTGGAACAACGGATGGAGGCTGTGGACCCCAAGAGAATTCTGGAGAGGGGATACAGCATCACCCTCAAGGAGGGAAAAGCGGTGCGTAGCATAGCGGATTTGGAGCCGGGCGACCGCATGGAGACACGGTTGAAAGATGGCATGGCTATTTCCGTGGTGACCTCGTGAATGCCGCCGGAAGGTGAAATGTGGATGAAAAAGTGGCTGTATAGGGTCGGACGCTATTTTTTTTGCTCGAATCATTTGCATCTTTCTTCCTTTTTTCATATTTTTGCAAAAAATATGTAATCATTCTGAAAACACAACATTTTTGTTTGCCTAAGCTATATTATTATGAAAATACTGGCTATCAATCCTGGAATGATTTCCACCAAGGTGGGGGTCTTTATCGATGAGGAAATCGTGATGCATGCTTGCATCAACCATCCCTATGAGGAATTGTGTCGTTATCCATTCATCATGGACGAGTTTGACTATAGGAAGGAGAAATTGATTGAGGAACTGCAACGTCAGGGCTTCGGCATGGACTTCGACGTCGTCGTGGGAAGGGGAGGACTGGTGAAACCCATTGAGAGCGGGGTGTATGAACTCAACGAGAAGGTCATAGAGGACACCATGCACCCGAGGTTGCATCATGCGTGCAACCTTGGTTCGCTCATCGCCCTCAGCATTGCAAAGGAAATACCTGGCTGTCGTGCATTCACCGTGGACCCGGGAGTGGTGGATGAATTGGAAGATGTCGCCAGGATCAGCGGACTGCCTGAGATGCCGCACCAAACCATCTGGCACGCACTCAACCAAAGAGAGATAGCGAAAAGATATTGTCTTGAGCACGGGGTGAAATATGAGGAGCAGGACCTCATCGTTTGTCACTTGGGCAGTGGCATCTCATTTGCCATGCACCACCATGGACGGGCGATTGCTTGCAGCGACGCACTCAGCGGAGACGGGCCTTTCAGTCCCTCCAGGGCTGGTACGTTGCCGTCGGTGCAACTCATACAACTTTGCTATAGCGGAAAATACACGGAAAAAGAGATGCTGCGCAAGGTCAACGGGCATAGCGGACTGACAGCACACCTTGGCACCAACGATGTCAGAATTGTGGAAAAACGCATCAAGGAGGGGGATGAACATGCCAAACTAATCCTCGATGCCATGCTCTATAGTGTGGCAAGATACCTGGGGTCGCTCGCTCCGGTCACATGCGGACATGTGGATGCCGTTCTGCTTACCGGAGCCATGTCGCAAAGCAGTTATGTGAGTGGCGAACTGACCCGTCGCCTCCAATACCTTGCTCCTGTCTTCGTCTATCCGGGTGAGGACGAACTCACCGCATTGGCTCACAACGCCTACCGTGCTCTCACCGGAAAGCAGGAAATCAAGGTGTACGAGTGAAAAGAGTACCGGAAATTCTTGTTTCTTGTAATAATTTAATACCTTTGCAGCCGCTTTCTTTGCAGTTGTGCAGGAAAATCCTTCATGGGGTTCACTGCAGACTGCAACGCGTGTCGGTTGGTGATGGAAAACCGCCAACCTGGCATGTGAATCAAATAGGAAAAATGGTATTAGTTTGAAAAAGAAGATATCTGCAGAACCCAAGGTTTCAAAAGAAACCCGTCATCAACATTATTCCGGCTTGACCGACGCCCAGGTGCTCGAAAGCCGTGCACGTCATGGAGTCAATGTGCTGACTCCTCCAAAAGAGGAATCCATATGGCAGAAAATCAAGGACTGCATGCATTTCTGGGTGCTCCAGGTGGACTTGGTCATATTCGTCATCGCCACTCTTGCAACTATCATCTTCCCTCTCCTGGGGTGCAACAAGGAAGGCCTTTGGGTTGCACCGGTCCTCACGCTCGTTTTGTTCGCATTGACATATCTTGTGGCATACCTTGGCGGTGAATGGGATGCGAAGAAGAAAACGTTTCATATAGATTCACTTTTCGCCATCCTGCTCTTTGTCCTTTTGCTCTCAGGCTTCATCGCCTTCTACAATGGGACGTTTGGAGGTGTGGAAGGGTGGGAACCCTATTTGGAACTGATAGGAATTGCTGCTGCCGTTCTCTTGGCCACTACCGTGACGCATATACTGGAAGCGCAAAACGAGAAAACTTTCAAAAGCTTGAATGAGGTCAATGACGACACCCTGGTGAAGGTGGTCAGAAACAATAATGTTTGTCAGGTGCCTCGAAGGGATGTTGTCGTAGGGGATATTATCATTTTGGAAGCTGGCGAGGAGGTCCCTGCCGATGCGGAGTTGCTTGAAAGCATGAACCTGACCATGGATGAGTCTTCCTTGACAGGGGAACCCTTGTGTGCAAAGACCAGCAATCCTGAAGAATTCGTCAAGGATGCGACTTACCCCTCCAACCACATCATGAAAGGGTGTAATGTCATGGAGGGCGATTGCGTGGCGAAGGTCTTTGCCGTGGGGGACGCCACGGCATGTGGCAAGGTGTTTGAGTCCGCGCAGGTGCAGGACGGCGAGGCCACACCGCTGAGTGAGAAGTTGGACCAACTTGCAAAACTCATCACCAAGACAAGCTATGCATTGGCTGTGCTTATCGTTCTTGGAAGGCTTGTCAGATATGCCTTGATGCTGCCTTCTTCCAACTTTGGCGCCTTGACCGTTTGCCTCTTTGGCTCATTTGTGATAGCGGCATTGGTGTCTTTGAGACTGGATAGGAAAAAGAATGAGGATAATGAAGATAGCATTGAGTTGTCACAGGTGATAGCCTTCATGGTCCTGCCCATCATAGGCATATTCCTCTATTTTGCATTCGGTACCACGGAGGACACGGACTGGTCAGGACTTGTCCAGCATGCACTCGACTCCATCATGATTGCGGTGACCCTGATTGTCGTTGCCGTTCCGGAAGGCTTGCCCATGGCGGTGACACTGAGTCTTGCCTTCAGCATGAAGCGACTGATGAACCAGAACACGCTTCCACGTACCATGCATTCATGCGAGACGATGGGTGCTGTCTCGGTCATATGTTCGGACAAGACGGGCACTTTGACCCAGAATCAGATGAAAGTTGTCGCCACAGCTTTCCCTGGATTGGAAAACCAAAGGCTTGGTAAAGACAAGATGTCCTCACTTTTGAAAGAATGCATCGCTGTCAACACAACTGCGAATCTTGACTTTGCTGAATCCAAAAAAATCAAAGCCATCGGCAACCCTACGGAGGGCGCCTTGCTCTTGTGGTTGCATGACCATGGGGTGAATTACCTTGACATTCGGGAATCACTCCCTGCCATCGAACGCTTGCAGTTCACAACGGAGTTGAAGTACATGGCTACCGTCGTTGATTCTACAGTCATTGGCAAGCGAGTGGTTTATGTGAAGGGCGCACCTGACATCATCATGGGCATGTGCAGGCTTTCCCAAGAGGAAGTGGAGGACTACAATGCCAAGTTGACAGACTATCAGAATCATGCCAATCGAACCCTTGCCTTTGCCTGTAAGGAGTTGGATGGGAATGATGATGAGAATGTGTTCTCTGAGGGCAAGCTCAACATCGATGATTTGTGCATGATGGGCATTGTGGGCATCAAGGACCCTGTCCGTGTGGATGTCCATGCCGCCATAGAGGATTGCATCAAAGCCGGCATACAGGTCAAGATCGTCACTGGCGACGCTTCTGGCACGGCAAAGGAAATCGGTCGCCAACTTGGCCTTTGGAATCCGGAAGACTCGGATGAGAACATTCTCTTGGGCACGGACATTGCCACCATGTCGGATGAAGAGTTGATGAATCGTTTGCCAAAGGTCAAAATCATCTCACGCGCCCGTCCCAACGATAAGGAACGTGTGGTCAGGATATTGAAGGAACTTGACTACGTCGTTGCCGTCACAGGGGATGGAACGAATGACGCCCCTGCCTTGAACATTGCCAATGTCGGGCTTTCCATGGGGGACGGCACTGCTGTCGCCAAGGAGGCAAGCGACATGACCATCCTTGACAATTCGTTCAGCACCATTGCCAATGCGGTGATGTGGGGACGCTCGCTATACAAGAACATCAAGCGGTTCATCCTCTTTCAGATGACGGTCAATGTGGCGGCTTGCCTCGTCGTCCTCATCGGGGCGTTTATTGGCACGGAGTCACCATTGACGGTCACCCAGATGCTTTGGGTGAACCTCATCATGGATACTTTCGCAGCATTGGCATTGGCTTCCCTGCCTCCTTCGAAGACGGTGATGGACGAAAAGCCACGCTCTGTCAACGAGCACATCCTCAAGGGAATGTGGAGTGGCATCCTTGGAACAGGTATCATTTTCACCATTCTCCTCCTCGGAATATATGTGTTCTTCCTCCGTGCGGATGTCAACACGTTGACAGATGTCTTCAGTGGCCATTTTCGATGGGATGACAATGATGGACTCTCCGAATATGAACTTGGACTCTTTTTCACCATCTTTGTGATGCTACAGTTCTGGAACATGTTCAATGCCAAGGCTTTCATGACTTCTGATTCCGCCTTCAAGGATATTTCCTGGAATAACACGAGGTGGTTCATCGTCATCGCTTCCGTCATCTTGTTCGGACAAATCTTGATGACTCAGATTCCTGGACTTCAAAGCATGTTCAACGTTGCCGATGGCGGCATCAAGGTGATGGACTGGGTCCTCATCATTTCCTCCACCTCCTTTGTCCTTTGGATAGGAGAATTCATCAGGATGGTGAAGAAGTGCCATCAAGCACGATAGTAAGAAATGAAATCCCTGTGGCGCATGATGGCTCGTGGAGAACTTTCATGCACAATAGAGGATGTCAATTGGAATAATGCATACAGGGTTATTGCTTCCAATTTTAATATACTATTTTTGTCCTTTTCCCAAAATGTTCGTATCTTTGCAAACAGAAAATGATTTACAATATAATATGATGAGAAGATATCTTGCCGTCATCGTGATGGCCGTTGTGTCATGTGTTGTCATGGCCAACCCAGTGACGAAAGCAGTTGCTTTGCAAAAGGCGAAACTATTTGCCAAAGAGCAATTTGGAAATCGCAATGAGAATGTGGTAATCACCTATCAAAGTGATTTGAAAGGAAAACCAGGCCACCCCGCGTTGTATGTCTGCAATTATGGCAATGACAAAGGGTATGTCATCCTTTCCGGCGACGACCGTACAGTTCCGGTGCTTGCCTATTCCGACCATGGCTCTTTGGATGTTGAACACATGCCGGAAAACATGAAATGGTGGTTGCAGTATTACGAGGAAGCCATTGAGCAGGTGGTGGATTACCAACTCACCAACAAGATGCCGGTCGGCAGGCCAACCGACGTGATCAAGCCGCTCATCAAGACAAAATGGGACCAGACATGGCCTTTCAACGAGATGTGCCCTTCCGTGAATGCTGTCAGATGTCCCACGGGCTGTGTGGCTACTGCCATGGCGCAAGTGCTCAACTACCACCGCTGTCCGGCAGACTCCACCAATGCCATTGACGCCTATACGACTTATACGCATAAAGTGAACATGCCTAAACTTGCACCCACGACTTTCGATTGGGACAATATGCTCGATGTATATGGGCGCAATGCGACGCAGGAGCAGAGGGATGCCGTGGCCAAACTCATGCTCTATTGTGGTCAAGCCGTGCAGATGGACTACACGCCAAACAGTTCGGGTGCCAATACAGACTATCTCGGTTACCTGCTTCCACGCTATTTCAACCTCCCCAATACCATTCACAACGTCACGAGGTATGGATACACCATCGAGCAATGGGACAGCATCCTTATCAACGAGCTGAAGCACAACCGCCCCGTCCTTTATACCGGCTATACCATGGCGATGGAAGGCCATGCTTTCGTTTGCGATGGATATGATGGAAATGGATACTACCACATCAACTGGGGATGGGGAGGAGATGGCGACGACTATTTCCGCATATCCGTGCTCGATGCCAGTGCCAACGGAACGGGGGGAAGTTCCACTTCCTTGCGTTTCTCAGTTTTGCAGTCGGCCATCATTGGCATCACACGAGAGGGTGAGGATGAATTCGTGGCTCCAGATGTCCCCATCGTTGCATTCTCACGCTCCAGTTTGAAGTATGGCAGGGAGTATGTCAGGGACAGCGTGGGAGTTGACTTCACCAACATCGTTGTTGACATCCCAGTGTTTTATGACGGAAACAATTGGTATAATAAATACAAAGTAGGTTTGGCGCTCTTCGATGATGAAGGAAACATAGTGAAGACTGTCGGCAGCACCAACGTCGAACTATGGCCGGGTTATCCAGACGACACGGAGTTGACCATCAAGTTGGGCAAGGGCATCGAAAATGGGCATTACAAGCTCAAGACCATGTTCTGGGAGAATGGAGGAGGAGTGCCGAAGATGGCCAGGAATGCCGATGTCAATTACATCGACGCACAAATCCAGGGCGACACCCTCACGCTCCAACCTGTGCCAAAGGGGGATTTCAAAGTGACGAGAGTGAGAAGGAGTGGCTCAAACGTTGTCGTCAGGCTTACCAATGGCGATGAGTGGTTTGATGGCTTCTTCTACCTGAGGAAATACAACAGCAAGGGGGCGATTGAAGAGGTGGCGATGGAACCTGCCGCCATAGAGCCCAATTCCACACGCGACATAGCCATTTATGTGGACAATGACCATAGCATCGACCTTGACAACGAGGTTTATTTTCTCTCTGTCGATAGCTATGAAGACCAGTTCTTCTACACCAACGCATACAACGAAGGTGCACAACTGCAGTGCAGGGTGGATTTCCTCAATCTCGACGACGAGGGGACTGCCATCGTCGGCGACAAGGTGATTTGCAACGTCACTGTAGCCAACAATGGGGTGGGAGAGTACCGCCACTTCGTTGGTGTCAATCTCGTCAACGAACAAGGGGAGGAGATGTCAGAAAACAAAATCGTCAGCATCCCTTCAGGCGACTATGTCACCTTGGGCATGCAGTTCAAACCCAGTGCCTTCGACAAGTCTTACAAGGTGGTTGTCAAGGGTTTTGAAGGAAATGTATTGAAAACCATCGAGGAAACTCCTGCGTTGATGTTGCTGAAAGGTGCCATTTACTGGGTGGCTGACGGGTCGATGAAAACGAAGAAGGCGGAATCCAACTTCGTGGTGCCTGATGACGCATTGGCCATCAACTTGAAAGTGGCATACACCAGCAATGCCCAACCTAACGAGAACCCCAACACGGTATATTTACTCGATAAGTCCGTGCCGAAGGGGCTTATGGGAAAGAACGTGGTGAACTACGAGAACAAAGGTGGAACAATCACGATGGACGACAGATATGATTTCTATGTGCCGGAAGACGTTACGGCTACCGTGGTGCCTAAATACATCAGGGCGTTCAATGCCGAGGATGTGGGGAAATGGTCCACGTTGACCTTGCCCTTCGCACCTATAGCCATCTCTGTCGATGGGGCTTCGGCCACCTGGCACCAGCAAGGCGAGGACGGAGAGGCCACTGGTAACGCCAAGTTCTGGCTGATGGAAATCGTGGCAGTGGAGGGCGACCAAATGACCCTCGACTATGCCAGCGAAATCAAGGCGAACACCACCTATATTATTGCACCTGACGCCCAACTGTCGGGCAAGGAATTGCTTTTCGAAGGTAAGAAGAACACCACCCTGAAAGCAGGATTCGCCAAGGACATGGTGAGCAAGGTGGATGGCTTCGACATCACCACCAATTCCGTGAAAACCATCGTCAAGGATGTTTATGTGTTGGAAGGCGACCGCTTCGTTTACGTCGATGAGGACACGACCTTGCCTGCATTCAGGGCCTGTCTCGCCGGAGTGAGGGTGGAAGGAAGTGCCATTCGCATCATTGCACCAGCATTGCCCGACGGCATAGAGAACTTGAGAGCGACGACTACGCCTTCGAATGGCGAGATATACAATGTCATGGGCGTTTGCGTGGGTGGTTTAACTGATTTGAAGAATCTCCCCAAGGGCATTTATATCATTGGAGGCAGGAAAGTGATGAGATGATACCGACACAGCTGTTTCCCTAACCGTATAAGTGACGTACTTAATGAAAAGCTAATAACAACAAGGAAAGTCATTGAACTTGAAGCAAAAAGTCATCAACACCCTGGCATTGTTGTTGAACATCTGACTTGGTGCTTGGGCTGACAGCATCAGTGCCAGTGGATATACCACAGGATTTGGCTTTACTGATAATCAAGGGGCGGACGACTTTTGTGAAACTGTTGGCAATATCGTTAGTTGGTTAGGCAGCAGTAATTGGTATGTGCTTGACGGAAAATCTGAAATCAAGTACAGACAATGCTTTGAGAGATGCTGACAAGAGGTTGTTAAAAAACCTTAAATACGCATTGGTGCTTTGGCAGTGAAGGGAATTGTTGCTACCTTTGCAGCCGCAAAACGGGCAAGTCTTGCACGGCCAGCTCCCTGCGAATCCTCCAGGACAGGAATGTAGCAAAGGCAGTAGGTTGAGCGGCGCGATGCAAGTAGCTTGCCCACCCGCCTCTTTAGCTCAGTTGGCCAGAGCACGTGATTTGTAATCTCGGGGTCGTTGGTTCGAATCCGACAAGAGGCTCAAGAAGTCGCATCTTCAAGATGTGGCTTTTTTTTGTGTAAAAAATTTGTCGGTTTGAAATAAATACATTATTTTTGCACACGCAAAGGGCACTGTGCAATATCGTGCCGAAAACAGTTAGAATATGTCTATTTCAAAAACAAGGCAGACAATTGTCGATGTGGCCAGGAAACTTTTTGCCAAGCAAGGATTAGAGAACACGACGATGAACGACATCGCCGTGGCTTCAGGCAAAGGCAGGAGGACCATTTACACCTATTTTAAGACAAAGGAGGACATCTATTCCGCTGTCATTGCATCCGAATTGGAGAGGCTTTCAGATAAACTCGACGAAGTGGCGGCAAAGAAAATCAAACCACAAGACAAAATCATCGAACTCATCTACACCCACCTCAACATGATCAAGGAGACCGTCGTCAGGAATGGAAACCTCAGGGCGGAATTCTTCAGAAACATCTGGACGGTGGAGAAAATCAGGAAAAATTTCGATGAGGATGAAATCGAGTTGTTCAGAAAAGTCTATGCCGACGGCAAGGCTGACGGGGAGTTTGACATCGAGAATGTGGAACTCGTAGCCGACATCACCCATTATTGCATCAAGGGGCTTGAGGTGCCTTACATTTACGGAAGGCTGGGCCATGGGCTTACAGAGGAGACCAGCAAGCCGCTTGTCGCCAAGGTGGTGTATGGTGCCTTGGGAAAAAGTACAGGAAAATAACGTTTTAACTTATTTATTCTATGGATTTATTGAAAGGAAAGACCGCGCTCATCACGGGTGCGGCACGCGGTATTGGAAAGGCTATCGCGTTGAAATTTGCGGAAGAGGGTGCTGACATCGCCTTCACCGACCTCGTCATCGATGAAAACGGAAAGGCCACCGAGGCGGAGATTGCTGCCAAGGGAGTAAAGGCAAAAGGCTATGCCAGCAACGCTGCCGACTATGCACAGACAGAGGAAGTGGTGAAACAGATTCAAGCAGATTTCGGTAGGATAGACATCCTTGTCAACAATGCCGGCATCACCAAGGACGGATTGATGCTCAGGATGACAGAACAGCAATGGGATGCTGTCATCAACGTCAACCTCAAGTCGGCATTCAATTTCATACATGCCTGTACGCCCATCATGATGAGGCAGCGTGGCGGGTCCATCATCAACATGTCTTCCGTCGTTGGCGTCCATGGAAATGCCGGCCAATGCAATTACGCTGCATCAAAGGCTGGACTCATCGCTCTCGCCAAGAGCATCGGACAGGAGATGGGCAGCAGGGGCGTCAGGGCAAACGCCATCGCCCCGGGATTCATCGAAACGGCCATGACGGCACAACTCCCTGAAGACATACGCAAGGAATGGATAGCAAAAATCCCCCTCAGAAGGGGTGGCACTGTGGACGACATCGCCAACGTGGCCACTTTCCTCGCAAGCGACCTGTCTTCATATGTCACAGGGCAGGTCATCCAGGTGGATGGCGGAATGAACATGTGACACCAACACTCGAGGTTCGCTCTTTGCCGGATGGCAGGGGCGAACCTCGAAACATTTCATACAAGCATCCACATATGACCATCCTATACGAAGACAACCACATCATCATCGTCAACAAGGAAAGCGGTGAGATCGTGCAGGGCGACAAGACAGGCGACACGCCTCTTTCAGAGAAAGTGAAAGATGACATCAAGCGAAGGTATGCCAAACCCGGCAATGTCTTCCTCGGGGTCGTACATCGTTTGGACCGGCCGGTTTCCGGTGTCGTCGTTTTCGCCAAAACCAGCAAGGCGCTCACCAGGCTCAACGACATGTTCAAGGAAGGGAAGGTGCACAAGACCTATTGGGCCATCACCCAACAACGCCCAAACCCGGTGAGTGGCACCATAGAGGGGTGGATGACACGCAACGAAAAGCAGAACAAAAGTTACATGCACAACAAGGAGAAACCTGGAGCGAAAAAGGCCGTGCTCAACTATCAGACCATCGCTGCCTCTGACAGGTATGTGCTCCTCGAAGTGGAACTGCTTACCGGAAGACACCATCAAATCAGATGCCAGCTCGCCGCCATAGGGTGTCCCATCAAGGGTGACCTCAAATATGGTGCAAGACGTTCTAACCCCGATGGCAGCATCTCCCTCATGGCGAGAAAGGTGGAGTTTGAGCATCCCGTATCACACCAACTCATATCCGTAGAGGCTCCCATACCCCAAGATAACTTGTGGAGAGACCTTGCTTCAGCCCTTCTTTAGAACCCCATCACCTACCATATCCTCCTGTTTTCTCCTTTCGCCTCTTAGAAAAAGTGAAAAAAACTTGTTAGTTGGCAAGTTTTTGCCTAACTTTGCATTCTGGGAGTAGTTTAATAGTGAAAAACAAACATATATGACACTTATCATCGTTGCCATATTTCTCGTAAGCCTCGTGTTGATCGCCACCGAACAGTTGACCAACATCAACAAGGCGGCTGTGGCCATTTTCGCAGGCACGATAGGATGGGTTTTGTACATCTGTTATGGCACTGATTTCGTCATGAGTGAGCATCAGGGTGATTATGTCGATTTCCTCAACGGAGCTATCGCTACAAGTACTGCGGTCAAGCAATACATTGCTCAAAACATCTTCCTCAAGTACGTGGGAAGTGCCGCGGAAATCGTGCTCTTCCTCCTCGCTACCATGACCATCGTTGAAATCCTCAACAACAACGGCTGTTTCGATTTCCTCACACCATTGGTGAGGACACGCAAGAGCAGGAAACTGCTGTGGTCGGTGGGGACCCTCACCTTTGTCATATCAGCCAACCTCGACAACCTTACCACCACGGCTCTCATGCTCGTCGTTGTGCGCAACCTCGTATCAGGAAGGAGACTCCGCATCATCTATGGCAGTGCCGTGGTCATCGCCGCCAATGTGGGAGGGGCGCTCACCGTCATTGGGGCACCCACGGGTGTATTCCTGTGGAACATCGGTGCCATCACGGCAACCAACTTCTCCATGTACCTCCTTTTGCCTTGCCTCATCGCATGGGTGGTGCCCACATTCCTGCTGGGAAGGATGTTGCCGGAAAGGGTGGACATCGCATGGAAACCACTGCCTTACAGAGGCGACGACACCAACCTCAATGTATGGCAACGCTTGCTCATGCTACTGGTGGGCATTGGTGGATTGTGGTTCATTCCCACTTTCCATAACATCACCAAACTGAGTCCTTTCCTTGGAGCGCTATGCGTATTGTCGGTGCTGTGGATTGTCAATGAAATCTTCAACCACAAACTGATGAATGTGGACAAGATGATTGAGAGGAGGATGCCAAGGGTACTGCAATATGGCGTGCTGCAGATGATGCTCTTCGTCATGGGCATGATGCTCGCCGTGGCTGTCGTCGAGGAGACGGGAGCGGTCAGATGGCTCGCTTACAGATGTGACGAGTATGTGCATAGCATTTGGCTGATGGGCGTGGTGACAGGATTGGTCAGCAGCGTGCTCGACAATTTCGCCACCGCTTTGAGTTTCTGCTCCCTCTATCCTGTGGAGAACACCATCTTGGGCGACGACTACGCCAATGCGTTCGCTACCAACGGATCCTATTGGAAGGTGGTGGCCTATTGCTCTGCAGTGGGCGGTAACATTCTCGCCGTGGGCTCCATGAGCGGCATTGCCATGCTCAAGATGGAGCGCATACCCGTGCTATGGTATTTCAAGAACGTTGGACTGAAGGCTCTCGCAGGAGGGCTGGTCGGATTAGTATCACTGTGGCTCATCGCCTACCTCATGGCTTGAGTTTCGGCTGCATCCATCGCTTGGGCGACCCACCCATGCCGTGCTGACAAGAGTTAAAAAATCACATTTATTGTAACCTTACAATAATAATACCACTGTTATTATGGCAAAAATCAAAACAATTGGAGTGCTTACCTCGGGCGGAGATGCTCCGGGGATGAATGCCGCAATACGTGCCGTCACCAGGGCCGGCATCTGCAACGGTTTCAAGATTATGGGTGTCTATCGTGGATATGATGGACTCATCAACGATGAAATCAGACCTTTCACCACGGAGAATGTCAGTGGAATCATCATGTCGGGTGGCACCATCCTCAAGACGGCAAGAAGCAAGGATTTCCTCACTGAGGAAGGAAAGCAGAAAGCATACGACAACATGGTGAAGCACAACATTGATGCGCTCGTCGTCATTGGTGGAAACGGCTCGCTTACCGGAGCCATGGAATTTGCAAGGGAATTCGATGTGTGCTGCATAGGACTGCCTGGAACCATCGACAACGACCTCTATGGTACCGACTCCACCATAGGATACGACACCACGATGAACACCATCATGGACTGTGTGGACCGCATCAGGGACACCGCTCAAAGCCATGAACGAATCTTCTTCGTGGAAGTGATGGGACGCGACGCCGGCTTCCTGGCACAGAACAGCGCCATCGCTTGTGGTGCGGAGGCGGCCATCATTCCAGAAGAGTCGACAGGAGTCGACCAATTGGCAAGGTTCATGGAAAGGGGCATCAGAAAATCGAAGAAAAGTTGCATCGTCATCGTCTCGGAGAGTCCCAAATGCGGCGCACTCTACTATGCCGACCGCGTAAGGAAGGAGTTCCCCAACTTCGACGTGCGCGTCACCATCCTCGGACACCTCCAAAGGGGAGGCAGGCCCACCGCTCATGACCGCATCCTGGCCAGTAGGACGGGAGTGGGAGCTATCGAGGCCATCATCCAGGGACAGAGAAACATCATGGTGGGCGTGCGAAACAATGAAATCGTGTACGTCCCGCTTGTGGAGGCTATCAGAAGCGACAAACCTTTTGACAAGAAACTCATCAAAGTACTCGACGAGCTGAGCATATGAGCCATGCCTGTGAGCAAATGAGGGGGAAAAATGAAAAATTCTGCCACGATTGCTTGCGCTTTGAGAAAAAATGGCTATATTTGCCGAATACAAGGAAGACCGCTCACTTGGAATTAAATTTAATATCTAAACACTATAGCTTATGTCAAAACTCAATGGACGCATCTCGCAGATCATCGGCCCGGTGATTGATGTCTATTATGACACCAAGGGCCTTGATCCAGAGAAAGTGCTACCCAAAATCCACGACGCCTTGAAAATCGTCAGACCTGATGGAAGGGAATTGGTCGTGGAGGTGCAGCAACACATCGGTGAGGACACCGTCAGATGTGTTGCCATGGACAACACCGACGGACTACAGAGGGGACTGGAGGCCATCTCCACTGGATTCCCCATTCTCATGCCCGCAGGAGACCAAATCAAGGGAAGAATGCTCAACGTCATCGGGCAACCCATCGACGGCATGAAGGAACTCGACATGAAGGGGGCATATCCCATTCACAGGGAGGCGCCTAAATTCGAGGAACTCTCCACCCAGAAAGAAATGCTCTCCACCGGCATCAAGGTCATCGACTTGCTGGAACCTTACATGAAGGGTGGAAAAATCGGGCTCTTCGGAGGAGCCGGCGTGGGAAAGACCGTGCTCATCATGGAGTTGATCAACAACATCGCAAAAGGACACAATGGCTACTCGGTGTTCGCCGGAGTGGGGGAGCGCACCCGTGAGGGTAACGACCTCATCCGCGAGATGATCGAGAGCGGGGTCGTCAGGTATGGCGAGAAGTTCAAAAAGGCCATGGACGAAGGCAAATGGGACCTCTCGCTGGTGGATCCCGAGGAACTCAAGAAGAGTCAGGCCACGCTCGTCTACGGACAGATGAACGAGCCGCCTGGAGCACGTGCTTCCGTGGCGCTTTCCG
The DNA here is from genome assembly GCA_017619375.1 of Prevotella sp. GTDB lineage: Bacteria > Bacteroidota > Bacteroidia > Bacteroidales > Bacteroidaceae > Prevotella. Next base: position 86,078 of record JAFZSL010000031.1, on the reverse strand, counting down.
GACTTACCGTGGCTGAGGAATTCCGTGACAATGGAGGAAAAGACGGAGAGGCTGCAGACATCCTCTTCTTCATCGACAACATTTTCCGATTCACACAAGCTGGTTCTGAGGTGTCGGCATTGCTTGGCCGTATGCCTTCGGCTGTGGGATACCAACCTACCCTGGCTTCGGAAATGGGTACCATGCAGGAGCGAATCACCTCCACCAAGAAAGGGTCCATCACATCCGTGCAGGCGGTATATGTGCCAGCCGACGACTTGACCGACCCTGCACCGGCAACCACCTTCACTCACCTTGACGCCACGACCGAACTTAGTAGGAAAATCACGGAGTTGGGCATCTATCCCGCCGTGGACCCGCTGGGTAGCACATCGAGGATCCTCGATCCGCTCATCGTGGGCAAGGAACACTACGATTGCGCACAAAGAGTCAAGCAGATACTCCAAAGATACAAGGAACTGCAAGACATCATCGCCATCCTTGGTATGGACGAACTCTCCGACGAAGACAAACTGACTGTCAATAGGGCAAGGCGTGTGCAGAGGTTCCTCTCGCAGCCATTCTCTGTCGCTGAGCAGTTCACCGGCGTGAAGGGCGTGATGGTTTCCATTGAGGACACCATCAAGGGATTCAACATGATTCTCGACGGAGAAGTGGACGACCTGCCCGAGCAGGCCTTCCTCAATGTCGGGACCATAGAGGATGCCATCGCCAAAGGCAAGCGACTCCTTGAACAAGCTAAGGGATAATGGCCATGCTAAGACTCAGGATCGTTTCGCCGGAAAGCATCGCCTTCGACGGGGAGGTGGAAAGTGTGAAAGTGCCCGGGATTCTTGGAAATTTCGAGATTCTCAACAATCACGCTCCCATCATCTCTGCCTTGCAGAAAGGCACCGTGGAGTATGACGATGCGGAAGGCAGGCACCAACTCTCCATCAATGGCGGGTTCGTCGAGGTGCAGAAAAACAAAGTGAGCCTTTGCGTGGAGGTGCTATGAGAAAGGTCGGCAGGGCCGGAACATGCCACAAGGCATACTGGAAAAGGGCCATATGGCTCATGGCGGGCATTACATTGATGACGCTCTTCGCCATGCAGACATGGTTACTGCAAGTAAAAGCTGAACATATCGCCATTGGCGTGCTGTTCTCCATGCTTTTTTCCATTTGGTTCACCTTGCTGCTCAAGAAAGTGGAAGGCAACGGCGGAAATAACGCCATGAGGGCGTTCTTGGTCTATGCCACCGCCAGACTTCTGTCGGCAGTCGCCATCATTGCCGCTTACATGGCACTCACAGGACAGCGAGGCAGGCAGATGATGCCGTTCATCTTGCTCTTCGCCACCTATTTCATCCTGCTCGACGTGCTCGATGCCGTCTACATGGTGAAGGTGACGAAAGCACAACTGAAAGAGGAATGAACCCTTGGTTGGTCTTTGCCGCCGTGATGCTATACACTACGCTGACGGTGGTATATGTCAAGGGGGTGAGGATGGTGGAGAGCGTTTCACCCGACAACTTGGTGAGGTTCCATTTCATCATGGTGGCCATCAGGTTCTTGCTTTCGCTCACGCTGGTTGGAGTCTATGTGTTGTTCTCCAAAGACAGGACTGCCTCCATCCATTTCGCGGCGCTCGTTGTCGTGCTATATTTGGCGATGATTGCTGTCACTCTTATATTAAAACATTGAATAATAATGAAATATATCAAACATCTACTATGCTTCGCACTGTTGCTTTGGACGGCTTCAAGCTGCCAAAAAGCAGAGGTGAAGGAGGGAGAAGAGGAGAAACTTGACATCTCGCACATCGTGCTTGAACATATCAAGGACTCCTATGAATGGCATGTCACCAATTTCGGAAACACACCGTTCATCATCCACCTTCCCATCATAGTCCACAGCTCTACGGGGTGGCATGTGTTCTGCAGCTCCAAATTCGAGGAGGAACCCGATGCCGACGGATACAGGATGGGCCCTCATCAACTCGCCATCGCCACAAAGGGTGACAACGAGGGGAAAATCGTGGAATTGGTTGGAGGAGAGGAGAAAAGGCCTTTCGACATCTCCATCACCAAGACTGTGGCCACCATGTTCATCAGTGTCATCGTCCTTCTCTTGTGCATCCTCATACCTGCAAGATGGTACAGGAAACATAAGGCCAGCGACGAGGCGCCCGGAGGATTCACTGGATTCATCGAGATGTTGGTGATGTATGTTGTCGAAGACATCATCAAGCCAGGAGTGGGGAAGGGATATGAGAAATATTGCCCATACCTCCTCACCTGCTTCTTCTTCATCTTCACCTGCAACATCATGGGACTCATTCCATTCCCGCCGGGAGGTGGCAACGTCACCGGCAATATCGCAGTCACATTCTTCCTCGCCCTCTGTACTTTCGTCATCGTGCAGTTCAGCGGAAACAAGCATTATTGGAAAGACATCTTCTGGCCGGATGTGCCATTGGCACTCAAGGCTTTCCCGCTCATTCCTGCCATCGAGTTCGTGGGCATCTTCACCAAGCCGTTTGCCTTGATGATTCGTCTCTTTGCAAACATCATGGCGGGGCATGCCATCGCTATTTCACTCGTGTGCATCATCTTCCTCGTCGCTGCTAAACCGGTAGGCGTCTTTCTGGGCATGAGTGCCGTCAGCGTCATCATGAGTGTCTTCATGTCTACGCTTGAGGTCCTTGTCTGCTTCATCCAGGCTATGGTGTTCACAATGCTCAGCGCCATCTTCATTGGACTGGCAAGGCATGTGCCGGAGGAACATGAGTAGGTGACAGGGACTTAAGGTCCTTAAATCTCTTAAAATCAAGAAACAAGCAAAAAACAATAATTTCAACAACTTAAAATTTTAAAATTATGATTTCAACATTATTAGCAGTAGAAGGCATTGCAAAGTTCGGCGCCGCAGTAGGTGCAGGTCTCGCAGCAATCGGTGCCGGCATCGGCATCGGAAGAATCGGTGGTCAGGCCATGGACGCCATGGCAAGGCAGCCTGAAGTCATGAACAAACTCTTCACCAACATGATCGTGGCAGCAGCACTCATCGAGGGTGTTGCACTCTTCGCTGCCGTGATTGCGTTCCTCTGTGTGGGATAATCAGCAGAATACTCCTTTCTTGACAACTCAATCTAGTTCAAGCGTATGTTGACCCCGAGTACCGGCTTGCTATTCTGGATGACCATCACCTTTTTCGTGGTACTGTTCATCTTGTGGAAGTGGGGCTTCCCTGTCATCACCAACATGGTGAAGGAGAGGAAGGCTTTCATCGATGACAGTCTCAGGAAGGCGCATGAGGCCAACGATAAGCTCGCCAACATACAACAAGAAGGTGAATCCATCCTGCAAGAAGCGAGAGGAGAGCAGGCACGCATCCTCAAGGAGGCGGCCGACACACGTGACACCATCGTGGCCAAGGCTCAAGACAAGGCCAAGGCTGATGGGGCACGTATCATCTCTGAAGCCAAGGCTGAAGCAGAGAACGAGAGGGTGAACGCCATGAGCGACATCAGAACGCAGGTGGCACAGCTCTCTGTGAAAATTGCCGAGAAGGTGCTCAGAGAGAAACTCTCTACCGACAAGGCGCAGATGGATTTCATTGACAGACTGCTTGATGAGGTTGCTGTAGACAATGCTAAGAAATGATAGCCATGGAGACAGGTGTCATATCGGTACGTTATGCAAGGGCGCTGCTGAAAAGCGCTACCGAGCTGAACATTGAGAAACAGGTCTACCAAGAGATGACCACGCTCGTACAGAGTTTCATCAAGGTGCCTGAACTCAGGTTCACGATCGACAATCCCATGCTCGCGAAAGACAAGAAAAAGAGTCTCCTCGTCACCGCTTGTGGTGGAGGAGTGACGCCTCTCACCGAGAGGTTCATACAACTTGTGCTTTCAGAGGACAGGGAGAGCAACATCCATTTCATGGCTGCTTCCTACACCACACTCTACAGAAAGCAATACAACATCACGCGGGGAAGGCTCATCACCGCCGTGCCTGTCACGCCTCTCATTGAGAAGAAGATGAGGCAGAAGGTGGAGAGCAGAACTAATGGAACTGTGGAGTTTCAAACCGAGGTGAACCCCGAAATCATCGGGGGATACATCCTCGAGTATGACACATACAGGTTGGACGCCAGCATCCAGAACCAGCTGAGAACCATCCTGGCACAGTTATGTAAGTAAAATAACTTGGCTGGCAAGAGTGGAAGCCAACGGGGTGGGTGTTGACCGCCCGAAAACACAAAGGCTCCCACTTGCCTGGCACTACAACAGAAAACCGTAAACGAACAATGTCTGACAAAATAAAACCAAGCGAAGTTTCAGAAGTGCTCTTGCAGCAACTCAGAGGCATCAGCAACAATGAGGAGTTTGACGAGGTGGGAACGGTGCTCGAAGTGAGCGACGGTGTGGCGCGCATTTACGGACTTAGAAACGCGGAGGCCAATGAACTCCTCGAATTTGAGAACGGCACAATGGCCATCGTCATGAACCTCGAGGAGGACAACGTGGGATGCGTGCTCTTGGGCACGACCTCCGGCATCAAGGAGGGCATGGTGGCCAAAAGGACGAAACGCATCGCGTCCATCCGCGTCAACGACAACATGCTCGGACGTGTCATCAACCCATTGGGACAGGCTATTGACGGAAAAGGAGACATAGACCTCTCCAACGCCTTTGAAATGCCGCTCGACAGAAAGGCACCTGGCGTCATCTTCAGACAGCCGGTGAAAGAGCCACTGCAAACAGGACTCAAGGCCGTCGACTCCATGATCCCCATCGGAAGAGGACAGCGAGAACTCATCATCGGTGACCGACAGACGGGTAAAACCGCCATCGCCGTGGACACCATCATCAATCAAAAGAGCTTCTACGAGGCGGGAAAACCCGTGTATTGCATCTATGTCGCCATCGGACAAAAAGCATCCACCGTGGCTGCACTCGTGCAAAACCTCAAGGAGCACGGCGCCATGCCATACACCATCGTCGTCTCCGCAACTGCGGCCGACCCTGCTGCCATGCAATACTACGCTCCTTTTGCAGGAGCCGCCATTGGTGAGTATTTCAGGGACAGGGGAGAGTCTGCGCTTGTCGTATATGACGACCTCTCCAAACAGGCTGTAGCCTATCGTGAAGTGTCGCTCATCCTGAGAAGACCATCCGGGCGCGAGGCCTATCCTGGCGACGTGTTCTACCTCCACAGCAGATTGCTGGAAAGGGCTGCGAGAATCAACGACCAGCAAGAGGTGGCAGAGGCCATGAACGACCTGCCGGAATGCATGAAAGGCCATGTCAAGGGTGGAGGATCACTCACCGCGCTTCCCATCATCGAGACACAGGCTGGCGACGTTTCTGCATACATCCCCACCAACGTCATCTCCATCACCGACGGGCAGATCTACCTTGAGAGCGACCTTTTCAATCAAGGCTTCAGACCCGCCATCAACGTGGGTATCTCCGTGAGCCGTGTCGGTGGTTCCGCACAAATCAAGAGTATGAAAAAGGTGGCTGGTACGCTAAAAATCGATATGGCTCAATACAGGGAGTTGGAGGCCTTCTCCAAATTCTCCAGTGACATGGACGCCGTCACGGCCATGACTCTTGATAGGGGACGAAAGAACAACCAACTGCTTATTCAGCCGCAATACAGCCCCATGCCCGTTGGTGAGCAAATCGCCATACTCTATTGCGGAACAAGGGGACTCATGGCTGACGTGCCTGTCACAGAGGTGAGGAGATGCCAAGACCTCTTCCTTGAGAAGATGAGGTCCTCTCAGCAAGAGGTGCTTGAAAAACTTGGAAGCGGCGTCATCGATGATGACACCTCCAAGGTCATTGAAGCTGTTATGGCTGATATCGCCGGACAATTTAAGTAAATGTAGACCATGCCCTCACTTAAAGAGATCAAAAACCGCATCGCCTCGGTCAACAGCACGAGGAAAATCACCAGCGCAATGAAGATGGTGGCCTCTTCAAAATTGCACCACGCACAGGTGCAGATAGAGAAGATGCTGCCCTACGAGAGCATGTTGGAGCATATTCTCAAAACCTTTCTCGCGTCGGATGCTGAAGCCAACTCGGTGTACGAGAAACAGAGAGAGGTGAAAAATATCGCATTGGTGGTCTTTGCCTCGAACAGTAGTTTGTGCGGTGGATTCAACTCCAACGTCATCAAACTCATGCAACAGGCGATTGCGGAATACCAGCATCTTGGAAAGGAGCATATCATCATCTATCCTGTCGGAAGAAAGGTGGCTGAGAAAGTGGCCAAACTTGGCTTCCAATCGGCGGGTGATTTCACGGCACTGGCCGACAAACCCAACTCCGCTGACTGCATCAACATCGCCATGGAATTGGGAGAGAAATTCAGGACGGGCGAGGTCGACAAAGTGGAACTCATCTATCACCATTTCAAAAGCGCAGGTTCCCAAATCCTCACGAGAAAGACATTCTTGCCTATTGACATCGAGTCGCAACTCGAGGAAGATCACGAAAGGGACCTCACTTCCAACATTGCCACCAAAAAGGCGCAGGAATACCTAAAAAAGCACCATAAGGAGCATGGAGGAGAAGTGGTGGCTGAAGATGTGAAGCCGCTGAACGACAACTTCATCGTCGAACCCGACATGGACACCGTGCTGGGGGTGTTGATTCCCAAGATGGCACATCTCATGCTTTACACAGCGCTCCTCGACAGCAACGCCTCCGAGCATGCTGCCAGGATGGTGGCCATGCAGACCGCTACCGACAATGCTGATGAATTGCTCCGCGAACTCAACTTGCAATACAACAAGAGCAGGCAGCAGGCCATCACCAACGAATTGCTCGACATCGTGGGTGGTTCGGTCAACAATTGACCTGCATGACTTCCATAAGAGACTCCGGGTGGGTGCCAATGCGCCTCACCCGGAGTCTTTTTTGTTCCTGTTTCATGTCGTTGGAGGTGGTGAAGTGGAACAATGCCGGCTTTCATAGGGTAAAAAGGGGTGAAAAATGCCTTTTTGGATTATTTAACTTGCATTCACACAACATTGTTGTAAAAAACACGTAATTTTGCATCTTTGGAAATCAACAACGTTTTTTACATATAATGAAAACCTTCTTTAAATTTCGTTACGCAACCGTCTTGGCAACCGCCTTTGCCGTTGTGGCTCTCACAGGATGTGTGGACAAGGACTATGACCTTGGAGACGTGGACATGACGGTGGGATTGGGCAGCAATCTCACACTGCCGTCTAACAACAGCACGGAGGGAATCTGCCTCGACGACGTGCTTGACTTGGGTACTAACAACTTTCTCAAAGTGTCGGAAGACGGAATGTACAACATCAACGTCCTCGACGATGAATCCTTCACCGCACATATGTGGGTGGATGAGTTCTACATCCCCTCGAAAACTTATCAAGGGTCTTACACCATAAACCTCGGAGACTTCCAGGCTCCTCCCAGACAAGGACAACGCAGGGTGATGAAGGCCGATGACATCATCTCTTTCGACGCCCCGATGGTTGATCTTGACTTCACCTATGATTTCAATACAAACCAAATCAAATCTCTTGAGAGACTCGGGGTGAGAAACGGAAAACTCACTGTCACGCTTTCCTTTGCCAACGACCTCCAACAGGCGCTTTCCAACATCGCAAACATGAAATTCGCTTTCCCGAAATGCGTGGAATGTGGAAAGGCTGCTTACAAAGGCGATTCCATTCAGTTGAATGACAACGTTTTGGAACTTCATAATGTCAAACCAGCTGATGGCTTGACATTCACTGTGGACATCAAAGGGGTCGACCTTGCAGGAAAGAAAGACGATGGAAGTTATATGTCTTATTACCAAGGCGAGGGATTCAGGTTTCATGGAGCTCTCAGCATGCATGTCGATGTCTATGAGTCGGCTGTCGATTTCGACAAGGTGTCTTCGACAAAGGACTTGACCGTGAAGGGTACCGCGGTGCTCAGTCGCATGAGAGGCGATACCGCAAGAGGTATCTTCACTCCAACAAGGGAATTCGGAAAAGTGGGCGGTGTCGCATTGAGGAACATACCGTCGTTCCTCAAGGACGAGGAAACCAACCTTGACCTCTATGACCCGCAGCTCAACATAAATATTTATAGCAATGTGCCTTTCCCCAACAAGATGAAGGGCGCCATCGTGGCGAAGGATATCAAAGGAAACGTGCTCAAGAGAATCGACGTGCCACAGTTCAGCTACAAGGCTAATGGCGAGAGTGTCATCAGTGTCAGGAGAAGACCTTCCAACTCCACCGATACCACCATTGTCGTGGTGCCTGACATTTGCGATGTCATACGCAACCTGCCCGACAGCATCGCACTCATCGATCTTGTGGGAACAGGTGATGAGACGCAAGTCTCTGAAATCAAGCTCGACACCGACTACAGGGGAACCATCAGGCTCTCCGTGGCATCAGGCATCTCGCTGGGTGAGAGTGCTCACATCGTCTACAAGGATGAATATACAGGATGGAACGAACATGTAAAGGACATCAGCTTCGTGGAGAAAGATGTCGACGGAGTGAAAACCATCGAAGGATTCCTCAAGGTGACGGCAAATATTGAAAACACCATTCCTGCCTACCTCACACTCACGGCTTATGGATTGGACATGAATGGCAACCCCATCCCCAATGACAAGTTGGAAGTCAGTGTGGAGAAGGTCATCGCCGCCTCTGCGGACGGAAAGACCCCGGCCACAACCGACGAGGTCATCTATGTCAGGCCGAAGGACAACAGTGTGTTCAAAACCCTTGACGGAATCGCTTTCAAGGTGCATATGTCCGCAAAGTCGGCTGCGGGGAAACCTGTTTCAGGTGTGATGCTCAACGCATACAACCAAGTTGTAAAGGTGAACAGCCTCAAGGTGCAGAAGGCGGGAAAAGTAGCCATCGACTTGAATTGACACTCATTCATGTAAAAACATCAGAGAAACAATGAAAAAAGCAAAATACATGGCATTGGTCCTTTGCACCATGGTGGCTGGGACCGTAGCGGCTCAAGATTTACGTACGGGCTATTTCTCCGACAATTTCCTTTACAGGCATGACATCAACCCGGCTCTCGACAATGAGGAAAACTATTACTCCATCCCTCTGGTGGGTAACTTCAATGTCAACATGATGGGTAATTTCGGCTTGGAGGAACTTGTTCACAAAAACCCGCTCTATCCTGACAGGAGCGACAAGAAGATGACCTCGTTCATGAACCCATACCTTTCCAACCCGCTATCCGGATTCGCCTCTGGCGACAACAAGGTCAATGGAACACTGAAGGAGACGATTTTCTCCATGGGATTCAAGAAATGGGGCGGATACAACACCGTTGAACTCAATGTGAGGGCACAGGCTGACATCTCCGCACCTTACAAACTGTTTGAGTTTGCCGCTTATGCAGAGAACACCCACTATGAAATTGGCGACATCGACCTCAGCGCACAGGCCTTCACCGAACTAAGCTTCGGCCATTCCAGGAAGGTGAGCGACAAGATGAAGGTGGGTGCCAAAGCCAAACTCCTCTTGGGTATGGGTGATGCCAGCGTGAAAATTGACGGAGCGGTGGCCGACCTGTCTGATGCCAACCAGTGGGTGATGAAGGCGAAGGCACAATCCGATGTGAGCATGAATGGATTCAAATACATCAGCAAGACCAAGGAATATTCTTCAAAGCCTGGCACTTGCGAACATGTCAACGATGTAGACCTGGATGCCGGAGGACCAAGTGGGTTCGGACTCGCGGTCGATGCGGGATTGGTGTATAAACTGAATGATGATGTGACTCTCAGCGCTTCGCTTCTTGACCTTGGAGCTATCGTCTGGACAAAAGACTTCCGCGCAGAAAACGATGAACAAACCTTCGTATTCGACGGATTCCACGATGTGACCATCGGAGGAGACTCTCCTAACGTCCTCGACAAGCAGGCTGACAGTTATACCGACCAATTGCTTGACTTCGCCAATCTGCGCGACAAAGGCGACAAAGGGGCAAGGGTGACTGGAATCGGCACCACCATCAACGTCGGTGCCGAATATGTGCTGCCGACATTCCAAATGCTGAAAATAGGACTGCTGGGGTCGACTCGTATCAACGGCCCTCATTCATGGAGCGAGGCAAGGTTGAGTGGGAACATCTCACCGAACGATTGGTTTGACGGTACATTGGCACTGGCGGTCAACTCCTACCAGGCCAACTTGGGATTCCTTGCCAATTTCCATGCCAAAAAATTCAATTTCTTCGTTGGAATGGACTGCCTCTTGGGCAAGATGAGTAAAGAACTTATTCCGCTCAACTCCAATGGTGGCCTTTCGTTTGGCTTCAATGTGAAAATGTAATACCTTTTAGGGAGGAAATAACAATGGCCTCATTGCCTGTTAAAAGGACAATGGGGCCATTGTTGTGGGAAGAATGTTCGTCCTCAAGGTTGAGACCGGATTCCACTTGTCTCCCTCCAATCTTTTTAGTCCAAGTCGACTACCGTGATTCCAGCACCACCGAACTGCACATGCTCGTCACGAAAATGTGCCACGCCGGGAACCGTTGCCAGGTATTGGCGTACCAACTGCCTCAAGATTCCAGAACCGGTTCCGTGAAGGATGCGTACGCGGGGCATTCCCAACAGTAAGGCGTCGTCTATGAAATAGGTGACGGCGATGATGGCCTCGTCACCGCGCATGCCACGGATGTCCAGGTCTTGCTTGAAGTTCAACTTCCGTTCGTCTATTGTCTCCCGTGTCTGGCGGCCTACTGTTGCATAAGTCGGTGCTTCCTTCATGGGCATGTCTGCATGTTCAAGGCGTTCCGCACGGAGCTTGGTGCGCATGTCGCCAAACACCACCGTTGCCATCCTCCCTTCCACGCTTTCCACGCGGCCTACGGTGGTGAGACCTTTGATGCGAACGGTGTCGCCAACTGATATGACTCTTGCTTGATGTGATGGTGACGAAGGAGTGGGGGTGGAGGAACGCTGGGCCTTTTCTTGCTCCTTTTCCTTGCGCCGCTTCTCTTTTCGTTCGCGTCGCTCTTGGATTTGCCGCATCTTTTTCGACACCAATTCGTCATTCGTATCGGCATCAAGATGGGATACTTCTTGCTTGAAGTCGTCCAGTGACTCTCGCACCCGACGAGTCTCTTCCTTTGCTGCCTGGCTCTCACGAATCTCACGGATGGTGTTCTCTATGCGACGGTTGCTCTCGCGAAGCAGGTCTTCTGCTTGTTGCTTGGCCTTGGCGATGATTTCCTTGCGGCTCTCGCGCAACTGTTTGATTTCCTCTTCATAGTGGGCGATGGTCTTTTCCAACTCTTTCTCACGCTGATGGATGGTTTGACGCTTGCCTTCCCAGTAACGCTTGTCGCGGACGATGTCTTGAAGGTATTTGTCGCTTTGGATGTAATCGCTGCCCACCAACTCGCTCGCATCGCGAATCACCTCCTCGGGAATGCCGGTCTTGCGGGCGATTTCTATGGCAAACGAACTGCCCGGACGGCCGATTTCCAGTTGGAAGAGCGGCCGCATCTCGTGGCGGTCGTAGAGCATCGCACCATTGGCTACACCTTCATGGTCGTCGGCGAAATGTTTCAGGTTTTGGTAGTGGGTGGTAATCACGCCCCATGTCTTACGCTTCCACAATTGCCGTAGCACCGACTCGGCGATGGCGCCGCCTATCTGGGGCTCCGTGCCGGTGCCGAATTCATCGATGAGCAACAGGGTGTGGGCGTCCGACTGACGCATCATCATCTTCATGTTGAGCAAATGACTGGAATAAGTACTCAGGTCGTTTTCTATGCTCTGCTCGTCGCCAATGTCGATCATGATGCGATGGAAAATACCGCAACGCGAGCGTTCTCCTACAGGGATGGAAAGACCGCACTGGAGCATGTATTGCAGCAACCCCACCGTCTTGAGGCATACAGACTTGCCTCCGGCGTTGGGACCGGAGATGATGAGCAGATGTTTCTCATTGGTGAGCATGATGTCGAGCGGCACTACTTTCTTGCCTTGGCGCGACAAGGAAAAGTGGAGTAGGGGGTGGATGGCGCGTATCCAGTCGATGTGGGGCGTGTCCTGTACTTCTGGTTCGTAAGCCATTGTCAGTGCCGCCAATTCTGACTTGGCTCGTATCAAGTCGATGACAGCAAGCAAGTGGTAGGATTGCAGCATTTCGGGCACATGGGGGCGTAGCACCTTGGCCAACTCCGTGAGGATGCGGATAATCTCTCGGCGCTCTTCCGATTCCAATTCGCGGATGCGGTTGTTGGCTTCCACCACTTCTGCGGGTTCGATATACACGGTCTTACCCGTGGCACTCTCGTCATGGACGATGCCTTTCAACTTGCGTTTCATCGCTGGGGCCACGGGGAGTACAAGGCGGCCGTCGCGTAGCGTGGGGGCGGCGTCCTTCTCCACCAGTCCCTCGCTTTGAGCAGAACGGAGGATGTTGTATAGCGTGCGGGAAATGCTGCCTCCCACACGGGAGAGTTCGCGACGGATTTCCAGCAGGCGTGTGCTGGCGTTGTCTCGTATCTTGCCGTATTTGTCCAACACTTGGTCGATGTCGCGGACAAGGTTGGGGAATGTCTGAACGTCATTGGTCAACTCGTGGAGGGTGGGGTAGGCGTAGTCAACTTCTTCGGCATCGTCGCTTTCAGAACCACCACGTGTGCGCCTGAGAAATGACACGATGTTGCTGATGGTCTCCAATGAGCGGCGAAGGTCGAACAATTCTCCTTCTTCCAAGTGGGTGCCTTCAAGGCGAAGGCGAGAGATGCTCTGACGCATGTCGAAGAAATATTGCAAGGGGAAGTCGTCGTTCTCCTTTTGGATGCGGCGGAATTCTCTCACTTCACGCAAATGGCGGTTCACCACATTTGCGTCAGTGCTGGCCTGCATCTCCACCACAAGGTCTTTGCCAAGGGTGGAAAGGCAGCGTTCCATAAGAAGTTGGCGAATTTCGGTGAATCCAATCTTTGATTCGAAATTGTCGGGGTAGGTCATTCTATTCGTTTCTTCCATATTTATGTTTCCGACGAGTTTTCAAGTTCCTGGTCTTTTAAATCTGTGGCGTGATATTTTGATTTTTGTGATTCCTATGATGTGCATGGTACCGTTGAAGGCGAAGGTGGGTTGGAAAGTTGATGTCATGGTCATTGCTTTTGTTCACCACTGGGCTCCACATGCACTGCGACGTGCGTTTCCTTTCCGTATCGGTTTCTCAGAAGGTGCTCTACCTGGGTGGCTTTGTCGTGAGCCTCGCGCAGCGTAATGTCACCGTCCATCCTGATGTGGAGCTCGATGGCATAATGATTGCCCAACCTTCTGGTCCGGAGATTGTGTGGCTCCACTACACCGGGAAGTGCCGAGACCAGGCTGAGCATCTCTTTCTCGATGTTGTCGGGTAGCGACTGCTCGGTGAGGTCGCCGATGCCGTTGCCCAGTAAATCGAATGACACCTTGACGATGAGCAAGCCGACGACAATGGATGCCAAGGGGTCGAGTACCGTCCAACGCGCCCCCAGGAAAATGGCGCCGCCAATGCCGATGGCAGTGCCTACGGAGGACAGCGCGTCGCTGCGATGGTGCCACGCATTAGCCTCCAGGGCCTGTGAGTCGAGCTTGCGGGCCTTCACCATGGTGTAGCGGTAGACGCTTTCCTTGATAGCTATGGACAAAAGAGCCACCCAGAATGCAATCATCCCCGGGGCCGTCAATGTCTCGCCGTTCCACCATCCTATGATTTTCGTGGCGCCGCTGTAGAGGATGCCACCCGCCACCAACAGCAGTGCGAAGCCTATCAAGGTGGTGGCCAGTGTCTCATATTTGGCATGGCCGTAGTCATGGTCTTTGTCTTGGGGTTTGCCACTGATATGGATGAATACCAGCACTATGATGTCGGTGATGAAATCGGATAGCGAATGGACGGCATCGGCCAACATCGCGGCACTGTTTCCCAAAATGCCTGCTATGAACTTGACGAGAAGCAGTACGACATTAGCCGCTCCACCCACCAGCGTAACTTGATATATTTCCTTATTCCTTTCCATCCTTTGATAAAAGTATGCTTTGAATTTACAAAAATACGATAAAAAATCAATTGACGCAATATTTCATAACTTTTTTCATGGGGAGCTGATAGTGGATAACTTGAACTTTAATAAATATCTCAAATATTCAAATTTGAACACATTTGACAATGTTTGGCGGTCTTTAAGGTGCTGTCAATAATAGAAAGTAACCCAGTTGGTGCGGTACTTGTAGTCGCTGGCCTGTTTGCTTTCCGGGAAAATCTCTTTTGCCTTCCCGGCGTCGTCTCTGTACCATGCGTAGTTCCATCCCGCTCCCATGTCCAGGTATATGGCATTGGTGATATGGTTCTCCACAAGGCATTTCGTGAAATACTCAAGAGTGACCACCTTTTTCGACTCCACCAGGCAAAGGCGTCCGTCTTTTTCACAAAGGGCGCGGTATCGGGTCCGGTTTTTTCTCATGCGTTCCCATATGGGTGCCTGCTTTCCATTCAGAATGATGAGATACTGGCAGAAGGCCATCCGGCATGTAGGACGCGTGTTCAGGAAGGTCGATTTGTCCATGAACGTCCATTTGTCTCCATACCACACGAATGCCCCTGTATTTGCACGGCAGTTGTAGCCTTTGTGCCATACTCCGCCGCTCACATGGGCATCTGCCACGTTGGTATGTGCAAACGATGCCAATCGCTGACCGGTGAAGGCGGCTTCGCAACAAAATGTCACATGTGAGTCGCTCATTGGTGGCATGGCGCCAAGAGCAAGGTCGATGGAGTGAAAGTTGGGATAATAGAAAGTGAGGTCTTTTGTATGGATGACATCCGTGGCTAAAAGAGGGAATGAGCCCAGCAGGGTCGCCATGGCGATGATGATTCGTTTCATAGGCATTGATGAACTGAATGTGGGGGAAGGGGGCGGATATCAAAAGCGTTTTTCCCCCTTTTGATGAACAAAAGTAGTTAAAAACTATGGAAAAGCAAAAATATTGAGTATTTTTGTACTCTAAAAGATAAATGAACAATCTAAAATGAAAGATATGAAAAAGTTGTTTTTGATAATGGCGTTCGTTTTCGTCGCATGCCATATGTTTGCTCAGTCCGACAGGATGGTGGTAGTGGTCACCAACGACGGACAGTTGATGGGAAGGTTTGTGAGAGAGACTGCCACTTCGTATATTGCCAATCCTTTGGATTGGGAGGAGGAGGTTTTGAAAACACAAGGCAGGGTGGAAGTGTGGACACCGGAAAAGGGCAAAGGATTTGTCGTTCGACAATCTGGGGTGACTGGCAATATCAATGTGCGTAAAGGCCCTTCCATAAAAACTTCTGTCGTTGCCAAAATCACCGAGGAGGATAGTAATAAGGATTATCCCGAAAATTCCTTTGAGTGCATTGGAAAGACCAATGGATGGTATAAAATCAAGATAAAGGGAAAGGTGGGATATGTTAGACAGGACTTGGTGGACTGGGCTGCCTATTATGCTGACTGATTTCCGTCGTGGCAGCGCTTTCTGCCTATGATTGTCATGCCATAAGTCGATGTGGGCTTCACGTCTCGCCTGTAACTTGCTATTGAAGTTCATAACAACTTTGATGACATGAGTTGTTTTCGAAGAATTCTG
This sequence comes from Prevotella sp., assembly GCA_017619375.1. Classification (GTDB taxonomy): domain Bacteria; phylum Bacteroidota; class Bacteroidia; order Bacteroidales; family Bacteroidaceae; genus Prevotella. The sequence goes on along the minus strand of JAFZSL010000031.1, from coordinate 70,423 downwards.
AACTACCGTGACTTAGGGGGGATTCCCACCTTTGACGGTAAGGGGCGTGTGCCGGAGGGGCTCTTCCTTCGCAGTGGAAAACTTAGCGTGCTCACGAGTGAGGAATGTGCTCGATTTCTGGGACAACATCGGGTGGGATGTGTCATCGACTTGCGCACACCCATTGAGGCAAGTGAGTTTCCTGACCCATTGCCTGCAGGCGTGAAATACATTCAGATTCCCATCTTGAAGGATGCCGCTGTCGGCATCACCCATGAGACGGGCTCGGACCCTATGACCATCATCCGAAACCTGAGAAGGAATCCGGAGAAACTCAAGGAGATGGTGCCCGACTTCAATCAGCTTTACACGCAGGCCATTGTCGATGCTTATAGCAGGAGGCAGTTGGATGCAGTGGTGGAAACCCTGAGGAAAAATGCGGAAAAGGGTGTGTGCACACTCTACCATTGCACGGCAGGAAAGGACAGGACTGGTATTGCCAGCATGGCCTTGTTGAAATCATATGGCGTCTCAGACGATGATATTATCAAAGACTATTTGCAGACCAACAAAAACGCTTTCTGGCCCACCGTGAAAAAATGCATCGCCATCGCTCTCCTGACAAGAAATTGGAGCCTGGTAAAAACTGCCTATAGTTCCTTTATGGCGGACAAAAGTTTGATAGTCACCGCGCTTAGACATTATTGCATAACTTCTGCCCCTTCCAATGTTTCTGATTGTTCCGACCATTCCAATCCTTCCGATTCCACCGATTCCACCGATTAAAAGGCCCATTACTCCAAGCCATATCGATATGAAAAAGATTTTACTTTCCACTTTCTTCCTTTTGACTCTCGTTTGGACTGCCGACGTGGAAGCTGCTGTTTGGGCGTATCCTGGTGTCACTGGCGACTCTACTGTAACGGATGTGACAAGTCCCACGGAGGGTGTGGTCAACAATGTCTTTGTCGGAGAATCGCAGATGAAAGAAGATCTTTTGAGGATGCTGGCACGTTTCTCCTCTTATATGAAGAATGTCTTTCAAGAGTGCAAGGAAACCAATAGTCTCAATGAACCTTGCGGCTGTTTCAAGGGAGAGAACACCATGGGCAGTGACGAAAGGGGAGTCAGACCCAATGCCGACCTTTCCATGGTATGTGCATTCCTCGTGAAATATGGAAAGGGTAGGGTGGAGTTGCCTGATGGGGTCACCTGGGACGACTTGCAACAAATGGCGATGGAGAGCCTTGTCTTTGCTTACAGTACACACAAGGCCAACCGGCTCAAGGTGTGTGCCGACGGCCGATATTGGGGAAGCACGTCTATTGACGATGCTGTCTGGGAAAGTTCGCTTTGGGCAATGTCGGTCGCCTATTCCGCCTTCTTTCAATGGCACCACCTTTCAGACATGCAGAAGCTGCATGTCTATCAACTCCTCAAGGCAGAATGTAATTATGAATTGGGCAGATCCATTCCTACGGGATATGTTGGTGATACCAAGGCGGAGGAGAATGGATGGGAGGTCGATGTGTTGGCTGCTACCCTGGGGCTGTTCCCCGATGATGAATTGGCATCGAGATGGTTTGAGCGTCTCAGGGAGTTTGCCATCAATTGCCATTCCCAAAAAGACGATGCTGTCAGCGAACAAGTGATTGACCCTGAATACGATGGCAAAACCATAAAGGAACTTTACAGAGGACAAAACCTCTATGATGACTTCACGCTCCAGAACCACGACTATTTCCACACCTCTTATCAGAATGTGGTCATACAGGAATTGGGAGAGGCCGCATTGGCACTCAAGTTGTTCCAGAAGGAACTATACGGCAGGGAAAAGTGGAAGACTAATGCGTTGATGCACAACAACGACAACGTGATGAAAAAGGTGCTCTATTGGTTGGCTCTCGCGGATGGTGAACTTGCCATGCCTAATGGCAACGACTGGAGCCTCTTCCTCTACGACCAGATTACATCATACACCACCAATGCATGCTTCTTGAGAGACCCAAAGGCGCTGATGCTTGAAAATTTCGCCTACAAGATGATCAAGGCAAGGCAGACCACCACCGAGAACGGGGCCTGGCTGCTTAGACCCGATGTTGGGGCCAGAAGAATGGGGGTCCAGGCGCATCGCGTTATGATGACATGGCTTATGCACGAGATGATGCCTACGGATGATTTGAAGGAGGTGGAGTGGGAGGACTTCAACCGTGAGTATGGAAATGCCAAGGTGTTCTATACGCAAAATATCGTTAGAGCGGCAAACGAGAACCGATTCGTCACATTCTCTTGGAGCAAGGGACTGCAAAGCTACACTGGATATGTGGCTGCCAATTCGGTGGACAAAAACAAAGTCGTCGTGCCCTACCGATTCAAAAACACAGGCAATTTCCTTGGATGGTATGAGGTGATGGGAAAAAACACCAATGCCAAACCCGTTGACAACGGTACCTGTAAATTGAATGGCAATAGCTTCGTGATGAATGGCGAAGTCAACACCAACGACTCCACGCTAAACCACCGGTTTGCACTTTATGCCACGCCGGGAAACGCCGTAGTTTATGCCGACCTCGTGCGTGCCAATGACACTGCCACCATCGCTCATGAAAGAGGAGGGCTTATGGCCATAAGTGTGGATGAGTTGACCAAAACTAAGCGGCGTTTTTACGATGAAACAGGAGTGCAAGTGCTTGATGGAGGGAAAATGGTGTATTTCCAAGGAGCATGGGTCAATGTGGACCAAGTGCTGGGGGTAGTGGCATTAGGAGGTCAGAAAATGGCGTTCGGGGAGAGGGATGTCAACAATTCAATTTTGACTGCCAAACTTTATTCCTCGTTTTCCAATGTGGCCAGAAAGGTGGTCAAGGGTGATGTGGTCGGCCGCAGGGCCATGTTCTATTACACCAACATTGATGCCGAGACTACGGCAAATCTGGCGAAACTCAACCAACAACTCACTGCAGCTGAAGGGTGGAATGCTGTATTGGCCTTCGACCCAGACAGCACCGCCTACTTGATGCTTGCACGTTTTGCAGGGGAAGGACATTGTACGCTCAGGGATGTCAAGACACCTTTCGGTGCGCCTGTGTTTTTCCCAAGGTGCACCATAACAGAAAAAGGTTCCCAAGCTGTTTTTGACGTGAAAGAGAACAGCGCTTGGACTCAAGTGGTCAGGTTCCACATCGTCGGCTCAGAGGTGGAAGTCTCACAAGAGGAAGATGAAGTCATCGTCCTACGTAACCTTGCCAATCACAAGAACAATGTGGTGGTGAATGCTTTCCTTGGTGGGAGGAAATTTGAAAAGGCGTTGAAAATCAAGAAAAAAGCAATGAAAGTCTATGTCAAGGATGGGAAAATGATGGCAGAAAAGGTGCCAGCCTCGTAGGTGGCACCAAACCGCATCTTTCAGATTCCTTCGATTCTTCAGATTCTTCCTATAACTCTGAATCCTGCTTATTATTCCAGTTTAGCCGATTCCTGTCTTCTAAGTCTTACGTCTTTCGCTTTCCTTGATGATGCCGTGACGGTAGGCATACAGCAGTTTCTCCAAGTCCGCTATTTGAAGCTTGATTTCTGCTCCCCTGTCGGTGTCGGCCATACGCATGCGATGCGCCGACATTTCCACGATTTGCGTGGTGCCGAGGATGTCGGTGCCACGAAGGATGGCGTCGCGGGAGGAGGTGAAAGGTTCATGTTGAACCAGCTGGAAACCGCGGCTGTGATACACCAAGGTGTAGCCGGCGATGCCTGTCTCCTTGTGGTATGCTTCAGAGAAACCACCATCGATCACCATCAACTTGCCATCGGCTTTGATGGGGGTTTCGCCGGTCTTCACGTGTACGGGCACATGGCCGTTGATGATGTGGCGGTTGGGGCCTTGCACACCGAAGGCATCCATGATGCGGTCGCAGATGTTGGCGTTGTCGCGCAATTTGAAATAGTAGCCTTTCTCTTCCTTGTGCGTTTCTTTCTCTTTGAGGAAATAGCGCTCGAAAGTGGCCATCTTCGACTTGTCGAAGAGGGGAGAGTCCTTGCCGCACCATAGGTATAGGAAATAGTCGATGGCATGTTGGCGCTCGTCGGGGTCTGTGTCTGACTCAAAGGCGGAACGGATAAGCATTCCAATATGGTGCATCAGGTCCATGCCCGTGAATTTCTTGCCGTTGTAGAGTTCCACTTCCTTGAAGGAACCGTCAGCGTTGAGAGGGACGGATGCGTGGAAAAGGAGGTTGTTGTTGATGACGGCATACATGCATCCGTGCCGCAGGATGAGCCGGATGTGCCGGTGCAGTTTCTCGCTTACGGTAAAAGAGTGGCGCAGGCGGTCCATCAATTGGCGCTCCCCAGGGGTCAGCGTGATGGGAGAGGCGGGGTCGATGGTGGGGAAATGATTGCTGCTGAGCGTGTATTCCATGCCGTTGAGCGTGATGACTCCTCGGTTGTAGTCCACCTGGCTGAGCAGGTTGCGATGGTCCATGCCCCATTCGGGGTGCCGTGAAGCCAAGATGGCCTCTGTCTTGAATTGCAGGATGGATATGGCTTTATGCATGCGTGCTGTGAGCATGCGGCTCTTCTCGTCCATCACGTTTTCTCCCAAGGTGCGGGGAATGAACTCTTCACATGGGTCGTCGCCGTAGGTTTCGAGGGCGAAGGTGGCAAGGGGCATCAGGTTGATGCCGTAGCCTTCTTCTAACGTGACAAGGTTGGCGTAGCGCAGTGAGAGGCGAATGACGTTGCAGATGCATGCCTCGTTTCCGGCGCAGGCTCCCATCCATAGGATGTCGTGGTTGCCCCATTGGATGTCCCAGGTGTGGTAGTTCTGCATCGTGTCCATGATGAGATGTGCACCTGGGCCGCGGTCATAGATGTCGCCAAGAATGTGGAGCTGGTCTACGGCAAGTCGATGTATCACGTTGCAGATGGCGACGATGAAGGCGTCGGCGCTACCCGTGGAAATGATGGTGTCGGTGATGGCGCTCACGTAGTTGGTCTTGTCCACGTCTTCCGTACGTTCATGCAACAGTTCCTGGATGATGTAGCTGAACTCCGGAGGAAGGCTCTTGTTCACCTTGGAGCGAGTGTATTTGCTGGAAACGTCACGGCAGACCTCCACCAAGTGGTGAATGGTGGTGTGATACCAGTCGTTGATGTCCTCCTCCGTTTCCTTCACCAGTTCTAATTTTTCGCGGGGATAGTATATCAAGGTGCAAAGTTCTTTCTTTTCCGACTCTCTAATCTGGTTGCCGAAGAGTTCGTTCACTTTGCGCTTGATGTTTCCTGAGGCATTGTTCAGAATGTGTTGGAAGGCTTCAAACTCACCGTGGATGTCGGCGAGGAAATGTTCCGTGCCCTTGGGGAGTTGGAGGATGGCTTGCAGGTTGATGATTTCAGTGCTGGCCTCTGCGATGGTGGGAAACCTGTGTGATAGCAGTTGGAGATACCGTAGGTCTTCCATGATGGCTTGTGTCTTCTTGCTCATAGTATATAGTATCGTGTGGTGTGTCAGTATTTCATGAGGTGGGCTCTTATGGCGGCCGTGCCGCGGTCATCAAGTGCGGGAACGGGCATGTAGCCTTCGTCGAGGTAGGTGGTCTCGCCCAGAATTTGGCAGATGCGCCGCGTGAATTGATAGAGTCGCAAATCCTTAAGGTGATAGGCCAGACGTTCTTCGTCCATCGTGTCGAATCGGAAAACGGCAGTGAGGTCGCACAGGTGGCGGAGGCTTGCCGTGTCTTGACGGAGAAGATGGCGCAGATTGAGCAGCATCACGCAGGCGTTGCGTATGGGCTCGTCGCAATCACGGAGCTTGTTCACCTGCATGCGTCGAAGCATCGGGTTAGGAGTGAGCAGGGTGGTGCCAAGAGGCTTCGACTCCTTGGGATGGCGCAACTCAAAGGTGGGGTGACCCTCCTTGTGAAACTCCGGGATGGTGAGTTGGGCTTTGGCAATGCCCTCTTCCATATTGGAGAAGACGCCTTGCTCCGTCGCGAAGAGGTGGATGTCGTGCCATTGCTTGGGAGTAATGCTTCGAAGGTTGAGAATGTCTTCTGAGCATAATGGTTGGCGCTCTGTGCTCCCGCATAGACTGAGGTGCAACAGGGCGCCAAGAGCTTCACGGCTCTTTTGGTCGATGTGTAGCCCCTTGTCGCTGTCAAGCACTTTCTGATAGAGCACCAACGTACTGTTGGCGTAGTTCTCTTCGCCCCAGTACTCTTCGGTGCGAGGGTCGGAGACCAGCTCCACGCGGTCGGTCAGACGTTCGCGCTGGATGTATTCGCTCTCCTTGGGGTCGGAAGTGAGGATGGCTGATGCGCCTCGTGTCATCGCCTTTTGGTAGCATATCATCTTCCATGTGCGTAGGCCATACTCCGCTTCGATGTAGTTGGGGTTCATGCCGCCATAGGGCGAGAACACCACGGGGAAGCCTCGCTTGCGGGACCATAGGGCGATGCGGGAGTTGAAAAAGTGGTAACTGCCATGCACATGGACGATTTGCGGCATCAGTGAGTAGAGGAGTTCCAGGTAGCGCTTCTGGAGAGCGAGCAGGTTGACAGGACGGTTCTTGCCATACATGGGGTTGCCCGTGCCGATACAGTGGACGTGATATTTTTGCATCATTGAAGGCTCCGTCGTGGGGACGGCATCCTCATGGTCGGCATTTGCGGAATTGAGATTGGCTTCCATCTGATCGACATCCGTAGGTGATGGCTCTTCTATCCGAATCAATTGGTGTTCGGGTGTGAGCATGGCAAGATGAATCTCGCACTCTTCACCCATGAAGGTGAGGACTTTGTCGAGGAATGCGGCCATACTCGCATCTTCTGGCACATAGGGGATGAAGTGTAGTACTCTCAATTCCATACAAGATGCAAAAATAATGATTTTTCCTGATATTCCACCCTGTTCACGGTTTTTTTTCTGCTTTTTTCTAACAACTTTCGTTATATAAAAAGACAAACCATTTCCCCACGCCGTCCATGGGGTGGGGAAATGGTGATTGGGGAAATGGTGGGAAACAAGGCGAGTGCCCTATTTCTGGCTCATTCTCTTGCGGATGTCATTGTAGGCGGCCACCCAGTCGGTGTCAAGGGAGAATTGGGTGATGTAGCCGGGTGTGGTGATGTAAGCCAACACATAGGCCTTGTCGGGATCATTGAAACGTGGATGGGCAAGGCTTACCCTCTTGAAACGCTCGATGATGGCGGGACGGTCTTTCTTGGGTGACATCTTGTAGCTGCCGTAAAATAGGTTGATGAACTGGAACAGTGCCAAGGCCTGGTAGTCAAGCATGGTCACTGAGCTGTCGGGGGTGAGTTTGTAAGCCTGACGACCTAAATAATACAGGGCGTCTTTCTTGAATGTGGCAACCTTGCGGTCGTCAAGAGGCTTGCTGGTGTCGTCGGCTACTTCCTTGGCCATGCGGATGGCCTCATTGTATGCATCTTGTGCCGACGTTCCTGCCACGATGGCCAGGAAGGTAAAAATGAAAAGTATACGTTTCATCATGTTTTGATTGTATATGTTCGTTGTATGAATTAATTCTTTTCCAGATGAAGGCGTCTCGTCACGCAAGGGGGGATTTCCTCCTCGTAGTGTGTCACCATGACAAGCGTCTTGTTGCGGCGATGGCAGAAAGCCTCGATGATGTCTTTCACCATTTGGCGGTTGACGTCGTCCAAGCCATGGAGGGGTTCGTCGAGGATGAGCAACTCGGGGTCTTTGACAAACGCGCGGGCGAGAAGGACCAGGCGTTGCTCGCCGCTGGACAGACTCATGAATGTGCGGTCGTGCAGATGGCCGATGCCGAAGATGTCCATCCACCATCGGCAGATGGCATACTCCTTTTCCGACGGGCGGACGTAGAGCCCTACGGAGTCTTTCAGTCCGCTGGCCACAATCCGTATGGCGGGCAAGTCCTTCTTGTAGGCGCGATGCATTTCTGGAGAGACATAGCCGATGTGGCGCTTGATGTCCCAAATGGTCTCCCCGGAGCCTCGAGGGATGTCGAACAGCGTGATGTCGCAGGCATAGCCCTGGGGGTTGTCGGCGCATACCAGGCTGAGCAGGGTTGACTTCCCTGAGCCGTTGTCACCGCTGAGAGCCCATCGCTCGCCGTTGAGCACCACCCAGTCGAGGGTGCGCAGGATGGTGCGCTCGCCGTAGCGGATGCTTACGTTGCGAAGACGCACTACTTCATGTGCGTTATATTCTTCATTATAATTATAAGGAAGGGTTTCGATGGCCCGTTCCTTTTCAGCCGACAGCGCATGGGCGGGGCGGTGGCTCTTGGATGCTCGGTATTCCCCGAGGGTGACTTTCTTGCCGGCCACCATGTCCTTCACTTCTACCACGTGAGTGATGAAGTCAGGGATGTCGTCGGTTTTCGCGATGACGAGGATGAGCTGCAGCGACTGTTCTAAGGCAAGGGTGCGCAGAGTGTCGCGCAACTGCTCCCGTGTTTTCGCGTCCAGCCCGATGAAGGGGTTGTCCATCACCAGCACGCGAGGGGCGCAGAACAAGGCCTTTGCCAATTGGAACTTCCTTAACTCCCCGCTGGACAGCAAGATGATGTACTTGTCGAGAAGGGGGCGCAGACAGAAGATTTCGTAAATGTGTCGTTGCCATTCGCGACGCTCAGGGGTGTCTTGTCCGGTGAGTATGAAGGCCTCCTCAAGTAGACGGCCCGCCGTAGGGGTCTGCTCATCGATGTCGTGTTGGTTCCAGCGTTGCTGCAGATAGTAGGTGGTGTCGTTGTCGCCGCCATAGCAGTCGCGGAACGTGATGTGCTTGATGTTGTCCGAAGCCAGGGGGCGCGTGCTGGGGCTGAAATCATATTCAGGATCGCTGCTGAGAAGGGGATGGCGGCCTATGAGCATGTCGGTGAACATTGACTTGCCGCTGCCGTTCCTGCCCACGATGGCAAGATGTTCGCCATCGAGCAACTCGAAATCGACGGGCTCGGCCATGCGCCATTTTGGCATGCGTGCCACGCCGTGGCTGATCCTTATGGTTGCTTGCATACGCGTTGCTGATTCTTGTTCACAAAGTCTTTCCAGCCTTTGTAATGGACCTTCGACTCCGGACGTCCCATCTGCATGTAGTGGCAGTAGGCTGCACCTAATGCATCGGTGGCATCGAGGAAATTGGGAAGGTCGGCGTCGGAGATGCCCAGGAGCCGGCCGAGCATGGCGGCGACTTGCTCTTTCGACGCGCTGCCGTTTCCCGTGATGGCCATCTTGATCTTCAGAGGGGCGTACTCGTGGATGGGGATGTCACGCTGGATGGCGGCGGATATGGCCACTCCTTGAGCACGACCAAGTTTGAGCATCGATTGGACATTCTTTCCGTAAAAGGGGGCCTCGATGGCCATCTCGTCGGGAAGATAGGCGTCGATGATGCCGGTGACACGCTCGAAAATCCGCCCCAGTTTCAGGTATGGATCATTCAACTTTCGCAAGTCGATGACGCCCGTCACGAGCATTTCCACTTTTTCACCCATGACTTTGATGACGCCGTAGCCCATCACCGAGGTGCCAGGGTCGATGCCGAGGATGATCTTTTCCGTCATCTGTCCATGAAGGGGTTATGCTCCAGTTCGTAACCTATCGTGCTTTGGTTGCCGTGGCCGGGGAGGATGACGGTGTTGTCGGGCAGCTGGGCCAGGTGTCTCAGGCTTTGGATGATTTGCATCATGCTGCCGCTTTCAAGGTCTGTGCGCCCTATCGACAGGTTGAAGAGGGTGTCTCCCGTGAACATGATGTCTTCGTCCTTTAGGTATAGACACACGCTGCCTTGAGAGTGTCCCGGGGTGTAAACGATGGTTGCGGCATGAGTCCCGAAGGTCAGCTCTTCTCCATCGACAAGATGCTTGCCAACGGTGGGATAAGTGTTGTCGGGACGGTAGCCGATGAACTGCTCTGCTTGTTCGTTCAAGCGTGTCATGAAGCCCTCGTCGGAGGCGTGAACCTCGGGTTGAAGGCCGTATTGCTCATATATCGTGTCAATTCCGAAGTTGTGGTCCACATGGCCGTGGGTGGCCACCAGGTGCTTGGGAGTGAGGTGCTCGCTCTTGATGTAGTCGGTGATGGCACGACGCTCTTCTTCATAGAATGCGCCGCAGTCCACGATGATGCATTCGCCGCTGTCGTCGCTTGCCACAAAGCAGTTCTCCTGGAACATGTTGCACACAAATCGTTGTATCTTGATCATAATGGTAAATAAATAAGATGTTTCTCCTTGAACCATGCACCGTCAAGCCATGTGCTGAGAGGAGTGACCTCCACTTGGCGGCGGAAAGGGGCGGTCTCTGCTTGAACGTCGCCACCCTTGAGGCAGAGGATGCCGTTGCCGATGGCATTGCGCTGACGAGTGGAGATGTTTTTGCGCACGATGCGGGCAAGGTCGGGCAGGGGCATGACGGCACGGCTCACTACGAAATCGTATTTGCCGCGCTCCTCCTCGCCGCGGATGTGGGTGGCCCTGACATTCTCAAGGCCTATGGACTTGGCCACTTCATTGACGACGAGGATTTTCTTACCGGTGCCGTCGATGAGGTGGAATTTGCATTCTGGCCACATGATGGCCAAGGGGATGCCGGGAAAGCCGCCGCCCGTGCCGAAGTCGAGTATCTCGGTGCCAGCTGTGGGGTGAAAGGCGAGGGCGATGGCGAGGGAGTGGAGCACGTGGTGCTCGTATAGGTTGTCGATGTCCTTGCGGGAAATCACGTTGATCTTCTCGTTCCAATCATGATAGAGGGCGTAAAGGGCCTCCAGCTGATTGGTCTGCAGTGGGGTGAGCCCGGGGAAGAGACGTAGGATTTCGTTCATCGTTTTAGCAGGTTTTTGACATCGGAGTATTTCACTTCTACTTGTATTTCGCCTTTGGAGCGGTCGGCAATTTCACCTGACACATAGACGAAGGTGACGGCTTTGTCGCCGATGATGAAATTGTTGGGGGCGTAAGCCTCGCTGTTGACAAAGAAGCCTGCCTCATGAAGACCTTCTGGCGTCTTGCATCCTGTCTGTTTCACCAGCTGGGAAGTGATGGCTTCTTGAAGTCCTTTCTCCGAACCGGGGACGAAGATGTCGGATAGTTCAAGAATCCGCTTGCTGCCCAAGTCGATGTTCAAGCATCGGGTGTATTCAGTGGTGATGGCACCCTGGCGGTTGCTGATGAGGGCTTTGTAGTTGAGGATGCTGTCCTTGCCCTCTTCAATGCTCGTGGTGACGGTGTAGCCGATGGTGGCTGCCTCATTGGCGCCCTCGTCGTTGAATATGCCTGTGAAGAACTCGCGGTAGTCGTTCGTATAGCGTTGGATGAACGAGTCGACGGCAGCTTGGGGCGTCATGTGGATGTCTGTCAGCGACAGGTATTCCGGGGTTAGGATGCCACTGCGCAACAGGCTGTCATTGATGGCTGAGTATTCCTTGTTGCCAAAGGTGATGAGTTCGATGCTCACACCACATTGAGGCGAGCCGGCGGAGTCGGCTACAAGAGCGGCATGGCTTTCGACCTTAAGCGTGTCGAGCACCACACCCATCTCTTGCATCGTGGGTTTGTGGCGACAACTGCCTAGTGCGAGGCACAAGGCCAAAAGTGCCATGAGGATGTGACTTCTATCTGTATACATTCCTCTTGTCGGCTTGGGCCATGGGAGGAAGGGGAATCCTTTCCCTAATCCTTGTATTTAAACGCGTGCAAAGGTAATGAAATCCTTTTTCTCCGCAAAAATATTGCCCTTTTTTTAAACTATGTTATAATTTTGTGGATTTTTGATAGGTTTTTTTCACTCTGAAATCCTTTGTTGTGATTTTTTTCTTATATTTGCACATCAATTCCTTGTATGTGGGAATGTCAAGGAATTTGTAGATAATTCATGTCCATTACGAAAAACTCTAACAGATGTTACGTAAAATCAGAATCATTTTGGCGCTGATGATGTTCATTGGCATCACTGCCCTCTTTCTTGATTTCTCCGGAACCTTGCACCAATGGTTGTCGTGGATGCCCAAACTGCAGTTCCTGCCCGCACTGCTGGCACTGAATTTCGTCATAGTCGGAGCGTTGCTGCTCTTGACGCTAGTCTTTGGTCGCATCTACTGCTCAGTGATTTGTCCATTGGGGGTGATGCAGGACTTGATGGCCCGGCTTAATAGAAAACGCAACAAATATTCCTATTCAAAAGCTGTCTCATGGTTGAGGTATACCATGCTTGCCGTGATGCTGGTGGCGTTTGTTGCCGGGATTGGTTCCCTTGTGGCGCTCCTGGCTCCTTATAGTAGCTTCGGTCGCATTGCCACTCATTTGTTGCAGCCTTTGTGGATTATGGGCAACAATGCCTTGGCCTCTATGGCTGAGAATGCCGACAGCTATGCGTTCTACCATGTTGATGTTTGGATGCGAGGGCTGCCAACCTTCATCGTTGCACTCGCCACTTTCATCATCATCGGCATATTGGCTTGGAAGCATGGGAGGACTTATTGCAACACCATCTGTCCCGTGGGGACTTTGCTGGGCTTCTTTTCGAGATTCTCATGGTTCAAGGTGGTCTTTGACGAAGGGAAGTGTCGCGATTGCTCCTTGTGCTCGAAGAACTGCAAGGCGGCATGCATCGATTACAAGTCGCACTCCGTGGACTACAGCAGGTGTGTGGCTTGCGGCAATTGTTTGGAAAAATGTAAGTTCGGAGCTTTGAAATACGCACATAAGGCTGTCAAGAAGCAGGAAGTGAAGGAGAACGAGACAGAAACGACGCCTGTCGACATGGGAAAGCGCTCGTTCTTGCTAGCCACAGCCTTGGCTACTACTGCCGCCATAGCACAGGAGGGAAAGAAAGTGGATGGCGGATTGGCTCCCCTCGAAGACAAGGTGGCTCCAAAACGACAGACACCCATCACACCGCCGGGGTCGCGTAGCGCAGGTAATATGGCAAAGAGATGTACTGCGTGCCAATTGTGTGTGTCGGAATGTCCCAACCAGGTGCTGAGACCTTCGGTGGGGTTGATGACGCTTATGCAGCCAGTGATGTCGTATGAGAGGGGCTATTGCCGTCCGGAATGCAACCGCTGTTCGGAGGTGTGCCCCACAGGTGCCATACAGCGCGTCAGCGAGGTTGAGAAGTCGTCAATCCAAATCGGACATGCCGTATGGGTGAAGAAAAACTGCGTGGCTGTCACCGACAAGGTGGAGTGTGGAAATTGTGCCAGGCATTGCCCCGTGGGGGCCATAGAGATGGTGCCTCTCGACGAGAATGATGATGACACGCCATTCGTCCCTTCTGTCAACGTGGAGCGTTGCATTGGTTGTGGTGCCTGCGAGAATCTTTGTCCTGCTCGACCCTTGTCGGCCATTTACGTGGAAGGGCATGAGGTGCATCGTGAAGTTTAATCCTTTAGCAAATATCAAGTTATGAAAAAGATATCGAGACGCATTTTTTTGAAGATGTTCGGTGGCGGTGCGTTGGCAACGTCGGCTGCTCTCGCCGGCTGTGGGAAAGCTGCCGGTGTGAAGGATGCCGAGGAGGAATACAGGAGTCAGGTGGAGCCGCCCGTGGGGAAGATGACATACAGGGAGAACCCGCGTACCAGTAGCAAGGTTTCGCTGTTGGGATATGGCATGATGAGGCTTCCCACACTGAAAGATACCAAAGGAAAGGATAGTGAAGAAATAGACCAGGACATGGTCAACAAACTTGTGGACTATGCCATCGAGCATGGTGTTAATTATTTTGACACGTCTCCCGTGTATTGCCAAGGCAAATCGGAGGCTTCCACTGGCATCGCTTTGAAAAAGTATCCGAGGGAGAAATACTTTGTGGCTACCAAACTCTCCAATTTCAGTCCTGCCACTTTTTCCAAACAGGCTTCTATTGAGATGTATCACAACTCCATGAAGGAATTGCAAGTTGACTACATCGATTACTACCTCCTTCACGCCATCGGTGGCGGTGGAATGGAAAGCCTCCACAAAAGATTCCTTGACAACGGAATGCTTGACTATCTCTTGGCTGAAAGGGAGGCGGGACGCATCCGTAACCTCGGCTTTTCTTATCATGGAGACATAGAGGTATTCGATTACCTCCTTGCCAACCATGACAAGTACAAGTGGGATTTCGTGCAGATCGAACTCAACTACTTGGATTGGGAGTACGCCAATGAAATCAACCCTGACAACACGGATGCCAAATATCTCTATGCCGAGTTGGAGAAAAGGGGCATACCGGCTGTCATCATGGAACCTCTTCTGGGGGGGAGGCTGTCAAAACTTCCGCAGTTTCTTTATAATAGACTTAAGCAACGCGACCCTGAAAAGTCAGCTGCCTCATGGGCTTTCAGGTATGCGGGTTCACCAGAAGGGGTGCTCACTGTGCTCAGCGGCATGACTTACATGGAGCACCTCAAGGACAACTTGCTCTCTTTTTCCCCGCTGACACCTGTCACCGAGGAGGACAAGGAGTTCCTTTACGAAGTGGCCAAGGAAATCGTTGGGACAGACAACATCCCCTGCAATGACTGCAAATATTGCATGCCTTGCCCCTATGGCATCGACATTCCAGGCATTTTCGTCCACTACAACAAATGCAAGAATGAGGGGAGAATTCCTCTGGAAATTGTTGAGAAGGAATATGCCAAGCGAAGAAGGGAATATCTCATCGGCTACGACAGGGCTGTCCCGCGTATGAGACAGGCTGACCATTGCATAGGATGTGCACAATGTGTGGAACATTGCCCGCAGAACATCAAGATTCCACAGGAATTGCAGAAAATCAGTGAGTTTGTGGAAAAAATCAGAAGAAACCCTGTCGTCAAACACGAGGAGGATTCGCAAGAAAACACCGAAAGCACAGAAAACACCTGAATAATAATCAATGAGTTCCCAATAAGCCCTTCATGCTCATCCGCCTTTTTGCTCTTCCCTGGGCGGAGAAGGGCTTTACAAATATAACATCTGGAATCTATGAACGAAAACCTGAAATATGAACAGGCGGTGGCTGAATTGGAGAGCATCGTCAAAAAAATGGAGAACGATGAATTGGACATCGACTCCCTGGCTGAACAACTTAAGAGGGCTAAACAACTCATCCAGCTTTGCAAGGACAAGCTGACCAAGGCCGACGAGGAAATACAGAAAATCTTAGAGAAAGAGTGAGGGGGCTACCTCCCGTTAGCGTTAAAGGAGCCTGGCGCCTTGGTCTATCTCGGTAGGTTATGCATGTCGCTGGCAGCATTCACACGTTGAAGATGCCGTTCTTGCCATGCTAAGGAGTAGGGCCATACTTGGCGCGTGCTCCTACGTTGTTTGTTCTTAGTTATTTCTGAAACTTAAAAAAACAAAAAAATGCCCATCGCATATAACATTTCCCTTTTTCCCCCGTCATTATAATGGAGAGGGGAAATATGAACATCCCTCCTCAAAAGTAACAACTATTAAACCATTAACCTTAACTTGTATAGAATTGGAAGTGAAATTATTTGAAGACATGACTGCCTACGTCAAAGATGTGACAAGTCTCATTTGGAATTACATACACCATCGTGAACAATACCCCGCCAATGCACAACTGGCAGTGCAGCCGGAAGTGATGGCTAACGTCATCGAAGACCCTGCGCAGTGCAGGCATTGTGATTTCTACGACCTGGGGACGCTCATCAGCAAGGATGCCAAAGGCAAGCTCGTACCCAATACCCATGCCATAGAGAACATGGCCAACAGGTACTACCAAGCAGGATGATGACATCGTGGTGCCGCTGTAAACCAAGATTCAAAGTTAAAGCCTGTATCGATGTTTCGGTACAGGCTTCATTGTAATAAGCGTGGATGCCAGATATGAATTCAAATAAGAAAATATAGCCGATTGACACTTGCAAAATTAGTGGCGGGGTCATAGCAACTCTACCATGATGGAAGAATAGTTGTCGCGTGCATATGTGTTGCAAAAGGCCTTGAGTTCGGAAAGGGAAGAAGAGGGCGATAAGTCTTCTTGAAGTAGTTTGGGCATCCTCCAACTTTCGAAGCAGTTGGTCACACCATCGGAACACAGCAGAATTTTGTCACCTCGGATGGCCTTCAGTTCTATTATGTCAGGGCGCTCCAAAGGACGGAAATTGAAAATTCCTTTGGATACATACGACCAACCTTCTTCGTTTATACTCACATGGTCGGATGACTCATAAAGCATTCCATTGCCGGGACGGTAATAGAAGACTTTGCTGTCGCCTAAATGTGCGATAGTGACATCGTTGCCGTCAAGGATAGCCAGCACCATGGTGGTGCCGGCATTGTATCTCGACATCATGTCAAGGTTTTCCTTGGTTTTCTCCAATGCATGGGATATTATCCAAGAAGAGGACTTGAAACAATGATACTCCTCCCAAACGGTGGAGAAGGCGTCGCAAACAAGTTGGCTTGCCAGGTCACCCCTGTAAAGGCCGCCCATGCCGTCGCAGACCATGAACAACGCCTTGTTGCTTTCATGGTCGCTCTTGACGACTATGGTGTCCTCGTTGCTTTGGTCGCAAGGTTCGGAAAAAGCAGAGTACCTGACGCTCATCGCTTGCAGCGGGAAGAATCATCCGCGAAGTGTTTCCTCGATGCGTCCCAATTGGTTGGGGATGCGGATCTGTTGAGGGCATTTCGACAGGCATGCCTCACAATCCTGGCACATGTTGGCCCAGGTGGAATTGTCGGGAAGGGCCTTGTGGTAACCCTCGACAAACTGCTTCTTGCGTGTCGCGAAATCGGGTGAACTGCTATCGGGAAGAGGAATGATCTTTTTGTTGACAGCGTCATTGTAATAGGCGAAGTTGCCGGGGATGTTGACACCGAATGGGCAAGGCATGCAATACTCACAGGTGGTGCAAGGGATGGTAGGCACGCCGGCCACTTTGTCGGCAATGGTGGCCATCAGCGCATATTCTGCTTGGGTGCATGGGTCGAGTGGGGAGAAAGTGGCAACGTTCTCTTCCAAATGATCCATACGGTTCATTCCGCTAAGGGTGGTGAGGATGTTCGGATGGGAGCCTACCCATCTGAAGGCCCATCGTGCCGGACTGTCGTCGGGGCGCAATGCGTTGAGCTCGGAAATCACATCAGAGTCCACCTTGGACAATGCTCCTCCTCGGAGAGGTTCCATCACGACACATTGCACACCTGTCTTCTCGCACTTGTCATAGAGGTATTCGGCATCGGCATCGTGTCTGCGACCGCCACGGATGGAGGCGTGCCGCCAGTCGAGAAAGTTCATCTGAATCTGCACGAAATCCCAATGATAGTCATCTTGATGGTCGAGTAGCCAGTCGAAGGCGCTCACGTCGCCATGGTACGAGAAACCCAAATGCTTGATGCGGCCGGCTTTTCGTTCAGCGAGCAAGAAATCGAGCAAACCATTTTTGATGAAACGACTCTCAAGATTGTCCACGCCGCCACCGCCGATGCTATGCAAAAGATAGTAGTCGATATAATCGACTTTCAGACGTTGGAACGAGGTTTCATACATCTCTTTAGCTTTGTCGAAATCCCAAGCAGAAGGGCTCTGGTTCGACATCTTAGTGGCTATGTGATATTTTTCACGGGGATGACGTGAAAGGGCGTTTCCCGTAAGTACTTCCGACCTGCCACCCATGTACATCGGGGCGGTGTCGAAATAGTTCACACCGTGCTCGATGGCATAATCCACCATTTGGTTCACCTGCTCCTGGTCGTTGGGTAGGCGCATCATTCCAAAGCCCAATAAGGAAATCTGCTCTCCTGTGCCATGCTGTACGCGGTAGGTCATGCGTACAGGGTCGTCGTTGCCTGCATTAATGCCCTTCTTCCTGCCAAGGGGATTCGCCAAGGCGTCAAAAGGCTCTAATGCCATTACGGCTACAGCCGAACCGGCTCCTACTCCCAGTCGTCGAAGAAAATCACGGCGACCAAGGTCTATCTTTCCTTTTTTCTTTGCCATATCTTTCTTGCTTGATAAATTCCCTACAAATGTAGTGATTTTTTCCCATTTTGCAAATTTTGTACGACTTTTTCTTTTTATTTTTTTTAGATAGCCAGTCTAAGCCAATGATGATGAATGTTGTGTGGAGTTGCATTGGGTGGGCCCCTTTGTACTTTCTTAAAACTTAAAAAACGTTAATATCCCTAAAACAATTGTCGCAAATTATCCTTCCAATCAAAAAAATAACTATATTTGCATGTTGACAACAAAATATAAGCGCTTATGAACAATAAAATACTTACATTGGTGCTCTCTGCTTTCTTGCTTGTGGGTGTGCCGGTATATGCCAGCGCGGCGTCTAAAATCGAAATCTATGAATTTGAGCAGGAGAACCTGCCCATCACCATTTCGGTTACAGAGACCACGTTGCATATTGCCGGAGCTAACGGACAAGTGCTTCAAGTCTACAATGTGGCTGGAGTGCGCGTGATGAGCGTCAAAGTAGAAGGGCAGGATAAGAAAATCGAACTCAACCTTCCCAAAGGATGCTACATCGTGAAAGTGGGAAAGGTGGTGAGGAAAATCTCCATCAAGTAGACATCTTGTTCTTTTAACGACTATGGCATGGACCTCCTGCTGACCCGATGTGGTGAGGGGTCCATGTCTTTTTTTTGTAGCGATTGTTGAATGGCATTTGACGAGAAGGGAATCCTTAAACTTCTGGCAGACCCTGCAACCCAGAGAAAGGCTTTTGAGCATATCGTCGCCCAGTATGGTGAACAGCTATATTGGAAAATACGACATATCGTTCTCGTGCATGAAGATGCCGATGACGTGCTTCAAAACTCGTTTGTCAAGGCGTGGGTCAACCTTCCAGATTTCAGGGGACAATCGAAAATAGCCACTTGGCTATACCGCATCGCCATCAATGAGTCGCTTGACTTCCTCAGAAAAAAGAAACACCTCCAAGGAACCAGCATGGATGAGGCTGCTGGGGTGGCTTCGATGTTGCTCGCCGATGAATATTTTGACGGTGACAATGCACAGGCCATACTTCAGGAAGCCATCGCCACGCTTCCCGATGTGCAAAGGACGGTTTTCAACCTAAGATATTTTGACAATATGAAATACAGCGAGATGAGTCAGTTGCTCAATACTTCGGAAGGGGCTCTAAAGGCATCTTACCACCATGCTGTGCAGAAAGTCACAGCCTTTGTCAATGCCCACAAGTGAGACGGCTTTTCGCGTATCAAACATTCAGCAACGATAATATAACAATCACAACCATGAAAGATTTCAATTTTTTTGCTCCCACTGAAGTGGTGTTTGGTAAAGAGGCGGAAGAACAGGTTGCATACCTCGTCAAGAAATACGGAGGCAAGAAGGTCTTGCTCCATTTTGGAGGGAAGAGCGCCAGGAAATCTGGCTTGCTCGACAAGGTCTGCCAGCTGCTCGACGAACAGGGCGTAGCCCATGTGGAATTGGGTGGGGTTGTCCCTAACCCAAGGCTTTCCCTTGTGAAGGATGGCATATCGCTATGCAGGGAGCAGAACGTGGACTTCATTCTCGCAGTTGGTGGTGGTAGTGTCATTGATTCTGCCAAGGCCATAGGCTATGGAGTGGGGTATGAGGGCGAACCATGGGATTTTTGGGAGGGAAAGGCCAAGCCTGCCTCGTGTCTGCCTATCGGTGTCGTGCTCACCATACCGGCTGCCGGCTCGGAAATGAGCAATAGCTGTGTCATCACCAATGATGCCAACAATGATAAACGAGGCATCAATAGCAATCTTTGCAGGTGCAAGTTCTGCATCATGAATCCGGAACGTACCTTCACCCTTCCTCCCTATCAGACGGCGGCTGGCGCTACCGACATCATGATGCACACCATCGAGCGCTATTTCACCATACATCAGGATATGACGCTCACCGACGCACTTGCAGAGGCCCTTCTCCGCACGGTCAAGGACAGCGCGTTGGAGGTGATGCGAAATCCTGAAGACTATCGCCACAGGGCACAGATCATGTGGGCAGGAAGCCTCTCGCACAACGACCTTATGGAATGTGGCTCTGCAAAGGATTTCGCCACTCACCGTTTGGAACATGAGCTCAGCGCCATGTTTGATGTCACCCACGGGGCTGGACTGGCTGCCATCTGGGGTAGCTGGGCTCGATTCGTGATGCCTGGAAATGAGGCGAGGTTCGCACGTTTCGCCGTCAATGTAATGGGGGTTGACAATGACTTCACTGATATGCAGCGGACGGCGGAGAAGGGTGTGGAGGCCATGGAAAGCTTCTTCGAGCAAATCGGAATGCCTACCAGCATACACCAACTTCTGGGACGTGAAATCACTGACGAAGAAATAGAGGAAATGGCAAGAAGGGCCAGTCACGATGGCGGTATTACCTTGGGCAATATCAAGGTCTTGCGCAGGGATGACATGGTCGCCATATATCATATGGCCAAGTAAGCTGGATAAGGGATGGCACGCAACCGCCTCATCCTGCAACTGGCACTGCCTTCCATTGTCTCCAACATCACCGTTCCCCTTTTGGGGTTGGTAGATGTGGCCATTGTTGGGCATATGGGTGGCGCTATCTATATTGGTGCCATTTCAGTTGGGGCGATGGTCTTCAACATCATCTATTGGATTTTCGGCTTCCTGAGAATGGGCACCAGCGGCATGACTTCTCAAGCTCTTGGGAGGAGGGATCTTACAGGTGTCGTGCAAATGCTTTGTCGCTCCATCGCAGTTGCGTTGGCAGTGGCTTTCGCCATCTTGGTCATGCAGGTTCCTGTCAAGTGGCTCGCCTTCCTTGTCGTCGGCCCGGAGCAAGAGGTGATGCATCTGGCGTCTTCCTATTTCGACATCTGCGTCTGGGGAGCGCCGGCGATGCTCGTCTTGTACAGTTTGTCCGGTTGGTTCGTAGGGATGCAGAACACGCGTATTCCCATGATGATATCCATCACACAGAACGTGGTCAACATCTTGGCAAGCCTCACCTTGGTATATGGATGTGGAATGAAGGTGGAAGGTGTGGCATTTGGCACCTTGTTCGCCCAATATGTGGGCTGTGCCATCGCCATCATCCTTTGTGCAAAAGTTTATGGGAGATTGAAAAGGCACTTTGTTTGGGATGGCTTGTTCAATCTTGTGAAAATGTTTGAATTTTTCAAAGTCAATTCTCATATCTTCCTGCGAACGTTATGCCTTGTCGCTGTCAACCTCTTTTTCCTGGCGGCAGGGGCAAGGCAGGGGGCCGTCATGTTGGCGGTCAACACGCTGCTCGTGCAATTATATATTTTGTTCTCTTATTTCCTCGACGGTTTTGCCTTTGCTGGAGAGGCCTTGTGTGGCAAATATCATGGGGCGACAAACATCACGGCATTCCGAGAGACAGTGATGCTTGTCTTTGCATGGGGTGGTGCTATAGCTTTGGCGTTTACAGTGATGTATGCCGTTGGGGGTCAATGGTTTCTCAATATTCTTACTGATGAAAAAGATGTGGCGTTGGCCGCTGTGGAATACTTGCCATGGGCCGTTGCCGTGCCCTTGGCCGGGGTCGCGGCTTTCGTCTGGGACGGCGTTTTTATTGGTGTGACAGCGACCAAAGGGATGCTTCTTTCCTCTGTTGCCGCCACTTTTGCCTTCTTCTCCGTCTATCTCATGGGGAAGGAAACTTATGCCAACCATGCTTTGTGGTTCGCCTTCGTGATTTTTTTGCTGACCCGTGGGATTGTGCAGACAATCATCTATGTCAAAGGTCTTAGGAGGTGATGTTGTCTTGTAAAATAAAACGACAATAGTGCTTGTTCGTTTTGTATATATAATAACACGCGGATTATTGTAAAATAGCCACTCAAAGGCATTTTTTTCGCTGTTTTTCTTTTGAGTTTCACTAATTATTCCTATCTTTGTATCCAAAATACACTTATTTCGCTTGGTTTGCCGTCAAGGCTGTCTGAAAAGATATGTGATGGCGGTATGCTCGAATTTAGAAAACATGCTGTTGATTGCTTTTGATGAAGAAATATTTAATAATTTTATTAATCGTATTTCTGGCTCCTATGGATATGATTGCGCAATCCTACGAGAGTCTCTGGGGAAAGGTGGAAGCCGCCCGCAGGGATGACTTGCCCCAAACCCAATTAGAAGCTTTGGATCTCATTGTTGATAAGGCAATGAAGGAAAAGGAGTATGGTCATCTCATCAAAGCTCAGTTGAATAAAGTGGAGGCCATAACATCAGTTACTCCTGACTCGCTGAAATCCGAGGTGGACAGGTTGGTCAAATGGGAACAGACGGTGAGAGGGAAGGATGAAGTTCTTGCTGCTGTCCTACAGTCTGTTTTGGGCTCTGTTTATAACAGCAGTTATACAATTGATGACAACAAGTTGCAAATCAGCAAGGATTATTTCAAACTGTCGCTTTCCAACACACGTTTGTTGGCTGATACCAAGGCTGGAAGGTTCGTGCCGGCGTTGGTGGAAGGAGTGGATAGCAAGTATTTCCATGATGACTTGCTCCATGTGTTGGGCATGCAAGCTGAGGATTATGAGACTTTGCTCGCTTTCTATGAAGCAGAGGGAAACCGTGAGGCTGCATGCCTTATTGCTGCTGACATGCTCAGAAGGATGCCTAAGAAATTGGTGGACAGGAAGGAAGCCACTTCAACAAGGCTCCACAAGGCGGATTCACTCTTGCAACAGTATGGAGACCTGGATGTGGCAGGTGAAATCGCCATCATCAAATACCAATTCTTGGAAGAAACAGAAGATGTCAAGCCCGAGCAGTTGATATCCTTCATTGATGAATCAAAGGCGAAATGGGGACATTGGCCACGAATGACCGCTCTTGATAATGCGAGGGCTAACCTCATACAACCTGGTTTTTCCGTTGATGCGGGGTACAAGATGATCTTGCCAGGAAAAAGTCGGATGATGGAACTTACCAACATCAGGAACATCCCTTCGCTGACGATGAAATGGGCAAGAACGGACATCGATGTCAGCAAGGGGGAATATTATTTGTTCAATGAATATGACCTGGCTGAAGTGAGGAAAGCCATTGTCAAAGGGTCGGAAATGGAGATAACCCATTATTACAACGGCCACCAGCCTTACGAGAGGTTCAAGGACAGCTTGGAGCTGCCACCACTGAAGAAAGGCGTCTATCTCTTGGAATTCGTGGCTGGCGACGAGGATGTGAGTGTGGAAAGAACACTGATGTATGTAAGCGATATCTTCCTCATCTGCGAGCCTCAACCCAACAACACTGTAAGGTTCATTGCTGTGAGTGCCACTACAGGAAAACCTTTGCCAAAGGCGAAAATACGTGTCTCCAACAAAGAATCCGAGGTTGTGCTGACTTGCAATAACAAGGGAGAAGTCGTTTACCAAAAAAACGAGAATGAATACCGTCAACCTGAATTCTTCGTTTACACCAATGACGATTACTACTGCCCGTCCCAGCAACTTTGGTATGGGCGCTATTCCTATTCTGTGCCCACGGAGGTGAAGAAGAACACTGCATTATACACCGACCGGAGCATTTACCGTCCGGGACAGGTGGTGCATGTGGGCATCATCAGGTACGAGTGTGTGAAGGGTATGGATACCAAGGCCTTGGAGGGAGAAACTCTTGAGGTCGTGCTCAGGGATGCCAACTACAAGGAGGTGGCCATAAAGAAAGTGGAAACCGACAAGTTCGGCAAGGCTGATGTCGATTTCTTACTCCCGGAAAGCGGATTGACCGGCAGGTTCACCATCACCACCAACGGAGGAAGCACTTCTTTCAGGGTGGAGGAATACAAACGACCTACTTTCGAAGTGGAGATTCCTGACGTGGAGGAGGTCTACAAGAGTGGGGACACAATAACAGTCAAAGGATATGCAAAGACCTATGCAGGAGTGCCTGTCCAGGGTGCTTCAGTGGAATACACTGTGAAAAGGGAAACTTCCTGGTGGTGGCGTAGCAGAGAGGATTCGGAGGTGTTGGTCAACGAAAATGCTGTCACCGACGAGGAGGGTGCTTTCTATATGCGAGTCCCCATGGTGATGCCTGACACAGACGATACCGACCGTTATGGATGGAGTTGGGTGCGATTCTATGACATTGCCATCCATGCAATGGTCACCGATCAAGGGTTTGAAACCCATGAGGCTCATTTGACTCTTCCTTTGAGCAATAAGGCCACGGCATTAAGTGTGTCTCTTGCCGAAAGAATGAGAAAGGACGAGATGAAGCCTGTCAAGTTCTATCTGAGAAATTCTTCCGGAAAGGAGATTGATGGCATCGTGACCTACACCATCGATGGAGGGAATCAACATTCGGCTGAAGCCAACAAGGAGGTTGCGCTTCCTGCATTAGCCTCTGGCAAGCATGTCTTGGAAGCCATTTGCATGGGAGACACGGTGAAAAAGGAATTCGTGGTGTTCTCCCTTGATGACAAGAAACCCTGTGTGGAAACCCATGATTGGTTCTATGTCTCCGACAGCCAATTCAAGAACAACGGAACACCTGTGTTCGTGCAGGTAGGGACGTCTGACCGTGATACACGAGTGTATTATAGCGTGTTTGCAGAGAACAAGGTTTTAGAGCAAGGCTCTTTCATTCTCGACAACGCCAACCAGACACGACGCTGGGTTTATGAGGAGAAATATGGCAGCGGACTGTTAATCACCTTCGCATGGGTGAAAGAGGGAAAGTTGTATTCACATACGCAATCCATCAAAAGACCTATGCCCGACAAGCGCATCATGCTTGCATGGCACACCTTTAGAGACAAACTAACACCTGGTGCAGAGGAGACATGGGTGCTCAAGGCGACCTACCCCGATGGAACACCTGCCGATGCACAACTCATGGCAACGCTTTACGACCAGTCGCTCAACCAAATAGAAATTCATAATTGGTATTTCAACGACCTCATCAGTGCATATACTCCTTACACCTCATGGAGAGCACAACAATTCTATGACGTCACCTTGGTTGGTGGAAAAGTCATTCGGAATGAATATGTACCGGCGTTGAAGTTCACAGCTTTCGACCAAACGTTGTTCGATGTATGGGAGCCACGCCGTTTCATGTACCGTGAGATGCCCGCACCGTTGGAAGCAAGGATGATGAAAGCTGACATGGTGATGGAAGAAAACCGTTTGGCGGAAGTTGTCTTAGTGGAGCCATCCGAAGATATGGATGAAACCTCTAAGAAGCGCTTGACAGGCGGTGGATTGCCAGAATCTGGCGAGGAAAAGCAGGCCGATGCCATGCAGGTGAGGGAAAACCTCGACGAGACCGCTTTCTTCATGCCAAAGGTGGCTGCCGACGAAAACGGGAACATGGTGCTCCAGTTCCAACTCCCGGAGTCTGTCACCACATGGCAGTTTATCGGACTTGCCACCGACACACATCTTAACCATGGAAACATCACGGCCGAGGCTGTAGCCAAAAAAGACGTGATGGTGCAACCCAATATCCCACGATTCGTAAGACTTGGAGACAAGGCGCAGGTTACCACGCGCATTTTCAACACTACTGAAAAATCCATCAGCGGAGAAGCTGTCATGGAACTGATCGACCCCGAAACAGAGTCTATCGTTTTCTCTCAGGCGCGAGACTTCAATCTGGAAGCCAATCAAACCACCAGTGCTACTTTCGACTACGATGTCGATGGTGAGGCGCGATTGCTCGTTTGCCGCATCGTCGCAAAGGGGAATGGATTCTCCGACGGCGAGCAGCATTACCTTCCCGTGCTACCAAGCAAGGAACTAGTCACACGCACCATGCCGTTCACCCTAAACGGACCTCAAACCACAACCATCAACTTGGGTAAACTCTTCCCCAAAGGTGTGGATGATGCAAAACTTACCGTGGAGTACACCAACAACCCGGCGTGGATGATGATACAGGCACTTCCCACCATGGCTGCTGGAGACAGCGAGAACGCCATCACTCAGGCCACTTCTTACTATGCCAACACATTGGGACAGTTCATCATGAATATGTCGCCTGCCATCAAGCAGACGGTGATGAAGTGGAGGGAAGAATTGGTTTCTGGCGGAAGCATGGTTAGCAACTTGGCCAAGAATGAAGAACTAAAGGACCTTTTGCTCAACGAGACACCATGGGTGGGACAAGCTGACAAGGAGGAGAGCCAGAAAAGAAGTCTTATCAAATTCTTTGATGAACAAACCATCAGCTTCCGACTAAGCCAAGCTCTCGAAAAACTGCAGGAACTGCAGAATGCCGATGGCTCATGGTCGTGGTGGAAAGGAATGGATGGAAGCCCCTATATGACCACCGCCGTCAGCGAGATGTTCATCAGAATCAACACCATGGTGGGTAAAAGGAATGACAACCAGAGAATGCTCGACAAGGCTTTCACCTTCATGGACAAAGCTCTCAAGGATGAGGAAGAGCATCTGAGGAAATTGCAAGAAAAAGGTGTCGTGGTCAGACCAAGTGAAACGGCTTTGAACATACTATACAACTACGCACTGGACGGAAGGGAACCTTCTGACAAGACAAAGGCAACCATACAATATCTCATCGATCTCTTGGATGACAAGGCCAGGGAGTTCACCATCTATGGTAAAGCCAGAAGCGCAGTCGTGCTTGCTTATTTCGGAAAGGAAAGGAATGCTGCATTGCATATGAAGAGTTTGTCGCAGTATTCCGTTGCAACGGAAGATATGGGCAGGTATTATGATACAAGAAAGGCCTATTACTCCTGGTGCAGTTACAACATTCCCACTGAGGTGGCTGCCATCGAGGCGTATCAACGGCTGGAACCAAGCAACCGAAAGGTGATCGAGGAAATGAGGCTTTGGCTGCTACAGCAAAAGAGGGCACAGATGTGGAGCACCCCCATCAATAGTGTCGATGCCATTTACGCCTTCCTTAATGGGAATGTCGATGCTCTCAACAACAAGGTTGAAACCGTTCTCGCTTTGGACGGTTGGCAATTGGAGACTTCAGATGCCACAGCTGGATTAGGATATGTCAAAACTGCTGTAAATCCAAAGGGGAATGAAGTATTCACTGCCGAGAAACAATCCTCAGGTACCTCTTGGGGCGCTCTCTATGCTCAGTTCACACAAGAGGCAAAAGAGGTCGACGACACCAAGGCTGGACTTTCAGTTAAAAGGGAAATCATTGCCAAGAATGGTGGGTTGAAAGTGGGGGACAAGGTGGTGGTGAGGGTCACCATCAAGGCTGAGCGCGACCTTGACTTTGTGGAGGTCGTTGACAGGAGGCCGGCATGCATGGAACCTGTGGAGCAAAGGTCGGGCTACAGGAGAGGATGCTACATCTCTCCCAAGGACTACACCACCAACTACTATTTTGACAAAATGGGAAAAGGCACACACGTGATTGAAACAGAATATTATATTGACAGATTGGGCTGCTACGAGTCGGGGACATGCAAGGCACAATGTGCTTATGCACCAGAGTTCTCGGCTACAACGAAAGCCTATAAAATAGAAGTCAACAAATGATGCGCATGGAAAAGACGTATTGGATGATGAAAGCAATGATGCTCATGGCTATTCTTGCCACGGGAGCCCATGCAAGGGCGCTCGCGCAGCTCATCACTACGCCCAACCAGGTCATCGATTGTGGACAGGTGGTTTTCAGAAAACCCGTGACCGCTCATTTTGAACTCACCAACGAAGGACAAGGCTCCATCACCATCAAAAAAGTGGAAACAAGTTGTGGCTGTACTGAGGTAAACTTCCCAAAGGGCATCATCACGGAGAACAAACCCTTCATCGTATCTGCCACCTACGACGCCAAACAGATGGGGCATTTTGAAAAGTACATCGACATCTTCACCCAGGGGGCGTCATTGCCTTTCACCCTCACCATGAAAGGTGTGGTAGTTGAGGAGGTGAAGGACTATGGAGGAGAATACCAATACGTATTGGGAAAACTGAAAACGGATAGAAGGGAAATCTATTTCGATGACGTGGAGAAGGGGGAAAACCCCGTGGCTGAGATACATGTGCTCAACACCACAAGCGAAATGGCCAACCCCGTAGTCATGCATCTGCCTCCGTATCTCAAGGCCGACGTTTCGCCCTCTTCCATTCCTCCAGGAAAGTCGGGAGTGATTTACTTTACTCTTAGAACAGATAGGATGGGAGACTTCGGACTATCGCAGACCGTCGTATACCTTGGTTTCAAGGCGGGAGACAAGATCAGTGAAGACAAGCAAATACCAATCACCTCCATCGTGATTCCATCATTTGGAATGGTGACTAATCAGCAATTGGTGTATATGCCGAAGCTGAGAATTTCCGACACCTCACTCGATTTGGGTGAATTTGCTGGAAAGAAAAAGAAGAAAGGAACGCTCGTCATCGAAAACCTTGGAAGAACTGACTTGGAAATCAGTAAGTTGCAAACGTTCACCGAGGGGCTTGAAATTGAACTTACCAATGCTGTCATACAACCTGGCTCTTCGGCTAAGCTCAAGGTGACGGCCGACCAGAAGGTGTTGAAGGGAGTGAGAAGGACACCACAAATCCTCCTCATCACAAATGACCCAAGGACACCGAAGGTTGTCATAGACATCAATGTGAAATGAACATAAATAGAAAAAGGTGACACATGGAACATCCTGAAAATAGCGAGGAATACAAAGGACTGGTGGTCAATTCGGGGGTGGAACAGCCCGCTATCATCAATCCTTACCTTAATAGAAGACGATTCCGGAGAAAAGTATATACTGTCGCAGAGATGGTAGAGGGAATTCTCAAGGGAGATGTCACCATACTCAGTCAGGCGGTCACCCTCGTCGAGAGTGTCAACCCGGAGCATCAAGCCATGGCGCAAGAGGTTATCGAGAAATGCCTGCCATATAGTGGAAACTCCATCAGGGTGGGCATCAGCGGTGTGCCCGGAGCAGGAAAAAGCACATCGATCGATGTCTTTGGGTGTCATGTGCTGGACAACAAAGGGGGGAAACTCGCCGTCCTTGCCATAGACCCAAGCAGCGAGAGGTCAAAGGGAAGCATCCTCGGTGACAAGACAAGGATGGAGAAACTGTCCACAAGGCCCGAGGCTTTCATACGTCCAAGTCCCACTGCTGGTTCCCTTGGAGGGGTGGCCAGAAAGACAAGGGAGACCATCATCCTGTGCGAGGCTGCTGGATATGACAAAATCTTTGTCGAAACCGTAGGAGTAGGCCAAAGTGAGACGGCATGTCATTCCATGGTCGATTTCTTCCTCCTCATACAACTTGCAGGAACAGGGGATGAGCTCCAAGGCATAAAAAGGGGGATAATGGAAATCGCCGACGGCATCGTCATCAACAAGTGCGATGGTAATAATGTGGACAAATGTCAGATGGCAGCCACCAATTTCAGAAACGCACTACACTTCTTCCCCATGTCGGAAAGTGGATGGATGCCGAAGGTGCTCTGCTATAGTGGATTCTACGCCCTGGGTATCAATGAGGTTTGGGACATGATATACCAATATATCGATTTTGTCAAGAATAACGGATATTTCGAGTATAGAAGAAACGAGCAAAGCAAGTACTGGATGTATGAAACCATCAATGAGCAGTTGAAAAACAGCTTCTATCACAACCAACAGGTGGAAGACATGCTCCAGAAAGCGGAAAGAAGCGTACTCAATGGAGAGCAAACATCGTTCGCTGCTGCCGGGATGTTGCTTGACACCTATTTTAAACAACTGAAAACAGAGAATCTGTAAATACAATGAATATCGAAATTGACAACCAAAGTGGGTTTTGCTTCGGAGTGACCACAGCCATCAACAAGGCTGAGGAAAAACTTGGAGAAGAGAAAACTCTTTACTGCCTGGGAGACATCGTACACAACGGAATGGAGTGCGAAAGACTCAGGCAGATGGGGCTGGTCACCATCAACCATGATGATCTCGCTTCGCTAAAGGATGTCAAGGTCATGTTCAGAGCCCATGGAGAGCCCCCTGGAACATATCAAGTGGCCAGGTGTAACAACATAGAAATCGTTGATACCACATGTCCCGTGGTGTTGCAACTGCAAAAAAGAATCAAAAAGCAATTCGATGCCAACCCGATGGCACAAATCGTCATCTTTGGGAAAAACGGGCACGCTGAAGTGCTTGGACTCGTCGGACAGACCAACAACAAGGCTGTCGTGGTGGAAAACTTGAAAGACGTGGAGAAACTTGACTTCAAACGAGACATTTATCTCTACTCTCAGACAACCAAGTCGCTGGAAGAATACCACCACATCATCCATTACATTCAGCAACATATCGATGGAAATGCAACGTTTAGAAGTTTCGACACCATATGCAGGCAAGTGGCCAACAGGATCACCAACATCGCCAAGTTTGCGCAAAGGCACGAACTGATTCTCTTCGTTTCTGGAGGGAAGAGCAGCAATGGAAAGGTCCTTTTCAACGAATGTAAAAAGGTGAATCCCAATGCACACCAAATCGAATCGGCTGAGGAAATCAACATCGAATGGATTGAAAATGTCGAGTCTGTTGGCATCTGTGGGGCCACCAGCACACCGAAATGGCTCATGGAGGAGTGCAAATCTTTCATTACCAAACATAAAAAAGAAAATAAGTAATAATAATAACATTAATGTCTTAATCTTATGAAGAAAAAAGTATTCTTATCTTTGGCCTTGATTTTGACTGCTGTCCTAAAAATCATGGCCAGTCCTGTCACCCAGGACATCGCGTTCCTGCAAGCCAAACTCTTCTTGCAAGAAAAGGGTGTTTTTGTGGATGATGACTTATTGACAATCATCGAAGGTCCAAAAGTCAATGCAGAGACAGTAGCGTATTATGTCGTCAACAATGGAAATGATGGGGGATTCGTCATCATTTCAGGTGATGACAGAGGAAAACCGGTGCTTGGCTTTTCCGAGTCAGGGCATTACGATTTGCAAAATGATAACGAGCAGTTGCAATTCATGCTGAGGACCTATGCCGCCCAAATGAATTATCTTGATGAACACAATTATGTGCCGAAAGAGGACATGGGACCGGCAAGGACACAAACACCAACCCATGCTGCCATTCAGCCCATGCTTACCACCAATTGGGGACAAAAAGAGCCTTACAACAATAAAACTCCCAAAAGTGGCAGTTCGAGTACAAGGGTGGGATGCGGACCTGTTGCTGTGGCACAAATCATTTATTATTACCGAAACAGAATGCCCGCAACAGTCGAAAAAGATATTCCTGGATATACAAAGAGTGGCTTCACTCTCAAAACTGTCAAAAAGGGGACGGCATACAACTGGAACAATATGTTTGATACATATAATGCAACCCAAACATCTTCACAAACTACCAATGTCGCCAACTTGATGCTTTATGTGGGTACCGCTCTCCAGGCTGCATATGGGGTTTCGGTCACCAATGTTATCCTCGAACGTATTGGTGAGAGGCTAAAAGAGTACCTTGGTTTTTCCGCAAGCAATCTCATTTCAAGGTCTGATTATACTTATGAGCAATGGAAAAGGCTTATACTCAATGAATTGGAGCAAGGGAGGCCAATCTATTATTCCGCTGCATATGATACCCAACATGGTCACTCGTTTGTCATTGACGGATACGATGGCGACGACCTCTTCCATATCAATTGGGGATGGTTTGGCCAAGGCAATGGTTATTTTTCACTCTCAGTCCTCAATCGTTTTGATTATGATGGATATGACGCAGGTATCCTTGAAGGCTCCTCTTACGTCTACAGCCAAAAGTGCTACATTGGAATGCAACCTCTTAATGGATACAGCAATGTGGACAACAACACCATACTCAACGCCCTCAATAATTCCTTGACGAACAGCAGTGGGACATACACGCTGAAAGTGACTTATACTAACAAGACTGACAACGATGGAAAATATACTTGCGGTGTTGGCTATGTGGATGGTGAAAAGAACATACAAGTATTCAAGGAGTGGACCAAAGGAGAAATAAGCATTGCCAGCAACCAAGGAACGGGAGTTATCTCATATACTTTTAGTGCAGCTGATTTCGCAGCAAAGAAACTCACTGCCAAGAAGACATATAAACTCTATCCTATTTGCAAAATAAAGGGTGGGGAATGGCAGCTATGCGACCAAAGTGTATCAGCGTCAACCTATGTCAATTGCAATTATCAAAGTTCTACATCTTTGACGGCAACACTTAAAACAGCAGAACCATTACTCTCTGTAAGCAAATTCGAATTCCCCGGACCTAAGACGAAGGGAGCGAAACAGTATGTCAAGGTAACGCTCACCAATAATGGAGACGACTTTAATGGAAAGATTTATCTTTTCGCTAGTACGACGTCTTCAAAGGGGTCGGCAACATCAAGTTTCCCAACATATGTGCCACCAGGGGAGTCGGTCAACTTGTATCTCTATTTCACACCTAAATATAACAAGACTTACAATATATGGGTGAGCAGTTCTTCCACAGGATCAAACGTAATAGGTTCGACTACTGTTGCAATAGATAATGTGACATACTCGAGGAAACTGGTCTCTGGAGGACTTACGGTGAATAATTGCACAGGCAAAAATGTACTCGGCACCACTTTCTCAGGAACACTGAAAGTGAAGAATTCCGCAGCTAAAGCATTCGCCGGACTCGTGAAAGTGCAACTTTGCTGGCAACATCCTACCACAAAAAAATGGGTGAGTCTTGATGCCTCTTGCGCTGATTTTATGGAAATACCTGCTGGTGAGACGAAACCCATCAATTTCAAGTTTGAAAACCTCAACCCCAACGTGCAGTATGGACTACTCTATAATTATGGAGAGGACGATGCTTTATGGTCATCCAATGCTTATGTGACGGGTTACAAAATGTCTTATGCAGTGATGTGCTACAACCAGGATGGAGAATTGTCGTCCGTGTTTGCTCCTTCCGCAACGGTAAACATTCCGTCTGACGCCGTTGCTGTTGACCTCACCGGAACTACGGGTACGGTCACCAAGGTGGTGCCCAATTCCAAAACAAACACGCTCTATTATGTCGGACCAAGCGACACCAAGCCTTCCGGCCTCTCGAGCAAAAATTTTGTCAAGGATAATAAGGCGGAAAACATCACATTGGTCGACAAGGAACCTTTCTATGTACTGAGGTACTTCACGGCAAGTAAGATATCATTCACTCTTACGCCCACCATCGGAGCGCCAAAGAGTGGAGTGGGTGGATGGCAGACTTTCGTCATGCCTTTCTCGCCCACATCCATCATGTGTGATAATTATCCCTTGGATTGGTTCAAGTCAAAGGATGATAAGAAAAAGCAATTCTGGGTGAAAGATTTCTGTGCCATCCAGGGGGCATCCAATGTCTGTTTTGGATTCGCACAGTCCATCAATGCTCACCAACCGTATCTCTATACCGTACCCAACCAAGAGTGGGGTGCCAACAACAATCTTGTTGGAAAGAACATCGTATTCTCTGCCACAAATGCATTTGTTCATGCTGACCCCATTTCTGTTTCGTCTTCAAGCGCATTCAATTTCAGAGGTACGTACACGGGTACGACGCTTTCCAACATCTACACGCTTAATGCTGCTGGAACGAAATTTGTCAAAGGCAAGGCTACAGTGAAACCGTTTGCTTGCTATTTCGTTGCTACACAAGACGACCTTACGGATGTCAATGCACTTAACATCACCTCGTTTGATCTTGATGAGGAAACCGACATCATCAACATGATGCCGATGGATGAAGAGAAAATGGTGGATGTTTATAGTGTTGGCGGTATGAAGGTCGGCAAGGCTGTCATGAAAAACGGACAGGTTGATTTGCAAGACTTGCCAAATGGCATTTATGTTGTGAATGGAAAGAAATTCATTAAATGAAAATCTTCATCATTCTTGAATGAAAAGACATTAATGTAAACAGCCGGCTCCTAATTGGGAGCCGGCTTTATTATTAAATAGGTGTTGCCTGATTATTCAGATTGCTCCGATTGAAGCGTCTATTCAGAATCGTCACTTTG
The DNA here is from genome assembly GCA_017619375.1 of Prevotella sp. Lineage (GTDB taxonomy): Bacteria > Bacteroidota > Bacteroidia > Bacteroidales > Bacteroidaceae > Prevotella. The sequence goes on along the minus strand of JAFZSL010000031.1, from coordinate 36,537 downwards.
GGAGGCAAGAAGATATTGCTCGTATAACCAGCTGTTTTGCTCATCTATGGTCATGTAGCTATTGTCCAACTCGATGGCATCGTCGGCTTTGCGAAGGGGACTTGTTTCACGGTGGCTGTCTTGGTAGTCGCGTTCCAGTACGTTGCGGTATACTTCGTCGTAATCGGCAGGTTGACCTTTGCCCACCAATTCGTCATAACGTCGACGTGCGCGTACATCTGCGCTGGCTGTGACAAATATTTTCAATTCTGCATCTGGGAAAACCACGGTGCCAATGTCACGTCCATCCATGACCACACCTTTTTCCTTGCCCATGCGTTGCTGTTGAACGACAAGAGCCTCGCGAACGAAGGGGATGGCGGCAACTTCGCTCACTTTGTTGGACACCTCCATGCCACGGATGAAGCCTTCTATGTTTTCACCATTCAGATAAGTGTCGGGACGTCCACTCTCCTCGTTTGGTTTGAATTGGATGACGATGTCGGGAAGAGCTTTCTCTAATGCCTCGAGGTCAAGGCGCCCTTCAGCGTCATACAAGCCATGGGAAAGGGCGTAATAGGTCACAGCGCGGTACATGGCTCCGGTATCCACATACACATACCCGATGCGTCGGGCCAAATCTTTGGCCATCGTGCTTTTACCGCACGATGAATGGCCGTCAATTGCTATTGTAATCTTTTTCATATTTTATAGGTTGAATGAGATGTTGGCTATGATGGAAGAGGAGGATACATGGTACTTGCCATACGACACGCCAAGTTTGAAACGCTCCAACTGGATGCCGCCGCCGAAGGAAAGGCCTGCGCCATGACTGCTTGAGCTGTCGCCGTTGCTCACCTTCATTTCGTTGGCACGACGGAAATTCATTCCTGCACCTACCCATATCTGGTCGGACAACAACACGTCAAGACCTACGGCAAGGTGGTTGACAAACTTGTAATCCCAATGGGTAAGGTCAAGAAGAGTGGCAGAGAAACGAAGGGGGGCGCTTGACAATTTCTTTGTCACACCGGCTTGCAATTCAAAGGGAAGACGTTCGTATTCCTCATCAAAGGCTTTCAACTGACCGCCAAGGCTCTTTGCTACGAGAGAAATGGAGAGGTCGTGAGAGGGGTCGTAATAGTTCAAACCCAGATCCACGCACATCGCCATGGAATTGTAATTCCCTATATAACTCATCAGCCATTTCGCGCAAATGCCGCCTGTCAGGTGGTCTGTAAGGTTGTAACTGAGGTAGGCGCCCAAGGAGATGTCACGAGCACTGAACTCCCCTGTCTCGACATTGTTCGCATCAGTCTCTTTCATCTTGCCGTAGTCCATCAGTTGAGCACTTGCACCTATGGTGGCATGGTCCTTCAACACTTGGCAATAGGAGGCACTCGCTGACTGTACGCCAGACATGTAGTTCATATAGTTCAAACCTATCGTGCGGTCGCTCACCGAGGAAAGCAATGCTGGATTGGAGAATGCCAAAGAGGCGTCGTCTTCTATCAAAGTGATGTTTTCGCCTCCTAAGGCTGAACTATGGGCACTCACAGGCAAACGAAGGAATGAATATGCGCTTTGGCTCTCCTGGCCATATGTTGAAAGGACCAGAAGTGACATACATAGCACAAAAATACCTTTTTTCATCCTTTTTTTGCTTTTTTGACGACAAAGATACACCTTTTTTCAAATATCTGAGTTATTTTTGTATCTTGAAATCATACATTAAGGTGTATTGACGTATAAATAACGCTGATTTCATCCGATTATTGGGTGAAGCGGCCACTTTTAATTGTATATCACTACTCATGATAGAGGTGAAGAAAAGCCTTGTGGCAGACCTGGAACGAAAAAGACCGGTCAGGCTCTTGATGGGGATGGCAATCGCCATCGCCTTGTTTGTTGTGGCTATGGAATACTCTGTCAACGAAAATGACTTCCTTTTCGATTCTGATTTCTTGGATGAGATCGCTGAAGACATGGAGTTCGTCCCTCCCATACAGCAACCCATACCTGTAAAGGAAGAGGAAGAAGTAAAGAAAAGCGACCAGTTGGAGGTGGTTGAGGAGGTCTATGAGAATGAAAAAATGGACGAGAAGGAGGAAGAGCAAAAAACCGAATTGTTGGAAGAAGAGGAGGTGCCTGATGACATCTTGGAGGAGAAGACGGAGTCTGTTCTCATTGACGAGATGGAAGATGACGTCGTGAACCCTAAAGACCTCGATGCTTTTCCGGTCTTTCCAGAGAATTTGCAAATCTGGCTTACACAGCATATCAAGTACCCCGAGGCTGCAGAAAAGGACAAGGTGGAAGGGAAGGTATTCCTCTCTTTCATCATCAATGCTGACGGCTCTGTTTCCAATGTGAAAGTTGTCAAACCTGTTGACCCAAGACTGGACAGGGAGGCTGTCAGGGTGGTTGGGATGATGCCCAAGTGGCAACCTGGTCAAATCAAGGGAAAACCATGTAAGACAATGGTGCATCTTCCTGTGTTATTCATCCTTGTCAAAAAGTAACATCATTCACCCCTTATAAATTTTTATTCACCATGCTCAACTCAAACGAAATCTTGCAACTCATCAATGACTATCTGGAAAACTTGCGTTTTGATAGAAAGCCGCAGAGTCTTTATGAACCCATAAAATATGTACTCGATATTGGAGGGAAGAGAATCAGACCCACGCTCATGATGCTGGCTTACAACCTTTTCAAGGATGACCCGGAGAGCATCTTGTCATCAGCCTGCGCTCTTGAGACATACCACAATTACACCCTGCTCCACGACGACCTAATGGACCATGCCGACCTTAGAAGGGGGCATATGACTGTTCACAAAAGGTGGGATGCCAATACGGCCATCCTTTCCGGTGACACCATGCTTGTCTTGGCTTTTGACATGATGGCTCATTGCCGGCCTGACAAATTGAAGGAAATCATTTCTCTCTTCACGGAAACAGCTCTTGAGATAGGTGAGGGGCAGCAGTATGATATGGATTTCGAGAATAGAAACGATGTCAGTGAGGCTGAGTACATCGAAATGATTCGACTCAAGACCAGTGTTTTGCTCGCATGTGCCAACAAAATGGGGGCCATACTCGCTGATGCTGATGAAAAGGATGCTGAAAACCTTTACAAGTTCGGGGAGAAAATCGGATTGGCCTTCCAACTGCAAGACGATTTCCTCGATGTGTATGGCGACACCAAGGTGTTCGGGAAAACCATCGGAGGGGACATTGTGTCTAACAAAAAAACTTACATGCTTATCAACGCTCTTGCCTTGGCCAATGACACACAGAAAGAAATCCTCTTGAAATGGATGGATATGCCAGAACCCGACCCTCAGGAGAAAATTGCTGCCGTAACAGAGATTTACAATGAAATCGGGGTCAACAAACTTGCCATCGACAAAATCAAGTTCTATTTCAATGAGGGGCTGAAATATTTGGAGGCTGTGGGCGTGGACAGCGATAGGAAAAAGGAAATGCTGGCATACACCAGGGAAATGATGAAAAGAGAGTATTGACATGCCATACCGGCGATTGCCTAAAACAGATGCGGCGAGGCTCAAGGCGCTCGAAACACTCACGGAGAACAACGATGTCTATACGGTGGGTGGAAGGTTCATTGACCGGCAACTGTTGGCTAAGGCTCAAAAACTGTATGCAAAACTCAGCGATGCTTGCGGACAGCACCAGGTATCCATGAGGACGCAAGTGAGGTATTCCAAGAGAATGGTTGACTTGCAGCATAATGCCATGACGTTCATCAGTCATTTCCTGCAAGTCCTTTTCCTTGCGGTGGAAAGGGGAGAGGTGGGACCTGAAGAGATGGAGCTATATGGAATCTCTCCCAATGAAAGGGTGGTGCCTTATCTCAAGACACCGGAAGCTCTCATCCTGTGGGGACCCAAGGTGATACAGGGTGAGAAAAACCGCATCAAAGGTGGGGGGAAGCCTATCCTCTCACCGCCTATTGGTGCCGTAGCAGCACATTTCGACGTGTTCAAGGCCAAATACATGGCTCAAAAACAGTACCAGACTAAAACCACGGAGGCTTTGGCTGATATCGACGCTATCAGGCCACAGGTGGACGAGGTGATACTGCAATTATGGAACCAAATAGAAAAGCATTTTGAAAACGAGCCTCCTGAGACGAAATATGCTCTTTGCAGGAAATACGGAGTGGTCTATTACTACAGGAGGCATGAAAAACATTTGGAATGAGACAATTCATTGATACACACGCTCATCTCGATGGTTCCGAATTCGAAGAGGATAGGGACTTGGTGGTGGAGAGGGCCAAAGAGGCTGGAGCTGCCGCCATTTTCATCCCTGCCATCAATTTGGAAAACCTTGACATGGTCGAGAAGGTTTGTCAAGATTATCAAGGATTCGCTTTCCCTATGGCCGGATTGCATCCCGAGGATGTAAAGGAAAACTACAAGGAGGCCTTGGAGTGCATCAGGAAAAGACTCCCGGGGGATTTCATCGCCATAGGGGAAATAGGATTGGACTTCTATTGGAGCAGGGAATTTGAGAATGAGCAGTTGGAGGCTTTCGAAGAACAGGTGAGATGGGCTTGCGAATTGGAGATGCCTTTGATGATTCATTGCAGAAAGGCGCAAAACCAATTGGTCAGCATGCTGAAAAAATACAAGGATGGATTGAAGGGAGGGGTGTTCCACTGTTTCACGGGCAACTTGTTGGAGGCAAGGCAATTGTTGGAATTTGACAATTTCTGCTTGGGGATAGGAGGGGTTCTCACATTCAAAAAAAGCCATTTGCCTGAGGTGGTGGCGCATATTCCTCTTGAACGAATCGTCTTGGAAACCGATGCCCCATACATGGCGCCGGTTCCTATGAGGGGGAAGAGAAACGAGAGCGCGTATGTCTCTTTCATCATCGACCGCATGGCTGAATGTCTTGGCCTCGAGAGTGAAAAGGTGGAAGAGGTGACGACAAGGAATGCCTTGCGCACTTTCCCGAAAGTCTTTTTGCCGTCTTTGGATAAGGATGCACCAACTATATAGAATGATGCGTAAATGGTTCACCTTTTGCCTCCTCCTCTTCAACGTCTGCGTAGTTAATGCTGAAGACACGGACTCGTTGAAAAGGTGGGGACTGTCGGCTGGAGTGAATCCCGGTCGAGTCCTCAGTTTTGGCAAATACCAGAAGAAATGGCAAAAAGGAAAGGACAACCTCTCGCTATACTTAGGGGCCAACTATCACCCATTGCCGGCGGACAGCAATGGTTTTGATGCCGATTATGGATACCCCACCGTAAGCGCACGGTTGAAAATGAGTTTCAACCATGGGGTCACCATGCATAGGGATAAAGACCCTGATTGGGGATATGCTGAAGAAGTGGATTACAATTCTCACATGGGTAATTCAGTAGCCTTGTTCGGCACTTTCGAAAGACCGCTTTTCAGGAACAAGCACTTTGAGGCGGAGATGGACATCTCCATTGGACTGGCTTGCTCCAATACCATTTACAACAAGGAAAACAATATCGACAACGAACTCATAGGTTCGCATCTACTCATCTATTTTGGGATGGGGGCGCACGTCACTTGGATGTTTACGCAAAAAGTCGGGCTCAAGGCCGGGGTCGATTATTGGCATGTCAGCAACGGCGCATTGGACAGACCCAACAAAGGGGCCAATGTCTTGGGACCATCTATAGCCTTGGTTTACGTTCCATCATATCAGCAGAGAGTATGGGGAAAGGAAAATAGGTTCAACCCTCCTTATGAAAAGAAACTTTACCTTGATATGACAGTCGGGGTGGGGGCGAAAACACTCTATGAGGAATTTGAAGTCACACAGTTCCAAACACCTAAGGGAGAGAAGGATTACCGTACCGAAGATTTCAAACTATATATGGCTTATTCCACACAGACCGACTTGATGTACAGGTATGCGCGTAGATGGGCTTCGGGAGTAGGCCTTGACTTGTTCTATGGTACTTATGCCTCAAGGGTTGCGGAAATAGAGGAGAAACGAGGGGTGAATGCCAAACACCATCCTTGGTCTGTTGGATTGGCTGTCAAGCATCAAGCTTTTTACAGGCAATGGTCGTTGGCCATGGCGGTGGGATGGTACCTGCATCGCGAAATGGGGAGCAATGCGGCATTCATTGAAGAGAAATATTATGAGCGTATCGGACTCAGGTATACGTTCCCCGGTTCTCTGCCCATCTCCATCGGTGCTTCCGTGAAAGCGCATTCCACCATTGCCGACTTGACAGAGGTGAATATCACCCTGCCCATTCGTATCAAATAGGCAAAGACGTCTGTTTTGTGCCTGCCCGTCTCAGTGTCAAAAGGTTGTTCTCAGAGCCGCTCCACTTGTTTCACACCCTTTACGGTGCGGATTTTCTTGATGAGTGTCTCCAACTTCGAAGTGTCGTCAAGTTGCACGACAAGGATGCCGCCAAAGAGTCCGTCGTGGCTTTCAATGTTGATGGAACGCATAGCAATCTTCTCCTCTTTCGAGATGATGCTGGTGATGTTGTTCACGATACCGATGTCGTCGTTTCCTACCACACGCAGTGTGATTGAATATTGTGAACTTCCTTTTCCGCTCCATTTCGCCCTCACCAGCCTGTAACCGAAACGGCGGCGTAGTTCAGGGGCGTTGGGACAGTCTATCCTGTGGATCTTGATGCCACCATTCACCGTGACGAAACCAAAGATTTTGTCGCCATAGATGGGGTTGCAACATTTTGCCAATTGGAAATCGATGCCCTTGAGGTTGTGGTCTATCAGTAATACGTCGTCGTTTTGGTGGGTGAATGCTTCTTCCGGGTTGGCATAGTTGAATTCTTCTGCACTTCGCACAGGGCCTTGTGGCGCATTGCCTTGCTCTATTTGGCGAAGTTCAATATATTTCTCTATCACCATGTTGGCATCGATTTTTTCATCGGCCAACTGCTTGTAGAAATCGTGCGTCTCCTTGAACCCCAGCTTCTTGATTAGATGTGACATGGTGCCTTCGTCCATTTCTACCTTGCGGTTCTTGAAGCGCCGCTCCAGCATTTCCTTGGCATACAGACCGTCCTTTACCTGTGTCTCCTTCAAGGCCAGGCGGATTTTCGATTTGGCCCTCGAGGTCTTCACCACTGTCAGCCAGTCCACCTTGGGCTTTTGGTTGCTCGAAGTGAGGATTTCCACGGTGTCGCCGCTTCTCAGTGGCTCACGCACGGGAACAATCTTATCGTTGATGCGTCCTCCCACGCAACGGTTGCCTACGTTGGAGTGGATGTGGTAGGCGAAGTCAAGGACTGTTGCTCCTTTGGGGAATTTCAGCAGGTCGCCCTTGGGTGTGAATACGAAAACCTCGTCTTCATAAAGGTCCATCTTGAATTGGTCCATCATTTGGAGGTCGTCGTTGCTTTCAAGGGCGGCACGGATGTTGTTCAGCCATTCGTCGATGCCCGATTCTCCCTTGATGCCCTTGTATCGCCAGTGTGCGGCTAAACCGCGTTCCGCCACCTCGTCCATGCGCTCGGTCCTGATTTGGACTTCCACCCATTTGCTCTCAGGCCCCAAGACCGTGATGTGAAGGCTTTCGTAGCCGTTGGACTTTGGTACGGAAAGCCAATCGCGCATGCGTTTGGGGTTCGGTTGGTACATGTCGGTGATGATGGAATAGGTCTGCCAACATTGCATCTTCTCTTTGTCGGCAGGGGCGTCGATGATGATGCGAATGGCAAAGAGGTCGTAAATGCCTTCAAAACCGCATTTCTGTTTCTTCATCTTCTGCCAGATGCTGTGGATGCTCTTCGTGCGACCTTTCATATGGAAGTGTAGGCCGGCGGCACGCAATTTCTCCTCGATGGGGCCGATGAACCGTTCGATATAGGCGTCGCGAGCGCGCTTGGTGGCATTCAACTTCTCCTTGATCATGTAATAGGCGTCGGTCTCCAGGTATTTAAGACTTAGGTCTTCCAACTCGCTCTTCAACTTGTAAAGACCCAATTTGTGTGCCAAGGGGGCATATAGGTAGGAGGCCTCCTCGGAGACACGGCGTTTCTCCTCTTCCTTGTCTGTGTCCCTGATTTGTCGCATGAGGTTCACACGGTCGGCTATCATGATGAGGATGACACGCATGTCTTCGGCAAAAGAGACAAGAAGGTTCCGGAAATTTTCACTCTCAACGGTTGGGCTTTTCTTGTATAATGTCTTGACACGCTCAAGCCCATGAAGGATTTGCGCAACACCGGAACCAAATAGGTTGGAGATGTCTTCGTTGGAGAGATGCTCGCTGATTTGGCAAGAATATAGAATGATGGATATCAATCCGTCCCTTTTCAATCCGATTTCCTCCATGGCGATTTCAGCGGTTTGGAGGCCGAAAAGCAATGGATTGAGACCGAACACATCGCGTTGGATGAAATGGTTGTCGAAAGCATTCTTTAGCAATATGTGCATCTTTTCCACATCTTTGTCGTGGAATAATGGCATCATACGCTCTTTAAGAAGAAGCATCTGCTCAAGGGCGGTTTGTTTTTCTTGTTCTGTGAATTCCAATTTTTCCATTTCCAATAGTGTTGCATGGGGAGACGTTCCCACTCACATAAGGATGATAGTGGGGGAAAACGTACAAATTCACGACAAAGATACAAATTTTCCCAGAATAATTCTTTCAATTAAGAAAAAGTAAGTATATTTGTGACAAAATATCACTATGAAGTGTTTAATGTGTCATTAAATCTAAGAATATTATGTTATCACAAGAAGACTTGAGACAAATCGAATCAAAAGGCATCACTGAGAAGCAAATCGAAGCACAGCTGGAAGAGTTCAAGACAGGATTCCCGTTTCTTAAATTGGAGGCGGCTGCTGCCATCGGAAAGGGCATTGTCGCACCTGACGAGGATGAGAGGAAGGAGTATGTCAAGGCTTGGGAAGACTACAAGGCTGCAGGAAAGGACATCGTGAAATTCGTACCTGCTTCCGGCGCAGCAAGCAGAATGTTCAAAGACATGTTCGCTTTCCTTTCTGCTGATTACGACGTTCCTACAACTGCTTTTGAGAAAACCTATTTTGAAAACATCCGGAAATTCGCTTTCTTCGATGCTCTTGACAAGAAATGTTTGGATAATTATGGCAAGGGGGTTGGCCAACTGATTGAAAACGGGGACTACAAGGCTGTTGTTGCTGCCATGTTGGAATCTTCTGGACTTAATTACGGACAATTGCCAAAAGGCTTGCTGTTATTCCATAATTATGAAGAAGGTTCACGTACGCCCATGGAGGAACATCTTGTTGAAGGAGCACTCTATGCGGCCAGCAACGGGGAGGCTAACGTACATTTCACGGTAAGCCATGAGCATATGAGCCTTTTCGAGAAGAAAGTGGAGGAGAAACTGGATGTCTACGCCAAGAAGTATGGCATCAACTACCATGTCTCATTCTCAGAGCAAAAGCCCAGTACGGACACCGTGGCTGCCAATCCTGACAACACGCCTTTCCGTACCGAAGACGGCAAGTTGCTCTTCCGTCCGGGAGGCCATGGGGCACTCATTGAGAACCTCAACGAGATTGACGCTGATGTCATCTTCATCAAGAATATTGATAACGTGGTGCCCGACAGGTTGAAGGGAGATACCGTCACCTTCAAGCAAGTCATTGCCGGTGTGTTGGTCACATTGCAGAAGAAGGCTTTCGAATATTTGGAAGTGCTCGATAGTGGGAGATATGACCATGAGAAGTTGCAGGAAATCATACGCTTTGTACAGCGTGACCTCTGCTGTAGGAAGAATGACCTCAAATTGCTTGAGGACGCAGAACTTGTCATTTACTTGAGAAAGAAACTCAATCGTCCCATGCGTGTCTGTGGCGTGGTGAAGAACGTTGGAGAGCCAGGAGGAGGACCATTCCTCACCTACAACCAGGACGGGACGGTCAGTCTTCAGATTCTTGAAAGCAGCCAGATTGACAAGACCAATGAAGAGTACCAGAAAATGTTTACTGAAGGTACGCATTTCAACCCCGTCGACTTGGTTTGTGCGGTGAAGGATTACAAGGGAAGGCGGTTCAATCTTCCAGACTATGTTGACAAGTCCACGGGCTTCATAAGCAGCAAGAGCAAGAATGGCAAGGAACTGAAAGCCCTTGAGTTGCCTGGCTTGTGGAATGGCGCGATGAGCGATTGGAGCACCATTTTCGTCGAAGTGCCTCTTTCGACTTTCAATCCTGTCAAGACAGTTAACGACCTGCTCAGGGAGCAGCACCAATAAGATTTTGTTTGGTCGGGTGGCACGTCAGGGCCACCCGGCCGTTCTTTCTTGAGCATCTGTGGAAAAACTTTGGAATAGTAATTATCTGAAGGTGATGACAGCGAATTTTTCGCTGTTTTTTGCTTTTTACATATTGGCGCCACTGTTGCCGCTCTACCTTTATGAACAGTTTGGAGCAAGCAAGGATGTCATGGGGGTGGTGTTGGCTGGATACACCGTCACTGCTTTGTTGAGCAGACCGGTCAGTGGGTTCCTCGTTGACGCTTTCGACAGGAAGAGGATGCTCATGTGCTCCTATGCCTTGTTTTTCGTCTTTTTCGCAGGTTATGTGGCAGCAGGGTCGTTGTTGCTCTTCGCCATTGTCAGAACGTTGCATGGCGGGGCGTTTGGAGGGCTGACCGTTGCCAACAGCACCGTGGCCATCGATGTCTTGCCGCCGGGTAGAAGGAATGAAGGCATCGGTTATTATGGATTGAGCATCAACTTTGCGATGGCTTTGGCACCATCGGTTGGCATTGCCATCTATCAATACACAGGGCGTTTTGAATTGCTTTTCTGGGTTGCCCTGGTGGTCGCCGGCTTGGGGATGGCGGTAGACCAGTCAGTAAAATTGCCCAAACAAACAATGGTGAGAAAGAAAAGACCTTTGTCCATCGGGCGCTTTTTTCTCCTCAGAGGTTGGCTTCTGGCTGTCAACATGGTGTTTTTTGGCTTTTGCTTTGGAGTGTTGCAAAACTACCTGGCCATTTACAGCAAGGAAGTGATGGGGGTGACCACGGGGACGGGGGTGTTTTTCATCCTCCTTTCTTTGGGGCTTATTGTAACGAGGCTGGTTGGGGCGAAGTCATTTCGAAAGGGCCGCCTGACACGCATTGCTGCCGTGGGGACGTTGCTGTCCACCATGGGATATGCCATCTTTGTCTTTTGTAATAATATGATGGGATATTACTTGGCTCCCCTGCTCATCGGTTTGGGAAACGGCTCTATTTGGCCGGCTTTCATGAACATGACTGTCAACGTGGCTGGACACGATCAGAGAGGAACGGCCAATTCCACGCTTCTTGTCTCTTGGGACGTGGGCATGGGATTGGGAGTGCTGCTCGGGGGAGTGATGGCAGAACACGTAGGATATGCCTTTGCCTTTCATTCCGTCGTGCTCATGCAAGTGACGGGAACGGTGCTCTTCTTTCTTGTCACGAGGAATTTTTTCTTGAGACGACGCTTGAGATAGCAGGCAATCTCGGAATGTCTTCATTCAAATCTGTGAAATTTCTTGCATATTTTTCAAAAGTTTCATATCTTTGTCCTCCAAACGAATGAACCTATATGGAATTATTCAGGAAAATCAGGACTGAAACCCTTCTTATCATCGTCCTCTGCTTGGCGGCTTTCTTCGTCAACAACAGTGCTTTGTCTACAGATGGGGAAGAAGCCAAAATAGTGGTGACGGCAAGAGACATTGCCAATACGGGCAATTGGATGTCGCCTACCATGAACGGCGCTCCGTGCCTTTCAACACCTCCTTTGGCGGCATGGGTGGCGGCTTGTGTTGAGAGGGTGTATCCTGATAACATAAGTGCCCAGCGTTGCGTGTCTGCCTTGCTGGCTACCATCTGCTGCCTCTTTTTCTTTGGCGTGGCACGCTATATGGAGAGAAGAAGGGGGTTTGCAGAACTGGCAACCATGGTGTTCCTCACATGCTATCATGTGATATACATGGGACGTATGGTGAGCCATGATGTATATAGCATCACTTTCATCATGGGGGCGATTTATTACCTCATGAGGCTTTTCTACGACCGCAGGTATTATGCTAATCCTCACAAATGGAGATGGGCGCTGCTCGCCGGTTTGATGTTCGGCCTTTCTTTCCTCGGTAATGGCATTGTCACTTTCTATGCCTTGTTCCTTCCTTTCATCGTTACCACGATGGTGCTCAAGAGACCCGATATGAAGGGGCGTTTATGGCCGTTGTTGCTCACCACAGTCGTGGCTTTCCTCACTTTTGGCTGGTGGTATGCTTGGCTTTTCACCCATCATTCCGAAGTCACCAGTGAGGTGTTGAAGAGCCAACTGGCACCTTGGATAACCGGACATGTCAGGCCGTGGTATTATTATTGGCGGTTCTTCGCAGAAATGGGTGTGTGGTCCATTTTGGCTCTTGCGGCATTTTTCGTCCCTTATTGGCGGAAGCGTGTAAGCACCAAAAGGCCTTATCTCATGTCGATGCTTTGGGTGGTGGTGGCCCTGGTGTTGCTTTCCATCATGCCAGAGAAGAGCATGGATGACTTGGTGGTGCTGATGCCGCCGTTCGCAATGGCTGTGGCTTCCCTCATCTATTATTATATTGAGGGAAGACCGACTGACACTTGGGGAAAAATGCTGTTCCAGACCAATGGATTCTTCATTGCTCTCTTCATTTTCGCCCTGCCTATACTCATTCATGTGTTCATGACCAACCATCGCCTTATCGACATGGGGACGGCTATTTGTGTCAACGTGCTATTCATTGGCATTGGCATTTATGTGGTCGTTTCAACAAAGCGAAAGGAGATGAAAAGTGTGGTGAAAGGGGTGATGTTGCTGTTCTTCGCTACTGAGTGCCTCCTGTTTTCATCCATTGATGAACTGGTCACCAATTCTCAACATAGGAGCATAGGCCTTGTCAATACCGACAAATTGCTGCAGGAGTTACCCATCTATCACAATGCTGACGAGTCGTTGCGCATGGAATTGGTCTATGAGGCGAAACGTCACATCCACGACCTTGACCTCAAAGACAAGGAGGCGGTGATGAAAGCGCTTCCATGCTTGTTGGTCACACAGAATAGCTTGAATGACGAACTCCCTATGTCCATCTTGAACGAGGTGGACACCATGAGGGTTGGGGTGTTTGATGACAACAGACTTCCGCGCAGCAACAGCCATTATCGGCAGGAACTCGTCAACCATGTAAGCGTGCTCAGACTCAAAGCGAAAGAGATGGAACAAGATGATGTGGAAGCCGTGCCATCAAACTCCCAGTGATAATCACCCAACACCATAAAATGCCATGAAAAAGTTAATCGCCTTGTTGATGCTGACTTTCACCATCCCAGCCTGGTCGGCATCCAAACCTGTCAAGACACCTTATGCAGGCTATCTCTTCACCTATTTCGAGGGAGGCGGCGACCCTATGAAACAAGAACAATTGAGATTCGCCGTCAGTCGGGATGCCAAGACTTGGTATGCGCTCAATGGAAATCAACCGGTCATTGCCAGTGACACCATCAGCGAGAGTGGGGGCATAAGAGACCCGCATATACTTAGGGGGGAGGATGGATGCTACTACATCGTCGCCACGGACATGTTCACGGTCAAATATGGATGGAAGGAGAACCCGGGTATCGTCATGCTGAAATCCAAGGACCTCATCCACTGGACACATTCCAAAATCGTGCTGGCAAAGGATTTTGCAGAGCATTTCGCCGATGCTTATTGGGTGTGGGCGCCTCAAACCATCTATGACAGAAAAGCGAAAAAATACATGGTGTATTTCACGCTTCAAAGAACAGGGGACAACAGGCAGAGCTTGGTCACCTATTATGCATATGCAAACAAGGACTTCACTGGTTTTGAGAGTGAGCCCCGCGTTTTGTTCCGTGCGAAGTATGGATGCATAGACAACGACATCATTGAGCGGAACGGTGTTTTCCATATGTTCTATAAAGGAAACATCAAGGATGCATCTGGCAAGGAAATCCAAAACGGCATTCAACAGGCTACATCGAAAAAGTTACTCGGCCCTTGGAAGGAGGATTTCAAGTTCATTGATGCATATGCCAATTCAAAAACCGGAGTGGAAGGAAGTGGGGTGTTCAAACTCAACGACCGCGACGAATATGTGCTGATGTACGACCTCTATGGAAGCGGGCGTTATGAATATCAGACATCCACGGACCTCACGACCTTCTCTGAGAAACCGTTGGCATTCAAAAAGGACTTCTTCCCGCGCCATGGCACCATCTGTTCCGTAACCGAAGAAGAGTTGGAGCGTCTGCAGAACCAATGGGGGCATGTGCTGCATGGGGTGGGACAGGAAAACGTGGCGAAGGAATGGAGCGGCAATCCCATTCTGCCGGATTTCCATGCCGACCCAGAAGTCCTTTACGACCCCAAATCCGAACGTTTTTACATCTATTCCACTACTGATGGGCAACCGGGATGGGGTGGATGGTATTTCACTTGCTTCTCATCTGCCAACCTGACCGATTGGAAATACGAGGGCATGGTGCTGGACCTGCCTCGTGACACGAAATGGGCTCGTGGAAATGCATGGGCACCGGCGGCCATCGAAAAGGACGGGAAGTACTACCTCTATTTTAGTGGGGACGAGGGAAGGCGGAAAGCAATCGGTGTGGCCATCGCAGACCATCCTGCCGGACCATTCAAGGATTTTGGGAAACCCATAGTCAATCGAAGACCACAAGGGGTGAACGGTGGACAGCAGATTGATGTCGATGTGTTCATCGACCCTGACGACGGCCAGGCATATCTCTATTGGGGTAATGGTTATATGGCGGGAGCTAAATTAAACCCTGACATGACAAGCATCGACACGACGACCGTCACCGTAATGACGCCACAAGGAGGAACCTTGAGGGACTATGCTTTCAGGGAAGGGGCTTATGTTTTCAAACGCAACGGGGTGTACTACTTCCTATGGAGTGTCGATGACACTGGCTCACCCAACTACCATGTGGCCTATGGCACCAGCAGTTCGCCGTTGGGACCTATCGAGGTGGCGAAAAATCCAGTCATCTTGCAACAAAGGCCTGATGAACACATCTATGGAACGGCTCACAACAGTGTGCTCCAAATCCCGGGAAAAGACGAATGGTATGTCGTTTATCACCGCATCAACAGCGGTTATATCGACAGGGATAAAGGTCCGGGTATCCATCGCGAGGTTTGCATCGACAAAATGGAATTTGATGCTCAGGGAAGGATAATGCCCATCACGCCCACACTCAATGGGGTGAAAGCCATTAAATAGAGCCAGGCTATAGATAAAAACAACCATGAGAAGTTTGCTCCTTCTTTCACTGATGCTGCTCTCACTCCAGATGAGGGCGGGGAATCCTTGGAGACAAATGAAAAGGGTGGAGAAGAGCATCGTTCAACCCACATTCCCCGACAGGGTGTTTCGAATCACGGATTATAAGGACGCAACAGACACACTGTATACCAAAGCCATCAATCAGGCCATCATCGAATGTTCGTCAAAGGGCGGGGGAGTGGTGCTCGTCCCGAGAGGGATCTACAAGACGGCTGCCATCCATTTGCGCTCACATGTCAACCTTCATCTGGAAGAGGGGGCGGTATTGAAATTCACCTTGGATCCTGAACTATATCCGGTGGTGCTCACACGCATTGAGGGCATCGACTGCTACAATCTCTCGCCACTCATCTATGCGTATGGGGAAATGGATGTTGCTGTTACGGGAAGGGGATTGCTGGATGGTCAGGCTGACTTCACCAATTGGATCACCCCCGACAAAATACTCCATGTTGCCTTTCCCGACGGGTCAAATGGCAAGGAGAAGGAGATGCTCAACAGGGCATTGGAGGAACAATGGCCTTTGGAACGACGAGTGTTTGAGCATGGATATGGTATGAGGCCGCAGTTCATCCATTTCTACAAGTGCAGGAATGTCTTGTTGGAAGGTTTTGAGGTGAACCGTTCGCCTTTTTGGCTGATTCATCCTCTCATGTGTGAGAATGTCACGTTGAGAAACCTTTCCTTGAAAAGTCATGGATGGAATAATGATGGTTGCGACCCCGAATCATGTCGCAATGTGTTGATTGAGAATTGCTTCTTTGATACAGGTGACGACTGCATCGCCATCAAGAGCGGGAAGGACGATGACGGCAGAAAGTGGATGATTCCCAGCGAGAACATCATCGTTAGGGGATGCACCATGCGCGACGGGCACGCAGGGGTGGCCATAGGAAGTGAAATCACGGGGGGATGCTCCAACGTATGGGTGGAAAACTGCAAGATGGATAGCCCCAATCTGGCACGGATCATACGCATCAAGTCTAATCCCAACCGTGGAGGGGAAGTGAAGAATGTGTTTGTTAGGAATGTGGATGTGGGGACTTGCGACCTTGCTATCCTTGGCATCGAACTCAAGTATTGGAATGTGAACGAGGGGAAGTACTATCCTTATTTCCACAACATCAGATTCGAGAATGTTACCAGCAGGAAAAGCCGATACTTAATGCATGTGGATGGTTTTGAAGACCGTGTTCAAGCTAAAGACATCTTTTTCACCAACTGTCGCTTCGAGGGTGTTTCCGAACCTGAAGTAAACATCTTGAATGGGACAGGAAAAGTGAAATTCAAGAATGTCATCGTCAATGGAGGCCCCTTTGGTGAAAAGAATAAGTAAAAGACAACCAATTAATCAGTTTATGCCATGGATATGACAATGATCTTCATCGTCGCCGCCATAGTGATCATCCTTGCGGCCATCTTCCTTCGACGTCATGATGACTCCAAGTCCGACTACAAGGAGCAACCTTTTGTTCACAGTGGCAAGAAATGGGTGTTCAACGGCATTCTTGACATCGACCACCCACCCTTGGAAGCTTCGGTCTTCACCGAATACGAGGGTGAATTGCAACTCATGGTGAAAAAGGGATACGTTCATTACGACATTTCATTGCTTGGCAGTGTGGATGCAGAAGAACATTTGGGACTTTTCAAAGCTGAAGCATTGGCTAAACCTGACGGGAGCATCGTGTTGCTCGTCTCGGGAGCCCCCTTTGCCACACTTTCCAAGAAACAACCTGCCCTCCATCAGAAAATCATGGACAATGGCGGTGGTGTCCCTGCTTACGGATTCATTGCCAAGCAGAACGACCGCGTTATCGCCGAGGCGTGCATCCTTGGAAACCCTTGAGAGAAGATTGAAGAATTAGTGGTGATTCTGATCTTGCCTTTATGGGGGGGGGGTGATTTCTGCCCCCGCGATTGTATTGGGATGTCGGAAAAAGGCATGCCATGCAGGCCTTTACTTGAGAAAATGAGCAGCTTGGGCTATTTTTTCTCCTTTCCTTACCCTTATTTCCCAAAAAATTGCTTACTTTGCAGCATCTTTGCCCACATTGAGGGCTTTCGTCGGTGTATGTCGCAAGAGAAGTTATGAAAAAAGTCTTGAAATGGGGAGTGATCTTGTTGCTCACACCCATTCTGCTCTTCTTGATTGCCTCAGTCCTGTTGTACACGCCTCCCGTGCAAAACTGGGCTGCGAAGAAAGTGGCTGCATACGCCTCTGAGAAAACCGGCATGGACATCTCCGTAGGCCATGTGTCACTCAAATTCCCCCTTGCCCTTGCCATCGATGACTTCAAGGCCATCAAGGACAATGACTCCATCCCCGGTTTGAGAGACACTATCGCTGATGTTTCCAAACTTTATGTCAATATTCAACTGAAACCGCTCTTTGACAAGCAGGTGGAGATCGATGCACTCGGTTTCCGCCAGCTCAAACTCAACACCAATGGTTTCATCGAAGACCTCAGGGTGAAAGGCAATGTTGAATACCTTGACCTCAAATGCCATGGGGTGGATCTCAACAAGTCATTGGTCAATCTCGATGCAGCAAAACTTGACAGTGCCAGACTGGAAATCTGTCTTGGCGATTCGGTGCCTCCCGACACCACACCAGGAAAATGGAAAGTAAAAGTGGGAGAGTTGCAGCTCTCAAAGGTGGATGTGAAGATAAGAATGCCGGGCGACACCATGCGAGTCGCGGCATACGTGGGTGATGCCAAAGCCAATGACGCATTCATCGACACGCAGAATAACAAGTACGACCTTTCCAACCTTCATCTGGCCAACACCGACGTAGCACTGGACTTGCCGGGTAATAAACATGCGCGAACAGTCATCCATGAGGGTAAGGCGGAAGGTGTCAAGGCAGACACGGATGGAAACTGTTACCAACTCGACAACTTCGAATGGGAGGGAGGAATGGCGCAGTATGACGATGACACTCAGCCGCGCAAGAAAAGCGGGCTTGACACAAGTCATGTCAGGGCTGAAAACATATCCGTAAAGGCTAAAACCATCTCCTATACACCGGAAAGATTGGCTCTCGACTTGCAGGATTGTTCTCTGAAGGAGAAAAGTGGTATCGAGGTGGAAAAAATCAATACCTCCCTCGCCCTTGACGACAAGGCATTGCATCTCGACAACCTTTACTTGAAAACACCGGATTCACGCATTAATGCCAATGTGGATATGGACCTCAACACCTTTGATGCCAAGAATCCCGGCAAATTGGATGCCAGCATAGATGCTTATCTGGGAAAACAGGACCTCATGCGTTTCATGGGGGATATGCCCAAGGATTTCGTGAGAAAATGGCCCAACCAGCCACTCTCTATCAAGGGAAAAGCCAGTGGCAATATGGAAAGAGTGGATTTCAAAGGAATGTATGTCTCTCTGCCAACGGCATTGCAGATGAATGCCGATGGATATGTGGCCAATGTGAAAGACTTCGACCACATCAAGGCTGATGTCAAATTGAAGGGGGCCACGCACAACCTTGATTTTGTCACTGCGCTGTTGGACAAGTCGATTACCGACCAAGTGAACATCCCCCAAGGTATCAACATTGATGGCAATTTCAAGGCTGACGGACACAAGTATGCAGCCGACTTCAAAGCATCGGAAGGAGGAGGGGACTTAAAGGGTGTGGTCTCCTTCGACTCCGATCAGATGAAATATACCGCTAACATCGATGCCAACCGCTTCCCGTTGCAGCATTTCGCACCCAAAATGGGGCTTAGTCCACTCACTGCTCATATCGAGGCGGATGGGCAGGGCACTGATTTCATGTCGCCAAAGACCAAGGCAAACATCAAGGCGAACATTGGAAAATTCAAATACAACAACTATGACCTCGATGGAATGACGGCAAAAGCCACGTTGGCTAATGGAAGACTGGCAGCTGACATAGACAGCCATCATCCTCTCCTGAATGGAAACATCTCCTTTGATGCGCTCATGGATTCCAAACGCTTGCAAGGGACATTCGCGTGCGACCTCTCCGAGGCTGATTTATACCAGCTACATATCTTTGACAAACCCTTCAAGTTCAGAGGGTGTGCGCATCTGGATATTGACACCGATTTCGATGAATACTACAAGGTGGATGGTTCCATCGGTGACATGGTTTTATTGTATAACAATTCGCTGTTCCAACCAGACCATCTTACGGTGGACTTGCTCACAAGGAGAGACACCACTTACGCACGGATGGATAGTGGTGACTTCCACCTTGACATGAACGGTGGCAGTGGATACAAAACCATGCTCAAACAAACCGAACAATTCACCAAGGAACTCACCAAACAATTGAAAGACAAACATTTCGACCAGATAACACTGAGGAAGAAATTGCCTGATGCCAATATCTATCTTACCAGCGGGCGAGATAATTTCTTTGTCAATCTCATACAGGAACAAGGGGTGGACTTCGATCATATCCTTGTGGATATGAATTCATCACATACCAATGGACTTAATGGAAACATCAATATATCGAAACTTCTTGTCGACAGCATTCAGCTTGACTCCGTTGGCTTCAACATTCTCACAGACAATGATGGTTTTAAATATAGGGGTCAGGTGAAAAACTATCCTGACAACCCGCATTATTGTTTCAATGCCATCTTTGATGGAGCCATTCTGGAAAAAGGAGCGGATATCAATGCTCGGCTCTATGACGTCAACAACAAATTGGGGCTCGATATTGGCGCAGTGGCATCCATCGAATCCAATGGGGTGATGGTCAACCTCACTAACACCAATCCTGTTATAGGATACATACCATTTTACGCCAATGAGGACAATTTTGTCTTCATTGGTGACGACAAACGTGTTTCGGCTAACCTAAAGCTTAAGTCCGATGATGGAATGCATATCCAACTCTATACGGACGATTCCAATGAAGAAGCCCTTCAAGACCTCACGCTCAGCTTGGGTAATGTTGACCTGGCTAAAGTACTTTCTTTCATCCCGTTCATACCGAAGATGGAGGGAGTGGCTGATGGAGACTTCCATATCGTGCAAACGCCAACCAACCTGACCGTTTCAAGTTCGCTCAACGTGGCTGACTTCGTATATGAGAATACACGGCTGGGTAATCTTGGTTCGGAATTCGTATACATCCCCAACGAGGATGGGACGCATCAAGTCGATGCTTTGCTCTACAGTGAGGATGAGGAAGTGGGCAGGCTCATTGGTACATACAACCCGAAGGGAGACGGATATTTGGACGCAAAACTGCAAATGGACCAACTGCCGCTTTCATTGGTGAATGGATTCGTGCCCGACCAAATCATCGGATTCCTGGGAATGGCTGATGGTGAACTAACCATCAAGGGGCCGTTGAGCAAACCTGACGTCAATGGTGAATTGTATTTGACGGACACTTATATACAAAGCGTTCCCTATGGTGTGAAGCTTCAAGTGGCTGACGATCCCGTGCGCATCGTGGGTAGCAATCTGCTCTTTGAGAATTTCGAGATTTTCGATGCCAACAAGACTCCTCTCAACATCTCAGGTAATTTCGATTTCTCCAACCTCGACCGCATGAATCTCAAAATCAGAATGATGACTCGTAATTTCATGGTCATCAACGCCAAGGAGAACAGCAAGTCGGAGGCCTTCGGAAAGGCTTTCGTCAATTTCGTCGGCAATATGGAAGGACCGCTCGATGCGCTTTCCATGAGGGGAAGGGTGTCGGTGCTGGGGGCAACGGACATGACATACGTGTTGAGGGACTCGCCACTTGCTACAGACAACAGACTTGATGAACTCGTCAAGTTTGTGGACTTCAACGACTCTACCGAACAAGTCGTTACAAGACCCCAGTTGACGGGATTCAACATGGACCTCACTCTTTCCGTAGATGAAAGCGCACGGATCAAGTGCGACCTCAATGCCGACCATAGCAACTACATCGACCTCATGGGAGGTGGCTCACTTCGTTTGAGATACAATGTCATTGACAATTTGCGCCTCACCGGCAAATATACGCTCAATGAGGGAGAGATGAAATATTCATTGCCTGTCATCCCGCTCAAGACTTTCACCATACAGGAAGGTAGTTACATAGAGTTCAAGGGGGAGCCGATGAACCCCACCTTGCACATCACTGCAACGGAAACGAGAAAAGCGGCCGTGGAAGGGGAAAGTGGGGCGACCAGGAGTGTGGACTTTGTTTGTGGTGTCGTCATTTCAAGAACATTGGAGGATATGGGACTCGAGTTCATCATCAGTTCGCCGGACGATGTCACTATCAATTCTGAATTGGCGGCCATGACCACGGAGGAGAGGGGGAAGGTGGCCGTCACCATGCTCACAACCGGTATGTACCTTGCTGATGGGAACACCAGCGGATTCACCATGAATGGAGCACTCAGTTCCTTTTTGCAAAATGAAATCAACAACATCTCAGGAAATGCTCTTAGGACACTTGATCTCTCCATCGGTGTCGACAATGCCACTGATGCTTCCGGAGCCATGCACACCGATTATTCGTTCAAGTTCGCAAAACGATTCTGGAACAACCGTTTGCGTGTCGTCATTGGAGGAAAGGTATCCACGGGAGCAGAGATGGAGGGACAGAACAACTCCTTCTTCACCAACGTCTCGGCGGAATACAGGCTCAGTCCCACATCCAACAAATATGTCAAACTCTTTTACGACCGTGACTCGTATGACTGGCTCGAAGGAGAGATTGGAGAATATGGAGCGGGATTCTTATGGAAAAGGAGGTTGCAGCATTTCACAGATATCTTTAACTTCAAGAGTGACCAAAGGTTGATGATGCCTCCACAAAGAAGAGACTCCACCATGCGTAGAACAAATGTGTCATCCGACACCCTCAAAACTACTAAACATGAAGAGAAAGGCCAACCTTGATAGCGTCGTTGTCCTCACGATGCTCATATCGTCCTTCTTCCTCGGGGCATGCTCCATCACGAGCGAGGTGCCGGAGGGGGAAAGGCTTTATGTGGGCATTGACAAGGTGAAATTTGAGAACTATGAGAAAAACGACCATTTCATCACTACTCAGGAGGAGGTGCTTGCTGCTCTTGACTGTCCGCCAAACGGGAGCCTTTTCGGCAGTTCGTATTACCGCTCACCCATACAGACGAGGTTATGGATATGGAACACATACCATAAAAAGGAAACGCCTTTCGCCAAATGGATGACCAACTCCTTTGGTAAAGCTCCCGTACTTATCGACCAGGTCAACCCGGAGTTGAGGGCGTCGGTGGCGCAGTCCACACTCAATGTGCATGGCTATTTCCAGGGTAAGGTAGACGCAGAAGAGGTGGTGATGCGAAATCCCAAGAAAGCAAAGGTGGCATACCATGTCGACATGGGCCCCTTGTACACTGTTGACTCATTGTCGTACGTTAATTTTCCACGGGAAGCAAAAGCCTTGATTGATAGTACGATGGAAGATTCGTACATCAAGCAGGGCGTTCCTTTTGATGTGGAGATCCTTGACAAGGAGAGGAACCGTATTTCACAGCTTTTCAGAAACAACGGTTATTACTATTTCCAATCGGGCTATGCGTCATATCTCGCCGACACTTTCGCCATACCGCAGAAAGCCATTTTGAAATTGCAGTTGGCCGACAGCCTTCCTAACAATGTCATGAAGCAATGGTACGTAGGAAACACTACTGTCAATCTAAAGGTGACTTCAAGAGAAGAACTGAAGGATTCGGTGAAAAGGAGGAACCGCATCATCAAATTCAATGGAAACAATCCTCCTATGAGAACGAGGGTCATTTTCAATGACTTAAAACTCAGCCATGGCAATTTGTTCTCTTATGACGACTACTTGGAGTCGGCCAGCAAACTTGGCAGCAACGGAATCTTCAGTTCGGTGGACTTCACTTTAACACCGCGTGACACCACTATGGCTTGCGACACTCTTGACCTTACGCTTAATTGCGTGTTTGACAAACCATACGACTTCTATGTGGAATCCAATCTCAAGGGTAAGACTACTGGCTTTCTCGGGCCACAACTTATCATAGGACTCACCAAGAGAAACGCCCTGAAAGGTGGGGAAAAACTTGACATCAACCTGCATGGCAGCTATGAATGGCAGACCGGTCACGCCTTCGATGATTCCAATTCGAAAATCAACTCTTATGAATATGGTGGAGACGTGTCGCTCGAAATACCGCGAATACACTATCCATGGGATTTCTTCAAAAAGACAAATACAGGGCAGCGCAAGCCATTGACACCGGAGCAGCAAGAGAAGAGAAGGCAGAGACGACTCAGAAGTCGTTTCTTCACCACACCATCGACCATCATCAAAGCTTCCAGCAACATGGTCAACCGTTCTGGGTATTTCAGAAGGCACATCGTGTCCGGGGAATTGACATACAAATTCCAAAAGAATGCCTTCTGGTCTTTCCTCGTAACACCGCTTTCCGTAGAGTACAACTACTTCAACAAACGCACTGAGAAGTTCATTGACTTGTTGGTGGAGCATCCATATCTACTCGCCACCATGCAGGATGCTTTCATCAACAAGATGAAGTTCACCGCCTCATACACCAATGCTACAACGAGTATGAACCCCTTTTATTGGTCTGCTTCGGTCAGTGAGGCTGGAAACTTGCTCTCGCTGGCCTTCATGGCGGGGGGAAGGGATTGGAACGAAAAAAACAAGGAACTTTTCAAGAATCCATACGCTCAATTCTTCAAGGTGGATACAGAGGTGAGTAAATTGTGGAGATTGAGTGAAAGCAGCCAACTCGTAGGACATCTTAGTGCTGGAGTGGCTTTCCCATTCGGCAATTCTGACTTTATACCTTATACGGAACAATATTGGGTAGGAGGGGCCAATAGCATAAGGGCGTTCAATGTCAGGAGCTTGGGGCCGGGAAGATTTCATTCCACTGACAAAAGGTGGAGGTTTGTCGAAGAGGTCGGTACCATCAAGTTGCAAGCCAACTTGGAATATCGCACACGAATCTTTGGTAAGCTTCATGGGGCATTATTCCTTGATGCAGGGAATGTTTGGAATACGAAAGAATACGAGGAGATAGAGAATTCAAAGTTCAAGGCTTCTCGATTCTTTGACGATCTGGCTTTGGGCACAGGATTGGGCATCAGATATGACCTGGACTTCTTCGTCATACGTGTGGACTGGGGAATAGGCATACACGCTCCTTACGACACAGGGAAGAGCGGATATTACAACATACCCTCTTTCAAGGACGGACAATGTCTCCATTTCGCCATTGGATATCCTTTCTAAGAAAAAAAATCCCAAAAAATTTGGCACAATCATTTTTTCTGCTTACCTTTGCAACCGCTATAACAAAAAGCAATGGACGTTTAGCTCAGCTGGTTTAGAGTATCTGTCTGACAGACAGGGGGTCGACGGTTCGAATCCGCCAACGTCCACTAAAAAGGGTGTTTTCCAGAGTGGCCAAATGGGGCAGACTGTAAATCTGCTGTCTTTCGACTTCGGTGGTTCGAATCCATCAGCACCCACAACATGGAGAAGTGACTTGCAAAGCAAGTCTCTTTTTTTTGCCTGTTAAATACGTAGTTCCGTCTGTCTCTCTCCGTCTCTCACGGGTCGATCAGGGCAGCGCTGTCCCTTGGTTGTTTTGAATACATGATGTGGAAGTTAGAAAAATGTTCCCATTTTTGGTAGGTTCGCATAATTCCACTACCTTTGCACAAATATCCAAAACCATACCACATTATAAAATGGAAAAACTCAAGAAAATTCTGCCCGACCTCATCGCTGTCGTGGCTTTCGTAATCATCGCATTCGCCTATTTCTTCCCCGCTGACTTTGAAGGAAGGATACTTTATCAGCATGACACTGCAGCCGGAAGGGGAGCAGGACAAGAGGCGTTGGAATACTACCAGAAAACGGGTGAGCGCACTCGATGGACAAACGCCACATTCGGGGGCATGCCCACCTATCAGACCTCACCATCTTACAGCAGCACGGATGGGCTTTCGCAGGTGGTGAATGCCTACCATTTATGGCTCCCCGACAACGTGTGGTATGTTTTTGTCTATCTCCTTGGCTTCTATATCTTATTGAGAGCCTTCAACTTCAGACCATTGCTGGCATCACTTGGAGCCATTGTGTGGGCGTTCTCCAGTTATTTCTTCATCATCATAGCGGCTGGACACATATGGAAAGTGTGGGCATTGGCATATCTTCCACCTATGATTGCGGGCATCGTCC
Source organism: Prevotella sp. (assembly GCA_017619375.1). Taxonomy (GTDB): domain Bacteria; phylum Bacteroidota; class Bacteroidia; order Bacteroidales; family Bacteroidaceae; genus Prevotella. Next base: position 10,999 of record JAFZSL010000031.1, on the reverse strand, counting down.
TGGCATATAGGGGGAAATACATTTGGGGACTGGTTGTGACAGCGCTGTTCGCCGCATTTGAGGTGAACGCCAACCATGTTCAGATGACATATTATTATCTTTTCATCATTGCTTTCATGATTGTGGCTTTCCTCATCCAGGCCATACGGGAAAAGCAAATGGCACGATTCCTCAAGGCTTCGGCTGTTTGTGTCGTGGCGGCAGCCATAGGCATCTGCATGAACATCTCCAACCTCTATCATACATGGCAGTACTCCAAAGAGTCGATGCGCGGCAAGAGCGAATTGGTGAAGGAAAACAGCGCCAACCAGACCGACAGCGGCTTGGAGCGTGACTACATCACTCAATGGAGCTACGGAATCGGTGAGACATGGTCGCTACTCATTCCCAATGTGAAGGGTGGGGCGTCTGTGCCTCTCGCAAGTAATTCGAAGGCAATGGAGAAAGCCAATCCCCAATATTATGACCTCTATTCCCAAATCGGTCAATACTGGGGAGAGCAACCAGGAACGAGCGGCCCCGTGTATGTGGGGGCGTTCGTGGTCATGCTCTTCATCTTGGGATTGTTCATCGTGAAAGGGCCGATGAAATGGGCGTTGCTGGCTGTCACCATCCTCTCCATCCTGCTGTCCTGGGGAAAGAATTTCATGCCGTTCACAGATTTCTTCATCGACAGTTTCCCCATGTATTCCAAATTTCGCACGGTGGCATCCATACTTGTCATCGCGGAGTTCACCATCCCCTTACTGGCCATGATGGCATTGAAGCAAATCATCGATGAACCGAAAAAAATCAAGGAAAATCGCAAGTTTGTCTTTGCCAGCTTTGGGTTGACTGCCGGCGCATGCTTGTTGTTTGCACTCTTCCCGTCTCTCTTTTTCTCCGATTTCGTTTCCACGGCTGAGATGGAATCCTTGAAACAATTCCCTGCCGACCAACTTAATCCTTTCTTGGCAAACCTTCGTGAGGTGCGTGGAGTTCTTTTCACTTCTGATTGTTGGCGTTCTCTCATTATCCTCGTCTTGGGCACTATTGCACTGCTTGCCTACAATCCGCCAAAGGTGAAGGCTGCCGGGGTGGTGGCTGTCGTCATTGTAATCTGCCTGGGAGACATGTGGATGGTGAACAAACGCTACCTCAATGACGGCATGTTCGTTTCCAGCATGGTCAAGGAGAATCCACAGCAGAAGACTCCTACCGATGAAGCCATCTTGCAAGACCAGTCGCTCGACTATCGTGTGCTCAATTTCGCGACCAACACGTTCAATGAAAATGAGACATCATTCTATCACAAGAGCGTGGGAGGATATCATGCCGCCAAATTGCGCCGTTACCAAGAGATGATAGAAGCATACATCTCTCCGGAGATGCAGGCTGCCATGCAAGCCATCAGTGAACATCAAGGGGATTTCACCATGATTCCCGGTGACTCCATATTCCCCATCATCAATATGCTCAACACCAAGTATTTTATCTTGCCGTTGCAGGACAGGCAGACTGCACCACTTGCCAACCCCTATGCTTACGGAAATGCATGGATGGTGGACAAGGTGGAGTTTGTCGGCAATGCCAATGAGGAAATCGACGGTATAGGGAAGATCGACCTTCGCAAGACCGCGGTAGCCGACAAACAATTCAATGACATATTGGGCGAAAGCACCCCGCAGGACTCTACGGCCAAGGTGACCATCACATCCTACGAACCCAACCATCTCACTTATTCTGCTGAGACGAGCAAGGGAGGCGTCGCGGTGTTCTCTGAAATCTACTATCCAGGATGGACGGCGACAGTGGATGGCAAGCCTGCAACGCTTGGAAGGGTCAACTACATCTTGCGCGCCTTGCGTCTCGAACCAGGCAAGCATGAGGTGGTCCTCGACTTCCATCCAACCTCTATCGCCACCACGGAGGGCATCGCATATGGAGCCAGCATTTTGCTCATCCTCGCTGTCCTCGCGGCATGCTTTATGGAATACCGCAAAAGGACGGGTAAAGCCGACGCCCCACAATCATAAGATTCAAGTTCCTCCTAAGACCTCCTTGGTTATAAGAATAGGTTTCACCATATGCAAAAGCTCCTTTCACTTCCCCCAAACCTGGTGGACTGTTTCCATCAAATCACCGGATATGACCCGAAGCAGTGGTTCTGCACCAACGATCCAGTTGGGCGCAAACTCGGTAGTGGAGGAGGAACGACGTGGTTGCTTAGGCAATGCCATAAGGTTGAAGCTCCGGATACTGACTTCATGCAATGGCTCGCCTCTGACAGACGCCTGTTGTTGCATGCAGGGGGGCAGAGTAGAAGATTGCCCGCATATGCCCCCTCAGGGAAAGTGCTAACCCCCATACCCGTGTTTAGATGGGAAAGAGGACAAAAGCTTTCACAAGACCTGTTGTCGCTTCAAGTACCCTTATACGAGCGCATCATGCGTGTCGCGCCGGAAAGCCTGCACACCATGGTAGTCAGCGGCGACGTGTTCATACGCGCCACACAACAACTGCCCGAAATACCTGATGCCGACGTGGTCTGCTTCGGATTATGGCTCAGTGATGAGATCGCCACTTCGCACGGGGTTTTCGTGGCTGACCGACATTCTCCGGCTACCCTGAAATGCATGCTTCAAAAGCCGTCAAACGCAAAACTCAGCCAACTGCGCCACGACCATTATTATCTCACCGACATCGGTGTATGGCTGTTCAGTGACAAGGCCGTAAACGTGTTGATGAACCATAGCGAGCGTAATGGAGAGGTCGTGGAATATGACATGTACACTACTTTCGGTGGCGCTTTGGGCACACATCCCGTCATTGTCGACGAGGATGTCAATGCGCTCAAAGTGGTTGTCCTGCCATTGCCGGGTGGTGAGTTTTATCATTTTGGAACGAGTCATGAACTCATCTCCTCGACCTTGGCCATACAAAACTTGGTGAACGATCAGAGGGAAATCATGCACAAGTCACGAAAGCCGCACCCTTCCATCATCGTGCAGAACGCACAGGTGTGGGTGAATTACGAACTTGACAACCAAAACCTCTGGATAGAGAACAGCTGTATTTCAGAGCAATGGAAACTCTCGTGTGACCATGTCGTGACAGGGGTGCCGGAAAACAATTGGCGGTTGAGACTCGAACCTTCGCAATGCATTGATATTGTGCCTGTGGGCGAGACTCAATGGGTGGTAAGGCCTTATGCATACAATGACATCTTCCGTGGAGACTTATCCGCCCCTGACACCTCTTTCATTGGCCAGCCCTTCGTGGAATGGGCGAAACGTCGAGGGCTCGACATCTTCTCCATCGAAGGTAGGGAAGACTTGCAGAAAGCAAAAATCTTTCCCGTGGTGGACAACGTACGTGACATGGGGCTGGTGTTGCGTTGGATGCTTTCAGAGTATTGGCAGGATGGCGGCAGGATGATTTGGAATGATGCCAAGAAAATGAGCGCCGATGAAATATCCCTCAATGCCAACTTGGTAAGGCTGACTCAACAGAGAACGGAAAACCGTATGTTCAACTGGCCTTTCATCGCACAGAATTACCAACATAGCATCTTCTACCAAGTGGACTTGGACGACGCGGCCAATGACTTCGCACATTCCAACATCGCAGAACCGCATCCTCTCCCAGAGAACGAACCTTTGATGACAAGAATACACGATGCTATGTTCAGGGCAAGGTTGCGTTCGCTTAAAGGCCTTTCCGGGGAACAACAGGAGGTGAAGGCCTTCCAACTGCTTAAGGACGGACTTACCGCCAATGCCTTGGCCACCAAGCAGCAACCTGTCATGTCGGTCTATGCCGACCAAATCGTGTGGGGGAGAAGTCCAGTGCGTATCGACATCGCTGGCGGCTGGACGGACACACCGCCTTTCTGTCTCATGGAGGGAGGTGATGTGGTGAACATCGCCATCGAACTCAATGGCCAACCACCCATACAAGCTTATGTGAGACCTTCTAAAGATTTCAAGGTGGTGCTTAGAAGCATCGACCTCGGCGCTGCGGAGACGGTGACCTCGTATGAGCAACTGGCTGACTTCCATCATGTCGGTAGTCCTTTCTCCATCCCGAAGGCGGCGATGGTGCTGGCTGGATTCCAACCCGGTTTCTCCACTCTTGCATTTGCATCGTTGGAAGAGCAATTACGAGCATTTGGATGCGGTATTGAACTCACTCTTCTTTCCGCCATTCCCGCTGGCAGTGGATTGGGCACAAGCAGCATTCTCGCAGCAACCGTCCTGGGGGCGCTCAACGATTTCTGCGGACTGATGTGGGACAAGCATGAGATAGGGTATCGCACGCTCGTCTTAGAACAATTGCTCACCACGGGAGGAGGATGGCAAGACCAGTTCGGTGGCTTGCTGCATGGAGCCAAACTTTTGCAGACATCAAGCGGTTTCGACCAATGTCCCACTGTCAGGTGGCTACCATCGGAAATATATACGTTGCCTGACTACAAGTCGTGCCACTTGCTTTTCTATACTGGCATCACGCGAACGGCGAAAAACATCCTGGCTGAGATTGTGAGAAGGATGTTCCTCAACAACCATGATCAATTGCAGTTGTTGCGCACCATGAAAGAACATGCCATCGATATGTATGAAGCCATCCAACGAAACGACTTTGTCAAGATGGGAAAACTTGTGGCGAAAACATGGGAGCAGAACCAGCTCCTTGACAGCGGCACCAATCCTCCAGAAGTGGAAAAACTTACCAGTATGATCCATGACTACTGCTTGGGATACAAACTTCCCGGGGCTGGTGGCGGAGGATACCTCTACATGGTGGCCAAAGACCCCGAAGCTGCCGCCCGTATCCGACAAACCCTTTTGGCCAACCGCTTGAATAACAATGCAAGGTTTGTTGACATGCAATTAAGCCGTACAGGATTGCAAGTCAGCAGAAGCTGATTATAAATTGGAGACTTGCTTTGTTCAGGCCTTTATGCCTAATTTGAGAATTTTGGGAATATCCTTTTAACCAAGATCCCCTTGAAGTCGTAGGGGTGGGCTTGTGCTCGCTTGCTGCCAATAAGGGTGATAGAATATTGTAGGTGTAAAAAATGGCACGTTTTTTGCATTGATTTGGTAAAAAAGGAGGCATATTATGGCATTCATAGACTATTACAAGATACTGGGTGTTGACAAGAACATCCCACAGAATGAGGTGAAGAAGGCTTACCTGAAAAGAGCCAAGCAATTCCATCCTGACCTGCATCCTGATGACCCTAAGGCAAAGGCCAAGTTCCAAGCGCTTACAGAGGCGTATGAGGTAATCGGTGATCCGGAGAAACGTGCGAAATATGACAAGTATGGCGAACAATGGCGTCAGGCAGAGGCTTTTGAGAATGCTGGCGGAGGCGGACAATACTGGCAGTCGGGTGGGGGAGGCTCTCCCTTCGACGGTTTCGATTTCTCCGTCTTCAGCCAGGGTGGTGGGGGCTTTAGCAGTTTCTTCGAGCAGATTTTCGGGAATAGGGGTTCATCTTCACGCAAACGGACGACCACGCGTCAGAACAAAGGTGAGGTCATGGCAACGGTCGATATCGACCTTTATACTGCTTTGCTGGGAGGAGAGGTGGTCGTCGCTATCAACAACGGTTCGAAAATCAAACTCAAGGTGAAACCTGAAACGCAGAATGGCACCAAGGTGAGAATCAAGGGAAAAGGTCTTGACAGGGGGGATGGCACTTTTGGAAACCTCATCATCACCTACAATGTGAAATTGCCAACCAACTTGAGCGAAAAGCAGAAACAACTTCTCATGCAAATGAGGATGGGCTGATGAATCAGAGTCCAAAAGGATCAGAGTCCATAACGAATTAGAGAATTACCTGTTGTCATCCGAAGATGATTTAAACGGTAATTCTCTAATTCTTTAATTCGCGATAACTAAGTTGACAAATACGGTTATGGTGACGATTTCTTGATTCCCCAATAATTCAGGTTGAGACTACGCTCAACTTGATTTTCTATGTCGTCAGGCAGGTTGCAGAAGAAGTCGATACCCGTCCTGCTTTCCAACTCGTCGATGGTGATGGCGTAATCACCATAGTTCGTGTTAGAGTCTGTCCTCTTTTCGTGGTAGGTCCATAGTCCCATGGCTTGGTAGGTGTCGGTAGATTTGTCATATGCCAAAAGAGCCATATAGAAATACTTGGGCACGAGAAGTTTGTCATTTAATTTGAAATCATATACCATGTCTGGGGTAATGGTAGCTGCCTTTACCACATATAAAGTATCGCATTTTTGAGACCAGGGTCTTATAAGGTTCTCTAATCTCAGCCAGATTCCACCATTGTGTAATTGCCACTGTGGCTGGATATTGCTCATGAAGAATGTCTGCGCGTTTTGGGCCTCAGAGCAAAGACGGTCCTGGGAGGGACAAAGGTGACCTTTAGAGATGTTGTCAGAATTGGTAAAGTCGCTTTTATATGTACGATATTTCGTAGGTATTTCTGTGTCAGTCGTCCATGGGTCGTTGCTCCTGGTAACATTTTTCATGTTGTTTCCTGAATGCATCTGATAGCACGTCCAGCGATTGGCCTTGTCGGCATAGCTCCATTCCAAACTGAAGGTAATGCCGTAGTCATCGGTTGATTTGATGATGAGTTGGTTCATTGTCGAATCAGCGGCCAAATGGGGATATTCCAGGAGTTTTGCACGATAGAGGTTGCGGTTGATGTTGTTGTCGGTCACAACGCCACCTCCTCCATTGTATTCATGAACCTCCACTTTTGTGGCCAGGTAGTCTTTTGACTTGCCATTCTTAAGATAGACTTTCACGCCATATCTTAGGTTGAAGATGATTTGCACTCGATCGAATTGGTCGTCGGTATATCTCACCTCAGAGCCATCCTGCAACGTGATGACGACGGTGTCTCTCTCTTCCTGTGCCATTGCCGTGAGTGAGGTCAGCAGTGTGGCGAGTATGATGATGTATCTTTTCATTGTTCGTCCTCCTCGTTACCTGATGACTATTTTGTTGCCTGCTTTTACATAGACGCCTTTCTGGAGCTTGCCGTTGGAGGTGCTTACCATCTGGCCTCCGATGTTGTAGATTGGGCTGTCTGGCGACTGGTCGTCAACCGTCGCGGTGGTGATGTTGGTCATCACACCGTCCACGAAGATGTTGGCGGGTTGTGAGTTCGTCGTCTGGAAATATGCGCGAAACGCTTTCAAATCGTTGGTGACGTTGGGATAGTAGAGCGTGTTGTTCTCTCCAAGGAATAGCACGTTGGGGTCACCGGCGTAGAGTGTGGTGGGCTCATAAACGCCCACCATCTCGTAGGTACCGATGACAACGGGTGAAAGGCCGCTTTTGATGTTGGCTCCCAGAATGGTGATTTCATCAACTCCCTCGTCGGGGAAAACGAGGTAGGGAACACCGGCCTGAAGGTCTTGCACTGAGGTGAACTCCAAACAATTGTCGGCGGCATTGTAACCGGTGAACTCTGCCAGTTTGGCAGAAGACACGACGTCGGAGAAGCAAAGGATGTCGAATGGTAGGCACAGCGTGTTCCATGTATTGGTGACAAGGCTCCTGTCAACGGTGACGTTGACCACCCTGTTATTGTAGGTACCTATGGTGGCTAAATTGGTATGGAGTGTCTCACCCAAAGCGATTTCAGGAACGATTTCATCGATTTGTGTGTAATGGAGGACCGAACTGTTGCCATCCTCGGAGGCGTCCAGGATACCGGCTACATTGAAAGTCCTTCCCCTGAGGTCGTCGGGGATGATGTAGCTCATTCCGAAATAATTGTCCATGGTGACTGTTTGTCCATCGCTTTCCAAATAATAACCTTGGTCGTTGGTGCCTATGGAGACATTTTCTACTGTTACAAAGTCGGCGCGGTAGGTGACGTCTGACAGGTCTGACAGGTCGCTAATCAAACGCGGAGCGGGCATTTCCCAATAGTCCAGGCAGAGGATGGAGTCGGCGATGGAGGTGTTGATATGGGTGAATTCCGGCATACCGTTGTTCAGGTGGTATTCTCCATCCACGCTGCCGATGAGGGCACCGCCACTGCTCGTGTGCCACCCCGCATCATCAGGGAGGAAATCCTTGAAACTTACGGCCATGTCGTTGTCACGGACGTACGCAGTGATGACATCTCCTTCGTGCACATATTGTATCTTTCCAGGGTTGTCACGGCCAAGGGTGAGCCTTGCCTTCGTGCCATCGGCGAGTTCGCGCAAGGCTGATAGCGAACTAACTTTGGATAGTGTTTCGGTTTGGGCCTCATATGTTATCGTGATGGTTTGGAGACGCCAATGCCCGCTTGATGCCGTGTTGGTGAAGACCACGGTGTTGGAACTTCCGCTCCAAATCGTAGTGGTGCCAAGTGTGGCCGTTCCACAATCAACTCTGAAATTTTCGCTTGAGGGACTGTAGCTACTTGCAAATGTCATCTTGATTTGGGTGATGTTGTTCGTAGCGGTGCTCACGGTGAGTGTATTGCCACCGTAAAGCCTGACGGCATTGCCTGTGGTGTAGTATTTGGGACCGTTGCTGCCGGTTCCTTTGTTGAAAGTGAGTGTGAAGCCATCTTTTGTCAGTGTACTGACGTCCTGTGCATTGGTATAGCCTTGGGCGCTTAGGTTGATGGATACAACCTCGGCATTAGCCTTGAAGACTGTTCCCTGCAGGATGGCCAATAAAAAAAGGTGTAATAGTCTTTTCATCATGGTCGTGTTTGATTGCCCCAAAATTACTGTTTTTTCTTATAAAAAGCAATTTTGGACGCTTTTTTTTCATCTCAGTCTCGTTTTTTTCCTTTTTATGCAGACATTCTTGTCTCCTTCGTTAATTTTTGCTAATTTTGCACCCGCAAAGATGATGATATGACTGATTTCCCATTTCAAGCAGCCCTTTTCGATTTGGATGGCGTAGTGGTGGATACCGAAGCCCAGTATTCCGTTTTCTGGGGGAGTGTATGTCGTGAATACCATCCTGACCAACCCGGGTTGGAGAATAAGATCAAGGGACAGACGCTTGACCAGATATTCGACGCCAACTTCGATTCCCTCGAAGCAAGAGCCGACATCGTGAATCGTCTCAACGCGTTTGAGGCGCAGATGGACTATGCATACATCAAGGGGGTGGTGCATTTCATTCAGTGGTTGAAGGAGAAAGGTGTCTCCACCGCTTTGGTAACGAGTTCCAACATTCCCAAAATCAACTGTGTATATAAGGCTCATCCTGAATTCAAGCAGATGTTTGACATTGTCCTCACGTCGGAGGATTTCACTCGAAGCAAGCCTTTTCCTGATTGTTATTTCCTGGCCGCATCAAGGTTGGGGGTCGTTGATGAGAAGTGCGTGGTATTTGAGGATAGTTTTAATGGACTGAAGGCGGGTCTTCATGCTGGAATGGCTGTCGTAGGCTTGGCGACTACCAACCCCGCTGTCGAGATTGACTCGTTATGTGATGTGGTCATGGAGGATTTCTCTCATTTTGATGAAACATTATTCTTTACGATATCTGAACATTTGAAAAGGCGATCAAAGGCTTTCTTTGACTGACATAACCATGTATACTCAAAATACTCCCGTTCATATACGCCTTTGGAATAAGGATTTTTGGCTCTTGGTCATTGCCAATTTGCTGTTGGGAATGGCTGTGAACGTCCAGATGGTGATGACGTTTTTCATGGTTTCCACTGATGAGGCTTCTTTGGCTTTTGGATCTTTCGGCTTGGGTTTGATGGTTCTGGGTATGTTCGTCTCGTATCTTGTCGAACGATATCGGCGCAACCATGTGTGTTGGTATGCCATACTTGGAGTGATGGCGTGTATGGCCATCCCTTTATTTGAACACTTGCCCGTAGGTGGGATGATTGGGGTGAGGTTGGCAACAGGCATTTGTTATGGTTTGGCGGAGATGGTGTTGTATAGTACATTGGTCGTCGACACATGCGAATCACATCAACGTACAGAAGCCAATTATGCTGTCGCATGGTTTGGAAGGTTTGCTCTGGCATTGGGCCCCTTTTTCGCGCTACTTCTTATGCAGTTCTTCGATGTCCGGTCGCTTGCATGGATGTCGTTAGGATTAGCATCACTTGCTTTCTTGATGGTGATGCTTGTAAAGTGCCCATTCCGCTCTCCCGGAGATTATATCAAATTGGTGAGTTTGGACAGGTTCTTGCTACCTGCTTCGTGGCGCTTGATGGTCAATCTCTTTTTTGTTTCAACAGCCGTGGGAATGATTGTCTCCATCGAAATGGAGCATCTCTCTTTCTTCGCTTGGCTTATGGTGGGTTTCTTGTTGGCCATCGTGGCGGAGAAATACGTATTCGTCAATGCGGAATTGATGAGTGAGGCCATAGCCGGCATGCTGTTGGTGGGGTTCGCTTTGTTGCTCATGATGGCGGAGGTGGCTTTAACTTCTACTACCATTCCCCTTCTTGTGGGACTCGGCTCGGGTATCATAGCTTCAAGGTTCCTGCTGTTTTTCATCAAATTGAGTGACCATTGTCAGCGGGGAACTTCTCAAAGTTCGTTCTTCCTGGCATGGGAGATGGGACTGGCTTTGGGTTTGTTCTTGGGGGTGGGAAGATGTTTCAGTGCAGTTTTTCCCATTTTGGAGGGGATGCCCTCTTGGAAGGTGGTTGTGATTATCGCTTTAATTCTTGATGTGGTGGCACTCCTGTTCTATGTGGTTTTTGCACATCAATGGTATATGAAGCATAAGAATAGATAAAAAATGAAGATTGAAGAATTTAAATCTTCAATCTTCAATGTTGCGATTAAGCGAGAGAAGACCAAGCTTGCTTGAAGTCAGCCGAGCGTGAGCAACTTCGACCGCAGGTCAATGTTGCGATTAAGCGAGAGAAGACCAAGCTTGCTTGAAGTCAGCCGAGCGTGAGCAACTTCGACCGCAGGTCAATGTTGCGATTAAGCGAGAGAAGACCAAGCTTGCTTGAAGTCTGCCGAGCGTGAGCAACTTCGACCGCAGGTCAATGTTGCGATTAAGCGAGAGAAGACCAAGCTTGCTT